>NZ_PDZJ01000003.1:0-609940 GCF_002735685.1 Janthinobacterium sp. BJB301 | reverse complement strand
GTTATGCCTGATGACCATAGCAAGTTGGTCCCACCCCTTCCCATCCCGAACAGGACCGTGAAACAACTTTGCGCCGATGATAGTGCTGCAACCAGTGTGAAAGTAGGTTATCGTCAGGCTTGTTATTCGTAGTAAGAAAAAACCCGATCAGCAATGGTCGGGTTTTTTTTCGTCTGGACATTGACGGGGCAACCCAACAGCAAAGGCTGGGGTCAGACCCCCTCGCGCGTTGGCGTCGAATCTGGCGTTGGCGGTGTGGAGGGTCTGACCCCGGGTGTTCGGTTCAGCAGGCGTAAAAAAAGGCAGCGCTACGCGCTGCCTTTTTTACTTAACGTCGCTTAACTCCCGCGATAAGTCGAATACGACCACGGCGATACCACCAGCGGCACGTGGTAGTTCTCGTCTGTATGCGCAATGCCGAAGGACAGGGTGACCAGGTCGATGAAGCGGGGGGAGGGCAGTTCCACGCCCTGGGCGGCGAAATAGTCTCCTGCATTGAAGACCAGTTCATACTGGCCCGCCTTCATGCTGTCGCCTTCCAGCAAGGGCGAACTGCAACGGCCATCGCTGTTCGTCATATCCATCTTCAATAACACTTTGCCTTCCGGCGCAACTGAAAACAGGGCCACCTTGACGCCGGCTCCCGGCCTGCCGTGGGCGATATCGAGTACATGCGTGCTGAGTTTTCCCATTTGCTATCCTGTATATAGGGTGAGTGAATGTGCTTATCGTGCAAATCATATACCGGTGACTGCGCCGGGCTATATGATTGGGCATATAGCCAACATTGTCCTCTTATAGGCGCGCCTCCGCATGAACAATTACGAACATTATCCACGCGACTTGATCGGCTATGGCCGCACGCCACCCCATCCGCAATGGCCGGGCAAGGCCCGCATCGCGCTGCAATTCGTCCTCAATTACGAGGAAGGGGCGGAAAACAGCGTGCTGCATGGCGATCCCGCCTCGGAAACGTTTTTGTCGGAAATGATCGGCGCAGCCGCTTTTCCCGCGCGCCACCTGAGCATGGAGTCGATTTATGAATACGGCTCGCGCGCCGGGTTGTGGCGCTTGCTGCGCATGTTCGAGGAGCGGCGCCTGCCGCTGACCGTATTTGGCGTCTCGATGGCCTTGAAGCGCAATCCGGAGGCGGTGGCGGCTTTCCAGGAACTGGGGCATGAAATCGCCTGCCATGGCTTGCGCTGGATTTCCTACCAAAACATGGACGAGGCAACGGAACGCGAACACATGCGCGAAGCCGTGCAGATCATCCGCGAATTGACGGGTTCCGCCCCGCAAGGCTGGTACACGGGGCGCGATTCTCCGAATACGCGCAAACTGGTGGTCGAGCATGGCGGTTTCCGCTACGACGCCGATTATTACGGCGATGATCTGCCATTCTGGGACAAGGTAGCGTACACGGATGCCTCCGGCATGCCTGCCGTGCAGCCGCAACTGATCGTGCCTTATACACTGGACACGAACGACATGCGCTTTGCCGCCATGCAGGGCTTTAATTCGGGCACACAGTTTTTTGATTACTTGAAGGATGCCTTCGATGTGCTGTATGCGGAAGGCGATCCGAACGGCTTGAATCAGCCGAAGATGCTGTCGGTTGGCTTGCATTGCCGCCTGGTAGGACGGCCTGGCCGCGCAGCCGCCCTGGCGCGCTTTCTCGACTATGTGCAAGGCCATGAGCATGTGTGGATCACGCGCCGCATCGATATTGCCGAACATTGGCACGCGACGCATCCCTGTGCCGTTTGATAGGTATTGATATTGGGTGATAAGTAAAATCAGTCTTTGCATATAGTTGTCCCATATGCCGGTGTTAATCTCCTATACTAGGACTATACCGAGGCCAGCATGTCAGAACCGATCCGCTTTTACTACCGTGGTGCCGTACAGGAAGTACGCAACGCCGCCCCTACGCAGACTGTGTTGCAGCACCTGCGCGAGGATTTGCATTGCACGGGCACCAAGGAAGGCTGCGCCGAAGGCGATTGCGGCGCTTGCACCGTCGTCATCGGCAGCCTGGTGGATGGGCAAATCGAGATGAAGGCCGTCAACGCCTGCATCCAGCTCACGCCTACACTCGATGGCAAGGCCCTGTTTTCCGTGGAAGACTTGCAACAGCCCGACGGCGCCCTGCACCCGGTGCAGCAGGCGATGGTCGAGTGTCACGGTTCCCAGTGCGGTTTTTGCACGCCCGGTTTTGTCATGTCCTTGTGGGGCATGTATCTGAAAAAAAACGGCGAGACACCCACGCGCGGCGAAATCGACGATACCCTGTCGGGCAATCTGTGCCGCTGCACGGGCTACCGGCCCATCATCGATGCAGCCAGACGCATGGGCGAATTGCCGCACGTCACGTTCGATCGCGATGCCGTGGCGCAGCAATTGCAGGCGTTGCAGCGCAGCAGCCTGACTACGTATGAACATGGCGGCCAGCAATTTCACGCGCCGCGCAGCATCGATGAACTGGTGGCACTGCGCGCGGCAAAGCCGCAAGCCTGCCTGCTGGCCGGTTCCACCGACGTGGGCTTGTGGGTGACCAAGCAATTGCGCGACCTGGGCGACATTATTTATTTGGGCAACGTCGCTGCGCTGAAAACCATCGTCGTGGACGATGGCAAGTTGCACATCGGCGCCGGCGCCAGCCTCAACGATGCCTATGCGGCGTTGTGCGGGCATTATCCGCAGGAATTGTCTGAACTATGGCAACGCTTTGCTTCTTTGCCGATCCGCAACGCAGGAACTTTGGGCGGCAATGTGGCCAATGGCTCGCCCATCGGCGACTCGATGCCGTGGCTGATTGCGCTGGGCAGCGAGATCGTGCTGCGCGGCCCAGGCGGTCAGCGGATCATGCCGCTGGAAAACTTCTATCTGGCTTACCAAAAGAAAGATCTGCAGCCCGGCGAGTTCGTCGAAGCCGTGCGCGTGCCCTTGCCGCGTGCTGAGGTGCAATTCCGCACGTATAAGCTGGCCAAGCGCTTCGACCAGGATATCTCGGCCGTATGCGCCGCGTTTGCCTTCCAGCTCGATGGCGAGCGCATCATCGATGCGCGCATCGCCTTTGGCGGCATGGCGGCCACGCCGCAGCGCGCCGCGCAAACGGAAGCGTTTTTGCGCGGACAAGCATGGACGGAAGACAATCTGCTCATCGCCATGCGCTTGCTGGCCGACGATTACGCGCCCCTGTCGGACATGCGCGCCTCGGATACCTACCGCATGACGACGGCGCAAAATCTGTTGCGCCGCTTCTGGCTGGAAACACGCCCCGGTGCGCCGCTGTTGCGCACTGCCGTCAACGCCTACGCTTGCCGCGCCTGAAAGGACCAGCATGAACCATCCTGCCACGCCCGAACTGCAAGCGGCCGCCTGGGCCGCCGTGGGCAAGCCCAGTCCGCATGAATCAGCGCAATTGCATGTGCTGGGGCAAGCCACATACACGGACGATATCGCCGAGTTGCAAGGCACCTTGCACGCGGCGCTGGGCCTGTCGCAAAAGCCCCATGCACGCATCAAGGCCATGGATTTGTCGGCTGTGCGCAGTGCGAACGGTGTCGCCGCCGTCTACACGGCGCAGGACATTCCCGGCACCAATGACTGCGGCCCTATCATCCATGACGATCCCATCCTGGCTGCGGAACTGGTGCAATACGTGGGCCAGCCCATCTTCATCGTGGTGGCCGATACGCACGACCATGCGCGCCGCGCCGCCCGCCTGGCGCAGGTATCGTACGAGGAATTGCCCGCGATCATGACGCCGCAAGCGGCCAAGGCCGCACAATCGTACGTGCTGCCGCCGATGCAGCTGACGCGTGGCGATTATCAGGCGGCGTTCGAGAAGGCGCCGCATGTGGCCAAGGGCCAGCTGTATGTGGGTGGCCAGGAACAGTTTTATCTGGAAGGACAGATTTCCTACGCCATTCCGAAGGAAGCGCAAGGCATGCTGGTGCTGTGTTCGACCCAGCATCCGAGCGAGATGCAGCACGTGGTGGCGCATGCGCTGGGCGTGCATTCGCACAACATCACCGTCGAATGCCGGCGCATGGGCGGCGGTTTCGGCGGCAAGGAATCGCAGTCGGCCCTGTGGGCGGCGGCCGCATCGATTGCGGCGGCCAAACTGAAGCGCCCCGTGAAACTGCGCGCCGACCGCGACGACGACATGCTGGTGACGGGCAAGCGCCACTGTTTCTACTATGAATACGAAGTGGGCTACGACGATGAGGGCAGGATACTTGCCGCCAAGGTCGACATGACCACGCGTGCCGGCTATTCGGCCGACCTGTCCGGCCCCGTCGCCACGCGCGCCGTCTGCCACTTCGACAACACATATTACCTGTCCGACGTGGATATCCGCGCCGCCTGCGGCAAGACGAACACCCAGTCGAACACGGCCTTCCGTGGCTTTGGCGGGCCACAGGGCGCCATTGCCATCGAGTATGTGATCGATGAAATCGCCCGCCATTTGCAACGCGATGCGCTCGATATCCGCCTGCTCAATTTCTATGGGCGTAACGATGGAGAAGGGCGCAATGTCACGCCGTATGGGCAGAAGATCGTCGATAACGTCATCCACGAGCTTGTCGCGGAACTCGAGGAGAGCAGCGACTACCGCGCGCGCCGCCGCGCCATCGACGCGTTCAACGAGGCCAGCCCGATCCTGAAGAAGGGCCTGGCGTTCACGCCGCTGAAATTTGGCATCGCCTTCAACGTCACGCATCTGAACCAGGCCGGTGCCTTGGTCCATGTGTATGTGGATGGCTCCGTACTGGTCAACCATGGCGGCACGGAAATGGGGCAGGGTATCAATACCAAGGTGATGCAAGTGGTGGCGCACGAACTGGGGCTGGACCTGGAGCGCGTACGGGCCACGGCCACCGATACCAGCAAGGTGGCGAACACGTCGGCCACGGCAGCGTCCACCGGCGCCGATCTGAATGGCAAGGCGGCGCAGGATGCGGCGCGGCAGATCCGTGAACGCCTGGCCGATTACGCGGTCAAACTGTACGGCGGCGACGTTGCTGCAGTGCGCTTCTTCAATAACCATATCCACGTGCATGGCCATGTCGTCGCGTTTGCCGAGCTGGTGCAGAAGGCTTATCTGGCCCGGGTGCAATTGTGGTCGGACGGCTTTTATGCCACGCCTGGCCTGTCGTGGGATGCGAAGACGATGAAGGGCCATCCGTTTTCCTACTATGCGTATGGCGCGGCCGTGGCTGAAGTGGTGGTCGATACCTTGACGGGGGAATGGAAGCTGCTGCGTGCGGACGCCTTGTACGATGCTGGTCAGTCATTGAATCCCGCGATTGATCTGGGTCAGGTGGAAGGCGCATTTATCCAGGGCATGGGTTGGCTGACGACGGAGCAGTTGTGGTGGAACGCGGCGGGCAAGCTGATGACGCACGCACCATCGACGTATAAAATTCCCGGCATTTCCGATTGCCCCGAAGATTTTCGCGTCAAGCTGTTCCAGAACCGCAACGTGGAAGACAGCATCCACCGTTCCAAAGCCGTGGGCGAACCGCCGTTGCTGCTGCCGTTCTCCGTCTTCTTTGCCATCCGCGACGCCATTTCCAGCGTGGGCCATCACGCCGTGCAGCCACCGCTGAATGCCCCCGCTACCAGCGAGGAAATCCTCAAGGCGGTCATGGCCGTGCAAGCGGCGCATGCCGGCGCCTAGGAGCAGAGGATGAGCGACTGGCTGACAGCAATCGAGAATGACACGCAGGCATCCGTGCTGGTGACGGTCGCCCTGGTGGAAGGCTCGGGGCCGCGCGAGGCGGGCGCGAAGATGCGCGTCACCCTTGAGGGCCAGGTGGACACCATCGGTGGCGGCCACTTGGAATTGCGTGCCGTGGAAATTGCCAAGACCATGCTGGCCACGGCAGATACCCATGCGCGGCTCGAACGTTTTGCGCTCGGCCCCAGCCTGGGACAATGTTGCGGTGGCGTCGTCCACCTGGCGTTCGAGTATGTCGATGCCAGCTTGAACGAATTGCTGGCCGCCTTGCGCGAACGGCGCCAGCATGACAGCTGGAAAGTCACGGCGCTTGACGGCGATGCCGCGTCGGCCTTGTTCGATGCTGCCGGTAAACTGATTGCCGGCGCGCCAAGCCAGGCACCCAATACGTTCGCGCGTGAACGCAGTACCCATGTCGCGCAGGATGGTAACGGCCGGCGCTGGCTGGTCGACCCCTGCCTGGCGCCGCGCGCGCACCTGACCTTGTTTGGTGCCGGTCACGTGGGTGCCGCCATCGTGCGCGCGCTGGCCCACTTGCCCTGCAATATCACTTGGGTCGATGAACGCGAAGACATGTTTCCCCTGCAAATGCCCGATAACGTGCGCATCGCCACCACCGACACGCCCGAGGAATTCGTTGCCATGGCGCCGCCGGGCGGCAGTTTTCTCGTCATGACGCACAGCCATGAGCTCGATCAACGCTTGACGCAAGCCATCATGGAGCGCGAGGATGCGGGCTGGTTCGGCTTGATCGGTTCGCATACGAAACGCAAGCAATTCGAGCACCGCCTGCAGGCGCGCGGCGTGCCGGACGAGCGCATTGCCGCCATGGTCTGTCCGATCGGCATGCCCGGCATCCGTAACAAGGCGCCGGCCGTGATCGCCGCTTCCGTTGCCTGTCAATTACTCATGGTGTGGGAAGAAGCGGCCGCAGCCACCCTGGCCGCACCGCTGCGGCTGGCTACTGCCAGTGCGCCACCGCGACGCGAGAAACGCGCCGCCATTCACCCGTTATAGAAAGAAGTCATGCCGATAGTTCCTGCCACATTGCAAGCTTACCGTGCCAGCTTGCTGCACTTTCACGCCGATCCCGCTTTCACCGAGGAGGCGCACGCCTGGCATGCGGATGGCTTGCTGATCGTGGCCGATGGCAAGGTCGTGGCCGCTGGCGATTATGCATCGCTGCAACCGACTTTGCCGCCAGGTACCGAGATCGTCGATTACCGCGGCAAGCTGATCGTGCCCGGCTTTATCGACACGCATCTGCATTTTCCGCAGACGGAAATGATCGCCTCGCCTGCCCCCGGTTTGCTGCCATGGCTGGAGACGTACACCTTCCCTACCGAGCGCGCGTTTGAGAATCCAGAGCATGCGCGCAACGTGGCCGAGTTTTTCCTCGATGAACTGCTGCGCTGCGGCACCACCACGGCCATGGTGTATGGCAGCGTGCATCCGCAATCGGTCGATGCCTTCTTTGGCGCCAGCGATGCGCGCGGCTTGCGCATGGTGGCGGGCAAGGTCATGATGGACCGCAACTGCCCCGAGTTCCTGCGCGACACGGCCGAGTCCGGCGCACGCGAAAGCGAAGAGCTGATCCGGCGCTGGCACAAGCACGGCCGCTCGCTGTATGCGGTCACGCCCCGTTTCGTGCCGACATCCACGAATGAACAGATGCACCTGGCGGGCGAACTGGCGCGCGCCTATCCGGATACGTATTTGCAGACCCACGTATCGGAAAACGAGGATGAATGCCGCTGGGTGCGCGAACTGCATCCACAGGCGCGCAGCTACCTCGATGTGTATGACCAGTACGGCATGCTGCGTCCGCGCGCCATGTTTGGCCACTGCATCTGGCTCGACGAGCGCGACCGCGCACGCATGGCGGAAACGTCCTCGGCGGCTGCCATTTGTCCTACGTCAAACCTGTTCCTCGGTAGCGGCCTGTTCGATTTCGAGCGGGCCGATGCGGCGAAAGTGCTGCTGTCGCTGGCGACCGATGTGGGCGGCGGCACCTCGTTCTCGATGTTGCAAACCATGAACGAAGCCTATAAAGTAGCACGCTTGAAAGGCAGCTATCTGCCCGCCTTGCGCATGTTTTACCTGGCGACCTTGGGCGCCGCGCGCGCCATGCAGCTGGAAGGCACCCTCGGCAATTTTACGGCAGGCACGGAAGCGGACTTCATCGTGCTCGACAAGCAGTCGACGCCGTTGCTCGAGCGCCGCACGGCCGGCTGTCAAAGCCTGGAGGAATTGCTGTTTGCCTTTGCGCTGCTGGGCGACGACCGCGCCGTGGCCGCCACCTATTCAGGCGGGCAATGCGTGCATGTGCGAGGGCAGGGCTGACCTACCCGTTGTTCAACACGAATTATCCTGAGCGAGAACGCGAATGCACAAGAAACTCACTAGCCTGGCGCTTGGCGCCGCGCTGGCATTGACCGGAACGGCGCAGGCCGCCAAGGCGGTAGCCGCCCCGTCTTCCAATGAAGCGGCCACCGCGCGCCATTTTGCCGCCCTGGTTGCCGGTGCGCAGCCGAAGACAGCCGAGTTGAGCCTGTTCTTTTCCATGATGCCCAAGGGCGGTGATCTGCATCACCATTACTCGGGCGCCATTTACGCCGAGCAATTCCTCGACTGGGTCGACAAGGAAAACTATTGCGTCAACAAGACGACGTACCGCATCGAAAGCAACAAGGACGTCGTGGCGGCCGAGCGCGCCAAGCCGGCCGCGCAGCGTGGATGCCTGTCATCCACGGAAGTGTTTGCCGATGCGGGCCTGTATGCGGAATTGCTGCAGCGCTGGTCGACCAAGGATTTCTATAACCATGGCGCCATCCAGACGCCGCCGGACCGTACCTTTTTTGACACCTTCGGCTACTTCGGTCCCGTGGCGTCGAGCAACACGGCTGACGGCTTGAAAACCCTGAAGCAGCGCGCCATCGCGGAAAACCTCAGCTATATCGAGACGATTTTCGAACTGTCGCCATTCGTGCAGAACGCGCAGTTTGACCAGCAGGTGCTGGCGCCGGGCTTGCAGCCGGCAGCGTTGCAAGCCGTGCTGGCCAACTGGACAGGCAGCCTGGAGCAGGATGCCAGCTTCCAGAAAAGTATCACTGCCTACAACGACAACGTCAACGCCAGCAGCGCCGGCATCGACGATGCGAACTTCACCATGCGTTACCAGGCGTATGTGCTGCGTTTCCTGTCGCCATCGCAAGTGTTCTCGTCCATGGTGGCCGCGTTCAAGGCAGCGAGCCTGAATCCGCTGCTGGTGGGCGTGAACATCGTGGGCCAGGAAAGCGTGAACGTGTCGATGCGCGACTACAGCCTGCACATGGAAATGTTCAAGTTCCTCAAGGCAAAGTATCCAAACGTCAAGATCGCACTGCACGCCGGCGAGCTGGCGCTGGGCATGGTGCCGCCGGAAGGCATGACGTTCCATATCGCCGAAGCCGTCGATGTGGCAGGCGCCGACCGTATCGGTCACGGCATGGATATCGCGTACGAAAACAATGCGCTGGCAACCATGCAGAAAATGCGCGAGCGTAACATTCCCGTGGAAGTGAACCTGACCAGCAACGATTACATTCTCGGTATCAAAGGCCAGGCGCATCCGATCACCCTGTACCGCAAGTATGGCGTGCCATTCGTGATTTCCACCGATGACGCGGGCGTCTCGCGCAATACCTTGTCGAATGAATACGTGCTGTTTGCCAGCCAGTACAAGACGGATTATGCGGAAATCAAAAAGCTGTCCTACAACAGCCTGCGCTATTCCTTCTTGGCGGAAGCGGACAAGCAACGTTTGCTGAAAGCGCTCGATGCCCGTTTCACCCGTTTCGAAGCCTTGATCGCAAATAGTGATCGCAAAGCAACTGTTGTAAAACCGTAAAAGTATTTCACCTCTCTTCCTTGCCACGCGACCGCGACTAGCGGTCGCGTAACCTCCTGTTCTTCATAGTTACAAAACCCTCCTTTTATCCTTTTTGTTGTGCCTTTACGACAAAAAATGATGCGCTAGTAGTGCTTTCTTGCAATTATTTTCTGAAACAATTTCCAAGTCTTGCCGCTCATCTATAATTTCGCCCCGATGAGGTGAGCTTGCTCGGTTGATACAAAAAATGCGGCTTCCAGCGGTGATTTATATTTTTTATATATAAATTATTAAAAAAAAACGTATTTGTCAGCCTACAGACCTTAATGCATAGTTGGACGGCGAAGAATTGAATAAGTCATTTTTGATATCGCTTTTGTGACAATTCAGGATGTCTAGCGGCTCCTGTCACATTGCGGTCATATCCGTGTAACGGATTTGAAATATTCGATCTTTATACTGCCGTGTCTAGTTGGATAGTTTCCGTGTTTCACCACAATATAAGCAAGTCAAAATCTTGTAAGTTACAACACACTCTAGGGGGTTCAAATGCAGTTCATTCAACAACCAAAATTGCGACTAAGTATGATCGCAGTGGCATGCCAATTGGCTTGCTTCGGCATCTCCACTGCGCATGCGCAAACCGACGGCGAAGCCGCAAAAGTGGTCATTACCGCGAAAAAAACCGGTATGGGCCTGATGGTGACGGAAGATGCCCCAAAGGCACGCAGCACGATTACGGCAGAAGAACTGGAAAAGCAACGTCCAACGGGCAATGCGTACGAAGCCCTGGAAATGTTGCCAGCTGTTAATAGCTACAACTACGATGCAACTGGCCTGTTCGGCGGCGGCCTGACACTGCGCGGCTTTAACTCCGACCAGATCGGCGCCACGATCAACGGCGTGCCGGTGAATGACTCCGGTAGTTTTGCCATCTACCCACAAGAATATGTTGACCAGGAAAATACCTGCTCGCAAACCGTGACCCAGGGTTCGACCGATGCCGATTCGCCACAAGTGGGCGCCACCGGCGGCAACTTCGGTATCAACACCTGCAATCCTGAAGACAAGCACCGCCTGCGCATGATGCAGACCATCGGTCAACTGAACATGAAGAAAACCTTCGTGCGCGTCGACACCGGCCTGTTCTCGGACAAACGCACCAAGATGTTCGTGTCCGCTTCGCATGCTGAAGCCGACAAATGGAAAGGCAAGGGCGGCGCCAAGCGCGACCATATCGATGCCGGCATCAACTACGACTGGGATCGTTTCAACTATATTCACGCCACCTTGCTGTACAACGAGGCGATGAACAACAACATCAATAACCTGACCTTGGCTGAAATCAACAAGAACGGTTATAACTTCGACTATGCCGATACTTTCCAAGGCCATTTGACCCCGGTAAAAGGTGGTTTGCCGCAAGTTGAAAAAACCCAGTCCCCAGCCTTTTACAAGCTGGGCATCAATCCGTTCAAGAATGCCATCGCATCGGCAACGGCCAAGTTCCGCCTGAACGAGAACCTGGACCTGAAAGTACTGCCATACATCTGGTACGGCTATGGTAACGGCGGCGTGCAACAGCGCGCCCAGTCGGAAAAAGCTTTCTATGACGCAGCCACTGGCATGCGTAATGGCACCGTGGACTTGAACGGCGACGGCGACACGATCGACACCGTTCTGGTCGCTAACGCCAGCGTCACCAAGACCTTCCGCCCAGGCGTGACCGCGTCGCTGAACTGGTCGTCCGGTAACCACGATGTGCTCGGTGGCTTCTGGTACGAGCGCGCTCGCCATCAGCAAACGGGCCCGATGCTGGCATTGAGCAATGATGGTATCTCGCAAGATCCTTGGCTGCAAAACGGCCAGATCCTGCGTCCGGATGGCACGCCAGCGCAAAGCCGTAACTGGATGTCGATTTCGACCGCTTATCAGTTCTTCCTGCAAGACACGATCAGCCTGAACGATGACAAGCTGAAGATCAATATCGGCGTACGTAGCCCGAACGTGAAGCGTGACTTCACCAACTACGGCGACGAAAACAACAACGTCAAGCCGTACAACCTGATCAAGAAATACAACACCCTGCTGCCGCAACTGGGTGCCCGTTACCGCATCACCAACGACGATCAATTGTTCATTTCGGTCGCCAAGAACGTCAAAGCACCACCTAACTTCGTGTTCGGCAACATCGGCACCAGCGTGAAAGTGGTCAATGGCGTTGCCAACTTTGTTGGTGATGTGAAACAAGAATCGTCGTGGAATACCGATATCGGCTATCGCCACCAGGATGACAAGTTCATCGCTTCGGTGACGGCGTTCTTCGTCGACTTCAAGGACCGCCAGGCAACCACCTTCGATCCAATCACGCAGTCGAGCAGCTACACCAACGTGGGCCGCGTCAGCAACAAGGGTCTGGAATTTGAAATCGGCAATACGCCGATCAATGGCTGGGCAATGTACGGTTCGCTGGGTTTCAATAACAGCAAAATCAAGGACGACATGCTGTCCGCGACGAATGTGTACCTGCCGACTGCTGGCAAGGAAATGATCAACACGCCGAAGAAGAAAGCCGGCCTGTCGATCGAGTACCAGAATGGTTCGTTCTGGACCCGCGTGAAAGCGCGCGCCACCGGCCAGCAGCAAGCATCGATGGTCAATGATGAAACGGCACCAGGCTACACCACCTTCGGTATCGATGGCGGCTACACCTTTGCCAACTTCGGTTACATCAAGCGTCCCAAGCTGACATTTAACCTGAGCAACATCACGGACAAGCAGTACCGCAATCCGTCCTCGACCACCGTCAAGAACACCCAGCCTATCGCTGGTGTGACGACGTCGGTTGATACCCAGCGTTACTACCTGGGTGCACCACGCTTCGTATCGGTCACCCTGTCGATCGATATCTAATCGACGCTGACGCGCAGCCTGCAGGCCAGGCTGCGCGCGATGTGTTGCAACGGGCCTCAGGGCCCGTTTTTCTTTTCTGGCGGCGTTGTGCAGCCGGACCTTGTTTAACCCGTTTGCGCAATGCCGTACCCCGGCCATTGCGCTATGCTGCGAAGCCTATGAAAACACTGCCCTTATCCCTGATCGCGGTGGCCATCGCCGCCGCCATGACCGGTTGCGCCACCCATCCCGTGGCGCCCGTCGATATCAACCTGGTTGCCCTGAACGATTTTCACGGCAATCTCGACCGCAGCAAATTTACCTACACGAGCGTTGCCGATGCCGAGCGCAAGACGGTGCAGGCCGGCGGCATCGATACCTTGTCCGGCGCATTGACGGCGTGGCGGCGCGAAGATGCGCAGCTGATCTTTGTCGGCAATGGCGACCTGGTCGGCGCCAGCCCCGCCATGTCGGCGCTGTGGGCGGACGAGCCGAGCATCGTCGCCATGAACATGCTGGGCATGAAGGCCAGTTCCGTCGGCAACCATGAATTTGACCAGGGCAAGGCGGAATTGCTGCGCCAGCAGCGCGGCGGCTGTGAATCATCGCGCGCCGACAAGGCTTGCAAATTCACGCCCGACTTCAAGGGCGCCAGCTACACCTATATGGCGGCCAATGTCATCGACACGCAAACGGGCAAGCCCCTGCTGCCCGCCTACCGCATCGAAGAGGCGCATGGCGTCAAGGTGGGCCTGATCGGCGCCGTGCTGAAGGATACGCCGTCCGTGGTGACGGCCGCCGGCATTGCCGGCCTGCAGTTTGGCGATGAAGCGGACGCCATCAACGCCACCTTGCCGCAACTGCGCGCGCAGGGCGTGGGCGTGTTCGTCGTGCTGCTGCACCAGGGCGGCGAGACCAAGGAAGCCGTCGACCAGCCCGATTGCAGCCACCTGAAGGGCGAAGTGGTCGACGTGGTGAAACGCCTCGACCCGGCCATCGGGCTGGTCATCAGCGGCCATTCGCACCAGGGTTATCTGTGCCGTGTCGATGGCCGCCTGGTGACGCAGGCGCAGATGGGCGGACACATGCTGACGCGCATCAAGCTCAAGGTCGATCCCGTCAAGAATGCGCTGATCGATGCCAGCGCGCAAAACGTCGTCATGCTGCCAGGCATGTATGAGCCGGACCCGGCCGTGGCAGCCTACCTGGAGTCGGTCAAGCAGCGCAGTGCGGCCGAATTGTCGCGTCCTGTGGCCAGTATTGCCGTGCCGAACGTGGGCCGCAGCACCAAGGGCGGCGGCGCTTCCCCGCTGGGTGACCTGGTGGCCGACAGCACCCTGTTCGGCGCGCGCGCTGCCGGTGCGCAAATTGGCCTGATGAACAATGGCGGCATCCGCAAGGACCTGGAAGCGGGCGCCGACCTGATGACGAACGTGGGCCAGAACCAGGCAGTTGTACCATTCGGCAATACCCTGATCGTCGTGAGTCTTTCCGGCGCGCAAATCCGTACCTTGCTCGAGCAGCAATGGCCGGGCGAAGAGGCAGGCGAGGGCAACCTGTTGCAAGTGTCCGAAGGTTTTAGTTACCGCTGGGACAGCACGCGGCCGCAGGGCCAGCGCGTGCTGCCGGGCAGCATCATGCTGAATGGCAGCCCTCTTGAAGACAATCAACAATACCGTGTCGCCGCCAACAGTTTCCTGGCCGGTGGCGGCGATCGCTTCACGGTGCTGGCGGCCGGTACGCGCCGCCTGGACACGGGCGTGCGCGACATCGACGCCTTCAGCAATTACCTGATCGACCGCGCGCGCGTCGGCAAACCGGCTGGCAGCGCCACGGCGGCCGGCCGCATCGTGCGCGTCCAATAATCTTTACAAGGAAAAACCATGCGTCGTTTATTTGTTTCCCTGCTCGTCACTACCCTGTTCGCGGGCACGGCCCACGCCGATTTCACCATTCCCGGCTTTGAGCTGGTGCACACTTCGCCCGTGGAAACGAGCTTGACGAATCCCGACCTGCGCGAACCCGTCGCCGTGTGGAGCGAGCTGTTTGATTCGGCCAAGAAAGAAATCGTCATCGCCCAGTTCTACGCCGTCAGCAAGCCGGGCACGGCTTTTGAAAAGGTGCTGGCCAGCCTGACGGCCGCCGGCCAGCGCGGCGTGAAGATCCGTTTCCTGCTGGACCAGAAGGGTGTGGGCCTGTCGGAAGCGGCCACCATCGCCCGGATCAAGGCGATTCCGAACCTGGACTTGCGCCTCATTGACTTCAATAAAATCACGGGCAACGGCATCGTGCATGCGAAATACCTGGCCGTCGATGGCCAGGTGGCGTACATCGGCAGCCAGAATTTCGACTGGCGCTCGTTCGAGCACATCCATGAGACGGGCTTGAAGATCACGGATCCGGCCATGGTGAGCCAGGTGCAAGCGATTTTCGAGCAGGATTGGCAGGCGCAGGCATTGACGTCGCAAGGCAGCCGCGCCACGGTGCTCAACAGCAAAGTGGTGCCGGCCAATTACGCGCAAAACGCTTTCCTGCTGGCCAGCCCGAATGCCTACAACCCGGCCGGCGTGGGCGACTCGGAAACAGGCTTGCCCGCCTTGCTGGCGGAAGCGAAAAGCGAAGTGCGCATCCAGCTGCTCGACTATGCGCCGCTGTCCTACGGCCCGAACCGCACGCGTCCGTACTACGCCGTGATCGACAACGCCGTGCGCACAGCCGCCCAGCGCGGCGTGAAAATCAAGCTGATGGTGTCCGCCTGGAATACGGAAGCGCCGGCCATCGCCTACCTGAAAAGCCTGGCCCTGGTGCCGAACGTGGAAATCCGCATCGTGACGATTCCCACGGCGTCGACGGGTTTTATCCCGTTCGCGCGCGTGATCCACAGCAAGACCATGAGTATCGACGGCAAGCTGGCCTGGGTCGGCACGAGCAACTGGGCGGGCGGTTATTTCGACTTGTCGCGCAACCTGGAAGTGGTGCTGCGCAACGAACAGATGGCGCAGCGCATTGCCGCGCTGCATGAGCAGACGTGGAGCTCGGCGTATGCGCAGCCCATCGACATCAACAAGCAGTATCCGAAACCGGCCAAGGCCGCGCCGCAAGGCAAGGAGTGAACATGAAAAAATTACTGTGCGTGCTGGCGCTGGGTGCCGCTTTCGCTTCCGGCAATGTGCTGGCGTGGGGCAATGACGGCCACCGCGCCGTTGGCGCCATCGCCGATCAATTGCTCAAGGGTAGCGCCGCCCAGGCACAGGTGGCCAAGTTGCTGTTGCCTGGCGAAAGCCTGGAAAAGATCGCCAACTGGCCCGATTGCGTGAAGGGCACGTATTGCGGTCCGCAATCGCCGGAAATGCTGAGCTATGTGGCGGCGAATCCGAAACATGGCGAATACCATTACACGAATGTGCCGTTTCAGAACGCGCACTACCATGACCATGGCGTAGGCACGGCCGACGACGATATCGTGCAAACGCTCAAGCAGGCGATCCTGGTGTTGCAAGGCAAGGCTGAAGCGGCCAGCAATCCGCACGGCTTCAGCCAGCGCGAAGCCCTGATCCTGATCACGCACCTGGTAGGCGATATCCATCAGCCACTGCATGTTGGCAATGCGTTTCTCGGCAAGGATGGTCAGTTCTTTGTGCCCGCCACGCAGGCGCAGATCGACGACATCGCCATTTTCAATGCACGTGGCGGCAACGATTTGCTGCTCGACGATGCGAAGATGACTGCGCTGTCCGATGCCGTGATTCCCGCGCCGCTGCCGGCGGAAGAGGGCACGGCCAAGCCAGCCAGTGCGTATCCGAAGTCGCCCACCAAGCCCCTGCATTCGTACTGGGACACGACCGTCGTCGATTACGCCATGCGCCGCCTGAGCACGCGCACGCCGCAGCAGTTCGCCCGCACCGTGATCGCCAGCGCGCCTGTGGTGAGCGCCAATAGCGGCGACCCCGCCACCTGGCCGTATCAGTGGGCCGATGCCTCGCTGGCGGCGTCAAAGATTGCCTTCATGGACGTGGTGGCCGGCCCTGCCGCGCAGCAGACCAGCCGCAAGGGCGAGGTCTATAACGTCTGGACCTTGACGGTACCCGATAACTATCCGGTGCCCAGCTCGGCGCTGGCGAAGCAGCAGCTGATCGAGGGCGGCTATCACCTGGCGGCCGTGCTGCAGGCGATCTGGCCGAAGTAAGATGACATTCGAAAGCGGCCTGCGGGCCGCTTTTTTCATGCCAGGATGACGGCGATTCCCATCTCGCGGTAGGGTGCGACCAGCGCGTCGTCCACGTCGCGGTGCACGATGATGTCGTTGACCTGGCTCAAGGGCGCGACCTGGAACGGCGAGGCCGTATTGAACTTTTCCGGCGAAGCCAGCACGACAGTGCGACTTGACGCCGCGCTCAGTGCGCGCTTCACGCATGCTTCCTCATAATCGCCGGTGGTGATGCCCGCTTGCGGATGCAGGCTGGACACGCCCATGAAATACAGGTCGGCGCGGATGCGGCCGATGGCTTCCACGGTCGCCGCGCCGACGCCCACGATCGAGTGCTTGTACAGGCGCCCGCCCAGCATCAGCACTTCGATCGATGGGTGATTCACCAGTTCGACGGCAATCGACGGGCTGTGCGTGACGATGGTGGCGCGCAAGTCGCGCGGCAGCTGGCGCGCCAGCTGCACGGCGGTCGTGCCGCCATCGAGGAATACCACTTGTCCCGTTTGTATCATGGCGCCCGCCGCGCGGCCGATGGCGGGCTTGGCTTCCAGCGAAATCTGTTCGCGTCCGGCAAACGGCGCCAGCGCGGGCGAGCGCGGCAGCAAGGGCAGGGCGCCGCCGTGCACGCGCTCCAATAGTCCTTCTTTTGCCAGCTCGCGCAGGTCGCGCCGTATCGTGTCTTCCGACAAGCCCAGGCTATCGCTGACGGCCTTGGCGACGATCTGTCCTTCGCGCTGGAGCAAATCCAGCAGATATTGTTTGCGTTGATGTGTCAGCATGGTTTTTCTTGTTAATTCTTGATATTGCACGAGTTTGCATGATAAAGTCGGAAAATACAAGCACAAGGAGACGATATGCGCGAAGACAATTTGGGGCAGGAGAGGGTACGCATCCAGCAGGTGCAGACCCTGTCGCACGACTGGTATCTATTGCAAAAGACCACGTTCGACTATCTGCGCCACGATGGCGAATGGCAGACGCAGACGCGGGAAACCTATGACCGCGGCGATGGCGCCACCATCCTGCTTTACAACAAGGTAAAACGCACGGTGATTTTGATCCGCCAGTTCCGTTTTCCCACCTACCGCGAAGGCCATGATGGTTTCCTCATCGAATCAGCGGCCGGCTTGCTGGAAGAAGCCAGTGCGGAACAGCGCATCCGCGCCGAGGTGGAAGAGGAAACCGGTTACCGGGTGGGGCAGGTGCAAAAGATATTCCAGGCCTTCATGAGTCCCGGCTCCGTGACGGAACGCCTGCATTTCTTTGTCGCCGAATATGATCCGGCCAGCCGCATCGGCGACGGCGGTGGCCTGGCGCACGAGGGCGAGGATATCGAAGTGCTGGAACTGCCCCTGGCGCAGGCGCTGCAGATGGTGGCCGATGGGCGCATCTGCGACGGCAAGACCATCATGCTGCTGCAGCATGCGCAATTGCAACTGATGCCGGTGAATCAGGGCATGCAGATACTGATTGCCGGCCCCTACCGTTCAGGCACGGGTGACGATCCGCTCTTGATGCAGAACAATGTGGACGCGATGCAAGCCGTTTGCCTGCCCCTGTATGCCAAGGGACACATGCCCGTGCTCGGTGAATGGCTGGCCTTGCCCATGCTGGCGCTGGCCGGTTCCACCCGGGTAGGCGACGCCGTGTACGAGGCATTGTTCCACGCGCATGCGACGCGTTTATTGAGCCATTGCGATGCCGTGCTGCGTCTCGGTGGCGCATCGGCTGGGGCGGACCAGATGGTGGCGGTGGCGCGCAGCCTGGGTCTGCCTGTGTTTTTCTCGCTGGATGAGATTTCGCAGGCGTAAAAAAAGCGAAGCCCGCGGGCTTCGCTTTTGTCATGCGCTCGTTGAAATTTAACGCGATTTGACGAACGGGATACCAATGGCTTTTGGCGCGATGGATTTCGCCATCAAGCCCGCCAGCACGATCACGGTGACGACGTACGGCACCATCTGGATCAGCGAGCCGGGGATGCGGCCCACGACGGGCAAGTCCACGCCTTCAATCTGGATCTGGATGGCGGCAAAGAAGCCGAACATCAGGCAGCCGAGGAAGGTGTAGACGGGACGCCAGTTGCCGAACACCATGGCCGTCAGGGCCAGGTAGCCGGCGCCGGCCGACATGTCGCGCAAGAAGAAGCCGCTTTGCACGATGGCCAGGTAGGCGCCCGAGAACGAGCACAGGATGCCGGCCACCAGCATGGCCAGGTAGCGTGTCGCTTCCACGCTCACGCCGGCCGAATCGGCCGCGTGCGGGTTTTCGCCGCAGGCGCGCAGGCGCAGGCCGAAGCGCGTGTGGTACAGCAGCCAGTGCACGAGCGGGATCAGCAGGAACGCCACGTAGACGAGGATGGAATGGCCGCCGATCAGGTGGGCATATACCCAGCCGATGAAGGGAATGTGCTCCACGTACTGTGTGCCCGGCAAGACCACGTCGAACAGCCGCGCCGAACCGAGGTCGGGCGTGCGGCCGCCCTGCTGGAAGAAGAACTGCGCCAGCACGAACGTCAGTCCGCTCATGGCGATGTTGATCGCCATGCCGGCCACCAACTGGTTGCCCTTTTGCGTGATGCTGACATACGCTTGCAGCAGGGCCAGGGCGACGCACACGAGCATGCCGGCAGCCATGCCGTAATACGGGTTTTGCGTCGTGTAGGCCACAGCGGCGGAAGCGAAGGCGCTGGCCAGGATCTTGCCTTCCAGGCCGATGTCGATCATGCCGCTGCGTTCGGCAAACAGGCCGGCCATGGCGGCAAAGATCAGGACGGGCGCATTGCGCACGGTCGATACCAGGATGCTGGCGAATTGAAAGTCGTCGAGTGTCATGGTGTTAGCCTTTGGTGCGCTTGAGCAGGGCGGAAATGGCCGGTGCGTAGAAGTTTTCCATGGCGCCGCAGAACAGGATGATCAAGCCCTGGATGAAAATGAAAGTTTCCGTCGGGATATTCGGTTTTTCCAGCGACAGGTCGAAGCCACCCTGGATCAGCGCACCGAACAGCACGGCCGACAAAAAGATGCCGACCGGATGCTGGCGGCCCATCAGGGCGATGGCGATGCCGATGAAGCCGGCGCCGCCGACGAAATTGAGCGACAGATAATGCGTCGAACCCATGATGGAATTGACGGAACCGAGGCCCGCCAGCGCGCCGGAGATCAGCATGACGATGATGATCATCTTGCTGATCGACACGCCCGCATAGTGGGCCGCATGCTTGTTCAAGCCCGTGGCGCGCAGCTTGAAGCCCCACGACGAGCGCCACACCATCACGCCATAGATCACCAGCGCGGCGATCGCCAGAATAAAACTGATGTTCAGCGGCGTGTCGCCCAGCGACGGGAACCAGGTGGAGAGGCGCGGCATTTCGCCGCTTTCCGCAAACACGCGGCTGGCCGTGTTCTGCTCGCCAGGCGGGATCAGGTATTTCACGATCACGAAGTTCATCAGGCTGGCGGCGATGAAGTTGAACATGATGGTGGTGACGACGATGTGGCTGCCGCGCTTCGCTTGCAGGTAGCCGGGCAGGAAGCCCCACAGCGCGCCAAACAGGGCCGCGCCGATCATGGCGGCTGGAATCAGGAGCCATGCGGGCAGGGTCTGGTCGAAGGCCAGCATGGCCACCGTCAAGCCCAGGCCGCCGATGTACATCTGGCCTTCGGAACCGATATTGAACAGCCCGGCCTGCATCGCCACGGACACCGACAGGCCCGTGAAAATAAAGGTGCTGGCGTAGAACAGGGTGTAGCTCAAGCCTTCCGGATTGAGGACGGCGCTGTTGACGAGGATACCCAGCGATTCGGCGGGATCTTCTCCCAGCATATAAATCACCAGGGCTGCGACCAGCAAGGCCGACAGCAGGTTTAACATGGGCATGACAAAGGCTGTCGCCCAGCGTGGCAAGTCGTTATTCATGATTTATGCATTCCCCCCATCAACAGACCGATGCGGGTGGTATCGAATTCTTCAATTTTCAGTTCGCCGGTGATGCGTCCGCCGCACATGACGAGGATGCGGTCGGCCAGCGCCCGCACCTCCTCCAGTTCAACGGACACCAGCAGGATCGCCACGCCCGCGTCGCGCAGGGCCAGCAATTGCGTATGGATGCTTTCGATGGTGCCGATGTCGACGCCGCGCGTAGGCTGGCCCACCAGCATCAGTTTCGGCTTGGCCAGCACTTCGCGCGCGATCACCACCTTTTGCTGGTTACCGCCCGACAGCAGGCCGATGCGCAGGTCCGGATTGGCCGGGCGCACGTCGAAAGTCTTCAGCAGTTCCGCGCAGCGGGCGCCGATGGCCTTGAAGTTGAACAGGCCCCAGCGGTTTTTCAGGTGATCCTGGTAGCCGAGGATGGTGTTTTGCATGACGGAGAAATTTTTCACCACGCCATCGCGCAAGCGGTCTTCCGGAATGTGGGCGATGCCCAGCTCGCGGAAGGCCAGCGGCAAGCCGTCGGCATCGTGGCGCTTGGCAAACGGCAAGTCCTTGTCGAGAAAACGCAGCTTGCCCGAGGTGGGCAAACGCATGCCCGACAGAATTTCCAGCAGCTCGCTCTGGCCATTGCCGGAAACGCCCGCGATGGCGACGATTTCGCCGGCGCGCAAGTTGAAACCAATGTCGGCCAGCAGTTTGACCTGTTGCTCGTCGGCCAGTTGCAGACCGTCCACTTCCAGCACCGTGGCGCCCGGATTGTATGGGGCACGCGGCAAGTGGCTCTGGATGGGGCGGCCGACCATCATGTTGGCCAGTTCCTCTTTCGAGGTAGTTGCCGTGGCAACGGCGCCCACCACCGTGCCGCCGCGCATGACGGTGACGTTGTCGGTGATTTCCAGGATCTCTTGCAGCTTGTGCGTGATCAGGATGATGGTCTTGCCCTGTTCCTTGAACAAGCGCAGGATTTCAAACAGCGAGGCCGTTTCCTGGGCCGTCAGCACGGCCGTCGGCTCGTCGAGGATCAGGATATTGGCGCTGCGGTAAATCTGCTTGAGGATTTCCACGCGCTGCTGCGCGCCGACTGACAGGTCTTCGATCTTCGCCAGCGGGTCGACGTCGAGGCGGTAGCGCGCGCAAATCTCGCGCAGCTTGGCTTCCGCTTCCGTGCGGTGGCTGGCCAGGCGAAAGCCGCCTTCCGTGCCCAGCATGATATTGTCGAGGACGGTGAAGTTCTCGACGAGCATGAAATGCTGGTGCACCATGCCAATGCCGAGGTTGATTGCTTCCTGGCTGTTGCGGATAGGCTGTACTTTTCCGTCGAGTAGGATTTCTCCGCCGTCGGCACGGTAATACCCGTACAGGATGCTCATCAAGGTCGATTTGCCTGCGCCATTTTCCCCCACCAGGCCATGGATACTGCCCTTGGCGATGGAGAAGCTGACGTCGGCGTTCGCCTTCACATGTCCAAACTGCTTGGAAATGCTGCGAAATTCTACTGCTGGCTGCATAGGTTCATAACTGGATAGTTTCATGGAAACGCGCCGCGCGGAGACTGGCCCCGGCGGCGCGCTAAAAGATACGGAGAAAAATTAAACCGGGCAGCTGCTGCCGACGCGGTAATCGATCACTTTGATCTTGCCATCGATAATGTCCTTACGCGCACCCAACACGCGCTTTTCGATTTCCGGCGTGATCAGCTTGCGGTTGTTCGCGTCGAGCGCCCAATCCACGCCGCCTTCTTTCAAGCCTTTATAGCTGACGCCGCCCTTCCAGGTGCCGTCCTTGACTTGCATGAAGCTGTCGTAGACCGTGTTGTCGACGCGCTTGACCATCGAGGTCAGGATGCTGCCTGGATACAGATGATTCTGGTTCGAATCGACGCCGATGGCCAGCTTGCCTTTTTCCTTGGCCATTTGCAGGGTGCCCATGCCGCTGCCGCCAGCGACGGCGAAGACGACATCGACGCCGCGCTCGAATTGCGAGCGGGCCAGTTCGCCACCCTTGGCCGGGTCATTCCAGGCGCCGGACGTGGTGCCGACCATGTTTTGCGTGATTTCCATCTTCGGATTGACGGCCTTCGCGCCTTGCGCGTAGCCGCAGGCGAAGTTGCGGATCAGTGGAATATCGATGCCGCCGATGAAGCCGACTTTCTTGCTCTTGCTGGCCATGGCCGCTGCCACGCCCACCAGGTAGGAACCTTCTTCTTCCTTGAAGACGACGGAATTGACGTTGCTGCCGGCGGCCTGGCCGTCGATCAGCACGAATTTTACGTTCGGGAATTCCTTGGCGACCTTTTGCACGGCTTGCGTTTGCGCAAAGCCGATGGCGGCGATCATGTCGAGTTTCTTGCGGGCCAGGCCACGCATGACTTGTTCCGCCTGCGTATCGCTCGATGCCTGCACTTCGATGAAGGAAATGCCCGTGTCTTTTTTGAAGCGCGATGCGCCTTCGAAAGCGGATTGGTTGAACGACTTGTCGAACTTGCCGCCCGCGTCATACACGACACCCAGTTTTGGGGTAGCCGCGGACGCTTGAGCAGTCAGAAATACGGCTGCGATCGTCAAACTAAATTGTGTAAGTTTCATGAATTGGCTCCTGGAAGATCGATATTGTATATTTTTTATAGGTGAAACATATAATTTGGGGCCGATTTAGCCTGTTTTTGATGCACGAGGTGATAATTCCTTATCAACATTGCACTGTATTGCACAAGATCATTGCTGGCCTCGTGTGCTTTTATGTCGTCAGTGTGATGCTCATGCAACAGTCGCGCCCCGTCTCTTTTATAGGTACAACATCGAATGGGGCTGCCGGAGCGGGCTGGGATGCGCCGTCAGTTGACGGGCAGGGCAAGCACGGGACCGGCGCCGCGATGGGCGTCCGAATCACTATGCATCATGCCAGATATGTATGACAAATACGTTTTTGTTTATGTATTTATACGCAGTGCATATAAATAGGTGGTGCCGCAGCTTAGACGGCCGGGGGATTGAGGATATTCAGGAAGGCCCGTACGACGGGAGCGTCGTCCAGCGTGGTGTAGCTGATGTACAGGTTGGCCGATGGGGGATTCGTCTTGATCGGCAGAAACACGACGCCGGGCCAGCCGATGCGGCTTGTCGTTTCCGGCACCAGGGTCACGCCCAGGCCTGCGCCGACCATGGCCAGCAGGGTTTGCGGCTCGCTCGCTTCCTGGAAGATTACCGGTTCGAAACCGGCATTGATGCAGCATTGCACCAGGTAGCGGGGAAACGCGGATTTATCGAGGTTCAGGGTGAGCATCGGCTCGTGGGCGATGTCGATCAGCTCGATCGCCGTGTTTTTCGCCAGCGGATGGTGTTCATTGACGGCCACGCAGACATTTTCGCGGAAGCACAGTTCCTGGCGCAGATTATCGTGACGCAAGTCGTCGTCGTTGAGCTTGGGTTCGCGCCAGAAGCCCACGTCGATCTGCTTGGCGCGCAAGGCTTCGTATTGCACCGTGGGACCGAATTCATGGATGGTCCAGGTGACGCGGGGAAATTTGGTCTGGAATTCTTCCAGCAGGCTGGGGATGGGGCCCCACATGGCCGAGCCGACGATGCCCACGCGCAAGCGGCCCACTTCGCCGCGGTCGATCTGGCGGATGGTGTCGATGGTCATGCGCATCTTGGCCAGCAGGTCGGCCGCCTCGTTCATCAGCGCCTTGCCCGCCACGGTCAGCTCGAACGTGCGCGTGGTGCGGGCAAACAGGCGCACGCCCAGTTCGCTTTCCAGTTTCATGATCTGCTGGCTCAGGGGCGGCTGCGAGATATGCAGGCGCTCGGCGGCGCGGCTGAAGCTTTTCTCCTCGGCAACGGCAAGAAAATACTTTAACTGTTTCAGATCGATGGACATGCTTTCCTTGGCGTTGCGTGTTGCTAGGCGATGGAACGGCGCACGAACCCGTGAAGGCGCGCGCGCTTTCTTTACAGCGGTCCTATTATCGTGCCACGACCGCCTGCATGGCAATGGCCAGCGCCGTGCCGACCTGGGCATTGTGCTTGACCAGCGCGATATTCGTCGCCAGGCTGCGGCCATCCGTCAGTTGCTTGATGCGTGATAACAGGAATGGCGTGACTTGCTTGCCCTTCACGCCGCCCGCGTCCGCCTCCTGCAGCGCTTGCGTGGTGATGGCATCGATTTCTTCCTTGGGCATGGCTTGCGCGGCTGGCACGGGGTTGCTGACGACCACGCCGCCTGTCAAGCCCAGCTGCCACTTGGTGCCGATGAAGGCGGCTTGTTCGGCGGCCGTGTCGAGGCGGAAATCGGCCTTGAAGCCGCTTTCGCGCGTGAAGAATGCCGGAAAACCTTCCTGGCCCACGCTGATGACGGGCACGCCGTGGGTTTCCAGGTATTCCAGGGTCAGGCCGATGTCGAGGATGGATTTCACGCCCGCGCAGACGACGGCCACCGAGGTTTGCGCCAGTTCCTGCAAGTCGGCGGAAATGTCGAAGCTCGTTTCCGCGCCGCGGTGCACGCCGCCGATGCCGCCCGTGACGAACACGGAAATACCGGCCAGTTCCGCGCAGATCATGGTGGCGGCCACGGTGGTGGCGCCCAGTTTGCGCTGCGACAGGACGAACGGCAGGTCGCGGCGGCTGACCTTCATGGCGTCGGGCGAGGTGCCCAGCAATTCCAGCTGTTCCGGCGACAGGCCCACGCAGATCTTGCCGTCGATGATGGCGATGGTGGCCGGCACGGCGCCGCCGTCACGGATGATCTGCTCCACTTCGCGCGCCATTTCCACGTTTTGCGGATACGGCATGCCGTGCGAAATGATGGTCGATTCCAGCGCCACGATGGCCTTGCCGGCGGCGCGCGCGTCGAGCACTTCTTGCGAGAACAAGAGGAAATTCTGTAATTGGGTCATGTTTAATCCTGTTGAAAGAGGGTAGGGGGAGGCGGCGCCAGGTCGGCGTCGTCAATGCTGTCGAGCGCGCCGGCGGAAATCTGGGGGGAGACGGTGGCAGCCGATTCCAGCGTCATGGCGGCCAGCTTCAGGCCGCGCCGGCAAGCCAGTTTCAAATCGCTGCTGTCGTGGTAGAGCGACCAGCAGACGGCGGCGGAAAACGCGTCGCCGGCGCCCGTCACGTCGACGGCGTCCACTTCGCGCGCGGCCAGGTGGACGATAGGCGCGTCCGGGCTGTCGCCATCCGTGAAGTACACGCCTTCGCCGCCGCAGGTGACGATCACCTGGCGCGCGCCCTGGCGCTGTACTTCGCGGCAGGCGGCGCGCAGGTCCGCTGCCGTGGGCAAGGCCCGCGCCACGCGCGTTTCCAGTTCGCCCCGGTTCAGGATCAGCAGGTACAAGCCCGTCAGGTCTTGCGGCAGGTGCGCCATTTTCGGCTGCGAGACGGCGACGATGACGAGCGGCGTCGCGTGGGCCGCATCCTGGCGCGCGTCGGCCAGCAGTGCCTGCACGCTGTCGTGGCCCAGGTTCAGGTCGCAGACGGTGAGGGCGGCGGCGGCGCGCTGCGGCTGGCGGCTATGCAAAAAGGCCGGTGTCAGCTGTTCATAGAGTTGCATGTTGGCCATTGCCAGCAGCATTTCACCATGTTCGTCGAGCACGGCCGTGTAGGTGCCGCTGCTGGTGTTGCTCAGATGTAAGCTACCGCGCATGTCGATGCCGGCGTCTTCCGCGTGCGTCTGCAGGGCGTGGCCGGCCGCATCGTCGCCCAGCGCCGTCAGCAGGGCCACGGGGATCGACAATCGGGCCAGGTTTTCCGCGATGTTGCGGCCCACGCCGCCAAACACTTCTTCCGAGCGTACGGGATTCGAGGTGCCCATCTGCAAGGTCGCCAGGGTGCGCATCTTGCGGTCGAGGTTGGCGGCGCCTATGCACAGCACGGGGCGGCTGTCGGGCAGCACGTAGGCGCGTCCCAGCAGGCGCCGCTCACGGATGAGGCCGGCGATGTGGCCGGCGACGGCCGAGCGCGACAAGCCCAGTTCGCTCGCCAGGTCTTGCTGCGAGATGAAGGGATTGTTGCGGATCAGCGTGTACAACTGGTCTTTTTTATTGGTATCGGTCACAAGGTTTTCGCTGAGGTTTAAACATTTGTCTGAAACTGTAAACATTTGTCCTGTTGGTGTCAAGCGTGTGTGAAGTTCGTATCGGACGTGCGCCAAAAGTGGTCGTATGGAGCTTGTATGCAAGCATTTCCCGGGCATGGCGAACCTGGGCTTGTCTCGACTATAATATCGGCCATTTATATTTGAATTGTATAAATGGGCAAGAAAAATGGTATTTGCCATACATATTCCGTTTGATGCATAGTGGCGGCAAATAGAGGCAATACGCATCTGGATATACCAGCAGCACCCATATACATACCCGTAACCTGGGCCGTACTTCTTCACCGGGCACGGCCGTGCAGGCAGCAACCCATCATCATTAGTCAATCAGAGGATAACCATGTCGAACAACACCCCTTTCCACGCCGCCGAAATCATCCGTGCCCGCGCTCCTGAAAATTTCAAGCCGCGCGTGGCGATGATCCTCGGCTCCGGCCTGGGCGTGTTGGCCGAGCAGATGACGGACGCCGTCAGCATCAGCTTTGACGAATTGCCAGGCTTCCCGATCAGCACCGTGCACGGCCACGCCGGCGAACTGGTGATCGGCACCCTGTCGGGCGTCGCCGTCGTCTGCATGAAGGGCCGTGGCCACTTCTATGAAGGCTATGGCATGGGCGTGATGACGAGCGCCATCCGCACCTTGAAACTGCTGGGCTGCGAAATGCTGTTCGTCACCAACGCCGCCGGTTCCCTGCGCCCTGAAGTGGACGCCGGCAGCCTGGTGGCCATCAGCGACCACATCAACCTGTTGCCAGGCACGCCGATGGTCGGCCCGAACGACGACCGCTTCGGTCCGCGCTTCTTCAGCATGGCCAACGCCTACGATGCGGACCTGCGCAAGCTGGTCGCGGACACGGCTGCCTCCAACGGCATCACCCTGCACGAAGGCGTGTTCGTCGCCTACCCTGGCCCGAACTTCGAGACGGCCGCCGAAATCCGCATGATGGCCCGCCTGGGCGCCGACACGGTCGGCATGTCGGTGGTGCCGGAAGTGGTCTCGGCCCGCCATTGCGACCTGAAAGTGGTGGGCGTGTCCGTCATCACCAACCTGGCCGAAGGCATGTCGCCATTCGCCCTGTCGCACGAGCAAACCCTGAAATACGCGGCCATCGGCGCGAAAGACCTGGTCAAGCTGATCCTGGCTTTCCTGGCCAAAGTCGCTGAAAAACCGCAAGCCTAAGCACTTTTTTATGCAGTAGCGGCGCGCCGGCCACCGGCGCTGCCGCGCGGCAGGCCGGGAAAAACCGGCCTACACTGTCCGCATCATCCCGCATCAATCCATAAAGCGAGCCTTATCATGTCACGCGCATTTATCCTCCTGCTTGATTCCTTCGGCCTTGGCGCGACGCCAGACGCCGCCAAGTATGGCGACGCAGGTGCCAATACCTTTGGCCACATTGCCAGCACTGTCGCCAAAAGCGGCAAGACCTTGAAACTCCCGAACATGGAACGCCTGGGCCTGGGCGCCGCGGCGCAACTGGCCAGCGGCGAATGGGCCACGGGCTTCGACCAGCGCGACGGTTTTACCGGCGCCTACGGTGCGGCGCGCGAGCGCTCCACCGGCAAGGACACGCAGAGCGGCCACTGGGAAATCGCCGGCGTGCCCGTCGAATTCGACTGGGGATATTTTCCCCGTACCACGCCATCGTTCCCCGCCGACCTGACCGACAAGCTCAAGGCCATGTCCGGCGTGCCGGGCTTCCTCGGTGACTGCCATGCCTCGGGCACGGACATCATCAACAAGCATGGCGATGAACACGTCGCCACCGGCAAGCTGATTATCTATACGTCGGGCGACTCGGTGATGCAGATCGCCGCGCATGAAGAATCGTTCGGCCTCGAGCGCCTGTACCAGGTATGCGAAATGGCCTTCAAGCTGGTCGAGCCGTACAACATCGGCCGCGTCATCGCCCGCCCGTTCACCGGCAGCAATGGCAACTACACGCGCACATCCAACCGCCACGACTACGCCGTCGCGCCGCCCGCGCCGACCCTGCTCGACCATGTGAAGAACGCGGGCGGCGAAGTCGTCGGCCTGGGCAAGATCAGTGACATTTTCGCTACCCAGGGCATCTCCAGAGTCGTCAAGGGCGTCGACAACATGGCGCTGTTCGAAGCGCTGTTGAAAACGGCCGATGAAGTGCAGGACAAGTCGCTCACCTTTGTGAACTTCGTCGATTTCGACCAGGCTTTCGGCCACCGCCGCAACGTCGAAGGCTATGCCGACGCGCTGCGCGAAATGGATGCGCGCCTGCCGGAATTCATGGCCAAGCTCAAGGAAGGCGACCTGGTCGTGATCACCGCCGACCATGGCTGCGACCCGACCTGGCACGGCTCAGACCACACCCGCGAACATATACCGATGATCTTCTTCGGCCCCGGCGTCGCCCCGCGCGCGCTGGGTATTTCCGAGACCTTCTCCGATATTGGCCAAACCCTCGCCAAGCACCTTGGCGTACCACCACTTGCTAATGGAACCAGCTTGTTATGACACTCATGCACCCCGAATTCAAGCGTAACGAGGCCGTCGGCCTCGACCTGGGCTGGATCAACCAGATCCGCGTCAACCGCGCCGCGACAGACCGCCGCGCGGCCAGCCTGGCGAACCGCCGCACCGTGAAAAAGGAATACCAGGCCGCCTGGCTGGTGAAAGCCATCCAGATGATCGACCTGACCACCCTGGGCGGCGACGATACGCCGGGCCGCGTGGAACGCCTGTGCATGAAGGCCATGCGCCCGCTGCGCGCCGACCTGATGGACGCACTGGGCCTGACGCAACTGAGCACCGGCGCCGTGTGCGTATACCACGAGATGATCCAGCCGGCCGTGAAGGTCATCCAGGGCCGTTTGCCCATCGCTGCCGTGTCGACGGGTTTCCCGGCCGGCCTGACGAGCATGGAAACGAAGCTGCGCGAGATCGAACTGTCGGTCGCCGCCGGCGCTTCGGAGATCGATATCGTCATCACGCGCCAGCACGTCCTGAACGGCAACTGGCAAGTGCTGTACGACGAAATGCTCGCTTACCGCAAGGCTTGCGGCGAAGCGCACGTGAAGGCGATTCTCGCCACGGGCGACTTGCTGACCATGGAAAACGTGGCCAAGGCGTCGTGGGTCTGCATGATGGCAGGCGCCGATTTCATCAAGACTTCCACCGGTAAAGAGGGCGTGAACGCCACCATCCCCGTGGCCCTGACGATGGTGCGCACGATCCGCGAATACCACGAGCAGACGGGCTTCCAGGTGGGCTTCAAGCCGGCCGGCGGCGTCAGCTCGGCCAAGAGCGCGCTGCAATACCTGACCCTGATGAAGGAAGAACTGGGCAACGAATGGCTGCAGCCGCACCTGTTCCGCATCGGCGCTTCCAGCCTGCTGACCGACATCGAGCGCCAGCTCGAGCACTACGTCACCGGCAGCTACTCGGCCAATCATCGTCACGCACAACCTTAAAGAACAATCGTCATGCCAACAATTAACGAGATTCTCAATACTATGGACTACGGCCCTGCTCCCGAAAGTCAAAAAGAAGCGCAGGCGTGGCTTGATGGCCACCAGCGCACATTCGGTTTGTTCATCGACAATGCCTGGAGCGAGCCTGCGGAACTGTTCGCCTCGACCAATCCTGCCGACGGCACGCAGCTGGCGGAACTGACGCAAGCGAGCGATGCAGACGTGGAACGCGCCGTGGAAGCGGCGCGCCGCGCGCTGCCCGTATGGCAAGGCATGGGTGGCCACGGCCGCGCGAAAGTCATGTACGCGCTGGCCCGTCTGCTGCAAAAGCATTCGCGCCTGTTCGCCGTGCTGGAAACCCTGGATAACGGCAAGACCATCCGCGAAACGCGCGATATCGACCTGCCGCTGGCCGCGCGCCATTTCTATCATCACGCCGGCTGGGCGCAGCTGCAGTCGGAAGAATTCGCCGACTACCGCGCCGTGGGCGTGGTGGGCCAGATCGTGCCGTGGAATTTCCCCCTGCTGATGCTGTCGTGGAAAATCGCCCCGGCCCTGGCGGCCGGTAACACGGTCGTCTTCAAGCCGGCCGAATTCACGTCGCTGACCGCCATGCTGTTCGCCGAACTGTGCGTGCAGGCGGGCGTGCCGGCTGGCGTGGTCAATATCGTCACCGGCGACGGCCGCGTGGGCTCGGCCATCGTCAACCATCCTGGCGTCGACAAGATCGCGTTTACGGGTTCCACCGAAGTGGGCCGCCTCATTCGTGAAGCGACGGCCGGCAGCGGCAAGAAGCTGTCGCTGGAGCTGGGCGGCAAGTCGCCGTTCATCGTCTTTGAAGACGCGGACCTGGACGGCGCCGTGGAAGGCCTGGTTGATTCGATCTGGTTCAACCAGGGGCAAGTGTGCTGCGCCGGTTCGCGCCTGCTGGTGCAGGAATCGATCCAGGAGCGCTTCCTGAACAAGGTGCGCGCGCGCATGGAAAACCTGCGTCTCGGCTCGCCCCTGGACAAATCGATGGACGTGGGCGCGCTGGTCGACCCCGTGCAGCGCCAGCGCATCGCCGCGCTGGTCGATTCGGCCCGTGCCGAAGGCTGCGATGTATGGCAGCCGGCGTGTGAATTGCCTGCCGACGGTTCGTGGTTCCCGCCCACCCTGATCACGGGCGCGTCGACCTCGGCCGCCGTGGCGCAGGCTGAGATCTTTGGCCCCGTGCTGGTGGCCATGAGCTTCCGCACACCGCCTGAAGCGGTGCAACTGGCGAACAACACGGTGTACGGCCTGGCCGCCAGCGTGTGGACCGAGTCGATCAGCCTGGCGCTCGATATCGCTCCCGCCATCAAGGCTGGCGTGGTGTGGATCAACAGCGCGAATCAGTTCGACGCCGCGTGCGGCTTCGGCGGCTACCGCGAATCGGGTTTCGGCCGCGAAGGCGGCCGCGAAGGCATGCTGGAATACATGACTGCCCTGGCCGAAGATGCGCGTCCGGCCTTGCCGGTGGTGGAAGCGAAAGCCAAGGGCAATGTGAAGCCGGCGGCAGCCGATCCGTTCGCCATCGACCGCACGGCCAAGATGTACATCGGCGGCAAGCAGGCGCGCCCTGACAGCGCCTACAGCACCCCCGTGTTTGGCGCGAATGGCACCCTGCTGGCCGAAGTGGGCGTGGGCAGCCGCAAGGATATCCGCAACGCCGTCGAAGCGGCCCATAAAGCGTCCGGCTGGACCGGCGCCACGGCGCACAACCGCGCGCAAGTGCTGTACTACATCGCTGAAAACCTGGCCGCGCGCGCCGACGAATTTGCCGCCCGCATCGCCGCCATGACGGGCAGTAAAAATCCTGAGAAGGAAGTACAGGCATCGATCGAACGCCTGTTCTACTACGCCGCCTGGGCCGACAAGTACGACGGCCTGGCGCACCAGCCGCCAACGAAAGGCATCACCGTGGCGCTGAACGAAGCGGTCGGCGTGATCGGCATCGTTTGCCCGAATGAAGCGCCTTTGCTCGGCTTCATTTCGCTGGTGGCGCCGGCCATCGCGCTGGGCAACCGCGTGGTGGTGGTGCCGTCGGAAGCGCATCCGCTTTCCGCGCTGGACCTGTACCAAGTGTTCGACACGTCCGACTTGCCGGGCGGCGTCGTCAACATCATCAGCGGCAACGCCGATGAACTGGCGCGCACCCTGGCCACGCACGCCGACATCGACGCCGTCTGGCGCCATGACGGTTCCGCTGAAGGTTGCGCGGAAGTCGAGCGCCTGTCAGCCGGCACCCTGAAGCGCACCTGGGTAGGCGGTGCGAAGGGCCGCGACTGGTACAGCGCCGCGCAAAGCGGCGGCCGTGCCGTGCTGGCGCATGCGTCGCAAGTGAAAAACGTGTGGATTCCTTACGGCGTCTGATAGGTAACTAGCGTTACAAAGCTGGGGTCAGATCCGCAGGGACTGACCCCAGATCTCATGATTGGAGTTATTCCATGTTGTTAACCCAGGAAATCATTCGCAAGAAGCGCGACAAGGGCGTACTGAGCGCCGAGGAAATCCAGTTTTTTGTGCGCGGCATTACTGACGGCAGCGTCAGCGAAGGCCAGATCGCGGCGCTGGGCATGGCCGTCTATTTCAACGACATGAACATGGACGAACGCGTGGCGTTCACGCTGGCCATGCGCGATTCCGGCCAGGTGCTGGACTGGCGCTCGCTGAACCTGCCGGGCCCCATCGTCGACAAGCATTCGACGGGCGGCGTGGGCGATGTCGTCTCCCTGCTGCTGGGCCCCATGGTCGCCGCGTGCGGCGGCTACGTGCCGATGATCTCGGGCCGCGGCCTGGGTCACACAGGCGGCACGCTGGACAAGTTCGACGCCATTCCCGGCTATTGCACGGTGCCGGACAATGAATTGTTCCGCAAGGTGGTGCAGGAGATCGGCGTGGCCATCATCGGCCAGACGGCGCAGCTGGCGCCGGCCGACAAGCGTTTCTACAGTATCCGCGACGTCACCGCCACGGTGGAATCGGTGGCCATGATTACCGGCTCCATCCTGTCGAAGAAACTGTCGGCCGGCCTGGATGCGCTGGTGATGGATGTGAAAGTGGGCACGGGCGCCTTCATGCCGACCTACGACAAGTCGGTGGAACTGGCCGAAAGCATCGTCGCCGTCGGCAACGGCGCGGGCATGCAGACGTCGGCGATTCTGACGGACATGAACGAGTCGCTGGCGCCGTATGCGGGCAATGCGCTGGAAGTGCGCGGCGCCATGGATTACCTGACGGGCCGTTCGCGTCCCGCGCGCCTGCATGAAGTCACCCTGGCGCTGTGCGCCGAGATGCTGGTGCTGGGCGGCCTGGCTGCCACCGAAGAAGAAGCGCGCGTGAAATTGATGGCGGCCCTCGATTCGGGTGAAGCGGCCGAGCGCTTTTCGCGCATGGTATCTGCCCTGGGCGGCCCGGGCGACCTGGTCGAACATCCGGACAAACACCTGGAACAGGCACCATTCATCGTGCCGGCGCCGGCGCTGTCCGCCGGTTTTGCCAACGTGCGCGATTGCCGCGCCATTGGCCTGGCCGTGGTGGCCCTGGGTGGTGGCCGCCGCCGTCCGACCGACAGCATCGATTTCGCTGTCGGCCTGACGGACCTCGTGGGCCTGGGCGAGCAGGTGGCTGTCGGCCAGCCGCTGGCCATGGTGCACGCGCGCACGGAAGCGGCGGCGCAGCAAGCTGTCAGGGAAATCCAGCAAGCGTATGCCATCAGCGCGGTGGCGCTGGAGGCCAATCCGGTGATTTACCGTACCATTCGACCATAACTTAGCCCTAGAAGCAAAATCTGGGGTCAGACCCTGAGGGTCTGACCCCGGTCTTTCGCGGGTTTTACAGATAGATAAGCAAATGAACAACCAAGAACTGATCGCCGAAGCCAACGCTGGCCGCGAACTGGCCTACGCGCCATACTCGCGTTTCAAGGTGGGCGCGGCGCTGCTGTGCAAGGATGGCCGCGTCTTCCGTGGCTGTAACGTGGAAAATGCCGCGTATGGCCTGTGCAACTGCGCCGAACGCACGGCGTTTTTCAGCGCCATCGCGCATGGCTGCAAGCCGGGCGACTTTGCCAGGCTGGCCGTCACGGGCGACACGGCGGAACCGATCTCGCCATGCGGCGCCTGCCGCCAGGTGATCTTCGAGATGGGCGGCGCCGACCTGCCGGTGATCCTCACCAATCTGAAAAACGATGTCATGGAAGTGACGGCGGGCTGGCTGCTGCCGCACGGCTTCGGCAATTCCGACCTGGACATGAAGTAACAGGATCCGCTTGAACAAGACGATCGACATCCAGGCCGCCGTGGCGATTGCCGCGGCAGAAGCCATGGCAGCCAAGACGCAGGGTACATTTGGCGTGGGCGGCGTGCTGCTCGATGGCGCCGGCAACGTGCTGCAATCGATGCACAACAACGTCGTGCGCCAGGGCCTGGTGTTCGACCCCACCGCGCATGGCGAGCGCCAGCTGGTGGATTGGTATTTCGCCGAACGGGCCAAGGGCACGCCCTTGCCGCCGCCGGGCGAACTGACCATCGTCACCTCGCTCGATCCGTGCTGCATGTGCACGGGGGCGATTTTGGCGGCCGGTTTCAACGTGGTGGTGGCCGCTCCCGATGTCAAGGCGGGCATCAATTACGATGGCAGCGCCAGTTTTACCGCCTTGCCGGCGCCGCTGCAGGCGCAGGCCGGCCGCAGCTTTTGCTATCCGGCCGTGCGTGGCGCCACCGAGTATGCGCGCCTGCCTTCCGGCGCCGCGCCCAAATCTTTTTTCATCGGCAAGAGCATCCACGAGGCGACGCAGGCACTGTGCTCGCTCGTGTTCGAGTCGACATCGGCGCAGGTGATGCAGTTGCTGAACGCCGGCGACGACGTGTACTTGCGCGATCCCGCCACCTTGCCGTCCGAGCATGCCGTGGTGCGCGCCCTGCGCCGCCGCTATCCTGATGCCCTCACTTACCGCTGCGCGCCGCATGCGCCGGATGCCGGCCTGGCGCCATTTTTGCAGGCGGCCATGGAGCAGGATGTGCGCGATGGCGGGCAGGGCGACGCGGCCGCCTTGCTCGATTCCTTTGGCAACCTGCTGCTGTGCATGCCGGGAAAATTGGCGCAGTCGGTCATCCGCACGCCATTCATGGAATGCACGCGCCAGTACGCGCAACTGCGCTTTGAATTGATGGCGAACGCGGAGCCGGCGCTGCAGGAAGAAATTAAAAGCTACCTGGGGCATCCCAAGCATGGCACCTTCGTGCTGGCCATCGGCCCGGACGACAGCGCCGCCAGCTTCATGACCCTGGGCGCCTACGGCTCCACCATGGAGGGGGCGCTGCCGGAAAATAATCCCGCGCAATTCCAGTATGTGCGCCCGGCCATGGATGAAGACGTGCTGCTGGCGCTGTGCGAGTCGATGCCGCCGTTGTACCGCAAGCTGATACGCATCCGGCCACGCCAGGTGGCGGACCATGCGTTGATCAGCGTACTGGGCTAGGCGTCGTCGTCCGGCAGGTTCTTCAGCAGGAAGTCGCGTACGTTTTCGCCCGCCACGCGGCGGATCTGCGCTTCCGACAGGCCAGCGTCGAGCAGCGCCTGCGTCAATCGCGGCAAGCCCGTCGCATCGATGGCCGTGGTGACGGCGCCGTCGAAGTCCGAGCCATAGGCCACGTGTTCGGCGCCGATCAGTTTTACCGTGTACTTGATGGCGCGCGCGATGGACGCCACGTCCTTGCCGCAGACGGCCGTGTTCCAGAAGCCGATGCCCACCAGGCCACCCTGGGCGGCGATGCGTTTCAACTGGCTGTCGCTGAGGTTGCGGCCGTTGGCGCAAGTGCCGCGCACGCCCGTGTGCGAGACCATCACGGGGCGTTTCGCCATCGTTAACACGTCGTCGATGGTGGCCGGCGAGGCGTGCGCCAGGTCGACGATCATCTTGCGCTGCTCCATGGCGCGCAGCCATTGCCGGCCCAGCGGCGTCAAGCCACCTTTTTTCAGACCGTGCTGGGAACCGGAGAGTTCCGTGTCGAAGAAATGCGTGGGCGCGGCCATGCGGAAGCCGGCCCGGTACAGGGTATCGAGATTGTCCAGCTTGCCTTCGAGCGCATGCGCGCCTTCCAGTGTCAGCCAGCCGGCCAGCAGGGCGGGGTCTTTTTCGCGCGCGGCGATGAAGCTGCGCAGCTGGGCGCGGCTGCCGATCACCCGGACCTTGCCATGGCTCTTGGCCGCTTGCTGGCGCAGTTCGTCGGCCTGCCAGGTGGCGCGCGCCAGCAGGCTGTTCCAGGTAGCGGGCGGCAAGCCTTGTGCCACCACCAGGGCCGTGATGTTGTCCGTGTCACTGCCATTGCGCTCGATATTCATCTTGCGCGGCGTCTTGGTCACGACGGAAAAGGCTTGCAGCGCCACGTTGGCCCGTTGCAGGCGGGGGAAGTCGACATGCCCGCGCTGGCTGTCGCGGTTCAGGTTGCGTTGCCACAGCAGGCTGTCCGCATGCAGGTCGGCGATCCACAGGCTCTGGTGCATGGCCACGGTGGCTGCCGATGGCGCCTTGCCGGACGGAGGGTGGACACGGTTGAGGTGTTCGTCGACGAGGACGGGAGCGGACAGGAAACCGCCGATCAGCGCAAGGCTGGCGGCGGCGAGGGTACTGATAATCATTGTTCTCCGTTTTACCATGGATCGTAGGTGCCCAGGCTCCAGATATGGCCTTCCGGGTCGCGGCAGGTAAAGCCCCGTCCGCCGTAATCTTCATCCTTGATGTCGAGCACGATCTCGGCGCCGGCTTCGCGCGCGCTGCGGTAGACGGCATCGGCATCGCTGACGACCAGGTAGCAGTTTTGCGTGTTGGCGCCGCCGACGTCGCCGGGTAGTTTCATCAGGCGGCCATAGTCGCTGTCGATGGCTGGCGCCACCATGACCATGCCATTGCCGAAGCTCAGCTGCGCATGGGCGACGCCACCGTTGCCGTCAGGCACGATCAATTGTTTTTCAAAGCCGAGCGCCTTGCACAGCCATTCAATGGCGGCGGGCGCGTCGCGGTAGCGCAGGCAGGGAATGGTTGTCGCTGCTGTAGCTTTTGCTGTCGTGGTCATCAGAAAACTCCTATGGCGGTGGGGGAGTAGCTTCGATCATGGATACTGCGTGGCGTTCCGTACCCATACCGTCCATCGGGATGGGTTTGATGCCTGTCAGTGCTGTGCCCATCCATAGTGCCATAGAACAATCATTGCACTCTTGCCACGACGCAAATTTTTATTGCGGCGACTGCTGCGAGCCCGGCGCTTTTTCGTCTGCACCGGCATCATCGCTGTTGCTTGCCCATTTCAGCAGCATGACGAGGGCAAACAGCATGATGGCCAGCGGCAAGATGGTAATCAGGAACGCCAGGCCCAGGCAGCACGCCAGCAGCATGGGCCAGGACATGGCACGCAAGGCGGCCATGCCCTGGCGCGTGTAAGCGCACAGCTCGTTCCAGAAAGCGCTGAAGGAAGTGCTGCCCGGTGCCGAATTGATGTCTTTCATGCCGTTCTCCTGTCGTGTGGGTGCCGCTGCCGTATGCATGCTGGCGATGAGTCCACTATAGGCAGAACTATACTGCCGGGCATCGCGTATGCGACGAATGGCAGGAATGGCGGACCGAACGGCGACAAATCAGGACAAACGGTTATTCAAACACCTTGAGTTTCAGCTGGAAACTGAGGGCGCCATACAGGCGGTCCTTGTAGGAAGGCACGATGGCGATATTCACGCCCACGCGCTGGTATTCATAGCTGATGGTGGGGACCAGGGCCGGGAACCAGCCGCCATCGCGCATCTTCGGATAGCCGCTGAAGCCGCCAACGACGGCGCCGACGCGCAGCGGGCCTACCTTGATCGGCTGGTAGTACACGCCCAGGTAGTTCGAGTAGGCACGGTCGCTATTGTAGAAGCGGCCCGCCGTGACCGACGCGACCGTGGAAAAGCGGTATTCGGCGCCCAGGCCCGGATTGCTGTCATTCAGGTTCTTGTCGCGCTGAAAGTGGTACGAATAAAAGCCCGCGTTGAGCCAGGTTTCGCTCAGCGGCTGGTTATCGATCATGTTCACAACATCGGCGTGTGCGCCGCAGGCATATGCCAGCATCAGTGCGCCTAGGGACAATCGTTTCATGCGTGCTTCATCCTTATGATTTCGTATTCTGTGGCCTGGCCTGGCCTGGCCTGGCCTGGCTTGGCGCTGCCGCGATCGTATCACCAAGTTGGCTGCGCTTCTAAGCAATATTGAAACAGCAGAACAGACGGCTGTTTTCCCGTCTGTTCACAGCGCCATCCGGATGGCTAAGGCCTTCTCCGGGCAGCGACGGGGAAACAATTTCTTTTGTGAAACTATGTTTGCATAATCATTACAAAAGTTGTTGATTTGCGACATCTCAAATCAAATAGATATGATATTCTGGCGTCAAGTTAATTTTCTTTTTGGAAATAAAAATGCCAAGCATGCCTAAATTGCCACTCCTTCTCGTTCTGTCGACCGTGTTCGCTGCCGGCGCTGCGCAAGCCGGTGTTGTCGATCTGGGTATCGGTGGCGCCAATTTGTATTCCCTGAGCAACTTCAGTGCGTCCGGCAGCGATGTCGAAGGCGGCGTGCTGGTTGCCGGTAACCTGTCCGCGTCGAGCTATTCGATCAATGACAAGAACAAGGACGCCTACGTCACGCACGGTAATACCGGCTATGCGCTGGTCGTTGGCGGCAACCTGAACTACAGCTCCGGTTCGATCAAGAACGGCAACTATTTTGTGGGCGGCAGCACGACGACGAGCAGCGTGGGCCTGAACACGGCGAGCAAGACCACGGCGTCGCCCGTATCGTTTGCCTCCACCTCGGCCCAACTGAAAAGCTCCTCGACCTCGCTGGCGAAAGTGGCGTCCACGGGCATCAGCTCCGTGGCCTACGGCGGCATGACCCTGAAGGGCGGCACGGGCAGCGTGCAAGTGTTCGATCTGACTTCCGCGGCGTTGGGTTCGGTGAACAACTTCAAGTTCAGCAACCTGCACACGAACGACACTCTGATCCTCAATATCAGCGGCAAGAATGTGAACCTGTCCGGCGGCTACGGCGATTTCAGCAAATACAACGTGCTGTACAACTTCTATGAAGCGCAAAACATCACCTTGAACGGTGTGGGCCTGTATGGCAGCATTCTGGCGCCGCTGGCGACCCTGGCCGGCGGCAATGGCCAGATCAACGGCAACGTGGTGGTGGGTAACTGGGCTTCGAACATCCAGGTCAACGCCAACCATTATTTCAACGCCACCAACGTGGCCGGTTATGTTTCGGCCGTGCCGGAACCGGAAACCTATGCGATGTTGTTGGCAGGCCTGGGCCTGGTTGGCTTCATGGCGCGCCGCCGCAAGGGCAAGACGGCAGCATAAGCGTTTGCGCTGTTCAGGAAACCGCCTTGCAAGGCGGTTTTTTTTCGCCTGCGGGCGGCATGGACACGGCCGCCAGCACCATGTGCGCGATCAGGATTTCCGCATCCTCGTAATCCTTGCGCGTGAGCTGCTTGCGCTCCAGCACCAGGGCCATCTGCGCTGAAAAATCCGCATACGATTGCGTCATGGCCCAGATGGCGAACATCAGGTGCGTGGCGTTGACGGGCGCGATCCTGCCGGCCGCGATCCAGGCTTCGAAGACGGCGATATCCTTGCGCAGCAGGGGCACGACCCGGTCGCGTATCTGCGCGCCGTACAGGGGCGCGCCATTGATCACTTCCAGCGCATACACGCGCGAAGCCCACGGCTGTTCGCGCGAAAAACGCAGCTTGGCGCCGATGTAGGCGCGCAGCACGTCGCGCGGTTCGTCGTGTTCATTGGCCAGCGACTCCATGCGCGCCAGCCAGTCGTCGAGCACATCGTCGAGCACGCGCTGGTACAGCAGCTGCTTGGACGGGAAGTAATACATCAGGTTTTGCTTCGACAGGCCGGCCCGTTCGGCGATGGTGGCGATCGACGCGCCCTCATAGCCGCTTTCAGCGAACGCGCGCACGGCTTGTTCCAGGATGTCCGCTTCCAGGCGGTCGCGGTTTTGCAGGCGCCGGCCGCCGGCATTTTTTACGGGAAGGGCAGGGGATTTTTCGCTGGCCATGGCAGGTTCTTTAGCGTGGGCGGATCGATTGCAGGAACGCTTGCAGCACGGGGGTATCGGTGTAGGCCACGTTGAAGCGGAACCACACCGTCTCGGGCGCGCGCAGCATGAAAAATTCGTTCGGCGAGAGCAGGATGCCGGCCTTCAAGGCCATGTCGGCGATGATCTTGCCATTCCATTCCGGCGTTTGCACGTCGGGCCAGCCGGCGCTGACGAACATGCCGCCGCGGGGCCGTGCCACGGGCGCCATGCCCGCCTGCGCCAGGCAGTCGATGCTGCGCTCGCGGGCCGCATCGAGCTGCGCCACCAGCCGCTCGACCATCCGCTTGTAGGGCCGCGCGGAGATGGCGTGGTAGACGGCGCGCTCGTTGATCTCCGACGTCGTCAGTCCCGCCAGCATTTTCACGCGTACCAGTTCCGCCACCAGCGAAGGCGAGGCGCAGATGGAACCGACGCGCAGCACGGGCGACAGGGTCTTGGAAAAGCTGCCCACGCGGATCACGCGGCGCAAGCCATCCATGGCCGCCAGCGATGCGTCGCCGCGCGCCGCCAGTTCGCGGTAGATATCGTCTTCCACCAGCCAGAAATCGAACTGCTCGGCCAGCGCCAGCAGGCGGTGCGTCTGCGCCTGGCTGAGCGAGGTGCCGAGCGGGTTTTGCAGTACCGTGTTGACGAACATCAGCTTGGGCTGGGTGCGCGCGGCCTCGCTGGCCAGCGCATCGAGGTCGAGGCCCGCCTCGCCGCGGCTGATGCCGACGGGGATGCAGCCGTGGTGGCGGATCAGCGACTGCAGATTGCTGTAGCCGGGGTCTTCCACCAGCACCGTGTCGCCCGGCTTGGTCAGGCTGCGCAGGATCAAATCGAAGGCATGCGTGGCGCCATGCGTCAGCAAGACCTGGTCCGCCTCCACCTGAAACAGCTCTTCCGACAGGCTGGTGGCCAGGTGCTGGCGCAGCGAGGGAAAACCGAGAGGATGGCCATAGCCGCGCAGCCGGCTGGCGGGAATGCGCATGGCCTGGCGCACGGCATCGAGCACGGTCGCTTCGCCATACATCTCGGGCGGCAGCCAGCCCGCGCCCACGGGCAGGGCATCGGACACGCCCGAATACAGGTCCGGCGTGAGGGCATCGATGGCGGTGGGACTCGCGTGTACGGCCGCCTGCGGCGAGGCTGCGATATCGTGGCGCGCGACGAAATAGCCGGAACCGCGGCGCGACGACAGCAAGCCCAGGTTGACCAGGCGGTCGTACGATTCGACGACGGTAAACGTCGACACGCCATTGCAGCGGGCGAACTGGCGCACGGACGGCATGCGCGTGCCGATGCGCAGGGCGCGGCTGCCCACCATGACGCTGATGGCGATGACGATCTGCTCGACGAGGCCGCCCTTTTTCTGGCGGTCGATGTCGAGCACGGGCCAGCCGCTTGCTCGCTCGGGGGCATCGTCTGTGCTGTCGCTGTGCTTCACGGTGGCTCCTTATGCTGCCTTGCACAAAACTGTAGTGGTTTTCCGACCTGTACGGTTGGGGTACTTTGCCGTTTGTGTATCTGTGCCATTGGGGATGGCCTGTCTATTATTACATCAGCTTTTTGCCAACTGGTAAATTATTTTACGCTTCGTCAAAAACGATCCTGGCTCCGCGCCAGCCCATCCCAAGGAGAAGGTCATGAACGAAACAAGGCCGGAATCGATGTCGGCATTCTGGATGCCGTTTACGAACAACCGTGATTTCAAGGCCAACCCGCGCCTGCTCGTGTCGGCTGAAGGCATGTACTACAAGGACGTCGATGGCAACGCCATCCTCGATGGCACGGCCGGCCTGTGGTGCGTGCCGTGCGGCCATGCGCAGCCGAAAATCGTCGCTGCCATCCGCGACATGGTGGGCCAGCTGGACTTCGCGCCGACCTTTCAGATGGGCCATCCGGCCGCCTTCGACCTGGCGGAAAAGCTGATGGACTACACGGGCCACAAGTTCGGCCACGTGTTTTATACGAACTCCGGTTCCGAAGCCGTCGACACGGCGTTGAAGATCGCGCTGGCCTATCACCGGGCGCGCGGCGAGGGCGCGCGCACCCGTCTGATCGGCCGCGAACGCGGTTACCACGGCGTGGGCTTTGGCGGCATTTCCGTGGGCGGCATCGGCGGCAACCGCAAGACCTTCGGTCCCCTGCTGCCGGGCGTGGACCACCTGCCGCACACGCATAACCTGGACAAGAACGCCTACACGGTGGGCGAGCCCGAATACGGCACCCACCTGGCCGATGAACTGGAACGCATCGTCGCCCTGCACGACGCCTCGACGATTGCCGCCGTCATCGTCGAACCGGTGGCCGGTTCCACGGGTGTGCTGATCCCGCCGAAAGGCTATCTGAAACGCTTGCGCGAACTGTGCACCAAGCACGGCATCCTGCTGATCTTCGATGAGGTGATCACGGGTTTCGGCCGCATGACGACGCCGTTCGCTGCCGACTATTTCGATGTCGAGCCGGACCTGATGACGACGGCCAAGGGCCTGACCAACGGCATGGTGCCCATGGGCGCCGTGTTCAGCAAAAAATACATCCACGACGCCTTCATGGACGCGCCGGCCGGCATCGAACTGTTCCACGGCTACACGTATTCCGGCCACCCGCTGGCTTGCGCCGCCTCGCTGGCGACCCTGCAAGTGTTCGAGGAACAGGACATCCTGGGCCACGCTAAAGCGATGCAGGCGTATTGGAGCGACGCCGTGCATTCCCTGAAAGGCCTGCCGCATGTGATCGACTTGCGCAGCATCGGCCTGATCGCCGGCATCGAGCTCGATCCCATCGCCGGCAAACCCGGCACGCGCGCCTTCAACGCCTTCAAGCAGGCGTTCGCCGACGGCGTGCTGATACGCACGACAGGCGACATCATTGCCCTGTCGCCGCCGCTGGTGCTGGAGAAACAGCACGTCGACGAGCTGTTTGGCAAGCTGGCCAAGGTACTCAAAAATCTTGATTGAACTGCGAACCCAAGCAAAACCTGGGGTCGGACCCTGAGGGTCCGACCCCGGCACTTGTTTTTGGGTTTGAAAAAGGAACACCATGAACACTCTCGACACCATCACCCACTTCATCAACGGCGCCAAAGTCGACACCCAGAGCGGCCGCTATGGCGACGTGTATAACCCCGCGCTCGGCGAACCCGTCGCCCGCGTCGCGCTGGGCACCGTGGAGGACGTGGACGCGGCCGTGCAGGCAGCCGCCGCCGCCTTTCCTTCCTGGTCGGCCACGCCGCCCCTGACGCGCGCGCGGGTGCTGTTCCGCTACCTGCAGTTATGCCAGCAGCACACGGACGACTTTGCCGCCATGCTCACGCGCGAGCATGGCAAGACCTTTGCCGATGCGCAGGGCGAGGTGGCGCGCGGCATCGAAATGGTGGAATTTGCCGTCGGCATTCCGCAATTGTTAAAGGGTGAATTCACGGACCAGATTTCGCGCGGCATCGATGCCTGGTCCATGCGCCAGGCGCTCGGCGTGGTGGCCGGCATCACGCCATTCAACTTCCCCGTAATGGTGCCGATGTGGATGTTCCCCGTTGCCATCGCCTGCGGCAATACCTTCGTCCTGAAACCGTCCGAGCGCGATCCGTCCGCCTCCCTGCTGCACGCGAAACTGCTGAAAGAAGCGGGCTTGCCCGACGGCGTCTTCAACGTGGTACAGGGAGACAAGGTCACGGTCGATGCCTTGCTCGACCATCCCGTGGTGCAGGCGATCAGCTTTGTCGGCTCCACGCCGATCGCCGAATACATCTATGCGCGCGGCAGCGCCAGCGGCAAGCGCGTGCAGGCGCTGGGCGGCGCGAAGAACCACATGGTGGTGATGCCCGACGCGGACATGGACATGACGGTCGATGCGCTGATCGGCGCGGCCTACGGTTCGGCGGGCGAGCGCTGCATGGCCATCTCGGTGGTGGTGGCCGTGGGCGACGCGGGCGACAAATTGATCGATGCACTGGCAACGCGCACGGCCGCACTGAAAGTGCGCGACGGCATGGCCGACGGTGCGGAAATGGGGCCAGTCGTATCGCTGGCCGCCAAGCAGCGCATCGAAAAACTGATCGCCTCGGGTGTGGAGCAAGGCGCAACTTTGGTGGTCGATGGCCGCAACCATGTGGTGGCGGGACGCGAGAATGGCTTCTTTGTCGGCGGTACTTTATTTGACCATGTGACGCGCGACATGAGCATCTACAAGGAAGAGATTTTCGGTCCCGTGCTGTGCGTGCTCCGGTGTCCTGACGTGGTGCATGCGGTGGAGCTGATCAACGCCAACGAGTATGGCAACGGCGTGGCCATCTACACGCGCGACGGCGGCGTAGCGCGTGAATTCGTGCGCCAGATACAGGTCGGCATGGTGGGCGTCAACATCCCCTTGCCGGTGCCGATGGCCTTCAACAGCTTTGGCGGCTGGAAGCGCAGCATGTTCGGCGACCACCACGCCTATGGTCCCGAAGGCGTGCGCTTCTACACGCGGCACAAGGCCGTGATGCAGCGCTGGCCGAATACGGCAAGCGCTGGTGTGGAATTTGCTTTTCCCCAGATGAAGTAAAGGTTTCAAACTACAAGCCGGCCGCACATAACAAGAGGAATACGCGATGATCGAGTCTTTGAACTATTTGCCGCATCCCGCCCTGCCCAACGAGGAACTGGCAGGCCATTTCACCGACTTGGCGCCTCCCTTGAGCGCGCGCCAGGCGGCCATCGAAAGCGCCCGCTGCCTGTATTGCTATGACGCGCCGTGCAGCCGCATCTGTCCGTCGGAAATCGACGTGGCCAGCTTCATCCGCAATATCCACGACAAGAACATCAACGGTGCCGCGGCAGGCATCCTGAAACAGAACATCCTGGGCGGCAGCTGCGCCCGCGTCTGTCCCACGGAAATCCTGTGTGAAGATGTCTGCGTGCGCAACCACGACGCGGAGGGGCAGCCCGTCAAGATCGGCCTCTTGCAGCGCTACGCCGTCGACCACATGCATTTCGCAAGCCACCCGTTCAAACGGGCGCCAAGCACCGGCAGGACGATAGCCATCGTCGGCGCGGGACCGGCGGGCCTGTCGTGCGCGCACCGCCTGGCCATGCTGGGCCACGACGTGGTGATCTTTGAAAAGGAAGGCAAGGCGGGCGGCCTGAATGAGTACGGCATCGCCAAATACAAGCTGACGGACGATTTCGCGCAAAAGGAAATCGACTTCCTGCTGGATATCGGCGGTATCGAGATCCGATGTCGCCATGTGCTGGGCGAGAACCTGCAGCTGCGCGACTTGCATGCGCAGTATGACGCCGTGTTCCTCGGCCTGGGCCTGGGCGCCAGCCGCAAGCTGGGCCTGACGGGCGAGGACGCACCGGGCTTGCTGGCCGCCGTCGATTACATCGCCGCGCTGCGCCAGGCCGACGACCTGGCTGCGCTGCCCGTGCCGAAACGGGCGATTGTGATTGGCGCCGGCAATACGGCCATCGACATGGCCGTGCAGATCCAACGCCTGGGCGCCGAGGAAGTCACCCTCGTCTACCGGCGCGGTTTCGACGCCATGACGGCCACGCATCATGAACAGGAAATCGCCAAGGCCAACCAGGTGCGCATGCTGACGTGGGCCCAGCCGCAGCAGGTGCTGCTCGATACTGACGGCAAGGTCGCCGGCATGCGTTTCGAGAAGACGCGCATGCAGGGCACGCGTTTGGCGGGGACGGGTGAAACGTTCGACGTGGCGGCCGACGCCATCTTCAAGGCCATCGGCCAGAGCCTCGACACCGATGTGCTGCATGATCCGATGGCGTCGCTGCTGCAGCGCGAAGGCGACAAGATCGCCGTCGATGCGGGTTTTCGCACGGTACTGCCGGGGATCTATGCGGGTGGCGACTGCGTGGCGCCGGGGCAGGACCTGACGGTGCAAGCCGTCCAGCATGGCAAGCTGGCCGCACTGGCCATCCATTCCGATTTGTTGAATAAAGTGGAGGCTGCATAATGGCTGATCTCAGCATCGAATTTTGCGGCATCAAGGCGCCGAATCCCTTCTGGCTGGCGTCCGCACCGCCGACCGACAAGGCCTACAACGTGGTGCGCGCCTTCGAGGCGGGTTGGGGCGGCGTCGTGTGGAAAACCCTGGGTGAAGACCCTGCCGCCGTCAACGTCTCGTCGCGCTACTCGGCCCTGTATGGCAAGAACCGCGAAGTGCTCGGTTTCAATAACATCGAGCTGATCACCGACCGCTCGCTGGAGATCAACCTGCGCGAAATCACGCAGGTGAAAAAGGATTGGCCCGACCGCGCCATGATCGTCTCCCTGATGCTGCCCTGCGAAGAGCACTATTGGGCCGACATCCTGCCCAAGGTGGAGGCGACAGGGGCGGACGGCATCGAGCTCAATTTCGGCTGCCCGCACGGCATGCCGGAACGGGGCATGGGCGCGGCCGTGGGCCAGGTGCCCGAGTACGTGCAGATGGTGACCGCCTGGTGCAAGAAGCACAGCCGTCTTCCCGTCATCGTCAAGCTCACGCCCAACATCACGGACGTGCGCATGCCGGCGCGCGCGGCCAAGGCGGGCGGCGCGGACGCCGTCTCGCTGATCAACACCATCAATTCCATCACCTCGCTGGACCTGGACCGCATGGTGGCCTTGCCGATTGTCGGCGGCGCCAGCACGCACGGCGGCTATTGCGGGTCCGCCGTCAAACCGATCGCGCTGAACATGGTGGCGGAAATCGCCCGCGATCCGCAGACGCGCGGCTTGCCCATTTCCGGCATCGGCGGCATCGGCAACTGGCGCGACGCGGCCGAATTCCTCGCCCTGGGCGCGGGCTGCGTGCAGGTGTGCACGGCCGCCATGTTGCATGGCTTCCGCATCGTCGAAGAGATGAAGGATGGCCTGTCGCGCTGGATGGACGAGAAGGGCTACGAGCGCATCAGCGACTTTTCCGGCAAGGCCGTGGCCAACACGACGGACTGGAAATACCTGGACATGAATTACCAGGTCATCGCGCAGATCAACCAGGACGACTGCATCAAATGCGGCAAGTGCTACGTGGCTTGCGAAGACACCTCGCACCAGTCGATTGCGCAACTGATCGACGCCGCCGGCACGCGCACGTATGAGGTGATCAAGGAGGAGTGCGTGGGCTGCAACCTGTGCGAAATCACCTGTCCGGTGCAGGGCTGCATCACGATGGTGCCGCAGGCCACGGGCAAGCCGTACATGAACTGGACGCAGGATCCGCGAAATCCAAGAGCGCTGGCGGAGACGGCATAGGGCACGGTTATTGCGTGCGTTTATTTTTATAAACAGCGGCGCGTCTTTGCAGTAAGCTAGATTACTTAAAAGCCGAGCCGTTTCCACACTGCCGTATCCCTGGCGCCTTCGCGTGCCAGCGGTCTAACCGATGGAGCAACCCTGTGAACCACGACTATTCAGGCAACACGCAACTCTGGAATGAAGACCTGGCGCCCACCACGGCGGCGCAGCGCACCTGGCGCTGGTATCACTTCGCCGCGCTGTGGGTCGGCATGGTCATGTGCATTCCCGCCTACACCCTGTCGGCCAGCCTGATCGACAGCGGCATGTCCGGTTACCAGGCCGTGCTCACGGTATTTCTCGCCAATGCCATCGTGCTCCTGCCGATGCTGCTGATCGGCCATGCGGGCACCAAGTACGGCATCCCGTATGCCGTGCTGGCGCGTGCCTCGTTCGGCACCATGGGCGCGCGGTTGCCGGCCCTGATGCGCGCCATCGTCGCCTGCGGCTGGTATGGCATCCAGACCTGGTTCGGCGGGCAGATGATCTATACCCTGATGGGCGTGCTGGTAGGCCATGAACTGGGCGGCGAGAAGATCGCGGGACTGGGCATCAACGGCAGCCAGCTATTGTGCTTCCTGGCTTTCTGGGCCATCCAGTTCTATTACATCCTGCATGGCATGGAGTCGATCCGCAAACTCGAAACTTACACCGCGCCGCTGAAAATCCTCATCTGCTTCGTACTGCTGTACTGGGTGCACAGCAAGGCCGGCGGCGTGGCCAGCCTGCTGGACCAGCCATCGCAATTCATCCCCGGCGGTAAAAAGGCGGGCCAGTTCTGGAGCGTCTTCTGGCCGTCGCTGACGGCCATGGTGGGTTTCTGGGCCACGCTGGCTTTGAACATCCCCGACTTCACGCGCTTTGCCAAGACGCAGCGCGACCAGGTGATCGGCCAGTCGATCGGCTTGCCGGTGCCTATGGGATTGCTGGCCATGCTGGCCGTGATCGTCACTGCCGGCTCCGTCGTCATGTACGGCAAGGCCATCTGGGACCCGGTCGACCTGGCCAGCCGCATGACGGGCGCCGCCGTGCTGATCGCCTTGATCATCCTCCTGATCGACACGGTCAGCGTCAACCTGGCCGCCAACCTGGTGGGCCCGGCGTACGACTTTTCCTCGCTGGCACCGAAGCATATTTCCTACAAGATGGGGGGCTACATCACGGCCTTCATCGCCATCGTCATGATGCCCTGGAAGGTGCTCGAGTCGACGCAGGGCTATATCTTCACATGGCTGATCGGCTACTCGGCCCTGCTGGGCCCCATCGCCGGCATCCTCATCGTCGACTATTACTTTGTGCGCAAGACGCGGCTCGACGTCAGGCAGCTGTACCGCGACGACGGCGTCTACTCGTATGGCAATGGCTGGAATATGGCGGCGCTGATCGCCTTTGTCATCGCCGTGCTGCCGAATATCCCGGGCTTTTTGAACGCGGCCTTTCCCACGGCGTTTCCCGACGTGGCCGAAGGCTTTAAAACCATCTACACCTACGCCTGGTTCGTGGGCGTGGCCATCGCCGCCGTCGTGTACGGCGTCATGATGAAGGGCAAGGCCGTGGCGCACGTGCAGCAGGCGCCGCAGTCGTAATCACAAAGGAGACAAGATGGCTACACTGATACGTGGCGGTACCGTCGTCAACGCCGACCGCGCCTTCCGCGCCGATGTGCTGATCGAGGGCGACACCATCGCCGCCGTCGGCGAGAACCTTTTGGCACCCGCCGGCGCCACGGTGATCGACGCGGGCGGCCTGTACGTGATGCCGGGCGGGATCGACACGCACACGCACATGAACCTGCCCTTCATGGGTACCGTGACGTCCGACGATTTTTTCACGGGCACGGCGGCGGGACTGGCGGGCGGCACGACCACCATCATGGACTTCGTCATCCCGGCGCCCAAGCAATCCTTGATCGAGGCCTATCACCAGTGGCGCGAATGGTCGGCCAAGGCGGCTGGCGACTACACCTTCCATGTGGCGATCACATGGTGGAGCGAGCAGGTACATGAAGAGATGGGCACTCTCGTGCGCGAGCATGGCGTGAACAGCTTCAAGCACTTCATGGCATATAAAAACGCCATCATGGCCGACGATGAAACCCTGGTGAAAAGTTTTACCCGTTCGCTGGAACTGGGGGCGCTGCCCACCGTACATGCGGAAAACGGCGAGCTGGTTTTTCAATTGCAGCAAGCTTTGCTCAAGAAGGGGATTACCGGGCCGCAGGCGCATCCGCAGTCGCGCCCGCCGGCCGTGGAAGCGGAGGCTGCCAACCGCGCCATCGCCATCGCCAACGTACTCAATACCCCCGTGTACATCGTGCACGTTTCGTGCGCCGAGTCGCTCGACGCCATCACGCGGGCGCGCGCCAATGGCCAGCGCGTGTATGGCGAAGCGCTGGCGGGCCACCTGGTGATCGACGACAGCGTCTACCAGAGCGGCGATTTCGACTACTTGGCGGGCCACGTCATGAGCCCGCCGTTTCGCGGCAAGCACCATCAATCGGCGCTGTGGCACGGCCTGCAAAGCGGCAACCTGCAGACGACGGCCACCGACCACTGCACCTTCTGCGCCGAACAGAAGGCGGCGGGCAAGCAGGACTTTACGCGCATCCCGAACGGTTGCGGCGGCGTAGAGGAACGCATGGCCGTCGTGTGGGACGCCGGCGTCAATTCCGGCATGCTGACGCCCTCCGAATTCGTCAAGGTTAGCTCCACCAATGCGGCGCAGATCTTCAATATGTATCCGCGCAAGGGCGTCATCGCCGCTGGCAGCGATGCCGACATCGTGCTGTGGGATCCGCAAGGCACGCGCACCATTTCCGCCGCCACGCAATTCGCCAAGGGAGGCTTCAACGTCTTCGAAGGGCGCACCGTGCGCGGCATCCCCAGCACCACGATTGCCGCCGGCAAGGTGGTATTCCACCAGGGCGAACTGACGGCTGTCGAAGGGGCTGGGCGCTATGTCGAACGGCCCGCCTTTTCCGCCACCACCGCATAAGGAGTTGACGATGGATGAATTGCGTATCAATGGCGAGCGCCTGTGGGCAGCCCTGATGGAGCTGGCGCAGATCGGCGCGACAGCGAAGGGCGGCGTCAAGCGCCTGGCCCTGACGGACCTGGACAAGCAGGGCCGCGACCTGGTGGTGGGATGGGGCCGCGAAGCGGGCATGAGCATCACGATCGACCAGATCGGCAATGTCTTCATGCGCCGCGACGGCGCCGACAACAGCCTGCCGCCCGTGATGACGGGCAGCCATATCGACACGCAACCCACGGGTGGCAAGTTCGATGGCAATTACGGCGTGCTGGCGGGCCTGGAAGTGGTGCGCACCCTGAACGACTTGAAAATCAAGACGCAGGCGCCCATCGAGGTGGCCTTCTGGACCAACGAGGAGGGTTCGCGCTTCGTGCCCGTGATGATGGGTTCCGGCGTATTTTGCGGCGCCTTCTCGCTGGAGACGGCGTATGCGGCCAAGGATACGGAGGGAAAAACCGTGGGCGAGGAACTGGCGCGCATCGGCTACAAGGGCGAGCAGGTGCCGGGAGACCATCCCATCGGCGCCTACTTTGAAACGCATATCGAACAGGGCCCCGTGCTGGAAGACGCCGATAAAGTCATTGGCGTGGTACCGGCCGTGATGGGCCTGTCATGGTACGACTGCGTGGTGACGGGCATGGAAGCGCATGCGGGACCGACGCCCATGGGCTTGCGCAAGGATGCGCTGCAGGTGGCCACCACCATCATGCAGGAAGTCGTCGCCATTGCCAACCGCTACCCGCCGTACGGCCGCGGCACGGTGGGCATGGTGCAGGTTTTCCCGAACAGCCGTAACGTGATCCCCGGCGAAGTCACATTCAGCATCGACCTGCGCAATGTGAACGACGAACTGCTCAACACCATGCATGGCGAGATCACGGCCTTCATCGATGCCACGCGCGAGAAGACAGGGCTGGGCATTTCACTGGAAAGAGTCTCTTATTACCCGCCATGCCCGTTCCACCCCGACTGCGTGGGTGCCGTGCGCAACGCCACGGCAAAGCTGGGCTACTCGGTGATGGACGTCGTGTCCGGCGCCGGCCACGATGCCATCTACGCGGCCCGGCTGGCGCCGGCCGGCATGATCTTCGTGCCGTGCAAGGACGGCATCAGCCACAATGAAATCGAGGACGCCAAGCCCGAGCACCTGGAAGCGGGCTGCAATGTGCTGCTGCACGCGATGCTGGAGCGGGCCGTGGCCGTGTAAGCTCAGGGCTTGGGCTGGAAGCCGCGCAAAAACGCCAGCAGCGCGCGCGCCGCGATGTCGGCGTCGTCCGCCGTCATGGTTTCCAGCGGGTTGTGGCTGATGCCGCCATTGCCGCAGCGGGTAAACAGCATGGCCACGTCGGTGATGGCGGCCATGGCCATGGCGTCGTGGCCGGCGCCAGACAGCAGCGCATACGGTTCGATGCCGACCGATTCCACGGCCTGCGCCAGCTGCGCCATCAGCCATGGCGCGCATGGCGCGGCACGCGCCGACAGCAGCAGTTCCAGCTGATAGTCGATCTGGCGCCGCGCGCAGATGGCGGCGATGCCATCGAGAATATCGTCGACGGCCGCCTGGCGTACCGCGTCAACGGCCGCGCGGATGTCGAGCGACAGGGTGCAGGCGCCGGCGATCACGTTGACGGAGCCGTTGGGCACGTGCAGCTGCCCTACGGTGCCCACCAGCGCCTCGCCCTGGTTGCAGCGCTGTTCCACCAGCAGGATGATTTCGGCTGCCGCGCTGGCGGCATCCTTGCGCATGGTCATGGGTGTGGTTCCCGCGTGGCTGGCCACGCCGCCAAGATTGACCAGGTAGCGCGAGCTGCCGGCAATCGCCGTGACGATCCCCAGCGGCAGGTCGCGTTCCAGCAGTACGGGACCCTGCTCGATATGCACTTCCACATAACCGAGCAAGTCGGCGGGATCGCGCGCGATGGCGCCGATGGCGCTTGCCTCGTGGCCGGCGGCCGCCAGCGCGTCGCGCATGCTCACGCCATCCGCATCCACCTGTTCCAGCAGCGACACGTCGAACTTGCCCGTGACAGCCGTGCTGCCCAAAAACGTGCTCTTGAAGCGCACGCCTTCTTCCTCGGCGAAGCCGACGATCTCGAAGTGGAAGGGCAGCTTTTCGCCCCGCTCATGCAGGTGGCGCACGACGGCGATGGGCAGCACGATGCCCAGGCGGCCATCGTACTTGCCGCCGTTGCGCACCGTGTCGTAATGCGATCCCGTCATCAGGGTTTTTGCGGCGGGCGCGTCGGACAGATAGCGCCCGACGACATTGCCGACGGCGTCGATGTGCACCTGCATGCCCGCATCCCGCATCCATTCGGCCAGCTGCGCGGCGGTTTTCTGGTGCGCCGGCGTCAGGTAGGCGCACGTCAGGTTGTAATCGCTGTCGCTCCAGGCAGCCAGCGTTTCGGCCTGCTGCATGATAGCCGGGCCGAAGTCCAGGCGCACGTCGAACAGGTCGTTCAGGCGCAGCTCGGCGATGCGCTTGATCTGCCGCAGCGACTCGGCCAGTTCATCGGCGCGCCGGTTTTTCAGGCGCCGCGCAAACGTGGCGATGATGTCCTGGCGCGTCAAGCCTTCACCCGTCGGGCCCTTGACGGCCAGGATGAAGGGAAAGCCGAACTTGGCGTTGTACTCGTCGTTCAGGCGCTGCAGAATCGCGAATTCCTCGGCGCTGCACAGGTTCAGGCCGGACTTGGCCTGCTCGCGCGTCGATTCCGCCGTCAGCTGTCCTGCGATGGCGGCCTTGCCGGCCAGCTCCGGGTGGGCGCGTATCAGCCCCAGCTGCTCTTCGGGCGAGGCATGCGCCAGCACGCGCTGCAGCTCCGTCTTGAGTGCCGTCAGGCTGGCAAACGGCCGGGCGGGGGCCGCGCGCTGGGCGATCCAGGGCGAGTGTTCGTAGATGCCATGCAGCCGTGCGATAAAGTCTGCCGGGCTGCCGGCGTTCAGGTCTGAAAGGGTGGTCATGGTTTTCCGATCATGCAAGCGGTGATGATAGCGCCCCGTTCCTGCGTCCATTATATGCGCGTGCTGATAGCGGCTATCGCTGCACCAGCGCCTTGGCGGCCGCGCTGACCTGGTCGCGCAGCCATTTGTGCTCGGGCGCCTGGTGTACGCGCTGGTGCCACAGCTGGTAAAAGCGCATCGGCGGGAATTTCAGCGGCACGGTATACGTTTTCAGCGGCAGCGTCTTTTCATAGAAGCGCATGAATTGCCGGCCCGTGGTGAGTACCAGGTCCGTCTGCGTCAGCATGTAGGGGATCAGGCCGAAATACGCCGATTCCACAACCACGTTGCGCTGCAGGTTTTGCCGCTCGAGGAAGGAATCGATCACGCCGTGATAGCCGGGCATCATCTGCGAGGGCGCCACGTGGGGCAGGCTCAAATAGTCGTCGAGGGTCATGGCGTCGCTGGCCGTGCGCCGCGCATAGGCGTTTTCCGCATGCATGGCGCAGATAATGGGGTCTTCGAACAGCTTCGAAATGTGCAGATGCGCGGGCGGCTCGTCCCAGTTGGCGATGACCAGGTCCAGGCCCCCGTCGGAGAGTTGGCGGATATGGTCGATGCCCGGCCCCAGGCTATGCAGCACGACGCGGCTTTTTGGCGAGCCGCGGCGCAGCAGGGCCACCACGTTGGGCAGGAACTGGCTGTCCAGGTAATCGGGCGCGGCGATATGGAAGGTGCGTGCCTCTTCCTGCGCCACGAACGGCGTCTTCTTGACGAACAGGCTCTCCGTCTGGTCGAGGATGCGCTTGGCCGGGTTGAGCAGGCTTTCGCCATGCTGGGTCGGCACCATGCCGCGCGCACCGCGCACGAGCAGCGGGTCGCCCGTCAATTCGCGCAGCTTGCGCAAGGAGGCGGAAATCGATGGCTGCGGCTGATTGAGTTTCAGCGCCACGCGCGAGACATTCTTTTCCACCAGCAGCAGGTAGAGGATGCGGATCAGGTGCAGGTCGAGGTGTTGCGGCAGGCTGGACATGTGGCGGCGCCTCTGTTGTATATCGATTTGAATATGTCAAATATACGATATTTTTCATGTGGTGGGCGGTAAATCCGTTTATCTTGTGTAGATTGGCACGAATATTGGTTCGGTCTGACTAGAGGAAATTTATGGAAGTATTTGCCTACCTGATCCCGTACGGCCTTGAGTGGCTGAACCTGATCGTCCGCTGGCTGCACGTCATCACGGGCATCGCCTGGATCGGTGCTTCCTTCTATTTCGTCTGGCTCGACAACTCGATCCGCCCGCCCGCGCCCGGCTCAGAGCTGGCGAAGAAGGGCGTGTCGGGAGAACTGTGGGCCGTGCATGGCGGCGGCTTCTACAACCCGCAAAAATACCTGGTGGCGCCCGCCGAACTGCCGAAGGAACTGCACTGGTTCAAATGGGAAGCGTATTCGACCTGGCTGTCCGGTTTCGCGCTGCTGACCATTGCGTATTATTTCAATGCCCAGGCCATGATGATCGACAAATCCGTGGCGGACATCTCCAGCGGGCAGGCAGTCGGTATCGGCATCGCCACCCTCGTCATCGGCTGGACCGTGTACGATTTGCTGTGCAGGTCAACATTAGCGCAATATGAACTGTGGTTCGGCGTGACCGTGTTCGCGCTGATCGTCGGCGCCGCCTACGTGCTCACGCATTTGCTCAGCGGACGCGCCGCCTATATCCACGTGGGCGCCATGATCGGCACCATCATGGTGGCCAATGTGCTGATGCTGATCATTCCCGGCCAGCGCAAGATGGTCGAGGCCATGGCCGCCGGCAAGCTGCCCGATCCCAAGCACGGCCTGAAAGCCAAGCAGCGCAGCGTGCATAATAATTATTTTACCTTGCCGGTGCTGTTCATCATGATCAGCAACCATTATGCGATGACCTACCGGAACGACCACGCGTGGCTGGTGCTGGCGCTGATCATGGCGGCCGGCGTCTTCATCCGCCACTTTTTCAACCTGCGCCACAAGGGAAGAGTGGAATGGCGCTATCCGGCCATCGGCGTGGCCCTGCTGCTGGCCGTAGCTATCGCCATCGCGCCGAAAGCGCCCGTGGCCGTGGCGGCCGCGCCGGCGGTGGATCCGGCCGCGCAATTCAAGAGCGTGCATGCCATCATCGCCCAGCGCTGCGCCACCTGTCATTCGGCCCAGCCCACGCAACCGGGTTTCGCCACGGCGCCGGCCGGCATGATGCTGGATAATGAAACTGAAATCCGCCAGCACGCGGCGCAAATCTACAAGCAGGCCATCGAATTGAAGGCCATGCCGATCGGGAACCTGACCAATATGACGGAGGCCGAGCGCAGCGAACTGGGCGCCTGGCTGCAACAGACCATGCAAGGAGCAAAATGACAACGCACGCAGAAAAAATCACGGCCTGGATCGATGATCACTTCGACGAAGAAGTCGCATTTTTACAGAAGGTGGTGCAGCAGCCGACGGATACGCCGCCCGGCAACAACGCGCCCCATGCGGATCTGGTGGCGCAACTGCTGCAGGCGTATGGCTGGCAGGCGGAAAAGCATGCCGTCCCAAACGATCAGGTGGAAGCGTACGGCATGCAAAGCATCACCAATTTGATCGTGCGCCGGCCGTATGCCGCAGGCGGGCCGACCGTGGCCCTGAATGCGCATGGCGACGTGGTGCCGCCCGGCGACAACTGGACGTATCCGCCTTATGGCGGCCAGATCGACGGCGGCTATATGTATGGCCGCGCGACGGCCGTCTCGAAAGGCGATTTCGCCACTTATGTATTTGCCGCCCGCGCGCTCGAAGCGCTGGGCATTCCACTCAAAGGCCAGCTCGAGCTGCACTTCACGTATGACGAGGAATTCGGCGGCTTGCTGGGGCCCGGCTGGCTGCTGGAACAGCAACTGACGAAGCCCGATTTCGTCATCGCCGCCGGTTTCAGCTACGGCATCGTCACGGCGCACAACGCCTGCCTGCAGCTGGAAATCACCGTGCACGGCAAGGCTGGCCATGGTTCCATGCCGGAGACGGGCCATGACGCGCTGCAGGCGGCCAACAAGATACTCAACGCCATCTACGGCCAGTTGCCGGAGCTGAAAAAGATCAAATCCAAAGTGGCCGGCATCGACTCGCCCACCATGCTGGTGGGGCGCATCGACGGCGGCACGAATACCAACGTGGTGCCGGGCAAGGTCGTCATGAAGATGGACCGCCGCATGATTCCCGAAGAAGATCCTGTGGCGGTGGAAGCGCAGGTGCGCGCGCTGATCGAAGACGCCGTGCGGGGCGAGCCTGGCATCCGCATCGAGATCCGCCGCCTGCTGCTGTCGCACGCGCTGCGGCCCTTGCCCGGTTCCGAACAACTGGTCGGCAGCCTGCAAAAGAATGCGCAAGCCATCCTCGGCGAGACGATTCCCGCCGTCGGCACGCCCCTGTATGCGGACGCGCGCCTGTATGGCGAGCGGGGCATCCCCGCCGTGCTGTATGGCGCCGGGCCGCGCACGGTGCCCGAATCGAACGCGAAGAAGGCTGACGAGCGCCTGGCGCTCGATGATTTGCGCAAGGCCAGCAAGATCGTCGCCCTGACCCTGCTGGACTTCCTGGGCCAGAAATAAGGCAGCGCGCTTTGGCTTACAATGGGGCGACCACACATTCTGTGAAGAAGTGCCCCCATTGATTGAAGAGCCAAATTGAATACCCGTTTTCTCGAAGCGTTTGTCTGGGCAGCGCGGCTGGGCAGTTTTCGCACGGCCGCCGACAAGCTGCATATCACGCAGGCGGCCATCTCCAACCGCATCGCTTCGCTGGAGCAGGATTTCGGCACGCGCCTGTTCGACCGCGACGCGCGTGAAATCCGCCTGACCTTTGCCGGGCGCAACTTGCTCGTGTATGCCGAACGCATGCTGGAACTGTGCCGCGACATGTATGCGGCCAATTCCTCGCCCGCGCAGATCACGGGCGAAGTGCGCATCGGCGTCATCGAAACCATCGTGCATACGTGGCTGATCCCGTTCCTGCAGCGCGTGCAGGAGCGCTATCCGGGCATCGAGATTCAATTGACCTCGGAATCGACGCGCCGCCTGCACGAACAGCTGCAGCAGGGCGAACTCGATATCGCGCTGCAGACGGACATGCTGACGGGCGACCATATCCGCAGCACGGGCAGCGGCGCCATCGCCATGGGCTGGGCCGGCAGGGCCGCCGACTGGCCCGATACGGGCGCGCCATTCACGGTGGCGCAACTGGCACAGCACCCCATCATCACCATGAACCGCGGTTCGCAGCCGCATTCCGCCTTGAAGGCGCTATGCCAGGACGAGGGCGTGCAGCTGGGAAGGGTCCACTGCGTCAGTTCGATCTCCGCCATCGTGCGCCTGGTCAAAGCGGGCTTCGGCATCGCCGTGCTGCCGCTGGCGCCCCTGCGCGAGGAAATCGAACAGGGCCACATCGCCCTGATTCCCTGCACCAGCAGCCTGGCGCCGCAGCGCATCGTCATCAGCTACAGCGAAGACATCACGACGGAAGCGATCCAGCTGGTGGCCATGCTGGCGTGCGAGGAGGCGGCCAGGTTCACTTTGGCGCTGGGTGAGGAATATGGCGCAGGGTGATGTCGGCCTACGCTGGCGCTAAGCCGACCTACGATGCCGTGGTCGAGGTGAGTCGCGTAGGTCGGATGAGCGCCCAGGCGCGTAATCCGACAGCATTGTTGGCTCCACCCACAAGAAAAACTTATCAGTCGCGTTCAGAATAACCCGTTTGCCAAGTGACGGCGCGCCACCTATTCTGGGTTGGCACACCATCCATCACGCAGAACGGAACCATCATGACGACGTCCCACACCTTGCCAGGCATCCTGTTTGTCTGGACCAGCGCCGACCCGGAACACGAGCTCGATTTCAACCGCTGGTACGACCGCGAGCACGTGGAAGAGCGCGTGCGCATTCCCGGCTTCGTCAGCGGCACGCGCTACCAGAGCGTGCGCGGTTCGCGCAAATACCTGGGCCTGTACCGCACCGATTCGCTGGGCGCCTTCCAGACCCCCGACTATTTCAAGGCATTCGGCCAGCAGACGCCATGGTCGGTGACGAATCTGCAGCGCATGCTCGATCCGATGCGCCGCGTCTGCGCCATCGAGGCGGAAACGGGCATGGGCACGGGCGCCTGGCTGGCCGTGCTGCGCCTGGGCGCGTCCGCCATCGGCCAGGATGCCGCAGCCGTGGCCGGCATGGCAGCGCTGGGCGCACAGCTTTTGCAGATCGATGGCGTCATTGCCACGCGCTTGCTCACGCCTGACGCGAATCTGTCCGGCCCCCTGCCGGCGGAGCAGAAGGAGGGCCGCGTGCTCGATCCGATCTTCCTGATCGACGCGTCCTCCGAAAGCGCCGCCGTGGCGGCGGCCGATGCCGCCAGCGCGGCACTGGGCCTGGACGGGGAGCAGGCAGCCATCCTGCAACTGTCCTGGCAACTGCGCGAGGCCGACCTGCACCCTGCCTGACACGGCCGCGCGCATCTTGCCGGCACTGATAACACGAGACACGGGCCACGGCGCAGGGCAAAGCATCCTGCGCCGGGCCTGCAATAAAACTGACGAGAGAGGTAGGCAATGAGCACATATACAACGGCAAACGCTGCGCATCCGGCGGCCCAGGCACCGGGCGACAAGCCGAAAACGGGCCGCCTGGCCACGGCCAGCATGGTCGGCACGACCCTGGAATGGTATGACTTCACCGTCTACAACACCATGGCCGCGCTGATCTTCAATCACCTGTTCTTTCCCTCGTTCGATCCGCTGACGGGCACCATCCTGGCCTTTTCCACGTATGCCGTCGGCTATATCTCGCGCCCGATCGGCGGCGTGATCTTCGGCCACCTGGGCGACAAGCTGGGACGCCGCTGGGTGCTGGTGGTGACCCTGATGCTGATGGGCGTGACGACGGGCCTGATGGGCCTCTTGCCGACTTACGCGACGGCCGGCATCTGGAGCCCCATCCTGCTGGTGGCGCTGCGCTTCGTGCAGGGCATCGCTTTGGGTGGCGAATGGGCGGGCGCCGTGCTGATCTCCGTCGAACACGGGGCAGCGGACAAGCGGGGCCGCAACGCGTCGTGGACGCAGGTGGGACCGTCGTTCGGCACTTTGCTGGCGACCGGTTGCATCGGCCTGATCACCTACCTGCTGCCGCATGAAGCGTTCATGGACTGGGGCTGGCGCATGCCGTTCATCGCCAGCCTGCTGCTGGTGGCCTTCGGCATGTGGATACGCAGCGGCATCGAGGAAACCCCGCTGTTCAAGGAACTCGACCAGCAGGATGCGAAGGCGGAAGCGCCGATCGGCGACGTGCTGCGCATCTACTGGCGCCGTCTGCTGATCGCCGGCGGCGTGCGCATCGGTTCGGACGTGCTGTATGCGCTGGTGGTGGTGTTCACCCTCACGTATGTGACGACCGTGCTGCACCTGTCGTCGACGCTGGCACTGACCGCCATCATGATCGGCACGGCTTGCAATGCGCTGGCGGTGCCCGTGTTTGGCGCGCTGTCGGACAAGATCGGCCGCCGTCCCGTGTATGCGCTGGGCGCGAGCCTGGGTCTTGTGTGGGCGTTTGTCTTCTTTACCTTGCTCGATACTGCCAGCCCGGCTGCCATCGTCACGGCTGTCGTCGTGGGCCTGGTCATCCACGCCATCATGTACGGCCCGCAGGCCGCCTTCGTCATCGAGCAATTCCCGACCAAGGTGCGCTATGCGGGGTCCTCGCTGGCCTACACCCTGGCCGGCGTCATCGGCGGCGGCTTCGCCCCGCTCGTCATCGCCAGCCTGTATCGCTCGTATAACAGCAGCATGGCCGTCTCGCTGTATGTGGCGGCCGCCTTGCTGATCACCGGCGCCGCCGTTTTTGCTGCACGCGAAACGGGCCGCGGCCCCCTTGAGGAATAAAATCATGACGACATTGAGTTTTCAACTGGCCGGCCACGGCCCCGTCACCTTCGATATCGATCAGTTGATCATCGCCGGCTGGACGGGCCGCGACATGGCGATGGTGGAACACCATATCGCCGAACTTGAAGCCATCGGCGTGGCGCGCCCGAAAAGCGTGCCGACGTTTTACCGGGTTTCGGCAGCGCTGCTCTCGAGCGACGCCGCCATCGAAGTGCCGGGCAGCGATTCGTCCGGCGAGGCGGAATTCGTGCTGTTCTCCACGGAATACGGTCTGCTGGTGGGGATCGGTTCCGACCATACGGACCGCAAGGTGGAAAGCTATGGCGTGACGGTGTCGAAGCAGATGTGCGGCAAGCCCGTGGGCGATACCTTGTGGCGCTATGCCGACGTGGCCGGCCACTGGGGCCAGTTGCAGATGCGCTCCTGGCGCGAGCGCGCCGGTGTGCCGGCCCTGTACCAGGATGGTCCCGTGACGCGCATGCTGTCGCCGGAAGATTTGATTTTGCGCTACACGGGGCAAGCGACCCTGCCAGTGGGCAGCGCCATGTTCTGCGGAACGCAGCCCATCATCGGTGAAATGGGCCACGGCGACGCCTTCGAACTGGAGCTGTATGATCCAGCCTTGCAGCGCCGCCTGCAGCACCGCTATGCCGTGCAAACCCTGCCCGTGGAAGGATAAGAGAATGACCCAGTTGACCAAGACTATCCGCGAACTGGCGGCCGACCTGGCCGCCGGACGCATCACCAGCGTGGAACTGACGCAGCGCATGCTGGCGCGCGCCGAGGCGCACCGGGTGCAGGGCGGCCATGCGTATGTCAGCCTCGATGGCGAACAGGCCCTGGCCGAGGCGCGGGCCAGCGACGCGGCGCGCGCGGCCGGTATCGTTGCCTCGCCCCTGGCCGGCGTGCCCATCTCGATCAAGGACCTGTTCGACGTCGAGGGGCAAACCAGCAGCGCCGCTTCGCTGGCGCTGGCCGACGCCCCGTCCGCCGTGGCCGATGCGGGCGCCGTGGCGCGCCTGCGCGCGGCTGGCGCCGTCCTGCTGGGCCGCACCAACATGAGCGAATTCGCGTTTTCCGGCCTGGGCTTGAATCCCCATTACGGCACGCCGCGCAATCCGCTGGACCATGAACGTGTGGCGGGCGGCTCCACTTCGGGCGGCGCCGTCACGGTGGCTTTGGCGATGGCGGCCGGCGCGCTGGGCACGGACACGGGTGGCTCGATCCGCATCCCGTCCGCCTTTTGCGGTTTGACGGGTTTCAAGCCGACGGCCGCTTCCGTGTCGCTGGCAGGGACGGTGCCTTTGTCGTGCTCTCTCGACTCCGCAGGGCCCATTGCCCGCAGCGTCGATTGCTGCGCCATTCTGTACGCGGCGCTGTCGGGCGATGACATCGGTGCGCAGGCGCCAGCACTGAAAGGCTTGCGCTTCGGCTTTACCCTTGACTATGTCGGTACGCACGTGGAGCCGCAGGTGCAGCGGGCTTTCGACGCCGCGCTGGACAAGCTGCGGCAAGCCGGCGCCCTGGTGGAACAGTTCGATTTCCCCGAGTTGCTGGAACTGCCGGAGATCAATGGCGGCGGCGGCCTGGTGGCGGCGGAAGCCTGGCATTGGCACCGCGCGCTGCTCGCGGAAAAAGGCGCACAATACGACCAGCGCGTGGCGGCGCGCATCCGACGCGGCCAGCAGCAGGGCGCGGCCGATTACATCGATTTGCTCGATGCGCGCGCGCGCCTGATCGCCGTCGCCCGGCGGCGCCTGGCGCCATTCGATGCCTGGCTGATGCCCAGCGTGGCGATTCTGGCGCCGCAGGTTGCGCCCCTGGAAGCGGATGACGCCACCTTCTTTGCCACGAATGGCCTGGTGCTGCGCAACGCCAGCGTGATCAACTTCCTCGATGGCTGCGCGCTGTCGCTGCCATGCCATGCCGAGGGCGAGCTGCCCGTGGGGCTGAGCATTTGCGGCCTGGCCGGCGCGGATGAAAGAGTGCTGCAAATTGGCCGTGCCGTAGAGGCACTGTTGCTCGAACGTTAACCTTGCAGTGGCGCAAGGGGGGCTTTGTAATATGATGGCTGGCACTGATATGGAATAGGCACGCACTGTGTACCGGTAAACTTCACACTGTGTTCTGAAACAAGCTGATCATTTGTCATGAATGTGGCTGTTGTACCGAAAGCGCCCGCTGCGTCTGAGTGAAAATCCGCAAAAGTAACGTGGTCTGTAACATACGCGGATCGCGACGTTGAATGACATTGAGTGTCTGCCACTGTCCTGTGCCCACATACTTTATGCAAAAACTTGTTTCGGGTGCCGGAATTTATCCAAAAAAATCATAACGCCGGAGTTTATTCATGCTGAGAAGTAATTGCGTAGACTTTTGCAAGGGGATGTTGATTTTTCTGGTGTCGATCGGACATGCGGTGCAATGTGCAGCATATCAGGAAGAGGGATTCTTCCAAGACCCTACCTTTAAAGCAATCTACATGTTTCACATGCCGTTGTTTATCGCTATTAGCGGTTATGTGAGCCGTAATGGTGTACTCCGCACACCGCCTTTGGAATTCATTAAATCGAAAATATTTTCCTTACTGGTTCCTATTGCCATATGGGAGATTTTATTTCGGGTTGCGCTTACCCTTGTTTTTAAAAAAAAGATTGACCAGGATTTTCCTCTCTCCTTGCTTCTCAGCATACTGCAGAGCCTTTGGTTTCTATGGGCGTTGTTCGCTAGTCTCGTATTGGTGACGATTGCCAATGTCTTTGGCCGCTATTCGTTCTGGATATCGTTGATCCTGTTTTTTTTCAGCCTGTTCATTCCGGACTGGGGTATTTTGCCGTTAATTAAATATACATGTCCTTTTTTCTTGGCGGGCTATTATCTGGCCGCTGGCTCGTATGTTGAAAAATTGATGCCATATAAAAATGTAATTTTTCCTGTTTCAGGTGTTCTTACGTTAATTTGTTTCTTCTTGTGGAATAATCAGACTTATATTTATGTTACAGGAATGGAGTTGAGTTCTGGAAACTTTCAAAATATTGCGCTGCGTTATATTGCCGGTGCAATAGCCTCTGTATTCGCATTGTGTGTGTTTTATGTAGCCTACTTGAAGCTTGGTGAGAGGATCATCCAAGGGTTTATTATCTTTGGTAAAAATTCATTGTATATTTATATCATCGGCCAGTATGCTTTTATCGGTGTCACTAAAATTTCGGTGCGCTATTTTGAGCCGGTGGCGTTTGCGCCGCTTGCCACTCTGGTGGGGTTCAGTATCGGCTTGCTGGTCACATGTATTTGCTGCGCGACTGGTGTCTTGCTGGCAAAAAATAAAATCGCCGCCAAACTGCTTTTTGGCAAAGTGAGCAAGCCGGCGCCAACAGTGGCGACTATCGCCTGAGGCTGCTCGTCTGTCTTCTTTTGCCTGCGGTAGAAGGTTGCTTTGACGTATGATGCAGGGGACTCAACTGCTCATCGTGAACCTGTGCACCGATACGACCTGATTAGCTGTCATGACTGCGGCGTGCTGTACCGCAAACGTCCGCTGCGTCCCCGCGAAAAGGCGCGCTGCATCCGTTGCCGCTCGGTGCTGTACCGCGGCTCGCATGCGCGCGGCGCATCGGCGGAATTGAGCAAGGTGGTGGCGCTGACCCTGGGCGCCGCCTTTGTCTTCCTGATCGCCCAGTTTTTTCCCATCGTCGAACTCGACGTCAATGGCCTGACGTCCAGCGCCACCTTGCTCGGTTCCATCCGCGTGCTGTGGTCCGAGCAGATGCATATCGTGGCGACGATGGTCTTCCTGTTTACCATACTCTTTCCCGCCATCGAACTCGGTTCGCTGCTGTATGTGGCGCTGGGCTTGCGCGGCGGCGTCAAGGTGCCCGGTTTTAACCGCGTGCTACGCGCCGTGCAGACGGCGCGCGAATGGGGCATGACGGAGGTGCTGATGATCGGCATCCTGATCACCGTCGTCAAGATGACCAGCCTGGCCACGGTGCTGCCGCAACCGGGGCTGTTCGCGTTTGGCGCGCTGACCCTGATGCTGGCCATCGTCGTCTCGTTCGACCCCAAGGCCCTGTGGAACCTGGGCGACGACCTGACCCGGCAAGCGCTGCCCGGCATCCGCTACAAGGCCTTCGCGCCCGGCGAGAAGGTCGTGCCCTGCCATGCCTGCGGCCTGGTGGCGCCGCCCCTGGGCGAGGGCAAGCACATGGCGTGCGTGCGCTGTGGCACGGCCCTGCACGTGCGCAAACCGGACAGCATCAACCGCACCTGGGCCTTGCTGATCGCCGCCATGATCCTCTACATTCCCGCCAACCTGCTGCCCGTGATGGTGACGTATTCCCTGTTTGGCGCACAAAACGATACCATCATGAGCGGCGTGGTGCTGTTCTGGACCAGCGGCTCGAAAGGCCTGGCCATCATCATTTTCATCGCCAGCGTGGTCGTGCCCATGCTCAAGCTGGGCGTGCTGGCGCTGCTGGCGTTCACCGCGCAGCGGCGTTCGCGCTGGCGCCCGCGCCAGCGCACCATTTTGTATCGCATGGTCGAATTCATCGGCCGCTGGTCCATGCTCGACATCTTTGTCGTCACCCTGACGGTGGCGCTGGTGCGCTTCAAGTCGCTGGCCGTGATCACGGCCGGACCCGGCGCGCTGGCCTTTGGCGCCGTGGTGGTGCTGACCATGCTGGCGGCGATGCAGTTCGACCCGCGCCTGATCTGGGACCCCGTCGACGGACAGGTGCCTGGCGAGGAAGAGCCCGTGGTGGTGGCAAATACCGGAAACAATACAGTGATTGGAGAACAGCATGTCTGACAAAGAAGCGGGCGGCCTTGCCGAAACGGGTGGCCGTCCATTGCCGGAACCCGATGTGGAACAGGGCAGCCGCTGGCTGCCGTCGCTGGTATGGCTCATTCCGCTGCTGGCCGCCCTGATAGGCGCCGGCCTGGCCGCCAAGTCCATCCTTGACCAGGGGCCCACGGTGACGGTCAGCTTCAAGAGCGCCGAAGGCCTGGAGCCGGGCAAGACCAAGGTCAAATACAAGGATGTCGATATCGGCCAGGTGCGCGCCATCACCCTGGGCGACGACTTGAGCAATGTCCTCGTGACGATCGACATGAGCAAGGAGGCGCGCCGTTTCGCCACCGCCGATTCGCGCTTCTGGGTGGTGCGCCCGCAGATCGGCGCCAGCGGCGTGACGGGCCTGGGTACCTTGCTGTCGGGCGCCTACATCGGCGTCGACACGGGCAAGTCGGAAGCCAAAAAGGAGAATTTCATCGGCATGGAGAGTCCGCCCGCCGTGGCCGGTGACCAGAAGGGCAAGCTGTACACCCTGCACGCGGAAAGTCTCGGTTCCGTCGACGTGGGTTCGCCCCTGTTCTTCCACCGCCTGCGCGTGGGCAAGGTGGTCAGCTTTGCGCTGGACAAGGATGGCAACGGCATTACCATGTCGGTCTTCGTGAACGCGCCATACGACCAGTTCGTCGGCAAGAATGCGCGCTGGTGGCATGCCAGCGGCGTCGATGTGCGCTTGGATTCCAACGGCTTCAAGTTGAACACGCAGTCGCTGGCCGCCATGCTGGTGGGCGGCATCGCCTTCGAGGCGGAAAATGGCCGCAAGCCCGAGGAGCCGGCGCCGGCCAATACCAATTTCCGCTTGGCGGCCGACGAGGCCAGCGCCATGCGCGAGCCCGATGGCCAGGCCATTACCACCGTGTTCTATTTCGACCAGTCGCTGCGCGGCTTGCAGCCTGGCGCCACGGTGGATTTCCGCGGCATCGTATTGGGCGAGGTGCGTTCGGTCGGCATTGAGTTCGATCCCGTGAAGAAGAACTTCCGCATGCCGGTCACCGTCAATCTGTACCCGGCCCGCCTGGGCATGCGCTTCAAGGCCGCCGTCGACGATGAGGAAGGCTCGGCCGGCCACCAGCTGCTCGAACGCATGGTCAGCCGTGGCTTGCGCGCCCAGCTACGCACGGGCAACCTGCTCACCAGCCAGCTGTACATCGCGCTGGACTTCTTCCCGAAAGCGCCGAAGGTGGCGCTCGATCCGAACAAGTATCCGCTGGAAGTGCCGACCGTGCCCAATACCCTCGATGAACTGCAGACGCAGATCGCCAGCATTGCCCGCAAGCTCGATCAGGTCCCTTATGCGGAGATCGGCAATAACCTGAACGCCACCATCAAGCAGGCCAATACCCTGTTCAGGCAGCTCGATGGCCAGGTGGTGCCGGAAATGCGCGATACCCTGACGGCGGCGAAACAGACCTTCGGCACCGCCGAACAGGTGCTGCAAAAGGATTCGCCACTGCAGTCGGACGTGCGCCAGGCCTTGCAGCAGCTGACGCAAACCCTGCAATCGCTGAACGCGCTGTCGGATTACCTGGAACGTCATCCCGAGTCCCTGATCCGCGGTAAAAAAGGAGATGAAAAAAAATGATGAAACCGATTTTTTCCGCGCTGCTGGCGGCCAGCCTGCTGGGCGCCTGTTCCACGCCCCAGCCCGAGCATTTCTATACGCTCAGCGGCGGCGCCGACGCGCAGCCGGCCAAACCCGTCAAATACTATGTCGAGGTGCTGGCCGTCAGCGTGCCGCAGCAGGTGAGCCGCAACCAGTTTGTCGTGACGGGGCCATCGGGGCGCATCGAACTGCTGGAGCAGCAGCGCTGGGCCGGGCCGCTGGCCGGCGAGATCGGCCAGGCCCTGTCGACGGCCGTGACGAACGACCTGGGCGCCATCGATGTGTTCCGCACGCCGCATCCGGACAACCTGCCCGTGTACCGTATCAGCACCAATGTGCAGCGTTTCGAGTCGGTGATGGGCCAGTATGCGCTGATCGATGCCGTGTGGAGCGTGCGCCAGCTGGCCAGCAGCAAGGTGGTCACTTGCCGCACGATAGCCAATGAGAAGGTGGGCGCCGGCTACGATGAACTGGTGCTCGGTCACCGCCGCGCCGTGAACCGTATCGCCGCCGAAACGGCGAGCGTGGTGCGCGCTTTTGACAACGGCAACGCCGCCTGCCCGGCCGCCTGAGCCGCTTTCCGCTACCCAGTCCCGGCGGCCGCTGGTAAAATGCGGCCATGGGAATGACCTTGTTCACGCGCCGCTTTGCCGCCTGGATCGCCTGTTTCGCGATCCTGCTGGCGGCGCTCGCGCCGTCGATTTCCCAGGCCGTCGCCAACGCCAAGCAGGAGTCCGGCTCCGGCTGGGCGGAAATCTGTTCGGTGGCCGGCATCCGTTTCGTCCAGGTCGACAATGACGGCGCCGCCGATGAAAAATCCGGCGGCAAGGCCATGCAGATGGAGCATTGCGCCTTCTGTTCCACGCACGCGGGTTCCGTCGGCCTGCCGCCCGCCAGTCCCGTGCTGCCGCTGCTTGTGGCCAGCGGCACGGCCATTTTCCCGGCCCTGTACTACCAGTCCCCGTCACCGCTGTTCATCTGGTCCACCGCGCAGTCGCGCGCGCCGCCCGCTCTCGTCTAGGTTTTTGCATTTTCAATGCTGGCGCTGCCCACCTTGCGGTGTGACGCGCCGCATCCGCACACTTATACGAGAATCACATGAACAAGAAATTATTGGTGCTGGCCGTCGCCATCACCCTCGCTTACCCCTGCGCGCAGGCGCAGCAACTTGACCAAACCGACCACGCCATCGACACCGTCGTCGTTTCCGGTTCGCGCGCGCAATCGTGGCTGTCCGAGACGCCGCAGGCCATCGGTGCCGTCAATGCCAAAATGCTGGAACGCGACAAGCCCAAGACCATGGGCGATATCCTCAACCGCATCGCCGGCGTGTACTGGAATGACCTGGGCAACGAGCAGCACAGCATGAGCATCCGCCAGCCCATCGGCACGAATGCCGTCTACCAGTACCTCGAAGACGGCATTCCCATCCGCCCGCTGGGCGTCTTCAACCATAACTCGCTCAACGAGATGAACATGGCGGGCGCCAGCGGCGTGGAAGTGGTGAAGGGCGCCGCCTCGTCGCTGTACGGCAGCAATGCCGTCGGCGGCGCCGTCAATTTCCTTACGGCCGGCGCCAGCGCGACACCCACGGCAAGCGTGGGCGTGCGGCGCGATAACGTGGGCGGCTACACCCGCTACGACACTTCCGCCAGCGATACCTGGGGTCCGCTGGGACTGCGCTTTTCCCATTACAGCTCGCGCCGTTCGCGCGACAACTGGCAGGAGTACAGCTATGGCGACAAGGATTCATTCTCGCTGCGCGCCGACTATGCGCTCAGCCCCACTTCGCAGTTGCGCGCCACCATCGTCCACACGGATCTCGATGCGGCCATGACGGGCAGCCTGTTCGAAAACGATTACCGCAGCAATCCCGGCAAGAGTTTGAATACGTTTACCTACCGCAAGGACAAGACCACGCGAATGAACCTGGCGTGGGAAGGCGCGACGACAGTCAATGGCACGAGCACCGTCACCGTGTTTACGCGCAAGAACGACCATGGGCAGATTCCCGCGTATTCCATAGGCAGTTGCGCGGGCATGCTGTGCAAGGGCGTCATCAACAACAACCACGTCGATTCGCTGGGACTGGACGTGAAACACCAGCAGGAATTCGCGTGGCTGCGTTCGCGCCTGATCGCCGGTGTGTACGTGGACAAGAGCGACAATCCCTTTGTCAGCGACAATCTGTCCATCGTGCGCGATGCCGCCACGGGCCGCTACCTGCGCTACTCCCTGGCCAATGCCAGCAATCCGCAGGGCGTGCGCGACTACCAGACGGATATCCTCAACACGGCCGTCTTCGCGCAATGGGAATTTTCTCCGCTGGTGGGCACGCGCGTGGTGCTGGGTGGCCGTTCTGACGCCATCCGCTACGACTACCATAACAAGCTGGCGCCCGGCGGCAGCGTCAATTACGGCGCGCCCGACGAGTCGCGCAGTTTTTCGCATGTGAGCCCGAAACTGGGCGCCACCTACGCCATCGGCCATGCGGGCAGTGCGTATGCGAACGTCAGCCAGGGCTTCACGCCGCCGGAAGTGAGCCAGTTGTATGGCAAGACGGGCATCGCCAACTTGCAGCCGTCCGTCTACAACAACTATGAACTGGGCTTGCGCTGGGCCTTTTTGCAGGGCCGTTTGAAACTCGATACGGCCCTGTACCGGCTCGATGGGCGCGACACCATCGTCAGCTACACGCTCTCGCCGGGCAACAGCGAAAACCGCAATGCGGGGCGCACGCGCAGCGAAGGGCTGGAGCTGGGCCTGAATTACGACAGCGGCCCGTTCGACGCGCGCTTCGCCACGGCCATCGCGCGCCACCGCTACCTGCGCTACCAGCTCTCCAGTACTCTCGATTACAGCGGCCGCGCCATGCCGCAGGCGCCGCGCGACATCACCTCGTTCGAGATCGGCTACAAGCCCGTGGCCGGCGCGCGTATCGCACTTGAAGCCGTGCACCAGGGGCGCTACTGGATGAACAATGCCAACACGGTGGAGTACAAGGGCCACGCCTTGCTGAACCTGCGTGCCAGCTATCAGGTCGCGCGCGGGCTGGAAGCGTGGGCGCAGGTGCGCAACCTGGCCGATAAACGCTATGCCGATTCGGCCAGCAGCAGCTATGCGGGAGTGGGCAGCTATGCGCCGAACAGCCAGAATCAGTACACGCCCGGTGCGCCGCGCAGCGTGATGCTGGGCTTGGGTTATACCTTCAACGCACTGTGAGGATGGCCATGGACGATTTCACCTTTCTCATCGCGCGGCGCAAAAGCCTGTACTGGCGCATCCATTTCTGGGCCGCGCTGATCGCCTCGCCGTTTGCCCTGCTAGCTACCCTGACGGGCATTTTGTACGTGTTCACGCCGCAGATCGAGGCAAGGCTGTACCAGCACCTGGACCATGTGGCGCCGCAGGGCTCGATGCTGCCGCTGGACGCCGCCGTGGCGGCTGCGGAGCGGGCTGCGCCTCGAGGCTGGGCGGTGCAGCACGTGGTGCCGCCGTTTCAACAGGACGATGCGGTGCAGGTGGCGTTCGCGCCGCCCGGCGGCGCGCAGGATGAACATGCGGGCCATGGCGGACATGCCGCGCCGCTCACGCCCGCCAGGCCGAAGTTCGGCCTGCCCGCGCAAGCCATCGTCGTGTATGTGAATCCCTATGACGCGCGCGTGCTGGGCAGCCTGGCCAGCAGCGAGCGCTTCGGCAACTGGGCGAAAAAGCTGCATTCGCGCCTGCTGCAGAACGATGGCTGGCGCTGGATGATCGAGCTGGCGGCCAGCTGGCTGATGGTGATGCTGGTGACGGGCGTGGTGCTGTGGTGGCCGCGCGGCGCGCAATCGGGCTTGCCGAAGCGGGGCGCGCGGGGCCGCAATGGCTGGCGCCAGTGGCATGCTTTCCTGGGCGTGGCGCTCGGCATCGTTAGCGTCGTGATCCTGACGACGGGCCTGACGTGGAGCCAGCAGGCGGGCGGGCGCATCCGCGCGTTGCGCGACATCAGCGGCCAGGCGCCGCCGCCCGTGCCACGTGATTTGCACTCGCGCGAGGAGGGCGCTCCGCTCGACTGGCAGGATGCGTGGCAGGTAGCGCGCAGCCACGCGCCCGCCATCGCCGTGCAGCTGACGGCGCCGGCCAGCCAGGACGATGTGTGGCGCGCCACCATGGCTGACCGCAGCCAGCCCACCTTGCGCTTCGACCTGCAATTCGATGCCTATAGCGGCAAGCCCCTGTATTACGCGGGGTGGGAGGCGCAGACGGCGTTCGGCAAGGCCACCGCCATCGGCATTCCGTTCCACCGCGGCGAATTCGGCTGGTGGAACCAGGCCGTGCTGCTGCTGTTCGGCGCCAGCGTGCTGTTCTCGCTGGTGTCGGGCTGGGTGATGTTTTTCAAACGGCGCTTGCCTGGCTCGCTGGGTTTACCCAGGCTGCTGCCGGGCGCCTGGACGTCGCCTTCCGCGCTGGCCTGGCTGGCGGCAGCCGTCATGTGCGCGCTGATGCCGCTGCTGCTCGTTTCCGGCGGCATGCTGTTGCTGCTGGAGCTGTTCCTGGCACGGGCTAGCCGCCGACGATGGGCTGCGCGATGATCCAGAGACTGAGCAAAGTGTAGGCGATCATCAGGGCCAGCATCGGATACTGGCTGCGCAGGGCCGCGCGGCGACTGGCGTACAGGCGCAGCGCGCAGACATGGGCCAACCAGACGGCCGCCACGTGGCCTGCGACGATGGCGAACAGGGATACGTACCACACCACCTTGGCGTCGATGATGCCAAGGCGGATGAAGTACAGCTTCGTGCCGAACAGGTCCCAGTCCAGGCCCAGCGGGTCCGACGCCAGCGGAATCAGGTACTGGCCCGCCATCGCCAGGAAAGACAGGTAGTGGGCGAAATGGTAGGCGATGGCGATCGGCACCAGGGTCAGCACGAAGTGGCCGGCCACGCGCAGCAAGGGTATGGCCGGCTGGCCATCGCTGGCGCCGCAGCGGGCGATCAGCGCGCAAAACAGCAGGAACACCAGCAGGAACAGGGCCGGCATCAGCAGCAGGGCGGCCGTGGTGATCCATGCCAGCGCACCTGGCGCCACTGCGAGGACGGCGTCGACGATGTCGTACCACGCTTGCGTTTCCATCATGCCGTCGAAGCTGACGGAGGCCAGCATGAGGATCACCAGCACCAGGCAGGCAGGGCGCACGGGTTCCACTGCCAGCAGGCCCGCCGCATACGGGCGCACGTAGCAGGCGCCGTCGCGGAATGTCACGGGCGCGAAGCGCGCCAGCAGACCGAAGACGACGTTGAAAACTTCCGCATGGCGCAGCCAGGCGGCGCGGCCGAACAGCGCCATGCCTGCCCACGTGCAGGCGGAATACAGCAGCATGGTCCAGGCCAAGCTGGCCGGCTGCTCGCTGCCTTCCCAGTTCAGCTCCATCCAGATAAAGCCGAAGAACAGGGCCGCCGCCGGCCAGCTGTCGAGCCAGCGCGGCCACGCCAGCGGTGCGCGCCAGCGGGGGAACAGATGCTGTGCCGCGCGCGCCACGCTGTCGAGCGGATTGACCAGCGCCCACAAGTCGCCCAGCAGCGCCGACACGTAGGCCATGCCGACCCACCAGATGGCCCACACCATGGCGGGCGCGATATTTTTCACGGGGTTTTGCACGCCCACCAGTCCCGCCACGATCACCAGGATATACAACGCCAGCACCAGCAGGCGCAGTGCGAAAGCGATGGCGCGCGCGCCAGGAACCTGCCGCAGGACGAGGCGCGCATAGTCGCCCTGGCAGGTCGCTGTGCCATCCCGGCGCCACAGTGCCAGGAAGGCAAACGACAGCGCCACCGTCAGTCCCGCGCCCAGCAAATATAGCCAGAGCGGCAAGGGCAGGTCGTAGCGCTGGCCAAAGCCGTGCGCATGGGCGATGCCTGGCGCGGCCAGCAGGACGAAAGCGATGGAGCGCCGCATCATCGCGGCAGCACTTCCAGGTACATCAGGGGCGCCTCGCGGTGATGCGTGTGCTGCTTGCCCTTGCCCTCCGTTTGCGCGCCATAGCCGTGCGCGGAAACAGGGAAGCGTCCCGGCACCGTGGCGTCGATGCGCATGGCTTTTGTCTCGCCCGGCTTGACCTCCAGCAGCTGATCGTAGCCATGCAAGTGGATACTGACTATTTCGTCGGTACTCCAATCCACGGTGATCCGGGTGTCCTGCCGGACCCGTATCGTCGGTGGCTTCGCGGCGATTTTGCGCTGCGCGATGGCCAGCGCCACATGCTGTTCCTGTTGCTGCGGTTTTGCCGCAGAGCCGCTCTGCGACTGGCTTTGCGCCGATATGCACAGCAGGAAAATGGCCAGGCCCAGGCTGGCAAGCGTAGGGTGGAATGAGTATTTTTTCATGCTTAAATTTTAGGAAAGATTTCCAGCATTGGCCATCTGAAAAAAAACGCCAGTTTGAAAAAGTGCGGCCGTAGAATGATCGGCGCGGATCCGACGACACTTGGAAAAGGCGGGGGAGATGATGAAAAAAGCGATGTTTGCACTGGCCGTGACATGCATGGGGTGTTGCCTGCGTCGGCCGAAATCCTGGCCATGGTCAATTACGAGAGCAAGGCGCCCGAGTCATTGAAATCGCTGAAAAGCCCTGTCGCGCCGCCGTCGCGCAAGGAGGGCATCGCCATCATCGATGTCGATCCCGAGTCGAAAAACTTCGGCAAGATCGTGCGCGACATCGCCCTGCCGCCGGACCTGGTGGCGCACCATATCTTCTACAACCACGACATGAGCAAGGCTTACATCACGGCGCTGGGCAAGACGCAGCTGCGCGTGATGAACATGCGCCACAAGGACTTTCCCATCAAGGTGATCGAGGTGCCGACTTGCCAGGTGGGCGAGGACATCGTCTTTTCGGATGACCACAAGCGCTGGTATCTGAGCTGCATGGGATCGCAGGCCATGCTGGAAGGCGACGCCGTGCACGACAAGCCGGGACGCACCGTCAGGCTGCCGGCGCCATATCCGCATGGCCTGGCCGTCCACGATGGCATCGACCGCACCCTGCTGACGAGCACCATCCGCCCCACGGACCTGGGCGACGCGGGTGAAGTGATCAGCGTGCTGGAAACGAGCACGGGCAAGGTGCTGGGCACGCACAAGCTGTCGAAAAAGCCGTCGCCGTCTGGCGAAGCGCCGGTGGAAGTGCTGTTCGTCCCGGGCAGCAAACCGCCTGTCGCCTACGTCGCCAATATGTACGGCGGCACCGTGTGGACCGCCACGTGGAATCCGGCAACCAGGGATTTCGACACGGCCCAGGTGCATGACTTTGCCGAACAAAAGGCGGGCGTGCCGCTGGAGCTGTATTTCAACAAGGGCGCGACGCGGCTGTACCTGACGACGGCCAAGCCGGGCCACCTGCATATCTTCGACCTGACGGGCGGCATCGGCAAGCCCCGGCTATTGAAATCGATCCCTGCCGCCGAAGGCGCGCACCACGTGGCGTTCACCAGGGATGGCCGCTATGCCTTCGTGCAGAACGCGCTGCTCAACCTGCCGGGCATGAGCGATGGCAGCATCACCGTCATCGATATGAAAAAGGAAGTGGTGGCGGGTAGTGTCGATACCCTGAAAAACAAGGGGCTCAATCCGAACAGCATCGTGCTGCTGCCGAAGTGGAATGACTTCATGGGGCATTGAAAGATGCATTCCGCTAGAATGAAAGGGCGCGGCCAGGCTCGTTGCCACAGGCCGCACCTTTGCAATGGCTGAACATGATATTCCTCGACTTTCCCGCCTTGTCCGCGCTGGCCACCGCTTCGGCCACGATTACCAAAAAATGCAGCTGCTGCGCCGTCCCGCTGGACGCCTGGCAGCGCCTGCCTACCTCGCTGGAGCTGGACCGCTTTGAAGAAATCGGCACCCTGCGCGAAGATCCGTACGAGGAACCGACGTTTGCCGAATACCACCCGCACGGCACGCGCTACGACAGCATCGATGCGCCCATCGCCCCGCGCTACTATCCCGCGAACCTGAGCCAGGTGGCCCGCTGCCTGAACTGCGGCCGTTACTACCTGCGCTACAACGAGGCGGGCGGCTACTTCACGGAACTGCGCATCCGCGCGCTGCGCCCGGAATTGCTGGCCGACGCGGCGTAGTCACTGCTACAGGCTTTCCTTGACGTGCGCGATGCCGTGTTCATCGTAGATCGAGTACACGGCGGCGAGGATGTTTTCCAGTTCAGGCGAGCGGTCCATATGCCGCATGCTGAATAAAATCGGCGAGAACGCATGCTTGTCGTCCAGCTTGCGGTACACGACGTTCCGGTGATGCATGGCTTGCACGCTTTCCGGCACGATGGAAATGCCCTGGCCGGCCGCCACCAGTCCCATGGAAATCTGCAGCTCGCGCACTTCCGTGACGGGGCCGGGGGTGACATTGCCTTCGCTGAACATGGCCAGCACCTGGTCGGCAAAGCTGGGGCGGGGCGCTTTCGGATACACGAGCAGGGTTTCGTGGATCAGGTCCGTGAGGCGTAATCCGCCTTCCCCCCTGGCCAGCCGGTGGCCGGGCGGCAGGGCCACCACCAGCCGCTCCTCGCGCAGCAGGATGCGGCGGATGCTGGGGTCTTCGCTTTTCAGACGCCCGAAACCCACGTCGATGCGGCCTTCCTTCAGGGCCTTGAGCTGCTGCACCGTCGTCATTTCATGCAGGGTCACGTCGACCTCGGGATGGCGCTCGCAAAAGCGGTGCACGATGTCTGGCAATTCCCCATACAGGGTAGAGGCGACAAAGCCGATCGACAGGGTGCGTTCCAGTTTGCCGACACGCTGCGTCATCGCCTGCAGGTCGCGCACCTGGTCGAGCAGGGGCCGCGCATGGGCGAGGAAAAACTCGCCCGCTTCCGTCAGGCGCAGGGGACGCGAACCCTTTTCGATCAGCGCCACGCCCAGGATTTCTTCCAGCTGCTGCATCTGCCGGCTCAGCGGCGGCTGCGCGATGTGCAAGCGCGCGGCGGCCCGCGTGAAGTTTCTTTCCTCCGCGACCGCAACGAAGTAGCGCAAGTGCCGTAATTCCATCTTCATACCTTTCAGGTATAGGTTTGATACCAACTCGGTGTTGGACGTGGGGAGATTCGGGGAATATCGTGTCACCACTCCACAGAATTATACGGAATAAATATGATTCAAAATATCGAGACCTACCTGGTCGATGTGCCAACCATTCGTCCGCACCGGATGTCCGTCGCCACCATGAATACGCAAACCCTGGTGCTGGTGCGGCTGCGCTGCGCTGACGGCATCACGGGCTGGGGCGAAGCGACCACCATCGGCGGCTTGAGCTACGGCGGCGAAAGCCCGGAAAGCATCAAGACGAATATCGATACCTATATCGCGCCGCTGCTCGTCGGCATGGAAGCGAGCGAAGTGGCCAAGGCCATGGCCAGGGTGCGCAAGGTCATACAGGGCAACCGCTTCGCCAAGTGCGCGATCGAGACGGCGCTGCTCGATGCGCAGGCGCGCCGCCTGAACGTGCCGCTGTCGGAATTGCTGGGCGGCCGCGTGCGCGATGCGCTGCCTGTGGCCTGGGTGCTGGCCAGCGGCGACACCGCGCGCGACATCGCCGAAGGGGAAAAAATGCTGGACTTGCGCCGGCACCGCATCTTCAAGCTGAAGATCGGCATGCGCGACGTGATGGATGACGTGGCCCACGTGCTGGAGATCAAGCGGGCGCTGGGCGAACGGGCCAGCGTGCGCGTCGATGTCAACCAGGCCTGGAGCGAGACGGACGCCGTGCGCGGCATCGCCGCGCTGGAAGCGGGCGGCATCGACCTGATCGAGCAGCCGGTGAAAGCCGGCAACCGCGCCGCGCTGGCGCGCCTGACGCGGCGCTTCGACGTGGCCATCATGGCCGACGAAGCCTTGCACGGTCCCGCCGATGCGCTGGCGCTGGCCCAGGCCGATGCGGCCGACGTGTATGCGGTGAAAATCACCCAGTCGGGCGGCTTGCTGCCCGCGCTGGAAGTGGCCACCGTGGCGCGCCTGGCCGGCGTGGGACTGTACGGCGGCACCATGCTCGAAGGCGGCGTCGGCACCGCCGCCACGGCCCACGTGTGCTCCACGTTCGCGGAACTGGCCTGGGGCACGGAGCTGTTCGGGCCACTGCTGCTGACGCAGGAAGTCTTGCGCGAGCCGCTCGTGTACCGCGACTTCATGCTGCAGGTACCGACGGGGCCGGGCCTGGGCATCGAGATCGATATGGACAAGCTGCGCTCCCTGCAGCGTCAATAAGTCAGTCAAAGGAAAAACCATGTTATTCCATGTACGCATGAACGTAAACCTGCCATTGAGCATGCCCGCCGAGCAGGCGGCGCAGCTCAAGCAGACGGAAAAGGCACTGGCGCAGCGCCTGCAGCACGAAGGCAAGTGGCGCCACCTGTGGCGCATCGCCGGCCAGTACGCCAACATCAGCGTCTTCGACGTGGACAGCGTGGAGGAGCTGCACAACTTGCTCACCTCCTTGCCGCTGTTTCCCTACATGCAGATCGACGTGATGCCGCTGTGCCGCCATCCCTCGTCGGTGCGCGACGACGATTCCTGAGGAGGCATGCGATGACGGATACAGGCAACGACACTGCCGGGAAAATGTGCGAGGTGGACGGTATCGGCCTGCATTACCGCACGGATGGCGAGCGCAGCAAGCCTTGCCTGGTCCTGTCGAATTCTCTCGGCACGGACTTGTCCATGTGGGATGCGCAAGCGGCCGCGCTGGCCGGCGATTTTTTTGTCGTGCGCTACGACACGCGCGGCCATGGCCGGTCGGCCAGCGGCAGCGCGCCGTTCGGCATCGGGCGGCTGGGACTGGACGTGGTGGCACTGCTCGATCACCTCGATATCCCCAGCGCCGCCTTCTGCGGCATTTCCATGGGCGGCTTGACGGGCCAGTGGCTGGGCATTCATCAGCCGCAGCGCCTGACGAAGCTCGTACTGGCAAATACGGCGGCGCGCATCGGCGGTGCCGCGCCGTGGCAGCTGCGGGCGGAGCAAGTGCGCCGCGACGGCATGGCCGCGGTGGCCGAGGGCGCCGCCGCGCGCTGGTTCACGCCGCCGTTCATCGCGCGCGAAGTGGCCACGGTGGCGCGCCTGGCCGGCACCTTGCGCGATCAGGATGCCGGCGGCTACGCGGCCTGCTGCGACATGCTGGCCCAGGCGGACTTGCACGCCTGCGTCGGCACGATCGCCGTGCCGACCCTGATCATCGCGGGCGAGCACGATCCCGTGACCACCGTCGACGACGGGCGCTGGCTGCAGCAGCAGATTGCTGGCGCCCGCCTGGCAAGCCTGCCCGCTTCGCATATCTCGAACATCGAGGCGGCGGACTTGTTCACGGCGCAGTTGCGCACTTTTTTAGTGTGAGGCTTGCTGTACCGTATCGGTACGGCAGGAATGTGGTTTTCCTCTGAGTACCGCCGCCGGCTGGTCCGGCGTGCGGCAGGGGAAGCTTTCTTGAAAAATAATAATAAGAAAAGCAGACTTGGAGTAGACGGATGGAAAACAGATTGATCATTATCGCGGCAGTCACGGTGGGCTATTTCGCCCTCATGTCGTACATTACGTATAGCGTGCGCAAGCATGCCAACAGCGCCGAGGGCATGACGGCGGGCGGGCGCAACTATCCCGCCTACCTGATCGGCGCGCTCTTGTTGTCGGAATTTATTGGCAGCTCCGTCAGCATCGGCACGGCCCAGAAGGGTTATGAACTGGGTATTTCCGCCGCCTGGAATCTGGTGGCGCTGTCGCTGGGCTTCTTGCTGCTGGCCATCGTGCTGGTGAAAAAATACAAGGAAAGCGGGCAGTCGACGATTTCCGGCATCCTGGCGCAAACCTACGGCGAACCCGTGCGCTATGCGGCGTCCATCCTCACCATCGTTGCGCTGAGCATCGTTGCCGTGGCCCTGTACGCGAGTGGCGGCGCCGTGCTGGCAGCCGTGTTGCATATCAACAAGACCGTGGCCATCTTGCTGGTGGGCGCCATTACCGTGATCTATGTCAGCCTGGGCGGCATGCGCTCGGTGGTGTACACCAATTTTGCCCACTCCATCGTCAAGTACCTGGGCGTGATTCTGGCGCTGGCGTATGCGCTGGAAGCAACAGGCGGCATCGGCGCGCTGCAGGCGCAGCTGCCGGCCAAGATGTTCAACTGGGTCGAGATCGGCTGGGGCCAGATCATCGCCTGGATGATCGGCGGCATCGGTTCCATCTTCGCCACGCAATACGTGATCCAGGCCCTGGTCAGCACGGACAATCCGGCCGTGGCCAAGCGCGCCTGTTACTACGTATCGTCGCTGATGATCCCGTTCGGCCTGATGGCGGCCCTGATCGGCATGTGCAGTGCCGTGCTGTATCCGGGCATGAAGTCGATCGACGCCTTCCCGACCCTGATCGCCCACATGCCGGCGTTTTCCGCCAGTATCATGATCGTCGGCCTGGCCGGCGCCCTGTTCGGCGGCATTTCCGCCACCACCCTGGCATCGGCCACCCTGGCCATGAAGGATTTTTATGATCCCTGGTACAACAAGGCGAAGAACGACGCGAAATCGCTGATGTTCCTGCGCATCGCCATCGTCGTGGCCGGCTTGCTGCCGCTGGTGCTGGCGCTGTATGCGGAAAAACTGCTGATGATCGCCTTCCTGGGCAAGGCCCTGCGCGCCACCCTGGCCGTGCTGGTGCTGATGGCCTTCTATGCGCCGAAGTTCGGCACGCCGCGCGGCGCCTTCGTTGGCGTGATCGTCTCCGTGATCGCCACCATCGGCTGGTTCCTGGCGGGCAATCCGTACGGTGTCGACAGTTCCTACCTGGCGCTGGCCGGCCCGCTGCTGACCATGGGCATCAGCCATCTGTTCAAGCCGGCGCAAGCGTTGGCGAAGCCGGCATCGTCGTCGCGGCTGTAGCTTGCCCCAACCCTCACACCAGTCCCGTCATGTAATAGATGGCAATGACGAGGAACACGGCCACCGTCTTGATGACGGTGATGCCGAAAATGTCGCGGTAGGACTGGCGGTGCGTGAGGCCCGTGACGGCCAGCAGGGTGATCACGGCGCCATTGTGCGGCAAGGTATCCATGCCGCCGCTGGCCATGGCCACCACGCGGTGCATGACTTCGAGCGGAATGTGCGCCTGCTGCGCGGCCTGGATAAAACTGTCCGACATGGCCGCCAGCGCGATGCTCATGCCGCCCGAAGCCGATCCCGTAATGCCGGCCAGGGTCGTCACGGAGACCGCTGCGTTGACGAGCGGATCGGGCACGCTGCGCAAGGTGTTGCTGACGGCAAGGAAGCCGGGCAGGGCCGCGATGACGCCGCCAAAGCCATATTCGGATGCCGTATTCATGGCCGCCAGCAGGGCGCCGCCCACGGCCGCCTTGGTGCCTTCGGCAAAGGCGGCGCGGATACGCCCGAAGGCCGTCACGCACACGAGCAAGATGCCCAGCAATAAGGCGCCTTCCACGGCCCAGATACCGGTCACGGACGCTATCGACGTCGACACGGGTGCATGCAAGCCGGGCAGGGCCTCGGCGGTGAGTACGTAACTGTCGCCATACCAGTGGGGAATCAGCTTGGTCAGCGCAAAGTTGGCCACGCCCACCAGCACCAAAGGCGCCACCGACAGCAGCGGATGGGGCAAGTCGCCACCGCCGGTCTTGGCCTGTTCCGCTTCCACGCCATAACCTTCGCCCGTCGCCATGACGGACCGGCGGCGCCATTCCAGGAAGGCCAGTCCCATGATCACCGTCAGCACGGCGCCGATGGTGCCCAGCCATGGCGCGGCCCAGCCGGTCGTATTGAAAAAGGTGGTGGGGATGATGTTCTGGATTTGCGGCGTGCCGGGCAAGGTATCCATGGTGAAGGAAAATGCGCCCAGGGCGATGGCGCCCGGCATCAGCCGCTTGGGGATATTGCTCTGGCGGTACAGCTCGGCCGCGAACGGGTACACGGCAAATACCACCACGAACAGCGACACGCCGCCGTACGTCAGGGCCGCACACACGGCAACGATGACGGCATTCGCGCGCGAACTGCCGATATAGCGGATGGCGGCCACGACGATCGACTGTGAAAAGCCGGACAGCTCGATCAGCTTGCCGAACACGGCGCCGAGCAAAAAGACGGGGAAATACAGCTTGATAAAGCCCACCATCTTTTCCATGAAGATACCGCTGAAGACAGCCGGCACGGCGGACGGATCGGTGAGCAGCACGGCACCCAGCGCGGCGACCGGCGCAAACAGGATCACGCTGTAGCCACGGTAGGCGGCCAGCATCAGGAAGGCCAGTGCGGCCAGAACTATCAGGAAAGACATCGGTCAGGCCCTTGCGCGAGAAGTGATCAAGATATTAATAATGCAGTTAATATCATACTTCTCGGCAACCTGCCAACGCGCAGGTCAAGGTGACAGCAGTTCACGTCAGCCTAGTGAGGAAAAAGCTGGTCGGGGTGAGAGGATTCGAACCTCCGGCCTCTGCGTCCCGAACGCGCCTCTAGTGTCCATAGACCCGCTCCGATTGCGGGAACATCCATTATAAATCAAATACTTGCGGTTGGCTGCGCTCAGCTGCGTGCAGCTGCGCTTAGTGGCAAATTCGGGGCTTCTGCCACTAATTTGCCACCCCTTACCCGGTCCTTAGAATTCAGAACATGTTCTTTTTGCCAATCCAGGTATGAGCAATAAAATTTGATAGATACACATGGGACCTCAACTTTTGGAGTTCCCGCTATGCAACCGACTTCTGCGTTCAAGCCTTTGACCAAAGCTGACATCGGTGATGTGCTCGCGGTCTCGCTACGAACCGTCGAAAATTGGGTATCTGATGGCACGTTGCCGCCGCCCGCGAAAATCGGAAACCGTGTGTTTTGGGACCCAGATTTGTTCTATGGTTGGCTCAAGCTCGCTCTGACGACAGGCAATCCTACCGACAAACTTTCAACAGAGGGTGAATCTGAGACGGTAGCATCTAGGAAAGCTCCCTCGCGCGGCGGTGCCAAGAGCAATCGGTCCGAACTAGACGCGCTGCGTGTGCGTACGCAATCCAAATTAGACTTCCTGGTGGCAGGAGCATAGTGATTTGCGATATTGCTTATACAGGCGGCGTGTCCGGCATCGCGCTTGCCTGCACATTTGTATGCAAATCGGACGGGCCGCAATCACCTCGTGAAGACAGCCGGTTGGGGCAGAAGGCCAACTTTGATGGCAGTACCCATAAACTGCGCCGCTTGGGCTTGCAGCTCTGGAGACAGGTGCCGACGCAGGTTGAGAGCGCCGTACTGGTCGCGTTGCAGCGTGTTCAGTGTGTTGAGTGCCGAAATATCAATAGCTTTGTTCATGACCTGATTCCAAAATGAGTGGCTGGAACCTAGTGCAGCTACTGGATTTATATGCGTCAGGAAAATTTCGAGGTAGGGTTGTGGCGAGCGAGGTGCGCCGATGGTGGCCGCTTCGCGCTTGAATTAGGAAAATCGGCTGGGGAAGCTGTGGGCGATGCAGCCCAAGCGATGTGTGAATTCGCTCTGCATCTCCAAACGTACATCGAGTACGAATATAGGGAATTTTCGATGGAGTAGATACCGGCGAATCGTTGAACAAAATTTCTTCACCGGGAGTGCGGCCCTAGCCGACCTTCAAATTGACCGGCCTCCACATCCGACCCAAGTGTTCCGCTCAGATGCAGAAAACAAGGGAATTGTTAGGCTGGTCACACACGGGACAGCAAATTTTGATGACATTCCTACGGCGCTATGAATGTCCAACAAAACTGACAGAATGTTATCCAATAAGTGCCGAAATGGAACTTTGTTGATAGTATGTAACCTCACGCTGGCGAGCGATACTCAATCGGTTCTTACCGCGGGTTCGTGCGTCCTTTAGTTCATCACTAGGAAACACATGCAAGATTCGATTTTGACTTTACTCATTGCATTTCCCACTATCACTGCTATTGGCTTCTATTTGCACAAGCGTAGGACCAATCAGTACGACAGTCGCTTCGAGATGCAACTCAGCAAAATCAATGCGGCTGAGCGCCAGGCGCATGTAAACGAAATGGAGTATCTCGCCGAACGTAACAGAAGCGAGATTGCGCACGCCGCAGCGATTTCTCAAGCCCGCCAGAGCGGTTTCGATGAAGGGAAAAATAGAGGCCTCGCTGAGAGCGAACTTAAAGTTGCAGTAGCGATGGCGAAACAAAGTGCCGAGTTCGCGATTCAGCTTCAGGCAGAAAAAATTCGGGCTGCTACTGAAGCTCGCGAGATGCAACGGGCGGAACATGAGCTCCAGGCGAAGCTCTTCAGTGTCAAGATTAGTCCCTACGTCCAACTGGTTACGAACAAGGGCATCGTTTACGACGATTTTGAGAGTCGGGTTGGGTACCAGTACCAATTGCTTATAAATGGTATCCCGGCGTTTCAACCGCATGTCGTGGTCGAACGGTATGAGAAAGTTAAGGAATTCGACGAAACTGTTAAGGCGGCCCTGTGCACTGTCGCACAAGCGTGTGCTGAAGCTGCTCTCTCCACGTATATGGGCGCGAATCCCCAATTTGCGAAAATTGCACCAATCGTCTTGGACAAAGTGGCGAAGTAAGAGGTTCTCGTAAGCGCCGCACCTGACTAACGACTTGACTCTACTGGCGCTCAAACGCCCACCCATCGTGACTATCGGTGGCATTTTGCTTATGGGAAATATGCTATTGTTGCCAACTAGATGCTAAAGTATTAATTGCAATTTCAACCGGGTTTTGCCGCGCGCCAAGCTTATTGCCGCGCGAAGGGGCGTATAAATTTCCCAACTTCACTGGACGGAAAAGGGGGGGCAGCGTTATGCTAGCAGACCGCTAGCATAACGCTGGCGCTTCGCAATTTCGGAGAGATGATGGCCCAGCTGAAAACACAAGTAGTCAGTGTCCGTGTGGAACCGCAGATTAAGAACGCTCTTCAGGCTGCAGCTGACAAAGAGCGTAGGAGTCTTGCGAACATGATAGAGGTCATGGTCGTAGCCTACTGTCGAGCACAGGTCTACCCACTGGAAGGAGTACCCGAAGAGACATTGGTCAACACCAAGCTGCAGGGAAGCATTGCGTGACTGAACGGCTCTACCCACTTCTGACCAGACTTGGTTTTCGCTACGGGCTTAATGGACCTCATGCTGCCCGTACCATGATGCTGGATGACCTGCGTGTGCTGTTCGCTCACACTCAACTGAAAGCATCACGTGCTGACTACGTTATCGCCATCATAGAAAATAATGTTTTGGGCAAGCCCACACGCAAGGCACGCGAGTTGGCACTGCGGCACATGACGACGTTGTACGACCTGGACCCAGTCAACCCGATTTTCCGTGCTCTACGCCATTTTTGGGCCTTGGATGAGGCTGCGCAGCCAATGCTGGCCCTTTCTGTCGCACTCGCACGCGACCCACTCTTGCGCAGCACGCAGGAATTCGTCTTGGGTCTGTCTCCAGGAACTCCAGTAACGCGAGACGCCGTCGAAGCGTTTCTAGGCTCAACCTACCCGGACCGTTTCAGTTCTGCTTCTCTCAAATCCTTCTCGCAGAACGTCTCCGGCACATGGACGGCTGCAGGCCTCCTGCTGGGTCACGTCCGGAAGTCGCGTGCACTGCCCCAGGCGCGTCCCGAATCTGCGGCGATGCTACTTTTTCTGGGTTTTCTGGAAGGTCGTACCGGTCAGAGGTTGTTTACCTCCGAATGGGCGAACTTGCTGTGTGTTTCGGCCGAAGAACTCGAGTCACTTATCAGTTCCGCATCCCATCGCGGGTTATTGGTCTTCATGAATGCAGGCGGAGTGAAAGAGGTTCGTTTCCCTGGATACGTTACCCCTGAAGAAGAACAAATTCGCCAAGAGGTCGCTTATGTCGTCTAAAGTATCAAAGCTAGTTTCGGCCTATCGGCAGCACTTAGATGTTCCGTGGCACGGAGGACTTGCTGCCATTCAGCGCGTCATCTTTGCCGTTTACGACAAGGCCGATGAGCTGCGCCTGCGAGCCAATGTCGAGGAGTTTGAATTGGCTACTCATCAGGCTGGCAAACAGTGGCTATTGCTCGACTTAACCAACGCATTTCCAGAATGGATGGCCAGTCAAGAGTACCGCGAAGCCTACTTTGAATCCCCTGAGGACTTAGCGGGCTACCAGGCTGGCGAATTGACCGAGTTTGTCGCCGACCTTACAACGAAGCTGAAAGCGCGCATCGGTGCCGAGGCAGGGCCGGATACGGTTGTCGCTCTGCTAGGGGCTGGCGCGCTTTTTGGTTTGGCGCGGGTCTCATCTGTGGTGGAAGGCATCAAAGATTCAGTGCAAGGCCGTTTGCTGGTGTTCTTCCCAGGCGAGCACCATCCGGAAAACCACACCTATCGACTGCTGGATGCACGTGACGGATGGAATTATTTGGCCGTCCCTCTGCTTGCGCAAGATTAATTATTCGTACCGTAAAAACAGGCAAAAAACATGCTGAACAAAGACATCTACAACAAGGCACCGAAAGAGAACCGCCTCGTCAATAACGGGGTGGCTGAAGTCTCGGAGGACCATTCCGACGCCGCTCAGGCTGTCCTGCGCTATGAACTGGAGTCTTTTGTTTGTGACGGCCAATATGAGAGGGGCCTAGAGACCATTCTCGACAAGTTCCTGTTGAATTTGGATGCTGGCACTGAGCAGCCGGGTGTCTGGATTTCCGGTTTCTACGGAAGCGGAAAATCACACTTAGTTAAAATGCTGCGCACGTTGTGGACCGATTATCAGTTCTCTGACTGTGCCACAGCTCGCAGCCTTGCCAAGCTGCCGACTAGTGTTTTCGAACACCTGACGGAGTTGAGCACTCAGGGTAAGCGATACGGGTCGCTGCACGCTGCGGCAGGCAAGCTGGGAGCCGGTGCGGGCGATAACGTGCGCTTGGCTTTGCTGGGCATTGTTTTTAAGTCCAAGGGCCTGCCGGCGCAATACAACCAAGCGCAGTTGTATATGTGGCTGAAGCGGGAGGGTATTTTAGAAGCAGTACGCGCTGACTTGGAAGCCGAAGGGCGCAGCCTCGAAAAAACCTTGGCTGAAATGTACGTGTCTATGGCGTTGGCTCAGTCACTCTTGAAGCACCGTCCTGACTTGGCGGGCAGTCAGAAGGATTTAAGACTGATTTTGAAGAGTCAATTTCCTGAGGTTTCCGACATCACTAGCGACCAACTGGTACATACAGTTGATGCTGCGCTTTCAGTAGACGGCAAGTTTCCACTAACACTGCTTGTCCTCGACGAAGTGCAGCAGTACATCGGTGCAGATGCAGAGAAAGCTTTCCAGGTGCAGGAAGTCACCGAAACGCTCAGCAAGCACTTCAACGGCAAGTTGCTCGTTGTTGGTACTGGTCAGTCAGCGCTATCTGGCATGCCCAACCTGCAGAGACTGATGGGGCGCTTCCCTGTTCAAATCATGCTCGGTGACTGGGATGTTGAGAATGTCACGCGTCAAATAATTCTAGCCAAAAAGCCCTCTGCGCAACCACAGGTAGAGCAAGTCTGGCGAGCTAACTTGGGTGAGATTTCTCGCCACCTGCGTGGTACTAAGCTTGAGCATGTCACCGATGACGAAGACGTTCTGACATCCGACTATCCGCTATTACCGGTGCGACGTCGCTTCTGGGAGCGCGTTCTCCGCACAATCGACACGACAGGCACGGTGTCGCAATTACGTAGTCAGCTTCGCGTGGTGCATGAGGCCGTGCTCGATACGGCAGAAGCACCTCTTGGTTACGTCGTTTCTGGCGATTTTTTGTATGACCAGATTGCCGCAAACTTGCTTGCCACCGCCCAGTTACCCAAGGAGGTATTTGAGAACGTCCAGCGCTTTGCCGCTGGCGACGAGCGGGCACAGCTGAAAGGCAAACTGCTCAAGCTCATTTACCTCATTAACAAGTTGCCTGCCGATGCTGCGCTGGACCTCGGCCTCAAGGCGACCGAGGATTCCCTGGCTGACCTGCTAGTTACAGACTTATCCGCCGGCTCCTCCGAACTGCGCAAAAAGCTACCCGATTTGCTCGATGAGCTCCAGAACAAGGACCGCCTGGTGATGGCAATGGCGGGTAGTAGCGGCACCGAGTACCGCCTGCAAACCCGAGAGTCCAGTGCCTGGTACGACGAGTTCCGTGCCCAAGAGGCTGAGCTTAAGGCAGCGCCTCAACGGGTGGAGCAAAAGCGCGCGGACCTACTCAATGCTCGCTTTAGCGACGTCTTAAAGAAGGTACGTGTTGTGCAGGGCAAGGACAACGTTGAGCGTCGTCTCACACCTACTTACCACGATAGTCTACCCAAAGACCACGACAAAAATCTCTACCTGTGGATTCAGGACGGCTGGCAGGCCGAAGAGAAATCTGTCATTGCCGAAGCCAAGGCCAAGAACTCGAATAACCCGACTCTGTTTGCCTTCCTGCCGTCACAGCATAAGACCGAACTGAGCAATGCTATCGTCGCACTGGAAGCAGCACGCACCACGCTGCAGAAAAAAGGAAGTCCCTCCACGGAAGAAGGCCGTGATGCCCAGCGCTCAATGGAGAGTCGACAGCGTACCGCCGAGAGAGAGTTGGCCGAATTGCTGGACCAACTCGTGGCCGGAGTGCGGGTGTTCCAGGCCGGCGGGCAGGAAGCAAGCGACGGTAACGACCTAGCCGACCGCATCAACCGTGCGGCCAAATCCTCTGCCATTCGCCTCTACGGCCAGTTTGATGCCGCCGACCACGACATGTGGAGCAAGGTGCTCGATGAGGCTCGCAAAGGCAACATGGAGGCGCTGAGGGCTGTGGGGCATACTCAGGAGGCCGACAAACACCCAGTGTGCCTGAAGCTGCTGAGCTACATTGGCCCTGGAAAAAAGGGGGGCGAGATTCGCGAGAATTTTGAAGCACCGCCTTTTGGTTGGCCTCGGGATGCAATTGATGGTGCTTTGTATGCTCTGCTATCTGCGGGGCACATCAAAGCGAAAGATGCGTCTTCCAAGTCAGTTGACGCCAAAAGTCTGGACCGTGCCAAACTTACTCAGGCCAGCTTCCAGCGTGAGAGCGTGAACATCACGCCGCCTCAGCTCATCAAGATTCGCACTCTTTTCAGCACGGTCGGTGTGCCGTGCCAACCAAAGGAAGAGCTTTCTAAGGTGCCAGCCCTGCTGGCTAAATTGCGAGAGCAAGCATCAAAAGCGGGCGGCCAAGCTCCCGCACCAGAAGCACCGAAGCTAACGTCAATTGAGGCCATTGAGGCGCAAACCGGCAACGCGCAGTTGCTAGAGCTGTTCACCCGCAACGACGAAGTAATTGGCCTTTCCAAGGCTTGGACTAAGACGGCCGACGACATCGCCAAGCGGCTGCCTGTATGGAGCAAGTTAAAGGAGCTTTTGCGCCATGCGAAGGGACTGGGTCCCTACGCCACACTCAAGGCCGAGGTAGATGCTATTGAGTTACAGCGCAGCCTCCTGGCCGACCCAGACCCAGTTCGACCGTTGCTGGACAAAACGGCAGACCTATTGCGCCAGTCCCTGAACGCCAAGCTGGAGGTGTTTCATCAGACCTTCGAGCAACAGCAGGCCCAGCTCCAGGCGGATACCGACTGGAACAAGCTGGACGAAGTCCAACGTGCCGAACTCAGCTACAAGCACAATTTGACTGTCCCCGGCACGGTGCGGCTTGGCACGCCAGAGCAATTGCAAGATGCACTGGACGAGTGTGACCTCGACCACTGGGTCTCGAAGACCCAGGCGCTTTCTAGTCGCTTTGAGGCGGCCCGGCACGCGGCGGTCCAGGTCTTGAAGCCCAACGTCGTCCATGTGGCGCTGCCGAAGCGCACGTTAAACGATGAAGCTGAGCTCACGGCGTGGCTTACGGAAGTTGAGGCGCTGTTGAGTGCCAAACTTAAGAACGGGCCTGTAGCGCTTTGAACAATGAACAATGACGCCGGGTAGACGCTTCCCGCGTCACGCGAAAACAGGATACAGAACACTATGCCAACCCACAGCATTAATAACCAGCCATTGGCTAAGCCACTGCGCACCCAGCTTGAGCATTCCGTCAAAGCGGCACGTGAGGTCGCCGAAAAAGGAGCCCACGCCACCCTGACTCAGGTCGCAGTAGGTGAAGCCAAGGCCCCCGATTACCTGACCGACGAGCTCAAGACCCTGCGCCGTCGCTTGCGCGCCCACGGTCGCGCTCTGGGCGATGTCAAGGCCTCCGACGATACCCAGGACATGCGGCACCTGGTCTGGGAAGTGTCCTACGAACACTGGCACCGAATGCTGTTCGCCCGCTTTCTCGCTGAGAACGGCTTACTGCTGTGGGAGCCGGGCGCAGCCGTCTCGCTGGACGACTGTGAAGCCTTGGTGCAAGAGGCCGACCCGGCGATGAACCTGGCTGCCAAGACCAAGTGGGAGTTGGCCGGCAAGCTTGCCGCCCGCATGCTTCCGCAGGTGTTCAAGCCGCAGAGCCCAGTATTCGAACTGGCCTTAGCGCCGGAGCATCAGCGTGAACTTGAGCGCCTGCTGGCCGCGCTGCCATCCGAGGTGTTTAAGGCCAGCGACAGCCTAGGTTGGGTCTACCAGTTCTGGCAGGCCAAGCGCAAGGATGAGGTCAACGCCTCGGAAGTGAAGATTGGCGCCGACGAGCTGCCCGCCGTCACCCAGCTCTTCACCGAACCCTATATGGTGGACTTCCTACTTCACAACTCGCTAGGTGCCTGGTGGTTAACGCGCCACCCCGGCCAGCCCTGCCCAGTGCCGCTGACCTATTTGCGCAGGTTGGACGATGGCACGCCCGCCGCCGGCATGTTCGAAGGCTGGCCGAGTGACCCCGGAAGCGGGCTGCAAGACTTCAAGCTGCTCGACCCGTGCTGCGGCTCGGGCCACTTCCTGGTGGCGGCTTTCCTGCTGCTGGTGCCCATGCGCATGGCGGACGAGGGGCTGAGCGCGACAGACGCGGTAGATGCTGTGCTAGCCGACAACCTGCACGGCCTAGAGCTGGACGCCCGCTGCGTGGAAATCGCGGTCTTCGCGCTTGCTCTGGCGGCATGGCGCTATCCGGACGAGAACGGGAACCCGCTGGGCGTGCGTACCGACATGCCTGTACCGAACGTTGCCTGCTGTGGGCTGAAGATTTCTGCGAGTGCTGAAGAATGGGAAGCGCTTGTTCCACTAGACGACGCGCATGCCGAACTAACTCGACAAGAGTTGCGTCACTTGCACAGCTGCTTTGCTCAGGCGCCTCTGCTGGGAAGCCTACTTGACCCTGAGCGCAGCTTGGGGTCCGGCAGCCTTGGCCTCTTCGATTTTACCTCGACTAGGGTGTTACTCGAGCGAGCGTTGACGCGGGAAAGCTCTACCACTACGTTGATGGGTTCCGGCGAACGTGACGATGAAGTGTGGGACTTGGCGCTAACTGCCCGTGGTCTGCTAGACGCCGCACGCTTACTGGACATGCGCTATCACTTTGTCGTCACAAATGTGCCGTACCTCGTGCGCGGCAAGCATTCAGAGTTTCTTCGAAAGTACTGCGAAAAACACTACCCGGCTGCGAAGAACGACCTCGCCACTGTTTTTATTGAGCGGTGCCATGCACTTTGCCTCGATAATGCGTCATTCGGGATTGTAAGCCCTCAGAACTGGTGGTTTTTGCAGAGCTATGTTCACTTTCGGAAGTGGCTCCTCAGTAGCGCAACTTTAAATTCTGTCGTATCGCTCGGTGAAGAAGCTTGGGAGTATTTTGGTGACCGAGGACCACTGGCGACGCTGGTAATTAGCACTCGCGCAAAGCCGACGCCTGATTCGAAATTCTCAGCATTTAACGCCTTCAAAATCAAAACACTGGATGAGAAGCGACAAATGCTGGCGAGCGGCGAGATGCTTGTTCTAAATCAGCAATCCCAAATAAATAACCCTGATTCAAGAATTGCCTTGGAAGGTGGTCAACAAGGTGACCTGCTGAGCCAATTTGCGTTCTCGTCAATTGGCCTTTCCACAAGCGATACACCACTATTCGTCCAGTTTTTTTGGGAGCACGAGAGCGAAGTGATAGGAAACGACTGGGAGCTCCATCAAAGTGCGCCTGATTCAACTCAAGAATGGGCCGGGTTGGAGTGCGTAGTCCGTTACGAGGGTGGTGAGGGACTAATGCGACAACTCGCCGCCGCCCAAGATATTGACAGGGGGCGCGACAGGCAAGGTATAAATGCTTGGGGGCAAGCAGGGGTGGCGGTTCGCCTAATGCGAGATTTGCCAGTCAGTTTGTATGTGGGAAACAAATTTGACAATAATATTGGCGTTCTTGTACCTCACGAGAAATCACACGTCGCGGCAATTTGGTGTTACTGCTCATCGGATGAATATGCTTCAGCTATACGACGAATTGACCAAAAATTAAACGTTACAAACGGAACTTTGACAAAAGTTCCGTTTGACTTGGAATATTGGACGAAGGTCGCCAACGAGCGGTATCCAGATGGGTTTGTGCAGCCCTATTCTGACGACCCGACACAATGGCTATTCCACGGCCACCCGCAGCCGGCCACGGAGCCGCTACAAGTGGCCGTCGCCCGATTAGTCGGATACCGCTGGCCTGCTGAGACCGACAAGGCGATGGCATTGGCCGACAAGGCTCGTTCCTGGACAAAATATTGCGACGAATTAAGCGAACATACCGACGACGATGGCATCGTTTGCTTGCCCGGAGTTCGCGGCGAGCCGTCCGCGCATGAGCGTCTACTTAAATTACTCATTGCCGCTTGGGAGACAGTGCAGCCCGGCAGTTGGAAACCCGCCGTGCTCGACAAGCTGCTGACCGATGCCGATTGCGTTGGTAAGAGCCTGGACGTCTGGCTACGCGATAAGTTTTTCGAGCAGCACGCTAAGCGCTTCTACCACCGCCCCTTCATCTGGCACGTGTGGGACGGCCTGAAAGACGGCTTTGCCGCGCTTGTAAATTACCACAAGCTTGACGCCAAGAACCTGGAGCGCCTCGTCCACACCTACCTGGGCGATTGGATACGCCAACAGGAGGCTGGCGTGCGCGACGGCATTGACGGCGCCCCAACCCGCCTAGCCGCCGCCCAAGACCTGAAGCGCCGCTTGGAGCTCATCCTAGAAGGCGAGAAGCCCTACGACATATTCGTGCGCTGGAAGTCGCTCGCCGAGCAACCCATCGGCTGGAACCCAGACCTCAACGACGGAATACGCCTGAACATCCGCCCCTTTTTGACCGCCGAGGTTTTGCGCCACAACAAGAAGCCCAAGCTCAACATCACGTGGGAAAAGGACCGCGGAAAAGACGTGGAAAGCGCACCCTGGTTGAAGGTGTTTGGTGGCGACCGCATCAATGACTATCACCTAACGGTGGCGGAGAAGAAAAAAGCGAGAGGTGATGCATCATGAAAGTAAAACGACTCAGCCTGCTCAGCTTTCGTGGCGTCAAGGCACTGGAGCTGGATTTCGCAGAACGAACTACGGCATTTGTAGGCGTTAACGGAGTGGGAAAGTCCACTGTGCTTGATGCGCTGGCCATCGCGCTGTCGCAGCTTACTTGGCGCATCAATGGGAACCCACAGAAATCGCGTCCTATTGCGCTTGACGACATTCGGCAAGGTGATGATTTTGCTCGTATCGAACTGGCCGTGGAACTGCGAGGTGAACTGGTCAAGGGTGCAACCGTGACTAATCGCAAGAAAGGCGCTTACACCGAACCGCTACGCAAAAGTGAGCTTGACGCTTTTGGCTACGTAGTGGCGCGTTACGTAGAGCAGCTACAGGAAGGCGCCGCATGAAATTTCCCCCCGGAACAACAGTCTGCTCACAACTTGTGGCCGCCTTGCAGGCGGCGTCCAAGATTAATTCGCATGCTGCAGCGCCCGCCGCCGCAGTGCTATGGCCCGACAAAGAGCGACAGTGGCAAGCCGCGCTGCCATCGTTGAAAAAACTGCTGCCCGGACTGTGCGAACTAGGTTCCTATGAGCCCGAGGCGCGTCGCGGCCCGGCGGTGTGGCTCAAGTGCGCATTGGCCGGTCTCATTACCGAAGCTTCATTCGAGGGCGTGCCAATCGTATATCTGCCGGGCGTGAGTCGCGCGGAGTTGCGGGCCATCGAGTCCTGCCCACGCTACCTGCAGCCTTTGGCCGAACTGCAATACCGCGGAATATTTTGGAGCCAAGCCAATGCAAAGGACTGGACGGTGAGCGCCTTCTTGGCGTCGAAAAGCGGCGGCCTGGGTCTGGACGTAGCGCAAGACAAGGCAACGCAAGAGGTTCTCGGCCAAGCATTGCAAGCTGGCTTGTTGCTTGAGCACCCGGTGGAAGAACTACAGAACCGCGCCATCAACGCGGAGTGGTTGCTCGGTCTGCTCGCGCCGAACCCAGCGCGCGACCTATTGCTGTGGATGAATGCGCCAGAGGCTGCACGCCAGGAATGGGGAGTCGTGCTATGGGAGGTATTTGCCAAACGCTGCAAGTCGGACTTCGGCTTCGAGCCCTTGGCCGACGGTGTGCTGGTGGCCGCCGAGCGTTTGGCCAAGGGTGAAGGTAAGTGGGGGGCGGTGGCGGTGCTCTACCGAGACTCCTTTGCAAGCTTCCCGAACATCTTTGGTCTACTCGCAAAGGTCCAGCCGCCGCAGTTGGGGCTTTTCCCCGAACAGGACCAGCTGGCAGGCTACCCGCAGGCCAACGAGCAGGGCGAAGCCGCGTTGCGCTATACCCTATTAGCCTGTGCTGTCATGGATGCGCCGCAGGCTCGCGCGGCCGTCGCTGCGGCCGAGAAGGAGCACGGCGTTCGGCGCGGCTGGTTGTGGGCCCGTATGGGGCGCTCGCATTTGGCGACGGCGTTGGAGCATTTGACCGAGCTGGCCCAACGCAGTGCAAATGCGCCCGTTGGCCAGACGCCCCCTGAATTGGCAGCGAGCTACCAGCAGACTGGGTGGCGTGTGGACGACGCTGCGCTGCAGGCGCTTGGCTGTGCACATTCTAAAGGCGACCTAGAGGCCGTTAGTGGAGCGTTGCGCGCGATGTACTTACCCTGGCTGGAAGAAGCGGCACATCGGCTGCAGGAGGCCGTGAAGTCGACGGGCGGGTTGACGCCGGTCGAGCCCTCGGCCGTCAATGTCGCGGCGGCCGGCACCTGTACCGTATTCGTCGATGGTCTGCGCTACGACGTTGCAATGCGGCTTCAACAACGCCTTTCGGCCTTGGGAACAACGAACCTGTCAGCACGCTGGACCAGCCTGCCGTCGGTGACGGCGTCGGGAAAGGCCTGGTGTTCGCCGGTGGCGGCCTTCATCGCTGGTGCTGCCGACGACGTCGACTTCGAACCCCGGGTGGCTGCGGACGGCAAGCCGCTGTCCGGTCATAACTTTCGCAAGCTTCTAGCCGAACACGGCGTGCAACCATTAGGCAAGCACGAGTGCGGCGACCCGCAGGGCCATGCTTGGACAGAGGCTGGCGACCTGGACCACTACGGGCACGAGCATGGCATTCGACTGGCTCGCGACATGGACACACAACTCGACCAGGTGGTGGAGAGGGTCAACGAACTTTTCGACGCTGGCTGGAGGCGCATCCGCATCGTCACCGACCATGGTTGGCTGCTCATGCCCAACGGCTTGCCTAAGTCCGACCTGGCTAAGCATCAAGCGGAGACGCGTTGGGGGCGCTGCGCGGTACTCAAGGACAGCGCGCATGGCACCTCGCTGACTTTTGGCTGGGACTGGTGCAAAGATGTGCAAGTGGCATATGCGCCTGGGGTGGCCAACTTCACCGCCGGGGCCGAGTACGCTCATGGCGGCATCAGCCTGCAGGAGTGCCTAGTGCCGGTACTGGAGTTGAACAGTGTCGGCACCTCTGGGGCGGATTCCCCTGCTACGCTGAAAGCGGTGACATGGAAAGGACTGCGCTGCACGGTCGTGGTGGAGGGCGCGTCGCCCGGCCAGCGCGTAGACATCCGCACTAAGGCGGCATTAGCTTCCAGCTCGCTGGCGGCCAGCATCAAGCTTTTGGAGGGAGGCAAGGCCAGCTTGGCCGTGACTGATGATGAACACATGGGCGCGGCCGCCGTGGTGATTGTATTGGACTCCGAAGGCGAGATAATACTGAAGAAGGCCACCACTGTGGGAGAGACATGATGATGCAACTTGATGAGCTAGACCGTAAGGCCACAACAGCGTTCGAAGGCTATGTTGTACGAAAGGACCTTGTGCGAACTTTCAGTCGTCAGTTCCCTGTGCCAACCTACGTGGTGGAGTTCCTACTTGGCCGCTACTGTGCCACCACCGACGAAGCCGAAATTCAGGAAGGCCTGGATATCGTGCAGCGGCAGTTGGGGTCCCGCACGGTCAAGGCGGGAGAGGAAGAGCTATTTAAGGCCCGCGCGCGTGAGTCTGGCTCCGTGAAAATCATTGACATTATCACCGCGCGCTTGGACTCGAAGACAGATTCCTATGTTGCCACTTTGCCGAGCTTACGACTCAATGACGTACGGCTGACGCCAGAGATGGTGAAGGACAACGAGCGCATGTTGACTGGCGGTTTCTATGCCGAGGTCACGTTAGGTTATGACTCGTCAATTGCGCAAGAGAAGGGCGGACGGCCCTTTGGTGTGGACGCTTTGCGTGCCATTCAACTCTCCAAGCGCGAGGTGCTGGACGTGCTGGCCAAGGGACGCGGCCAATTTACGACGCCCGAATGGCGCGACCTGTTGCTTCGTAGCGTGGGATTTGAGCCGGGAGACCTGACGGAGCGTGCCAAGGACGCCCTGCTGCTGCGTATGGTGCCCTTCGTGGAGCGCAACTATAATCTAGTCGAACTTGGTCCTCGTGGAACCGGTAAGTCGCATTTGTTTCAGCAGATTTCGCCATATGCGCACCTCATCTCCGGAGGTAAGGCTACCGTGGCTCGCATGTTCGTAAACAATCAAAATGGTCAGCGCGGCTTGGTATGCCAATATGATGTTGTCTGTTTTGATGAGGTCTCTGGTGTGTCCTTTGACCAAAAGGACGGCGTCAACATCATGAAGGGTTACATGGAGTCGGGAGAGTTCTCCCGCGGCAAAGAGAGCATTCGAGCGGATGGTTCGATTGTCCTGGTCGGTAACTTCGACGTTGACGTTGAGCACCAGCAGCGTGTGGGTCACCTCTTCGGGCCGCTGCCGCCTGAGATGCGCGACGACACAGCCTTCATGGACCGGATTCACTGCTTCCTGCCCGGTTGGGATGTGCCAAAGTTGAACCCAAGCTTGTTCACCGACCACTTTGGATTGGTGAGCGATTTCCTTTCAGAATGCTTCACTCAGCTGCGGGGCCAAAGCCGGGTATCAACCCTGCAGGGGCGTGTTTTTTGGGGCGGCGCGTTGTCTGGCCGCGACCTCAACGCCGTCAATAAGACAGTTAGTGGCCTGCTTAAGCTCATCTACCCTGACTCGAGCGCGCAAGTCAACGACGAAGACCTCGAGTGGGCTGTGCGCCTGGCACTTGAAGTGCGCCGCCGGGTGAAAGAGCAGCAAAAGCGTATTGGTGCAGCGGAGTTCCGCAACACGCATTTCAGCTACACAATGGGCGCCGAGGGAGTTGAGAAATTTGTCGTTACACCCGAGCTTCGGAGCGACAACACATTAGGTGTCGACCCATTGGAGGCTGGCCAAGTATGGACCATCAGCCCCGGTGGCGCTGACGATAATCCTGGCCTTTATCGCATCGAAGTCAACGAGGGACCAGGCTCCGGCGTTCGTATTTTGAACAAGCCGACGCCGCCGGCTTTTCAAGAGTCGATGCGGTACGCAGAACAAAATTTGTACGCACGGTCAGTTCAGCTTGTCGGTGACCGAGACCCCAGGTCACATGAGTTCTCCGTCCAACTTAGAGCATTCGACGCCTCCAAGTCTGGGGCAAAGCTTGGAGTGCCTGTGTTGATAGCTTTGTCCAGCGCATTGCTCCGGAAGTCGGTTCGTGGTGGGCTGGTCGTGGTCGGCGAAATCAATCTCGGTGGCTCAATCGAACCTGTTCACAACGCCGTCAACATCGCTGAAATTGCGGTTGAGAAGGGCGCACAGGCCCTGCTGATGCCGGTAAGTTGTAGGCGTCAACTCAACGAGCTCTCGGATGATATGGCGACAAAGGTGGACATTCAATTTTACCTTGATGCCAGAGACGCGCTACTTAAAGCACTCATTGAGTAAGGGAACTCCTACGCTCGTTTGCCGGATGAAAAATCGTTTATGGTGAGGCGTTGAGCGCTTGTTTCTCAAAATTGTAGACCTGCGAACAGCTCTTCCTCCCCTCTGACGATATTCATCCGGGCATTCGTTCGAGCTTCGAGGACCAAAGTCCTGATGTCGATTCTTGACCAATTGCCGCGTTCTCCTGCGGCCAAGAATAGCCCAAGTGAACTGATGACTTGGTGAGACGGGAACCGCTCGCGTTGGATTCGTCGGGCCTTCCCATCATCGAGGATGACCGTATAGTTCAAGCTGACGGCCACTGCGATGGCCGCGCTTTCGCCATCGTCGAGACACTCCGCCGGCTTGCCGGTAACTAGGCTTAAGTATAGTTCGTACTCCGGTGGTGTCATCCGGTGGGTGCGAACGAGGCCGTCGGCGGATAGTCTTTCTAATATTTTCTTGTGACACATCCCTTCGATGGGATGGCGCTTAATTTCGGCTAGTGTACGTTCTTCGATTAAGAAGACTTCACCTATCGAGCGCAGTACATCATCAGGCCGCTGGCACGCCAATAGGTTGAAGACAACGCTCGCGTCGAGCACTAGCGGTCCACTTGGGATAGTCTCAGAAATCGAGCGCAAGGACACCTCCTCCTGCAGCAGAGACTTCGGACAACATGCTTCGGACCGTAACCAAATCGAGTTCGAGTTTCTTGGAGAGCTGTTGTTCGGATACGAGCTCACGGTCATAGGCCGCACCTGCCAATAGGTAAAGGCGCGGGGTAAACTTCCCATTCGTTGGTTCATCACCGATTTCCCGTCGGACCTCGTCTATGTGGCGCGTTCCCAGGCCACGGTCCTTTAGGGAGTCGAACAATCCTTTAGGCACGACGCCCAGTGCTTCTAGTCTTCGCGTGACTGCTTCGACAGACACGCCGAAATAAATTGCCATCATCAAAAGATGCCGCACCGAAAATTCGCCTGCCAAATTCCTCAGTTCGCTCGCTTTACGGCGCATCGAGACTGCCGGCATTAGAAATGCGCGAGCGAACCAGTCGCAGAACTTGTCTTCGCGGTCTTCAAAGTCGACGGTTTCAAAAAGTACAGCAAGCCCGGCTTTCCGCAATAGGGGGTGGCATATTTCATGTGCGGCAGTCAGTCGACGGCGCTGCGGCGGATGATTAGAATTAAGGAGGACGAATCCACCATGTTCTTCGTCGAAAGCGACCGCACCACTCACCTTCGATGGAAGCGGACGCTCGAATATTCTCAGTCCAAGGTCAAACTCAATTAGCGCCGTAAGATTTGAAATTGGCCCCATTCCAATGCCAAGGCGTTGGCGCAAGGACATTGCGGCATCCTCTGCTTGCTGCTCGAGCGGTTCATCGCGATTTAGGCGAATAGTTGGATAGTCGAGTTTGATTGCCGGACTCTCCAACATTGCCTCCAACTCTACCGTTGACGCGGCCAGTCGGTTTAATAAAGAGCCAACCAAAATCTGGTCCGTGATACCTTCGTCTTCAAATCCCGTCTTCCGGAACTTCACATCCATGTCTAGTGGCTGACGGCCGCCGGAGAGCAGCTCCCCTTCTGACACGCCGTACTGCTCAGCGAAGGCGCGCAACTCCTCTACCGAAATTTGGCGCTTTCCAGCCTCAATAGCGACCACAGTGGTGCGCGCGAAACCGAGAGATTGTGCGGCACTCTCTTGAGTAAATTTGGCCAACGTTCGGGCGCTCTTGAGGCGCGCGCCAAGAACTTCTGGCCGGACCTGCAGTTCAATTCCCATGTTAACCTCTCGCCATTTGTGCAATCCAGGAATGGTCTCCGCATTTAGCGAGGAACCTGCTCCATTCCCTTTCGTGTTGTTGAATTAGTTCCATCAATTTGGCGTGGGCTTGCTTCACGTCCAATGCCAGGTATTCGGAGAGTCCGGCCGCTTCGCTCCAAAAAATTGGACTTGCCGGCTCCTTTGTAAGGTCAGCCATTCTTTGCATACTACGGATGCTGTTAGCCGCCAAGTCGTTGAACGATTTGATTTCGCGCGGTGCTTCGCCGGCGTCAAGTACTGCTTGGTGGAGTGCTTCGGCGGTAAGGCTTGCGAACTTGTATGTCGTTGAATCAGCGATTCCAGCAACAATCGCGGACGCCCGACGTAGGATGCAATTTCCGCAGGCCCCGCAATGAACCCGAGCGCCGTTATGATTAGCATGGCGCTGGTCGTGAGAGCATGAACGATGGTCGCGCAGCCAGCTGTCAGTATTGGGCTCTATCGCGGCTAGTGCCTCCATTACTTGCCCTTTGGTTTGAAATAGGGCCGGGTGCTCGAACTTCACGGTCTTGCCCGTTAGTTTCTCAAGTAGGTCGCGAATGCGCTTAGTGAAGCCTGGGTGGCAACTACGATGCTTACTTTCGTTGCCAAGGGGGACTAATGAACCACCAAGACTGCCTTGGCCATTTTCAGGTATTAGAACGCGATTAGAGTTACTTCGTAGAGCCCCATACGCGGACAGGATGTAGTACATGAATGGGCGTGACCGAAACGTTGGCTCAGCATGATGCGGTTCACTCACCTCTACGGGTACTTTAACTGCCCGCACGCCTCCCTGTGGCTTATCCTTGCAGAACTGCTTCCAGGTTTTGGAATTCGATTTGTTGTCCGTGAAAACGCAAACAACTTCGCATCCGGGCTCTCGCTGTTGAAGTAACCGCGTTTGTGCATACGAATCCAAGCCGTGGCTGTATGGAATGAATACTCGCGAAACGTCGGATGAAGAAATTGCGTGACCTTGATGGTCATCACAGGGCCGGGATTTACGTTGGACAAATTTGAAGTGCCAACTATCGCCCGTTAAGTATCCTAGGCATTCTTGAAGCGCTGAGGCTACTTCTTCACCTTGCCACAGCGCCTTGTCGAGCACGGGTAATTCGATGTCCAGTCTACGTCCCCAACCATCGCAATGGTGGCGTTTGACGCTTCTGTCCGCGAATCGAACTGCACCTAGCAGTGACATCAAGTCATGCGTCAGGTCGGTGGGTGAGGAAAAGCAATACTCATCCAGTAAGGTAGTGCTGATGCGAATGTCGCGACCAAGTTCGGCAATGTACTCGCCACATTTTGGTTTTTCCGGCGAATTTTCGACAACCCGAATCGTGGCACTTACTGGAAACGCCGTTGGGGTTTTCATTAGATATTCAACTCAATTGCTTCGCTGAGCAAAGTCGCGACGCTGTTGTGTTTGGTGGGTTCCTTGGCCTTCGGTGCTTCCGTGAAAGAACACTCGGCGGCGGCCCGCAGGAGACCTTGTCGAACTTCAGAAGCTTGTTGCGCTCCCCAAATTTCTCGAACTCTTGCCGTGACTTGCTCGATATCGGCATCAAGCACTTGACGATATAGTTCGGCGATTGCATGCGCATAAAGGTTGGCGCTGCCATCCCTCGCCAGTAGACCCTTAGCAATTTCAATGAGTTGACGCTCACGAGGAGTCATATCTTGCTGGCTAAAATCATTAATGAAACGCGATAGCCTTTCCTCTTCAAAGAAATCCGTTTCCGAGGGTAGTAACCCTGCCTTGAAGCCGCTTGCCCATTTGGGTTCAAGGCCGGCATCGACTTCACAATGGACTGCTCTCGAAATTGCATCTGGAACGCGCGACCAGTCCGCTTCACGGGATGCAAATTTCACAACGGATTGCCATGGCCGAGTTAGCGGAACAGTTCTATGTAGGTCGTCACGCATCGTGTTTGCCTTTTCATTGAGCAACCATAGTATGCCTCAAATTTTCCAATGTCAATATAATGCAATAAAAAAACTGACATTGTCAATTTTGAGGCTGGCGAGTGGCGCAGGCAAAATTCGCCCCGGCAAGCCCTTACCGTAGACCGTGGACACTATCGCAATCGCCGCAGGCCAATTGGTCGACGGCGTAAATGCGCACGACAGTACAGCCTTTGCCCCGTCTTGCTGTGACCTGGGCCATACGCGGCGCCTCGGGCATGAACTTGGGGCTATCGTCCTGAATCAGCCCCAACCCATCAGGGTTACGCGCGCTTGGCACAACAAGGCAGTCCAGCAGAGGTTTTAAGCCACCGTACGCGTTATCCCAGTCCAGGCTGCCGGCGCAGTGACGTTCTATTTCCAGCGCGCTTCTGACAAGCGGTGTCGTGGGCGCTTTGCCGCTAATCGCCGCCAGCACACGGGCGCGCCAGCCGTTGCGCAGTTTTTTGTACGCATGAAAATGCATGCCCTTGATGGCATTGTTGGAGGGGGGGGGCTCGGGCAGGTGGAGTTCGTAGAGGAGTTCGCGTGGGGGCATTGGGATGACTGGCGGGGGAGGGTATCTCCTATAGCAATTGAAGCAAAAACTCGGCGCTCCTCCTGCTGAACGAGTATGAAACATCAGCAAGTAGCAAGAGATGAGGGCACTCGCGGTGCCCTCATCTTATGGGTCATGCAGGTCAGGCTGCGGCACGGAGGCGGAACGGGACCACGTTGCATGGCCGTGCCGCTGGCTCCGACGCGACAATCAACGCCGGTGGCTGCTTTGGCTGCGCGGTGGTCAAGTCCTTCATGCTCAACTGAGCGCCTTTCCGCAGGCGCCGTTGCCCACGATGCACTACGGTTTGGCTCTTGTCAGCGAATGCCTCGTCTAGCCGCTTTGCCAAGCTGGGCATGCACAGATGGGTATAGCGAAGCAACATACGGGTGTCGCGGTGCCCGCTGAACGCCTGTAGGTCAACCAAGGAGAATCCTCCGGGGAGCCTGCCTCCCGCGTCGGCTACGCGGGAAATCGCCTCGTGCCGGAGGTCATGCACGTGAAGCTCATTTTCACCCATCAGGTCAGCAGCCTTGCAGATTCGTGCCCAGGCTTTGCACAAGGCGTCCAGACTCATCGGAAACACTTTTTCATCATCACGCGGCAACTGCTGGAGCAACACAAGAATGTCCTTGCGCAGCGCGAGCGTGCGAGGGCGTCCATTTTTGGACTCGGGGATGAATGCCGTCTGCTCGTTGAAGTTGATGCTGTCCCAAGTGAGTGACCGCGTTTCCACGCTCATACAACGGTCGTCAATGTAGTCGTTGAAGTCGTCGGGTACGATATCCGCGAAAGGCTTGCGAATGAAGCATGACGCAGGCGATGGCACGCGCATTTTCCTTCCAGAAGGTTTGCGGAAGGCTTTGCCGGCCAAGCTCGGATGCGGATTCTTATGGTCGGCGTATGCCTGGGCGATGTCCACTCGCGGAAGGCCTGCATCAGACAAAAGGGCATTGATGATGTAGCCTTCAACCTCAAAGCCTTTGTGACGAGGAGAGACCTCGCGCAGATAGCGTGCCAGGAGGTCGGCGAAAGTCACGCTACGACCCTTGGCGTAGTCCACGAACAAACCATTTCGACGTTCTAGTTCCAGACGCTGTTTGATGTCGACGGCCTCCTGTTCCGTATGCGCGTACAGGCATTGATTCAGGTGACCGGCATCGCGCACGCGGATGGCGAAGCTGTCGTTGGTGCGAACCAGTTTTGGTTTATATCCGTCCGCCTTCAGCTTTGCTATATAGGCCTTCAGTTGCTTATCGCGGTTGTAAGCGAACGTTTGGGTCAGGTCTTCGCGGTTCTTGACACTGACGACGAAGCGGGAACGGTTTTCAATAGATGCCATGAGACCTTTGCTCCTAGGTGTTATGGAGCCGAGTCTATGAATCAGGAGTTATATGTATTGCGGGGAGACCGCAAGCTTTGCCACTAATTTGCCACTAACGCGCAGAAATCTGTCAAAGCCACATTCGCCTGGGACGAGAACCCTTTGATTATAAAAGGATTTTTGGTCGGGGTGAGAGGATTCGAACCTCCGGCCTCTGCGTCCCGAACGCAGCGCTCTACCAGGCTGAGCCACACCCCGCTCCTTCATTACAGCAGATGGTGGCACGGCTTTCAAGCGGCTGCATCAAGGTCTATTTCTTTTCCTGCTGCGCCTTCCTGATTTCCGCTTCGCTCACTTTTTTCGCTGGCGCATTCGTCGCAGGCGAAGTCGGGGCCTTGCGGGTGGCGTTGGCTTGCGCCATGACGGCGGCGCAGTCCGTGTCGGGGGCCTTGTCGACGCTGACCAGCGGCAGCAGGGCGGCCAGCGGCGTGACGACGGTGGCCAGCGCCACGGCGGCGCCGGCTTTCAACGCCAGCGGGCCTTTCTGCGGGCCCACGTCCGGGTTCTTGAACGTGCCTTTCGCATACAGCGGCGTGCGCAGGGTGATGATGCGGGCGCCTTTGGTACGGGGGCGCACGTCGAGATCCAGGGTTTCGCTTGCCAGGTTGACGTTGCCCGTGACATTCACGACGGCGCTGTCCGTGTCGAGCACGAAGCGGCGCACGTTGGCCTGGCCATTCGTGACGGCGAAGTCGCTGGCCAGGCAGTTCAGGTGGACTTGCTTGTCGCCAAAGATTTTCACGAAGACGGCATTGGCCAGGTTCAGGCCAGCCAGTTCCAGCATGAACTGGCTGACGGAGCCTTCGCTGACGGTGGCCGCCAGCTCGCCATTCGCGCTGGCCAGCATGGCCGAGACGGAATTGCCGTGGCCCGTCAGCGCCGCATCGCCATACACTTCGCCGAAGCTCGCTTGCATCGATTGCAGCTTGGGAAACAGTTCGCGAATTTTGAGGTGGCGCGCCGCCACCTTGGCTTGCGCGGCGATGGTCTTTTGACGGCCATCGAGCGTGATGTTCGAGGTGATGTCGCCGCCGGCCATGCCGAAGTTGAGCGGCGTCAGACTCAGCACCTTGTCTTTCATGTGGATGTTGGCGACGACATTGTTGAGCGGGATATCGTGCGTGCGCACCAGTTTCTTGCCCGTGAATTTCACGTCGGCGTCGAGCGCATTCCATTTGGCTGTATTGAACTGCTCCACGGGCAAGGCTTTGTTGTCGGGCTGCACAGGCGCCTTGCCGCGCGCCTGTTTCTGCGCATTGCTGTCGGCGCCGATGGTAGGGCCCAGGTCTTCCAGGCGCAATTGCTGCGACGTCACTTCGCCGCGCAGCAAGGGACGCGGCTGGCGCGGCAAGTACTGCAGGGTACCGGCCAGGTCGCTCTGGCCCACCGTGCCCTTGAAGTCTTGATAGGTCCAGTTCCAGATGGCGCCTTCCTTCTTGCCCAGCAGGCGGCCTTTGGTGGCGTAGTCCGGGGTTTCCGGCAGCAGCACACCCGTCAGCGGATACAGGTCGGCCATGCTGGCGCCGGCCAGGCTCAGCTGCAAATCGATTCCCGACAGCGAGCGCGGGTCCGTCAGGGTGCCATCGATGCTGGCCTTGTTCTTGCCCAGCACGGCATGCGCCTGCACGGGATACACGGTGTTGTTATCGGTCAAGGACAGCACGGCACCGGCCTTGCCGCCACCCGTCACGGGCGCCTTGCGGTAGCTGCCGCCGAGGGTGAATTCGATGCCGTATTTCTGCACGGGCGCGCTGCCTGGCGCGTCGCCCGGCGTGGCGTCGGGTGCTGTCGAGCTGACCTTGGCGCGCAGGTCCAGCGCGATGCCCTCGTCGAGGTAGCGGATGGCGCCGTCGCCGAAGGCCATGCGCTGGATTTCCACGTCCCATGCCGAAGGGCCGTTATCCTTCAAGGTCCAGCTGTTGCTGCCATCGGCGCGCCGCTGCAGGGCAATATTGGGAGAGTCGAGCGCCAGGTCCGTCAGCACCAGCCTGTGCTGCAGCAGGGGCATCGGATGGATGGCCACGTCGATGCGTTTCGCGCTGGCCAGTTGCGGGCCGGCCGTCGCCCAGTCCGGGTTGCTCATGCGCACGTCCTGCGCACTGATGATGGGCCGCGGCACGTAGCGGCGCCAGCCCGGCTCCGTTTTCAGCCCTTGCTTCCATTGCACCTGCAAATCGCCACCGATGACGAAGGTGCGGCCCGTGCTTTCCGACACCTTTTCGTTGATGTAGGGGCGGGCGCGGTTCCAGTCGAAGGTCAGCACGAAGATGACCACGATGGCGATCAGGGCCAGCAGGGTGGCCAGGCTCCAGCCGAGGATTTTCAGGGGTGTCGAGCGTGTCATGGGGATGCCAATCGCAGTGATTTTTTCATTAAGATAGACCGATTGATCATGGCAGTCGGTGCGCTGGGTTACGTACGCATCGTGATTACTGGCATTGATTCCATAATTCGAGTATTATTGAATTATGGAAAACAACAATACTATCGCAACGCAGGCTGCGCCGCTGACAAGCACGGCCGCCATCGCTGCCCTGGCTGCGCTGGCACAGGAATCGCGGCTGGCCGTGTTCCGCCTGCTGGTGCAAGCGGGGCCGCAAGGCATGGCGGCGACGAAAATCGCCGAAGCGCTGGCGATCGCGCCATCGTCGCTGTCGTTTCACTTGAAGGAGTTGGCGCACGCCAACCTGGTGACGGCGAGCAAGGCGGGCCGCTCCATCATCTACGCCGCCAACTATGCGGGCATGAATGGCTTGCTGGCCTTCTTGACCGAGAACTGCTGTGCTGGCGCCCCTTGTTGCGTCACTGAATCTCATTTACTCAAGGACATCACGACATGACGATCACGATCTATCACAACACGGCGTGCGGCACCTCGCGCAATACCCTGGCCCTGATCCGCAACACGGGTGTCGAGCCCGTCATCATCGATTACGTCAAGCATCCGCCTTCGCGCGAGGAATTGCTCGACCTGATCGCCCGCGCCGGCCTGACCGTGCGCGCCGTCATGCGCGACAAGGGCGCCCTGTATGACGAACTGGGCCTGGCCAATCCGGACTTGCCGGACGCGGCCCTGCTGGACGCCATGCAAGCCCATCCTATCTTGATCAACCGCCCCATCGTCGTCACGGAACTGGGCGTGCGCCTGTGCCGGCCTTCGGAAAAAGTGCTGGACATCCTGCCATTGCCGCAGCAAGGGGCCTTCGTCAAGGAAGACGGCCAGGCCGTGGTCGGCGCCGACGGCAAGCCGGTGGCCTGAATGAATGACTTGCCGAATATCAATGCCGCGCACCTGGACGTGCCGGACCTGGACAAGCTGGCGCCGGTTAACGTTTCCACCCATGCGCCGCGCATCCTGCTGCTGTACGGTTCCTTGCGCGAGCGCTCGTACAGCAAGCTGCTGACCCTGGAAGCGGAGCGCATCCTGCGCCACTTTGGCGCCGACACGCGCGTGTTCGACCCGCATGGCTTGCCCATGGTCGACAGCGTGTCACCCGAGCATCCGAAGGTGCAGGAATTGCGCGCGCTGTCGCTATGGTCGGAAGGGCAAGTGTGGTGCAGCCCGGAACGCCATGGCGCCGTCACGGGCGTGTTCAAGTCGCAGATCGACTGGCTGCCGCTGGAAACGGGCAGCGTGCGGCCCACGCAGGGCCGGACCCTGGCCGTGATGCAAGTGTCGGGCGGTTCGCAATCGTTCAATGCCGTCAACGGCTTGCGCGTGCTGGGACGCTGGATGCGCATGGTGACGATACCGAACCAGTCTTCGGTTGCCAAGGCGTATCAGGAATTCGACGATGACGGCCGCATGAAACCATCGCCGTATTACGAGCGCCTGGTCGACGTGATGGAAGAGCTGTATAAATTCACCTTGCTGGTGCGCGACCGCCGCGATTACCTGGGCAGCCGCTACAGCGAGCGGCTGGAAGCGGCGCCGGCCATCGTCCAGGCATTGGCGGGCGCGGCGATGGAACATGAGCGCAGCAAATAAGCGGCACATAAAGAAAACGGCGCCAGTGGCGCCGTTTTGTATTGCATAGGATGAAACGCGATCAGTGATTGCGGTCCACGGCAAACGAGCACAGCTGCAGCATGGATTGCTTGTAGACGCTGTCCGGCCAGCCGGCGATAGCATCGGCGGCGCGCTGGCCGGCGATTTCCGCCTGCTTGCGCGTGTAGTCGAGGGCGCCGCTACTGGTGATGGCCGTCAGGACAGCGTCGAAATGCTGTTCGTCGCCTTGCTCGATACAGCTGCGCACCAGTTCGCGTTGCTCTGGCGTACCGTTTTCCATCAGCCAGATCAGCGGCATGGTCGGTTTGCCTTCGCGCAAGTCGTCGCCCACGTTCTTGCCGATTTCAGCGGCGTCGCCTGCATAGTCGAGTACGTCGTCGATCAGCTGGAAGGCCGTGCCCAGCGAGCGGCCGTATTCGGCGGCCGCTTCGATATCGTCTTCGCTGGCGCCGGCGATCAGGGCACCCAGTTGCGCCGACGCTTCGAACAGCTTGGCTGTCTTCGAGCGGATGACGTTCAGATAGCTCTCTTGCGTCACGTCCGGATCGTGCATGTTCAGCAACTGCAGCACTTCGCCTTCGGCGATCACGTTGGTGGCGTCGGACAGGATTTGCATGACGCGCATATTATTCAGCGATACCATCAGCTGGAACGAGCGCGAGTGCAGGAAGTCGCCCACCAGCACCGAAGCGGCATTGCCGAACAGGGCATTGGCCGTCTGGCGTCCGCGGCGCATCGACGATTCATCGACGACGTCGTCGTGCAGCAGGGTGGCGGTGTGGATGAATTCGACCACGGCGGCCAGTTCATGGTGCGCCGTGCCGCGATAGGCGTGGGCATTGGCCACCAGCAAGATCAGCACGGGACGGATGCGTTTGCCGCCTGCGCTGATGATGTATTCAGCGATCTGGTTGATCAGAATCACATCGGAGTGCAACTTTTGGCGGATCACCGTATTGACTGCGTCCATATCGGCGGCAATCGTTTGCACGATGGTGTTTTGGTTAACGTGTTTGTTAGCGTCAGACAAGGCGAACCTGCATTAGATTGTGGGTGCCGCGATTATACGACAAGGCTTGCGCGTGCGTGACGTTTGCCTATGACTGTAGAGCAATTGATTGACCTTGTTGGCACTGGCGCGCGTTTTGCTGTCCGCCTGGCGCAAGCCTGACATGATGGTCAGGTTGTCGACATACCACGATCGTCAAGCTTTGTGAATACTTTTTGACGCAATTTCTCAGTCCGTGTATAATCGCTGGTTCCCCCTGTTGTGCACGGCTTGCTTTTCATGGCAGTGGGACAAATTCTTTCAACATTTGATGAGGTTTCAAATCATGTACGCGGTCATAAAAACCGGTGGCAAACAATACAAAGTTGTCGCTGGCGAAAAACTTAAAGTAGAACAGATACCGGCAGACATTGGTTCCGAAATCACCATCGATCAAGTTCTCGCAGTAGGCGCGGGCGACAGCATCAAGTTTGGTGCTCCATTGGTCGAAGGTGCAACGGTACTGGTTACGGTTGTGGCGCATGGTCGCCATGATAAGGTCAAAATTTTCAAGATGCGTCGTCGTAAGCATTACCAAAAGCATCAAGGCCATCGCCAGAATTTTACCGAAATCCAAATCGTTTCGATCAACGGCTAATCGCCGCTGTTTGAATTAATCAGCTATCAAGGAGTCTTAAATGGCACATAAAAAAGGCGGCGGCACAACGCGAAACGGCCGTGATTCAGAATCAAAACGTCTGGGCGTTAAAGTCTACGGCGGCCAAGCTATCAATGCTGGCGGCATCATCATTCGTCAACGCGGCACCCCAGTGCGCGCTGGCGAAGGCGTAGGCATGGGCAAGGACCACACGTTGTTCGCGCTGATCGCGGGCAAAGTGAAGTTCGTTGTCAAAGGTGCTGGCTCGAAGCAATTCGTGACCGTTGTACCTAACGCAGCAGTACCAGCGTAATTCGTCGCGGAGCGCCAGTTCGCTCCGCAATGATCGCATGATGTAAGGCGCAAGCCTTCAATCGAAAGGCTCTGCCCAAGGTAGAGCCTTTTTAGTTTTATGGCGGCAAAATTATGAAGTTTATCGACGAAGCAAAAATCGAAGTCATCGCGGGCGATGGCGGCAACGGCTGCGCCTCTTTCTGCCGTGAAAAATTCCGGCCTTTTGGCGGTCCCGATGGCGGCGATGGCGGCAAGGGCGGCACCATTTGGGCAGTCGCCGACCGCAATATCAACACGCTCGTCGATTTCCGCTTCTCCAAAATGCACAAGGCTCGCAATGGCGAGCCTGGCCGTGGCGCAGATTGCTATGGCAAGGGCGCGGATGACATCCACCTGCGCATGCCGGTCGGCACCTTGATCATCGACAACGCGAGCGGCGAAATCCTGGCCGATCTGACCGAACACGGCCAGACCGAAATGCTGGCCAAGGGCGGCGAAGGCGGCTGGGGCAATATCCACTTCAAGTCCTCGACCAACCGCGCACCGCGTCAAAAAGGCGAGGGCAAGGAAGGCGAACGCCGCGAACTGCGCCTGGAACTGAAAGTGCTGGCTGACGTGGGCCTGCTGGGCATGCCGAACGCCGGCAAGTCGACCTTCATTTCGGCCGTCTCGAACGCGCGTCCGAAAATTGCCGATTATCCATTTACCACCCTGCACCCGAACTTGGGCGTGGTGCGCGTGTCGCACGAGAAGAGCTTTGTGATCGCCGACATTCCCGGCTTGATCGAAGGCGCTTCCGAAGGCGCGGGCCTGGGCCATCAATTCCTGCGCCACTTGCAGCGCACGGGCTTGCTGTTGCACATTGTCGACCTGGCGCCGTTTGAAACCAACGTCGATCCTGTCAAGGAAGCCAAGGCGCTGGTCAAGGAATTGAAAAAGTACGACGAGTCGCTGGTCGACAAACCGCGCTGGCTGGTGTTGAACAAGCTCGACATGGTGCCGGAAGAGGAGCGCAAGAAGATCGTCAAGGACTTCCTCAAGCGTTTCGCCTGGAAAGGTCCCGTCTTCGAGATCTCCGCGCTGAACCATCAGGGTTGCCCGGAACTGGTGAATGCGATTTACCAGCATCTGGAAGAGAAGAAACACAGCGAAAGCCGTGCCGAAGAAACGCAGATGACCGAAGAAGCACGCGGTATCTCGTCGATCGACCCGGATGATCCGCGTTTCAAGATCCTCGACTAAGGCTTTACCCTGATGTCGGTACAGACGGCCGCTGTCGCGCCAGCGCGCAAGCAAGCGTGGCAGCGCCGTGTATTGCATCTGATCGCGTATGCTTACGGGCTGAGCGCGGTCGCCTGCCTGTTGTTCGCCGATGAAATGGCGGCCGGCATGGGCATCTTCCTCAATGGCGTCAACGGCTACAGCCAGTTCTACGCTACTCATGTCGGTGTCTGGGGCGCTACCGCGCTCCTGGCGCTGTTCGCGGCACGGCAGGGCGAACCGCCTGTCCTCGGCGATATCACTGCAATGTTGGTCCTGGCGCAGCCCGCCGGCCGTCTGTTCGCGGCCATCAGCTTCGGCTTGCCCCAGGGTTTTGTGTTGTTCATGTGCGCAATGGAGCTGACGGCGGGGCTGGCCTTGCTGCTGCTGCGTCCTGCGCGCTGACGTCTATTAAGTGAAGAGCGCCGCCCCATGGATTCCGTGATTCAAAAAGCTACCCGCATCATCATCAAAGTTGGTTCTTCGCTGGTCACCAACGATGGCCGCGGACTCGATCATGCCGCCATCGCGCGCTGGGCCGCGCAGATTTCCGGCTTGCGCGCCTTGGGCAAGGAAGTCGTGCTGGTGAGCTCCGGCGCCATCGCCGAAGGCATGCTGCGCCTCGGTTTCGAGCAGCGCCCCACCGATATCCACGAATTGCAGGCTTGCGCCGCCGTCGGCCAGATGGGCCTGGCGCAAATCTATGAAAGCAGCTTCCGCGCCCACAGCCTCGGCACGGCGCAAGTGCTGCTCACGCACGCCGACCTGGCCGACCGCGAACGCTACCTGAATGCCCGTTTCACCCTGACGACCCTGCTGCGCCTGGGCGTGGTGCCGATCATCAATGAAAACGACACCGTCGTCACCGATGAAATCAAGTTCGGCGACAACGACACCCTGGGTGCCCTGGTGGCCAACCTGATCGAAGCCGATGCGCTGGTCATCCTGACAGACCAGCACGGCCTGTTCTCGGCCGACCCGCGCAAGGACCCGGACGCTTACCTGATCACGCAAGGCATCGCCGGCGATCCGGCCCTGGAAGCGATGGCCGGCGGTGCCGGCAGCAGCCTGGGGCGTGGCGGCATGCTGACGAAAATCCTTGCCGCCAAGCGCGCCGCCAAGTCCGGCGCCCATACCATCATCGCCTGGGGCCGCGACAGCGACGTGCTCAGCCGCCTAGCCCAGGGCGAAGCGATCGGCACGGAGCTGCGGGCGCAAACGGGGCAATTGACGGCGCGCAAGCAGTGGATGGCCGATCATCTGCATACGGCCGGCGCCGTCGTGCTCGATGCGGGCGCCGTGCAAAAGCTGCGCCAGGAAGGCAAGTCACTGTTGCCGATCGGTGTGACGGGCGTGAATGGCGAATTCGGCCGCGGCGCCGTGATCACCTGCGTCGATGCCGATGGCGCGCCCGTGGCGCGCGGCCTGTCCAACTACACGAGCGGCGAAGCGCGCCGCATCATGCGCAAGCCTTCGACCGAGATCGAGTCCATCCTCGGCTACATGGAAGGCCATGAGCTGATCCATCGCGATAATATGGTCTTGCTGTAAGCTCCCGCTTGCTGCGAATCAAAAAACGGCCCTTGCGGGCCGTTTTTTTTGCTTTATACCACGGCCGGCATCGGCGACTTGTCCTTGTAATCGCACAGGTCGGCAATCATGCAGTTCCAGCATTGGGGCTTGCGCGCCGTGCACGTGTAGCGGCCGTGCAAGATGAGCCAGTGATGGGCGTCGTGCAGGAATTCCTTGGGGATGAATTTCAGCAGTTTTTGTTCGACGATATCGACATTCTTGCCTGGCGCGATGCCGGTGCGGTTCGAGACGCGGAAGATATGTGTGTCCACGGCCATGGTCGGTTCGCCAAACGCCGTGTTCATGACCACATTCGCCGTCTTGCGGCCCACGCCGGGCAAGGCTTCCAGCGAGGCGCGGTCGCGCGGCACTTCGCCGCCGTGCTGCTCCAGCAGGATCTGGCAGGTGGCGATGACGTTCTTCGCCTTGGTGCGGAACAGGCCGATGGTGCGGATGTAGCTGGCCAGCTCGTCCACGCCCAGGGCCAGTATCGTGGCCGGCGTATTGGCGACCGGATACAGCAAACGGGTCGCCTTGTTGACGGACACGTCCGTCGCCTGCGCCGACAGCAGCACGGCGATCAGCAGCTCGAACGGCGTCGTGTAGTCGAGTTCCGTTTTCGGGGAAGGGTTGGCGGCGCGAAAGCGCGTAAAGATTTCCAGGCGTTTGGCGGCGTTCATGCGTCTTTTTTCGGGGTGATGGGGGCTGGCTGGGCGGTGTCCGTGCTGGCGGCAGCGGCCTTGGCGCGCGCGCGCTCCATGGCGGCAGCGATGATGGCGCGCTTGCGTTCCTTTTCGGCCTGTTCGTCTGGCGTGACGGGTACTTCCTGCGTCACTTCGTGCATCTTGGCGACGGCCTTGGCGGCCAGGCGTGCTTCATTTTCCTCTGTTTCCCGGCGCAAACGCTGCGTGCGGAAATCGTGGCGCGCGCGCGCGTCGTCCGCCTCGGCCTGGCTCCAGGCATCCCAGCCCGTGGCGTCGCCGCTGACCGGGTACATGACGATGCAGTCGACGGGGCAGGGCGCCACGCACAGGTCGCAGCCGGTGCACAGATCGGTGACCACCGTATGCATCTGCTTGGCGGCGCCGACGATGGCGTCGACGGGACAGGCCTGGATGCACAGGGTACAGCCGATACACAGCGATTCGTCGATATAGGCGACAGATCGCGGACGTTCGAGGCCGTTGACGGGATTGAGCGGAATGACTTTTTTGCCCAGCAAGCCGGCCAGGCGCACGATGCCCTGCGCGCCGCCCGGCGGGCACTGGTTGATGTCGGCGCTGCCTGCGGCAATCGCTTCCGCATACGGGCGGCAGCCGTTGTAGCCGCATTTGGTGCATTGCGTTTGCGGCAGCAAGTCTTCGATCTGGTCGGCAAGTGGGGGAGAGGCGGGATGCGGCACGGTCATCTTCAATACGGTAAAACGTCATTATCGGCCATCTGGCGCGCGCACAAGTAAAAACCTGGCTCGTGAGAGGGAATAGCTGGCGCATGGCAGGCCTGTTGCAGGCACGCCGCAATCGTATTTTATTTCCCTTGGGAATGTCAAAGTGCAAATAAACAACTTTGCAATTTCTTTTTTTTATGGGAGCATGATTTTTATCAAGCCTGTAATCAAAAAAAGCCGACCGCCAGTCCTGTTGCCGCGCCTGCATTGCAAGGTGCGCCAGGCCATAGGAGCCAAACATGCGTTTCCTCCGGACAGTTGGTTTGCCCTTCTGTTTATTCATGCACGCTACACTTGCCCTTGCACACGGGCAGGCTGGCTCCCCCATGGCGGCGCCGGGCGCTGCCAGCTCGCGCATCGTCCGCTTCGCCGCGGAAGACTGGCCGCCCTTTATTTCCCGCAGCTTGCCTGCCGACGGCATGTCCGGGGCGATGGTCAGCGCCATCTTCGAACGCATGGGCTATGTCGTCAAATATGAGTATTTCCCGTGGAAGCGCGCCATGCAGTTTGGCCTGGCCAGTTCCCGCTATGCCGGGTTTCTGGCTGTCTGGCGTACGCCCGAACGGGAAAAACTCTGCCACTTCTCGGTTCCGGTTGGCAATACGCAAGGCGTGCTGGCCTACCTGAAGGAGGATGGCGTGCCCGGCACCGCCCTGGCCGACCTGGGCAAGCTGCGTATCGGCACCGTGGCCGGTTATTCGAATGGCGAGCAGTTCGACGGCATGGTGGCGCGCGGCGAGTTGAAGACGGAAGAGGGCTTGAACGATGCGACGAATCTGAAGAAACTGCTCATCAAGCGTTACCGCGTGATCGTCATCGAACGCCATGTCCTGCAGCACTTGCTGATGGGACGCAACTTCAGCAAGGTCGAGCGGGAGCGCATCGCCATCATCGATACCGTCTTCAAGGAGCGTCCCGTGCACGTCTGCTTCCAGCGCGACGCGGAAGGAGCGGCGCGGCAAAAGCGCTTCAACGAGGCGGCGCGCGACATCGATACGGCCCGGCTGGAACGCGATTACTGGAAGCGGCTCGACCAGAGCCTGGCGACCGCCCCGGCCAGTCCCTGACACGGCGCGCCGCTGTTGTTAGTTGCCAAAACGAAATATCTAAATACGAAACCATTCGTTCTTGTTTGTTTGTCCATCCTTTAGTCTGCAACCACTGTGTTGACGACTTGAAAAGGATGTTTCCGTATGCTGGAATTGATTCACAAGCAAGACCCCATCCCGCGCCTGCGGCAACTGGCGTACGCCGTCTCGGTGGCCGTGCTCGTGCTGGGGGCGCCTGGCGTGGTCCACGCAGAGGCCGTGCCGTTTGACACCGTCATCGTCACGGGGGCGCGCGGCACGGGCCGCACGGTGGCCAACAGCGCCGCACCGATCGACGTGATCAGCGCGCAGCAATTGCAGGCCACGGGCAAATTGAACTTGCTCGATGCGCTGGATACGGCCTTGCCGTCATTCAACTTGCCGGCCCGCGTGCAGCCTGACCTGGGCAGCATCGTGCGCGCCGGGCAGCTGCGCAACCTCGATCCCTCGCATACCCTGGTGCTGGTCAATGGCAAGCGCCGGCATACGACGGCCATCGTCAATGAGGATGGCTTTCCGGGTTCCGTCGCCACCGACCTAGCCCTGATCCCCACGGGGGCGATTGCCCGCGTGGAAATCCTGCGCGACGGTGCTTCCGCCATCTACGGTTCGGACGCCATCGCCGGCGTCATCAACATCATCCTGAAGTCGGATGACAAGGGCAGTTTCAGCACGCAACTCGGTTCCACCTACGAGGGCGACGGCACGAACGGGTCGGCGCGCATCGATGGCGGCACGCGCCTGGGCGAACACGGCTTTGCCCACTTCGGCGCCGAAGTCCAGCGCCAGGGCATCGCCGTGCGCAATTTTGGACTGAATCCCGCCTATCTGTCGTATCCGGCCGTGCGCAACAGCGATGGCCAACTGGTGAAATTGGGACCGAACAACAGCTTGCCGGCCGGCGCTTCGCCGAACCCGGCCGAAGCAAACCGCAACAGCAATCCATGGCGCAATACGGGCGTGCCGCAAAGCACGACCGCCTCGCTCAGCGCCAACCTCGGCTATGACGTGTCGAACGAGGTGCAACTGTATGGTTTCGGCACCTATGCGCACCGCAATGCCCGCTCGGCGCAGAATTTCCGCCTGCCCAATACCATTTTTAATAACAACAAAGGCTTGCTGGCCGTGTATCCCGACGGTTTCACGCCATATGAAACGACGAGCGAAAACGACTTTTCGCTGACGGGCGGTGTCAAGGGTGAGACGGCGGGCTGGTCCTGGGACCTGAGCACGACATATGGCCGCGACGATATCGACGTGGGTGTCGAACACTCGGCCAATTACTCGCTGACCTATCCCGGTGGCAAGACCGATTTTACTATCGGCAATCAGCGCTACAGCCGCTCGACCACGAATGCCGATGTGCGCCGCCCCGTGCAGCTGGGCTTGAGCGAGCCGGCTGACCTGAGCCTGGGCCTCGAGTATTCGCATGAAACGCAGCAGCGCAGCCCGGGAGAACCTGCCTCTTACCAGGGCAGCGGCTCATCGGCGCTGGCCGGCTACCTGCCCGTCGACGCATCCGACACGGCGCGCCACAGCCATGCGGCGTATATCGGCCTGGGTGCGAAACTGACGCCGCAATTGCTGCTCGACACGGCTCTGCGCGCCGAGAAATATTCCGATTTCGGCAGCAAGACGACGGGCCGCTTGTCCACCCGTTATGACGTGACGTCCACGGTCTCCGTGCGCGCTACCGTCAGCAACGGTTTCCATGCACCTAGCCTGGTGACGCAATCGTATTCGAACACGTCCGACCATGCGGGCGTGCCGTACACCCTGGCGCAGCCCAATTCCGCTGCCGCACGGGCCTTGGGGGCGCAAGCATTAAAACCGGAAAAATCGACGAATCTGTCAGCAGGGCTGACCTTCAATCCTACGCCCACCCTGCGCCTGGCCGTTGACGCGTATCAAATCAAGGTCAGCGACCGCCTGGGCGTGTCGTCGAACATCGGCATTGACCGCAGCTCTGGCGTGGCGCTCGACGGCAGCGGCCGGCCACTGACGGGGGCGCAAGCGAGCGTCATTGAAAACCTGCTGCGCTCGGCGGGGCTGACGGTGGGCAATGGCCTGGTGGCGCATTACTTTGCCAACGTGGGCGACACGCGCACGCGCGGCATCGACTTGACGGCCGAGGATGTTCTGCGCGTGGCCGATGGCAAGCTGCGCTGGACGGCGGCCGTGAATATCAATCACACGAGTCTGGTTGGCAAGGCGGCACTGCCGGCGGTGCTGCAAGGTTTGCCGAACATCGGCACCTTGAGCAAGTCGGCCGAGTACGACTTGCTGTACCGGGCGCCGCGCGATAAGGAGATCGTCACCCTGGCGTATGAAAAAGCCGGCTGGACATTCAACCTGCGCGAGACGCGCTACGGCAAGCTCAAGCGCCTGAATGCCATCACGGGCGGCGACTACCAGCTGAAGGCCGCCTTCGTGACGGATGTCAGCGTCGGCTACGACATCAGCAAGCGCATCAACGTGACGGTGGGCGCCAACAATGTCTTCGACCAGAAGCCCAGCCAGGTGCCGCGCGCAGCGCGCAGCGCCGCGAATCTGGCGCAGTACACGGGCGCCTACGACAATTCGGGACCATTGGGCGTATTGGGCGGTTACTACTACGCCCGCGCCACTGTTCACTTTTGATCTGCCTTCTCTATCTCCGTACTTATCATCAAGAACAGGAATTGACATGTCTGACAACACTCAACACGCGGCCATCGACCTGGAATGGGCCAATCTCCTCTCGCCGCAGCGCCGCACGGTCTTGCGCGGCGGCGGCTTGGTGGCGGCATTGGCCGCTTCCGGCTTGGCGGGCACCGCCCTGGCGCAGGATGGCGCAGTAAAACGCGCCAAACCTGCACCGGGCAAGAGCCCGTGGGGCGAGCATACGGACAAGGCGCCCACGCCGCGCCTCGTCAGCGTGCGGCCCGGCGAGGAAACCTTGCCATCGACACCGCGCGCCTACACGGATATCGAGAGCTATCACGCGCATATCTATTTTGACGAAGACAGTTACCAGAAAGCGGCGCTGATACGCAAGTGGGCGGCCGAGCGTTTCCAGATCGAGCTGGGCGACTGGAACCTGGAGCCGCGCGGCCCGCACGTGACGCCGTCGTTTTATTTTGGCTTTACCAATGATCTGCTGCCCGTGATCGTGCCGTGGCTGCAGCTGAACAGCCTGGGCCTGACGATACTGATCCACCCGAATACGGAAGATCCGCGCGCCGATCACCTGTATTACGCGCTGTGGGTAAACCGGTCGCAGCCTGTGAATGGCTATGCGATGAAGAAGCCGGGACCGGGTGAGCCGAGAGTCGAGCAGATCTTTGTGAATACGCGTCCGACGGTGAAAATCGAGCGCGCATGAAAAAAAGCCACACCAGTGTGAACTGGGGTGGCTTTTTGATGGATATGCCGTGTATTAGCCGTGTTTCTGGATGAATTCGCCGATTTTCGGGCAAATGATCTCGCGCCAGCGGCGGCCCGAGAAGATGCCGTAATGGCCGCATTTCGGCGCCACGAAGTCTTGTTGCATCTCGGCAGGGATACCGGAACACAAGTCATGCGCCGCCTGCGTCTGGCCGGCGCCGGAAATGTCGTCCAGTTCGCCTTCCACGGTGAACAGCGCCACATTCGTGATGTCTTGCGGACGCACCAGCTGGCCGCCCACTTTCCACGTGCCCATCGGCAGGCTGAATTCCTGGAAAACCGTTTTAATGGTTTCCAGGTAGTACTCGGCCGGCATGTCCAGTACGGCGTTGTACTCGTTGTAGAACTGGCGGTGGCCTTCCGCCGGCTCGTCGTCGCCCGTCACCAGGTGCATGTAGAACTCGCGGTGGCTTTGCGCGTGGCGGCCCGGGTTCATGGCGATGAAGCCGGCATGCTGCAGGAAGCCCGGATACACCTTGCGGCCAAAGCCCGGATAGTTCGGCGGAACCGCGTAGATCACGGTGTTTTCAAACCACGAGAATTTCTTTTCCGTCGCCAGGTTGTTCACTTGCGTGGGCGAGCGGCGCGGGTCGATCGGGCCGCCCATCATCGTCATGGTTTTCGGCATGTGCGGATCTTTGGCTGTCGCCATCAGCGAGATGGCGGCCAGCACGGGCACGGTCGGTTGACAGACGGAAATAACGTGCAAGTCAGGCGCCAGCAGGCGGATGAATTCCTGCACATAATAAATGTAGTCGTCCAGGTGGAACGGGCCTTCCGTCAGCGGTACCATGCGCGCGTCCGTCCAGTCGGTAATGTAGACATCGTGCTCGGCCAGCAAGCCGCGCACGGTATCGCGCAGCAGGGTCGAGTGGTGACCGGACAGGGGGGCAACCAGCAAAACTTTGGGCTGTTGCAAGCCAGTGGCTTCTTTTTTGAAGTGAATCAGGCGGCAAAACGGTTTTGTCACGACAACGTGTTCGCGGATGTCGACGCTCTCGCCTTGGACGAGAACGGATTGGATGTCGAATTGTGGTTTTTCGTAGTCTTTGCCAAGGCGGTACATCAGCTCGTAGCCGGCTGCGATGCGTTGCGAAAACGGGGTGTGGGCCAGTGGAGAAACCGGGTTGGTAAATAACTTGGAGGACATGTCTGCCCATTGCATCACCGGAGTGAGGAAAGAGCGTTGCAGTTCGTGCAGTTGGTAAAGCATATAGAGTCCTTGTTTAATTCCAAGCGCCAATATCGGCTCAAATATCATAATCCAATTCTACGATATTTGTTGAGGACAAAATGTGCTTTACCGCGCACAGGTCCACAGTTTGCGCTTTGGTGTGACAGGGCGCCACACTTGCGTGGATAGAGCTGCAACGATGCTTTAAAAGCAAAAAAAGCAGCGTTTCCGCTGCTTTTCGTCTGTTTTTTCGCCGCCCCGCCCCTGCGGAGAAGAGTCTCTCCGCCAGAACGGCCGCGGCAAGTGCCGTGCGCTTAGCGCACCAGCATGTCGAGCTTGTCCTTGACGTCCTTGAATTGCTCGGCTTCCGGCAAGGCAGCCTTCGTCTTGGTGATCGAAGGCCAGTTACGGGCCAGATCGACGTTGATCTTGATGAAGGCTTGCTGGTCGCCCGGCACGTCTTCTTCCGCGAAAATCGCGTTCACCGGGCACTCTGCCACGCAGACTGCGCAGTCAATACATTCGTCCGGATCGATTGCCAGGAAGTTCGGGCCTTCCCGGAAACAATCTACCGGGCAGACATCGACGCAGTCGGTATAGCGACAGGCGATGCAGGATTCGGTGACAACGTGGGTCATAACAGTCCTATCAATTTGGGGGAGGTGCTGTAGCGCCTGCAGGAAACTCGGCGGCGCATACTAAAGCAAAGCATTGTATTTTAAGGCAATTCGCTATTTCTCACAAATCCCGCTTATATACAATACATATAAGCAAATTCATTTTTTGACGGTGCCGTTGCCGCGCAGAGCGGGTAATTCAGCGACTATCCGGGACGTTGCCATAAAGAACGCGGCAAGAAAGCGACAGTCACCCGATGCGGCAGGGTGCAGGGTGGGCGGTGTGCTGGCTTGCCGTGTGGTGTTTTTGTTTTACTCAAATCAAGACCGGCACAAAATAAGCGCCGGAACAATCAGGCCAAGTGTCGGAACATTCAGGCGCTGGCGCGTATTTGCGTCAGTAACTGTTGCCAACGTGCATTTTCAGCACTGCCATCCTCGGCAAATGTGATGGTGCGGCGCGCGGTGGGCGCGTCAACGGTGATCTGCCATTGGGGGATATCGGCACCCACCTGCTGGCCCGTCGCCTGCGAGTGCGTGAAAAAGCCGCTGCTGGCCAGTGCCGCTTCCAGTCCGGGGCCGGCCGGATGGGCTTGCGTATCGATGTCGTACTGTTCGCTCAGGCCGGCAAAGCCGCCGCTGCTGCGGGCTGAAATTTTCATGCTGCTCCTTCTGGTGGACGGTGGTGGGGACGTGGTGCGGCATGTCATCGCCTGCTGCCGACTATTGACTGGCTTGCGGCGTATGGCATTTATCGGGGCGCGTAGCTGCGGCACCAGGCCGCCAGTGCTTCGCGCTCCGCTTCCAGCAAGTGGTCCGATTCGCTGTATTCCGCATGGTTCATGGTACCGCAGCAGGCGCGCCTGTCTTGCACGGCACCCTCGTCATCGACGATGCCTGCGGCAAAGGTCATTTGCCCATCTTCCGTCATGGCATTGTTCTTGAGTACTTCGCGCACGGTAAAGCTGTTGCGGATGAAGTCCAGGTAGGCGGTATAGCCGTCGGCCTGCGCCAGGGTCAGCATCTGGCCGGCCACGTCGGCATACGTGGCCGCATGGTCGGGAGACGCCACCAGGGCGCGCAAGACCAGGCTGCGCAGGTAGTCGCCGCAGCGGTGCAGCACGGCAGCGTCGTCTTCCAGCTGGGGCTGGCGTTCATGGGCAAAGATGTCGGCCAGGATGTCGTAGACGGCGCCTGTAAACACTTGCGAGATGGCGTGCACTTCCGTGCCTGCTTCTGACAATTTGATGTCATTGTCGGCATTGCGCAAACCGTTAGGCCGGCCCAGCGCCAGACCGAACTGTTCCGCCAGGTCGGCCAGGAAGGTTTTGTCGTGCAGATCGGACTTGGTTTGCGCGATCACGGCTTCGACCTGGTCCAGCTGCGACAGGGCCAGGAAGATGGCCGTCAGGTCGCCGAACGATTCGTGCAAGCCGCCCGTCTGCGGCGGGTTATTGTTGAGCAGCCAATTCGGTTTGAGGCCATCGAGGATGGCATGCCCAGTTTCATGCGAGACGATGTCGAGCGAACGGCAGGTATAGACGCGCTCGGTGGCGCCGCTGGGAATGAAATCGCCGAACTTGAGGGCCTTGTCGCTGCGGCTGTAGTACGCATTCATGACATTGGGCAAGCCGTGCGGAAACACGCGCAGGGGGGCCGTATTGCTGGCGCTATTCCATTGCCAGGGCAGGGGCGAGGCCGTGCCGTTGCTGGCCAGCGCACGCTGGTACATGGTGAGCGTCATGCGCACGATGGCAAACGTGTGCACGGCGTCGAACTGGTCGGTGTTGGGCGAGACGATGAAGTCGCCAAAGGCGTTCGGGCTGACCTGGGCGATGCCCGGCTCGCCAAAGGTGATGCGTGCATCGCGCGGGCCTTGCAGGGTCAGGCCGGCGAGGAAGGTCTTGCGCGTGCCCAGTTCGCTCACGGACGGGTCCTGCTTCCAGATCAGCACGCGCGAACCGACCGGCACGGCTTCGAGCTTGCGGGTGGTGGGGGCGAGCACGCGGGGCGGACCCGGCTGCAAGGTCAATTGCGCATTCTTGCGGTGCTGGCGGTAGGGCGCCGATGGGGTGGGGACATAGCCGACGGGCAGGGACACGCATTTGGTCAGCACGGCTTCGACCGGCACGATGACTTTCTGGTCCATGTTAGCTCTCCAAGACACTCGCAACTGGAATGGAGATAGTCGGCCCGCTTCGGTGGTTTTGGTTTGATGCGGCGCAAGTGCGGCGCAGGAAAGCGCGGTTTTTTCTGCGTGCCGGCGCCACCCATGGCCGCGGCTGCCGCATGGCGGCTGGTATGATGCTGGCCGTATTGCCCCCGTTTTTATAATAAAAGGATCGTTTGATGGCGGATATAAATATAGTTCAGCAACATAAGCTGACAGCAGAAAAGGCGCGCCAAGCGGCGCAGCAAGTGGCCGACAAGCTGGCCCAGGAATATGACCTGGCGTGCGCCTGGGATGGCGACGTGCTGCGTTTCGAGCGCAGCGGCGTCGACGGATCGCTGACCCTGGAAAAAGAGCAGGCGCAACTGCAAATCAAGCTGGGTTTCATGCTGAGCGCCTTCGCCTCCACGATTGAAGGCAAGATTGCCGAGAAGATGCGCAAGGTGTTTACCGAGCCGGCTTGACGGCTTTGCATCGCTTGTCCGGCGCCCGGTTTGGTGCTAGGGAGCGTGTCGCAGCGATGGGCGAAAAGACGATGAAAACAAGTCTCTTTTCGCCTTTTTTACGTCTGACTGTACGCTGGCGAACATTGCTAGCACATTTCTATTTGGAAAGCCATTGGACTTTGGTGGCTTTTTGCGTTATACTTGAGTCATATTTACAACAGCTACACCGCGTTTCACCTTCTGCTTCGCAGTACTCCCCACTCGCTGAGTGGTGAATAATTCTTCGGGTTTTACACCCGCATCCAGTTAAAAGTAGCTTGGTCGATTTTTTTCGGTCAAATACATTTGGTGCCATGTATTTGCATGGCGCTAGCGTTGTTAAAAGTCCTGAACCACAGCCTCTTTTAGCACGCACACGGCACCCCGGCACCGGCTTTGGCCATCCGCTGGTCACACGCGTGTCACCCCCTGTTTCCTGTCGCTCCCGTGCGCTTTTTGCGCCGTGGCGTAGCCGACGCAACAGGGTTTGCTGATTCCCGCCGCAAGCTAGCAGCTTGCTGGGTTTCATTCCATTCGTCAAATCGAGGGAGAACCACATCGTGGCAAAACAAATCATTATCGACCATGTGTTCAAAGTGTTCGGCGACAAGCCAGAAGAAGCACTTGAACTCGTCCACCAAGGCGCCAGCAAGCAGGATATCCTGGCCAAGACGGACTGCACCATCGGCGTTTTCGACGCCACCTTTACCATTGAAGCGGGCGAGATCTTCGTCATCATGGGCCTGTCCGGTTCGGGCAAGTCGACCCTGGTGCGCATGCTGAACCGCCTGATCGAGCCGACCGCCGGCCGCATCCTGATCGACGGCAACGACATCAATACCTTGCCGGACGCCCAGCTGCGCGCCCTGCGCCGCAAGGACATCAGCATGGTGTTCCAGTCGTTCGCGCTGCTGCCGCAAATTACCGTGCTCGACAACACTGCCTTCGGCATGGAACTGGCCGGCATGCCGAAAGCTGAGCGCCATGCGCTGGCCCAGCAAGCGCTGGAGCAAGTGGGCCTGGATGGCTACGGCGCCAGCTATCCCGACGAATTGTCGGGCGGCATGCAGCAGCGCGTGGGCCTGGCCCGTGCGCTGGCTTGCGATCCATCGATTTTGCTGATGGATGAAGCATTTTCCGCGCTCGATCCGATTATTCGTACGGAAATGCAATCGGAACTGCTGCGCTTGCAGCAAATCAAGCGCCGCACCATCGTCTTCATTTCGCATGACCTCGACGAAGCCATGCGCATCGGCGACCGCGTCGCCATCATGAAAGACGGCCACGTGGTGCAAGTGGGCACGCCGGAAGAAATCCTGCGCAAGCCTGCCAACGATTACGTGCGCAATTTCGTGCGCGGCGTGGATGCGGCGGCCGTGTTCAAGGCCAGCGATATTGCCCGCAAGAGCCAGATCGTCGTGTCCGAGTCGCCGAGCCGCGGCTCGCGCGCCGCGCTGTCGATGCTGGAAGAGCAGGATCGCGCCTTTGCGTATGTCGTCAATCCGCAGCGCAAGTTCCTCGGCGTCGTCTCGGCCGATTCGCTGCGCAGTGCGCTCGACGGCCATGTGGGACCGTTGGGCCTGGCGCATGCCTATCTGCCCGACGTGCAGACCATCAATGCAGATGAGCCAGTCGCCGGCCTGTTCGGCCAGGTGGCGCAACTGCCTTACGCCGTCCCTGTGGTGGCCAATGACGGCAGCTTCCGCGGCGCCATCAGCAAGACGACCTTGCTGAAGTTCCTCGACCGCGATACGCCAGCCATTGCCGAGCCACAACAACAGAAAGGACAAGCATGAACCCAAGCACCGTTTCCACAGTAGAACCTGTTGTTGAACAGGCCGCCCAAATCAATCCCTGGGCGCTGACGCCGCCCACCGATGCCAGCACCGCCTGGCTGGACGCCGCCGCGCCTGCCGTGCAGCCGGAACATGCGAGCGGCTTTCACCTGACACAGATTTTCGACGGCTCGCTGCCGCTGGAAAGCTGGATCAACCAGGGCCTGGGCTGGGTTGTCACCCATTTCCGTCCTTTCTTCCAGGCCGTGCGCGCACCGATCGACAGCGTGCTGTCCGGCGTGGAAGGCGTGCTGCTGGCGGCCCCGTCGCTGACGGTGATCGCCATCATCGGCTTGCTGGCGTGGCAATTTACCAGCCGTACCCTGGCCATCGGTACCGTGCTGGCGCTGCTGGTGGTGTCGATGCTGGGCATCTGGCCGGAAGCCATGACCACCCTGTCGCTGGTATTGACGTCGCTGGCTTTCTGTCTGGCCATCGGCTTGCCGCTGGGTATTTTCCTTGCCAGCAGCGACCGCGCGCAGAATATCCTGCGCCCCCTGCTGGACGCGATGCAGACGACGCCTGCCTTCGTCTACCTGGTACCCGTGGTGATGCTGTTTGGTATCGGTAATGCGCCAGGCGTGATCGTGACGATCATCTTTGCCCTGCCGCCGCTGGTGCGTTTGACCAACCTCGGTATCCGCCAGGTGCGTCCCGACCTGATCGAAGCGGCCCGCGCCTATGGCGCCTCGCCGTGGCAGCTGCTGACCCGCGTGCAATTTCCGCTGGCCATGCCGTCCATCATGGCCGGTATCAACCAGTCGCTGATGCTGTCGCTGTCGATGGTCGTGATCGCCTCGATGATCGCCGTGGGTGGCCTGGGCCAGATGGTATTGCGCGGCATTGGCCGCCTGGACATGGGCCTGGCAACCGTGGGTGGCCTGGGTATCGTGCTGCTGGCCATCACCCTGGACCGATTGACGCAAGCGATGGGCCAGCCACGCCGTGGCGTGCGCCATTGGTACCAGACGGGTCCTGCCGGTTTCGTGCTGCGCCTGGTGCGCGGCAACACGGACAAAAATAATGTTGAACAGCAAGCAACGCTGGCCAACGCACAATAAAGGATACACATGCATCAAATTGACAATTTTAAAGTGACGCAAAAATCGCAACGCAAGTTCCAGCTGTTTTCCGCCCTGGCGATCGCCGCCCTGGCCCTGACCACCAGCCTGGCCATGGCGCAGACGCCGGCCGTGGCCGCCGATGCGCTGCCCGGCAAGGGCGTCAAGGTGCAGCCGCTGCAAAGCTCGATCGCGGAAGAAACCTTCCAGACCATGCTGGTCGACAAGGCCCTGGAAAAGCTGGGCTACGAAGTGCAGCCGATTAAGGAAGTGGAGTATCCGACCGCGCATATCGCCATCGCCAACGGCGACGCCACCTTCATGGCCGTGCACTGGGATCCGATGCACAAGGATTTCTATAACAATGCTGGCGGCGACGCCAAGCTGTTGCGCACGGGCCAATACGCCGGTCCTGCCGCACAAGGTTATCTGATCGACAAGGCGACGGCCGAGAAGTACAACATCACGAATATCGACCAGTTGCGCGACCCCACCCTGGCCAAGCTGTTCGACCACGATGGCGATGGCAAGGCCGACTTGACGGGTTGCAACCCCGGCTGGGGCTGCGAAGCGCTGATCGAGAACCACATGGATGCGTATAAATTACGCGAGACGGTGACGCACGTGCAGGGCAGCTATGCGGCCCTGATCGCCGATACCCTGGGCCGCTACAAGCGTGGCGAGTCCATCCTGTATTACACGTGGACGCCGTACTGGGTCAGTGGCGTGCTGGTGCCGGGCAAGGACGTGGTCTGGCTGAAAGTGCCATTCTCGGCCAATCCGGACAAGGTGAATACCCGCCTCGACGATGGCAGCGACTACGGTTTTGCCGTCAACACGGCGCGCATCGTGTCGAACAAGGCCTGGGCGGAGAAAAATCCGGCCGCGGCCAAGCTGTTCGAAGTGATGCAATTGCCCGTGGCGGACATCAATGCGCAGAACGAGCGCATGCGCCGCGGCGAAAACACGCAGGCCGATATCGCCCGCCATACGGCTGGCTGGATCAAGTTCCACCAGCAAAAATTTGATGGCTGGATCGCGCAAGCGCTGGCGGCGGCAAAGAAGTAAGTTTCCGCGCTACCCGGCATTGAAAGAAGTGGCTACCGATTCGGTAGCCACTTTTGCGTTAACGGCCTGTTTTGGTGGTTTTTGGTGAGTTTTTAGACCATTTTGGCCAGTTTCAGGTGCAAAATGGGGAAAGGCTTGCCGAACGGGTCGCATTCCGAGCGGTTTTCCTCGATAAAGCCCAGGTGGCGGTAAAAACCGTGCGCTTGCGCGTTGTGCTCGTTGACATCGACGGCCGTGGCGCCCAGGGCCGCGAGGGCATGCCGGACCAGCGCGCGGCCGGCGCCGCTGCCGCGCCGGTCGGGATGCACGAACAGCATCTCGATCTTGGCGTGCTCGACGCACAGGAAGGCATGAGCGACGCCGTCATCGGCGCGCAGCACGTGCAGCAGGCTTGCTGCCGTCACCCTGGCCAGCTCATCGCGGACGAAGGGCATCAGGAAGGCGATATCGCTGTCGGCGAGAAAATCGTGGGTGGCGCGTACGGACAGGTGCCAGACGTCGAACAAACGGGGCAGGTCGGCGGCGTGGGCCAGCGAAACTGGGGAAAGCGGTGATGGGTTCATGCAGAAATTATACTGCCCCGGCAGGCGCCGGGGCAGGGGAAGATCAGTCCTTCAAGTCTTCGATCAGGTCGATGTATTGCTGTTGCGCCTCTTCCTTCGAGGTGCCGGCCAGGGCCGCCCAGGCGTCGAACTTGGCGCGGTTGACAAAGTCGGTCATGCCAGGACGCTCGCCCGTGGCGTCGCCGCTCGAGGCTTGCTTGAACAAGGCATAGATTTTCAACAAGGTCATATTGTCCGGACGCTCGGACAGGGTCTTGGAATCGAGCTGCGCTTGTTCGAATTGCTCTTGTAAACTCATGATGGCTCCTGTGTGCTGATGGAATCGCTGGAAAAGTGCGGCAGGCCCGGCGGAGTGGCCACCGTGCGTGCTGCAGTGCCTGACATCATAGTGAAAAAAACGCGCCGTGCATTAGAGGACACACTCAAAACAAAAACGCCGCCGCTGAGTGAACAGGGGCGGCGCCTGGTACAGTCGCTTGCGCGCTGCGGAGTCTGTTCTTATACGCCCAGCAGTTCGACGTCGAAAATCAGGGTGGCGTTCGGTGGAATCACGCCGCCGGCGCCGCGTGCGCCATAGCCCAGTGCTGCAGGGATGATCAGCTGGCGCTTGCCGCCCACTTTCATGCCTTGCACGCCTTCATCCCAGCCTTGAATGACGCGGCCGGCGCCCAGCGGGAATTCGAATGGATCGTTGCGGTCCTTGCTCGAGTCAAATTTCGCGCCGGCGCTGCCGTCGTCGTTTTGCAGCCAGCCCGTGTAATGCACGACAACATTGTTGCCAGCTTGCGCTTCAGCGCCTTCGCCAACGGTGGTATCGATGTATTGCAGGCCGGAAGCGGTAGTGGTGGTGGTCATGATAATCCTTGTGTAGGCGATGAAAGCTTCAGATTGTAGAGCAATGAGTTGCAAAGCGCCATTCCAGGCCCGCCGCAGGGAAAAACCAGAAATTACGACGATGTGTGGCTGCCGGTCGCATTTAAGGGGGGATTTAACACAATAAATACAGTGTTCCACGTAAAATGCATGTTTTGTATTTAACAGTGATTTCTTCCATGTTCCGCAGTCTATGCCGCCTTGTTTTTTCCTCGCTGTGCCTGGTTTCCGCAATATCGACGGCGCAAGCCGAAGTGGTGGTGGTGCTCAATTCCCGTGATGCTACGGTGCAACTGCTGGACCAGAAAACCTATGCTCCCCTGTCTACCTTTGCTGTCGGCAAGGAACCGCACCATCTGATGGAAACGCCGGATGGCAAGTCGCTGATCGTCGCCAGTTCCGTCGGCAACGAGCTGATTTTCCTCGACCCTGTCTCGGGCCAGATCCAGCGCCGCATCAGCAATATCCTCGATCCTTACCAGATCGGCTTTTCGCCGGACCAGAAGTGGTTCATTTCGAATTCGCTGCGCCTGGACCGCATCGACCTGTACCGCTACGACGGCAAGAACCTGACCCTGGCCAAGCGCATCCCGCTGCCGAAGTTGCCCAGCCACATGGCGTTCACGGCTGACAGCACCATGGCTTTCATCACGCAGCAGGGCAGCAACCAGGTCAGCGCCATCGACCTGGCCACGCAAACCGTGAAATGGACCATGCCCGTCGGCCCGGCGCCAGCCGGCATCACGATGACGCCCGATGGCAAGCATTTGCTGGTTGGCATCATGGGCAGCGATTACGTGGAAGTGATCGACTGGCGCACGCAAAAGACCGTCAAGCGCATCAAGGCGGGCGCCGGCACGCATAATTTCCGTGCGCTGGGGGACAACCGCATGACGTTCGTCTCGAACCGCGTGTCGAACACGATCAACATCATCGACCAGAAAACCCTGGAAAACGTGGGCACCATCAATGTGCCGGGCGGCCCGGACTGCATGGAAATCACGCCCGATGGCAAGACCATGTGGGTGACCCTGCGCTGGATCAAGAAAGTGGCCGTGATCGACCTGACGACGCGCAAGGTCATCAAGACCATACCGGTGGGCCGCTCGCCCCATGGCGTGTATTTCGCCACCCACTCGCCGCGCATGTGATGGCGGGTGTGCTGATGAAACGTCTGATTCCCGCGTGCCACGTGCCCGCCATGCTGTTGTGCGCCAGCGCCATGCTGTCGCCCGCGCAGGCCGCCGCACCTGTTGCCCCGGCCGCCTGCAAGGGCACCATCTACATGACCTTCGACACGGGCAGCCAGTCGCAAGCGCAACTGATCGCCGACGTGCTGAATCAACGCCATGTGAAGGCAACCTTCTTCCTGGCCAATGAAAAGACCACGCGCGGCGATTATTCGCTCGATGCCTCGTGGGCACCGTACTGGAAAGCCCGGGTCGCCGAAGGCCATGCGTTCGGCACGCATACGTTTGACCATGTGTACTGGAAGAAGGATCTGGCCAACGGTTTGATCCAGGTCAAGCCCCAGTTCGGCAAGGACGGCGGCAAGCTGGCGTCGTTCACGGATAAACAGTTCTGCGAGGAATTGCGCCGCGTCGATACGCGCTTCCAGGAATTGACCGGGCACAAGCTCGACCCATTCTGGCGTGCGCCGGGCGGCTACACGTCGCCGCGCACCCTGGCGGCCGGCAGCGCCTGCGGCTACCAGCATGCGGGCTGGGCGCCTGCGGGGTATTCCGGCGATGAGCTGCCCAGCGACAAGTATCCGAATGCCATGTTGCTGAAAAAAGCGCTGGCGAACTTGCGCAGCGGCGATATTTTCATTTCGCATATGGGCATCTGGTCGCGCAAGGATGCGTGGGCGCCCGCCAACCTGGACGCCTTAATTTCCGGCTTGCAAGACAAAGGGTTCTGCTTTGCCACCCTGCGCGAGCATCCTGCCTACGCGCAGAAGAAGGGCCAGCCATGATCGCCGCCGACATCCTCGGCCACGTCACTCCCGTCATCGACGCCGTCGTCGACGCCTTTGGCGTGGCGCAAGGCTGGCTGTTCCAGACCATCGTGAACCCCCTCGTGTATCACCTGGGCTTTGGCGAATTCACGGAAGAAGCGTTCGAGGGCACGGAGTGGCTGCTGATCGGCCTGTGCGAACTGGTGCTGTTGTTTCTCGTGCTGCGCCCGCTTGAAGCCTTGATTCCCGCGCAAAAGATCACCGACCCGCGCGCCCGCTGGAACGATTTTATCTACACCGTGCTGCACCGCATCGGCCTGTTTTCTGTCGTGGTCTTTTTCACGCTCGATCCGCTGATGGATGCATTGGCGGGCGCCTTGCGTTTCGACAATATTCATCCCCTGAACCTGGAATCGCTGTTGCCCGGCATCAGTCCCTTGCTCAGTTTTATCATTTATTTTGTGATACTGGACTTCGTCGACTATTGCTACCACCGGGCCTCGCACCATTTCGGCTGGTGGTGGGGCTTGCACAGCCTGCATCACAGCCAGCAAAACATGAACTTGTGGAGCGATGACCGCAACCACCTGCTCGATGACTTCCTGCGCGACGTGGTGATGGCCCTGGTGGCGCTCGGTATCGGTGTGCCGCCGGGCCAGTATGTGCTGCTGGTGTCGATTTCGCGCATCCTGCAAAGCTTGCAGCACGCGAATGTGAGGATACACTTCGGCCGCATCGGCGAGCGGCTGCTGATCTCGCCCCGTTTCCACCGCACGCATCACGCGATCGGCGTGGGGCACGAGTCGAAAGGCAAGGGCAGCATGGGCGGTTGCAACTTCGGCGTGGTCTTGCCGATTTGGGATATGCTGCTGGGCACCGCGAATTTCTCGGCCGGCTATGCGCGCACGGGCGTGCGCGACCAGCTGGCCCGTATCGATAGCAAGGGCATGGGCCGGCCGGGGCGCAGCTATGGCCACGGCTTCTGGCAACAGCAATGGCTGGGCCTGCGCCGCATGGTGGAATTTGCAAGAATTAAACGAAAAGGACGCCATTGATGCGTAATGTGTTGAATTCGTATGGCCGTGCTTTCCTGTCGCAATTGCACGGCAGGATATTGCTGCTGAGCGTGGCGCCGTTCATCCTGTCGCTGGTGCTGTGGGGCGGACTGCTGTACGTGGGCTTGCAGCCGCTGATCGACAGCCTGCATGCGCTGTTTACGCAGTACGATTTCTTCCGCACCAGCGGGCAGGTGCTGTCCACCTTTGGCCTGGGCGTGCTGAAGGCCGTGATCGTGCCGTTGATCGCCATGTTCATGCTGCTGCCGCTGATGATCCTGACGGCGCTGATCTTCATGGGCCTGTTCGCCATGCCGGCCATTGGCCGCCATATCGGCGGTCGGCACTTTCCTGAGCTGGAAAAGAAACATGGCGGCAGCCTGCTGGGCAGCGTGGGGACGTCCCTGGCCACCTTTTTGCTGTTCATCATCGCCTGGGTCATCCTGCTGCCCCTGTACGCGTTTCCGCCGGCCGCGCTGGCGGGACAAGCCGTGCTGTGGGGCTGGCTGACCTACCGCGTGATGGCGTATGACGCCATGGCCGACTACGCCAGCGCAGAAGAGCGCCACGCCATCATGCGCACGCAGCGCTGGCCCCTGCTGGCCATCGGCATGGTGTCCGGCGCGGCCGGCGCCGTGCCGGGCTTGCTGTGGATGGGCGGCGCGATGTCGGTGGTGTTCTTCCCCTTCCTGGCGGCGTTCGCCATCTGGCTGTATGTGCTGATCTTTATCTTCACGGGCCTGTGGTTCCAGTATTACTGCCTGGAAGCACTGTCGCGTTTGCGGGGCGTACGCGGCATGACCGACGTGGCGCCGGCAGACGCCTGAGTATTTTTATCGAATTCTACGAGGGAGCTTCATGGCTATCGGATTGATCATCATCGGCGACGAAATCCTGTCGGGCAAGCGCACGGACCAGCATTTCCCGAAAGTAGTGAGCATGCTCAAGGCACGGGGCTTGCAGCTGAGCTGGGCGGAATACGTGGGCGACGAGCCGGCCCGCCTGGTCGCCTTGCTCAAGCGCAGCTTTGCCAGCGGCGACATCGTCTTCAGCTTTGGCGGCATCGGCGCCACGCCGGATGACCATACGCGCCAGGCGGCGGCCGATGCGCTGGGCTTGCCGCTGGTGCTGCATCCGCAGGGCAAGGTCAATATCCAGCAGCGCATCACGGAAATGGGCCTAGAGGCGGGCGTGCCGGCCGATTTGAACTCGCCGGAAAACCTGCACCGCCTGAAAATGGCGGAATTTGTCGAAGGCGCCGAGCTGATTCCGAATCCGTACAACAAGATTGCAGGCTTTGCCGTGCGCGAACATTATTTCGTGCCGGGCTTTCCCGTCATGTCCTGGCCCATGATCGAATGGGTGCTCGACACGCATTATGCGCACCTGTTCAACCAGGTGCCGCATGCGGAACACGCCTTGCTCGTGTATGAAACGGCCGAATCCCTGCTGACGCCGCTGATGGTGCGCCTGGAAACAGATTTTCCGCTGATTAAGGTGTTCAGCCTGCCCAGCGTGGGCGATGCGCAGACGCGCCGGCATATCGAACTGGGCGTCAAGGGCGAGCCCGCGCAGGCAGAGGCCGCCTTCGCGCAGATGTGCGCCGCGCTCGATACCTTGCAAGCGGAATACACCACCATCTGACATGCAGCCAGCCCGGCGCCGGCGGCTTTTTCGCCGGCGTTCAGCCCGCCTTGCATCTATGTACGCAAGCGCACATTCCAAGACGTTGTTTTTTTGCGAAAATCTTCAATGAAGCAAGATTTTTGTGTGCGCTCGTCAGTCGTTCCCATGCCGATGTGGTGGAATGGTGAACAGGAGCCTGGCGTGTCAAACGCGGGGTTGCCTGCCTGTGCAGTAGCGTGTTTTTTTGATTCACCGGTATGGACATCATGTTAAGCAAGCTTTGTCGTGACCGGCCCTGGCCGGCCCTGCTCTTATCCCGCGCGGAGCGGTATCGCTACCGCATTTCCCGCGCCGTCCAAACCCAACCTTACCCCAGCATCCCATGAAAGACACAGGCGTCAATCTGGCCGCGCAAGAGCGGCCCCCCTCTGATCCACTCTCCGACACGGGCGCCGAGGCACCACCGCCGGCGCGCCCGCCGAAGAAGCGCCGTTCGCGCATCTGGCCCATCTTTGCCATCATCGTGCTGGCGCTGATCGCCGGCGCGGCGTGGTTCGTCATGCGCGAAGTGCGCACCTCGGCCCTGCAGGCGGAGTTTTTCACGCGCCTGGACCGCCAACTGGCGTTCAAGGTCGAGCCTGGCCCGGCACCGGCGGGCGCCATCCGCTATCCGCAGCACGGGCCGTATGACGAGCGGCTCGGCTATGCCAGCCTGCCGGATTTTATTAGCAAGCTCAATGCGCGCGACTATGAAGTGACGGCGCAGGCGCGCATGTCGCCGAAAATGGTGCAATTGGTCGACCGGGGCATCTTTGCCACGTACCACGAGAAAAACCGCGCCGGACTGACCATCCTCGATTGCCGCGCCGCGCCCCTGTTCGCGGCCAGCTATCCCGAGCGCATGTTCGACGGCTTTGCCGAAGCGCCGCCCGCGCTCGTGCAAAGCTTGCTGTTCATCGAAAACCGCGAATTGCTCGACCCGGGCACGCCCGAGCGCAATCCCGCCGTGGAATGGGACCGCCTGAGCAAGGCTGTCCTCGACAAGGCGCTGAACCTGTTCGGCGGCCATCGCAGTGGCGGCGGCAGCACTCTGGCTACCCAAATTGAAAAATACCGGCATTCGGAAGACGGCCGCACCAGTTCCATGCAGGACAAGTTGCTGCAGATGATTTCGGCCAGCCTGCGCTCGTACCAGGATGGCGAAAACACCATGGAAGCGCGGCGCAAGATCGTCGTCAATTACCTCAATACCGTGCCGCTGTCGGCAAAGAGCGGTTTTGGCGAAGTCAACGGCATTGGCGACGGCATGTGGGTCTGGTATGGCAGGCCATTTGCCGAAGTGAAGACTTTGCTCAAGGGTAATATGGACCAGCCGGGCAGCGCGCTGGCCTACAAGCAGGCGCTGAGCCTCTTGATCGCGCAGCGCCGTCCATCGCATTACCTGGTGGCCGGTGGCGCCGACCTGGAAGAATTGACCAACAGCCATCTGCGCCTGCTGGCGCAAGCGGGCGTGATTTCGCCGCAGCTGCGCAATGCGGCCATCGCCGAGAAGCTGCGTCCGTCGACGGCGTCCGGCGTGCAATCGGAAGCATCGACCTCGTTCGTCACGCGCAAGGCCTCGAATGCCGTGCGCAATCACCTGGCCAGCATGCTGGGCGACCCGCGCTTGTACAACCTCGACCGCCTCGACCTGAAAGTGGTCAGCACGCTCGACGCGCAGGCGCAAAACGCCGTTACCAAGGTCTTGCGCGAGTTGCGCGATCCTGAAGTGGCGAAAGCGGCCGGCCTGACGGGCAAGGGCATGCTGGGCAATGGCGACCCGGCCAACGTGGTCTACAGCTTTACCCTGCTGCAAAAGGGCGATCAAGCCAACTTGCTGCGCGTGCAGACGGATAACTACGACCAGCCGCTCGACATCAACGAAGGCGCCAAGCTGGACCTCGGTTCCACGGCCAAGCTGCGCACCCTGGTCACCTACCTGGACATCATCGACCAGTTGCACCAGCGCTACAGCGGCATGGGCGCCGCCGAGCTGAATAAGATCGCCGTCGATCCCAAGGACATGCTGTCGCAGTGGGCGATTGCCTATCTGAAACCGTTGGCACTCGGCGAGGCGCGCAACCTGCCGGCCATGCTGGCGGCCGCCATGGAGCGCAAATATTCTGGCAACCCGGGCGAAGGCTTCTTCACGGGCGGCGGCTTGCACCATTTCGGCAACTTCTCCAAGCTCGACGACAGCCGCATCATGACCTTGCAGCAGGCGCTGCGCCAGTCGACCAACCTGGTGTTCGTGCGCCTGATGCGCGACGTGGCCCGCTATTACATGTTTTCGCGTCCCGATTCGTCGGCCTCGCTGCTGGCGGATGCGGATGATCCGCGCCGGGCCCAGTACCTGAGCCGTTTTGCCGACAAGGAAGGGCGTGAATTCCTGCACCGCTTCTATCAGAAATACCGCGGCAAGAGCGTTGACGAGCAGGAAAAGATTTTGTTGGCCAGCATCCGCCCGACCCCCGTGCGCCTGGCGAATATCTTCCGCACCGTGAATCCGAAGGGGACCGTGGCGGAATTCGGCGATTTCCTCAATGCCAACTTGACGTCGCAAAACGAAGTACCGCCCGAACGCGTTGCCAAGATGTACCAGCAGTACGCGATGGAAAACTGGTCGCTGGCCGACCGTGGCTACCTGGCCAATGTGCATCCGCTGGAACTGTGGATGGTGGCGTATCTGCGCCAGCACGAAGGTTCCACCCTGTCGCAGATGGTGGCGGCCAGCGAGAAGGAACGCCAGGAAGTCTACAAATGGCTGTTCAATACGCACCGCAAGCATGCGCAGGACCGCCGCATCGCCAACTTGCTGGAAGTGGAAGGGTTCCTGGAAATCCACCGCCAGTGGAAGAAGATGGGCTATCCATTCGACTCGCTCGTGCCGTCGTACGCGACGACCCTGGGCGCATCGGCCGACCGTCCCGCCGCACTGGCCGAGTTGATGGGTATCATCATCAACGATGGCGTGCGCAAACCGAGCGTGCGCATCGATTCCATGCATTTCGCCGCCAATACGCCATACGACACCATGGTCAAGCGTGGCAGCAAGGTGGAAGCGGAGCAAGTGCTGTCGCCGGACGTGGCCAAGGCAGTGGCCAAGGCCATCCGCGAAGTGGTGTCGGACGGTACGGCGAAACGGGCGAAGACGGCGTTTGTCGGCGCCGACGGCGTGCCGATCCCGATGGGCGGTAAGACGGGTACGGGTGACCAGCGCTTCGACGTGTACGGCGCCGGTGGCCGCCTGATCGAGTCGCGCTATGTGAACCGCTCGGCGACATTTGTGTTCAATATCGGCGAGCGCTTCTATGGCAGCATGACGGCGTATGTGCGCGGACCGGAATCGAAGAACTATGACTTCACCAGCGCCTTGCCCGTGCAACTGCTGGTGTCCCTGGCGCCGAGTTTGATGCCGCTGATCGAGGCGCCCGCGCCGGCCGAAGGCGTGGCCAAGCAGTGCACGAATTAAAAGTATCTGGCTTGTGTGAACGCCGGCCCGCAAGGCCGGCGTTTTTTTTGGGGAGTGGAATTGGACAAGACGCAGCAGATTTTTCTGCAATACCACCGCTTTGACGATGGCTCACTGGTGTCGATGGAACAGATGTACCAGCCCCAAGGCGTGCAGGCCGTGCGCATCGTCTTGTACGCAAGAAATCATGGGCTGGAAGGCAATGTCTGGCGCAAAGTCGCCATCACGGTGGGAGAAGTGCGGGAAGTACTGGTCAGGACGCCGGGCAACTTCATCAACCGCATCTGCTGCGGCGTGAAGTTGCTGCGTTTCGGCGATGTCTGGTGCGTCGATATCGACGGCACGTATGCGCACGATGACCCGGCTACACTGGACGAAGTGCGCCGCGATGGCGATTGCTATGTCATTGGCGGCACGGTCGAGGCAATCGAACTCGATTAGCCGGCAAATACGGCGGTTTTATCTTCCAGGCGCGCATGGTAGACGGCGATGGCTGGATAGTCGGGACGCTGCATGGGCGCCATCAGCCAGCGCTTGACGGACAGGCCCAGCACGATATCGGCCAGGGTGAATGCTTCGCCGCAGACGAAGGCGCCCGTGCGCTGCAACTGCTGTTCCAGCACGCCCATCATCTTGTTCCATCCGGCAATACCGGCCGCCAGTTGCGCCGCATCCTGGTGGGCCGGGCTGTGGCGCACCAGCGACATGAAGGCGTAGCGCCAGCTGTTGTTCAAATCACCCATTTGCCAGTCCATCCATTTTTCCACTTCCGCGCGGGCACGCGGATTACTCGGCAGCAAGTCGTCGCGGCCCGCCTGGGCGCACAAGTAGCGGCAAATCGTGTTCGATTCCCACAGCACCAGGTCGCCATCGAGCAGCACGGGCACCATGGCGTTCGGGTTCAAGGCCAGAAAGGCCGGGTCGTCCGTGCTGCGAAAGCCGCTGCCCCAGTCTTCGCGTTCATACGGCAGGTCGAGTTCCTCGCACGTCCACAAGACTTTACGGACATTGATCGAAGCGGCTTTTCCAAGAATTTTCAGCATGCGGGACTCCATAGGCAGGTGGGCGATCCAGAACTGTAGCCGAATTGGCCACGCCGCGCATGTGAAAGTGCCTTGCATAGTTGGGCTTTTCTTGGCATCGTAGCCACCCATGAAACCTATGCGCCACCACATGTCCAAAATCCTCGCGTTCAGCCGTTTTTCCGTGCGCGACTTCCTCGCCACCGCCGGTCCCACCTTGCTGCTGGTCGGCGCGTTTTGCGCGCTCGCTTACTGGCTGGTCGACCCCGCGCCGCCACGCCAGGTGAGCCTGTCGACGGGGCAGGACAATAGCGCCTACGAAGAATTCGGCAAGAAATATGCGGCCACCCTGGCCAAGCACGGCATCAAGGTGACCTTGCAACCGTCGCTGGGTTCGCAGGAAAACCTGCAGCGCCTGAACGCGGGCAAGACCGATATTGCCTTTGTGCAAAGCGGCTCGACGGAACACGACGATGCCGAGCGCCATGGCTTGATTTCCCTGGGCAGCCTGTTTACGGAACCCGTCTGGCTGTTCTTGCGCGAAGACAAGGCCGTGACGGAGCTGACGCAACTGAAGGGCATGAAGATCAACCTGGGGCCGGAAGGCACGGGCGTGCCCGGCCTGTTCCGCCAGTTGCTGTCCGTAAATGGCGTCGAAGCCAAGGACTTGACGGTGAGCGACTTGCAGAACACGCCTGCCACGGTGGAGCTGCTGGAAGGGCGCATCGACGGTCTCGTGTTCAGCTCGGCGCCGGAAGCGCCGCTGATCCAGATGCTGCTGCAAACGCCGGGCATCAAGCTGTTTGACTTTTCACAGGCGGAAGCGTACACGCGGCGCCTGCCTTTCCTCACGCACGTCGTCTTGCCGCGCGGTATCGTCGACCTGGGGCAGAACATTCCCGCGCAGGATTATCACCTGATCGCGCCGACCGCCACTTTGGTCGCGCGCGAAGACTTGCATCCTGCCCTGGTAGACCTGTTCGTGCAGGCGGCGGCCGGCATTCACGGCGGCACGGGCTGGTTTCAGCAGCAGGGGCAGTTCCCATCCGCGCGCTACACGGAGATTCCCGTCGCGCCGGAAGCGCTGAAATTCTACAAGGATGGCGCGCCTGTGCTGCAGCGCTACATGAGTTTCTGGCTGGCCAATTTCTTCGACCGCATGTGGGTGCTGGTGGTGGCGCTGGGCGCCTTGATCCTGCCCCTGTCGCGCGTGGTGCCGCCCCTGTACGTGTGGCGCATCCGCTCGCGCGTGTACCGCTGGTACGGCCAGCTGCGCACGGTCGAGCAGGCGCTGGAAGACGTGCCGGAAGCGCAGCGCGCACAAGTCTACGCGGCGCAATTGCAACGGCTGGACCAGATCGAGGAAATGGTCAACCAGATCTCGATTCCGCTGTCGTTTGCGGACGGCCTGTATGGCTTGCGCAGCCACATCAATTTCGTGCGCAAGCGCATCCTGACCCTGATGGGAGAGTATCCGGCGCCCGAGGTGGGCGATCCGGCCTGAACGTTGAACCCGCTTAAACGAGGGTGATCGACAGCTTGCGCCCTACCAGCGCGGCGGCCCGCTCCAGGGTGGAGAGGGTCACGTCGCTGCTGGGGTCGAGCAGGCGGTCGAGTTGCGAACGGCTCGTCTGCAGCAGGGCCGCCATGCGCGTCTTCGACAGCGATTGTTCCTGCATGGCCTTCGTCAGTTGCCAGGCGATCACTTCCTTGATGGCACGGGTTTGCGTTTGCTCAAAGATGCCTTCTTCCTTGAGGAAGTCGTCGAGACTGCTGCCGAGGTGGGGAGCGGTGGCGTTCATGTCAGTTCCTTGTGGCGTTTGCGAGCCAGCGCCAGATCGTCGTCCGGCGTGGCGCGGGTTTTCTTGATAAAGCCGTGCAGCGCCACCAGGCAATCGCCGTGATGGCAGATCAGCACGCGCGCGATGCGGTTGCCGGGCAAGCTGCTGCGCACTTCTGACACACCGTGCCCCAAGTGGCGGCACAGGGGCATGCCCACGCGCCAGCGCCATTGCGCATGCATCAAGTCTTGTCCGATCACATGACGTTCTTCGATGGGTAAGGATTTGAGCCAGTCGCGCACGGGTTCGCCGCCATTGCCGTTCGCATAGAACAGCAGGGTAATCTGCCGCAAGCCGGAAGCATCCATGACGCACCCCTACGTTGTACTATATAAGGTACATATTCGCAAGGTAAATCTGCGCCGCTCTTGAAAAATCGGGCGCGCATGGATGGTTGTAGCCGATGGCGGACCGCATGGTAGCCCACCAGATCAAACACTGTTCAGATAATTCGGCTGCCAGTGTCAGGCGCCCAGCCACGGCAACCCCGCCTTGCACCAGCCGCCGATCTGCTTGCGGTGGCCATCGGCGTCCTTGTCGCCCTCGAAGCCTTCGAGGATGTCGAAGCAGTTCATGTAGCCGTGCTCGGTCGCCAGCTTGGCGGCATGGCGCGAACGCACGCCGGAACGGCACAGGAACAGCAGTACCTCATCCTTGCCGGCCTGGGCGGCCAGTTGCGCGAGGAAATCGGGATTCGGCACGCCACCCGGGTAGGTGGCCCACTGCACCGCACCATGCTGGGTATCGGCGATGTCGACCCGGCCGACCCAGTCGCGCTCGGCATTCGTGCGTACATCGATGAGCTTGGCGGCAGCGTCGCGTTGCAGCAGGTCATACGCTTCCTGCGGCGTGACGGCACCGGCATACGGCGTGCCTTCATTGGCCCGGCTGCGGGCGGTGGTCAGGATGTCGGCGGCGGTAGTCATGGCGTCCTCGATGAAAGTGGGCAGGTGTGTACGATTATAGTGCGCCGTCCGCGCCCCGCAAACGGGAAACCATGGTGCACAGTCTTTGCACCACAACGAGGCATTTTGCAGAAATTCATACAAAATGCACGATAATGGTGCGTTATTCGTTTTTTGCACTTGCATAGTGCATTCTTGATTTGACGCAAACGCAGCAGGAAAATCGCGGGCATGAAACTTTCACTGGGATGGCAGTAATTTTGTTGCCGGCACCAGGGGGCTCCTGGAGCTGGCATGGAATCTGCTATGATCCTTATGAGTTTTGGTGGCACGCAATGTTTGCTTCGCTTCATCAGCCCAGACGCACTAAGGTCGGCTCACCCCACATTCATTTAGGAGATACGCATGGCAATGACAGCCGCAGAAGTCTTGAAGATGGTAGAAGAAAACGAAGTCAAATTCGTTGATTTCCGCTTTGCTGATACCCGTGGTAAAGAGCAGCACGTGACGGTTCCCGTGTCGCACTTCGACATGGACAAATTCGAGTCGGGCCACGCCTTTGACGGTTCTTCGATCGCTGGCTGGAAAGGCATTGAAGCGTCCGACATGATCTTGCTGCCGGATCCAAACACGGCCAATATCGACCCGTTCATGGAAGAAACGACCTTGTTCATGCAGTGCGACGTGATCGAACCGTCGGACGGCAAGGGCTATGACCGCGACCCGCGCTCGATCGCGAAACGCGCCGAAGCCTACCTGAAATCGTCGGGCATGGGCGACACCGCCTACTTCGGCCCTGAGCCGGAATTCTTCATCTTCGACAGCGTGCGCTGGAAGATCGACATGTCGGGCTGCTTCGTCAAGATCGGTTCGGACGAAGGTTCGTGGTCGACCGGCAAGGACATCGAAGGCGGCAACAGCGGCCACCGTCCTACCGTCAAGGGCGGCTACTTCCCGGTGCCACCAGTGGACAGCTTCCAGGACATGCGTTCGGAAATGTGCCTGATCCTGGAATCGCTGGGCATCCCGGTTGAGGTACATCATCACGAAGTGGCCGGCGCCGGCCAAAATGAAATCGGCACCAAGTTCTCGACCCTGGTCGAGCGCGCCGACTGGACGCAAAACCTGAAATACGTGGTGTGGAACGTGGCGCACAGCTATGGCAAGACCGCCACCTTCATGCCGAAACCTATCGTTGGCGACAACGGTTCGGGCATGCACGTGCATCAATCCGTATGGAAAGATGGCAAAAACCTGTTCGCTGGCGACGGCTATGCCGGCCTGTCCGATTTCGCCCTGTACTACATCGGCGGCATCATCAAGCACGCCAAGGCACTGAACGCGATCACGAATCCGGGCACCAACTCGTACAAGCGCCTGGTACCAGGCTACGAAGCCCCAGTGAAACTGGCGTACTCGGCGAAAAACCGTTCCGCCTCGATCCGCATCCCGCACGTGGCCAATCCAAAAGGCCGCCGCGTCGAAGCGCGCTTCCCGGACCCACTGGCGAACCCGTACCTGTGCTTCGCCGCACTGCTGATGGCTGGCCTGGACGGCGTTGCCAACAAGATCCATCCGGGCGAAGCCGCCTCGAAAGATCTGTACCATCTGCCGCCGGAAGAAGACGCACTGATCCCGACCGTGTGCGCTTCGCTGGAAGAAGCTCTGGACGCACTGGACAAGGACCGCGAGTTCCTGACCCGTGGCGGCGTGTTCAGCGATTCGATGATCGACGCTTACCTGGAACTGAAAATGCAGGACGTACAGCGCATGCGCATGACCACGCATCCTGCCGAGTTCGACATGTACTACTCGCTATAATGGCGCCATGCCGGCAATGTGCCGGTAGTGAATAAAAACGCGGGTGAGGCGATGGTCTTGCCCGCGTTTTTTTTATGCAGTACGCCAAGGCGGTGATCGTGCGGTGTTGTATAGTCGGCCCAGGAACGATGCGGCATGTGCCGACAGGAGTGAAGATTGACCAAGCATTACAGAATGGCGCTGATGGCAGGATTGCTGGGCGCGGCAGCACAGGCGCACGGGCAGCTGTATGTCTGCGCCGATGCGCAGGGACACAAGACGTACACGGACAAGCGGGCTGGCGCGCATTGCCAGCTGCTCGATTTACCGGGCGCCATGACGGAGCCTCCACGCAAGACGGCGCCGCTGGCCGGCGCGCCTGCCCGGCCCGCCATGCAGGCGGCGGCCACGGCGGCGCCTGCCGCCGGCGCGTTTCCCAAGGTCGATGGCGCCGAGCAGCGCGCGCGCGACCTGGACCGGCGCCAGATCCTGCAGGACGAATTGCGCAGCGAAGAACTGAAACTGGCGGCACAGCGCCTGGAATTCAACGACGGCCAGCCCGAGCGCCAGGGCAATGAGCGCAACTATGCGAAATACCAGGAACGGGTGGCGCAGTTGAAGGACAACATTAGCCGAACACAGCAGAACGTCGAGGCCCTGAAACGCGAGATCGCGAATATTCGGTAAAGCACATGACACCAGACAACCATTCCAGCCGTCCCGCCCACCTGGCCGGCCTTGATTTGCTCGCTTCAGCCGTGATCCTGCTCGATGGCGACGGCCGCATCAGCTATGCCAACGCGGCGGCGGAAAACCTGCTGGAAAGCTCATTGAAAGCCCTGTCGCGGCAAAAGCTGACGGCGCTGTTCCTCAATCCCGACGAGCTGTCCGGTATTTGCGCGCAGGCGCTCGAACATAAATTTTCCGACTTGCGGCAGGACCTGAGCCTGGAACGCCTGGGGCGCGAACCGCTGCGCGTGCACAGCATCATCAGCGCGCTCGACGCGCCGCGCGACGGCGTGCTGATCGAGCTGCGCGAAAACGTGCAGCAGCTAAAGCTCGACCGCGAGGAGCGCATCCTCGACCAGAGCCAGGTCAACAAGGAGCTGATCCGCAACCTGGCGCATGAAATCAAGAACCCGCTGGGCGGCATCCGCGGCGCGGCCCAGCTGCTGGAGCTGGAATTGCCGGCCCTGCACCTGAGCGAGCTGCGCGAATACACGCAAGTCATCATCAAGGAAGCGGACCGCCTGCAAACCCTGGTCGACCGCCTGCTGGCGCCGCACCGCCGCCCGCATATCGTGGGCGACGTGAATATCCACGAAGTGTGCGAGCGCGTGCGCAGCCTGATCCTGGCCGAATTTCCCAGTGGCTTGACTATTTCGCGCGATTACGATGCCTCGATCCCCGAGTTTCGCGGCGACAAGGAACAATTGATACAAACCGTGCTCAACATCGCGCACAACGCAGCGCAAGCCCTGGCCGAGCGCATCGAGGCGGGCGATGCGGAGCTGATTTTCAAGACGCGCGTGGCGCGCCAGGTGACCCTGGCCAAGGTCCGTTACGGCCTGGCATTAGACTTGCATATCATTGACAATGGACCGGGCATCGCACCCCAGATCCGCGACCGGATTTTCTACCCGCTGGTGTCGGGCAGGGAAGGCGGCAGCGGGTTGGGACTGACCTTGGCGCAAACCTTCGTGCAACAGCACCTGGGCGTGATCGAGTGCGAAAGCCGGCCTGGATACACCGATTTCAGGATCGTTCTACCCTTGCCATAAGCGAGGAGGTATCCCACCCATGAAATCCATTGCGGGACGCACACACTAATGAAGCCAATCTGGATAGTTGACGACGACGAATCAATCCGCTGGGTGCTGGAAAAAGCCCTGGCGCGGGAAAATCTCGCCACCAAGAGTTTTGCCAATGCGCGCGACGCCATCGCCGCACTGGAATTTGACACGCCGCAAGTGCTCGTGTCCGATATCCGCATGCCGGGCGCATCCGGCCTGGAATTGCTGCAGACGGTCAAGTCGCGTTTTCCCGGCTTGCCGGTCATCATCATCACGGCCTTTTCCGACCTCGATTCGGCCGTCGCAGCCTTCCAGGGCGGCGCCTTCGAATACCTGGCGAAACCTTTCGATATCGACAAGGCCGTCGAGCTGATCCGCCGCGCGCTGGAAGAAAGCCTGCGCGAGACCAGCGTCGAATCGGGCCCGTCGGAAACGCCGGAAATCCTCGGCCAGGCGCCGGCCATGCAGGAAGTCTTCCGCGCCATCGGCCGCCTGTCGCAATCGAATGTGACCGTGCTGATCACGGGCGAATCCGGTTCCGGCAAGGAACTCGTGGCGCGCGCGCTGCACAAGCACAGCCCGCGCGCGGCGCAACCGTTCATTGCCCTGAACACGGCGGCGATCCCGAAGGATTTGCTGGAGTCCGAACTGTTTGGCCATGAACGCGGTGCATTTACGGGCGCGCAGACGACGCGCCGGGGCCGCTTTGAGCAAGCCGAGAACGGCACTTTGTTCCTCGATGAAATCGGCGACATGCCGTTCGACCTGCAGACGCGCTTGCTGCGCGTGCTGTCCGACGGCCATTTCTACCGCGTCGGCGGCCATCAGCCCATGAAGGCGAACGTGCGCGTCATTACCGCCACGCACCAGAATCTCGAGCAGCGCGTGCGCGACGGCCTGTTCCGCGAAGACTTGTATCACCGCCTGAACGTGATCCGCCTGCGCCTGCCCAGTTTGAGGGAGCGGCGCGAGGATATCCCCATCCTGGTGCGCCACTTCCTGGTGCAAAGCGCGCGCCAGCTGGGCGTGGAAGCCAAGCGCATGAGCGAGCCGACGATGCAGTTTCTCAGCAGCCTGGATTTGCCCGGCAATGTGCGCCAGCTGGAAAACCTGTGCAACTGGATCACCGTCATGGCGCCGGGCCAGACGGTGGAAATCAAGGACTTGCCGCTGGAATTGACGCAGGGGCAGGGCGATGGCGCGGCCACCGCGGCGGCGGGCGAAGCTGCGCCGGCGGCCGTGGCTCATCCGCATGGCGGCCAGGTCTTCGAGGCGGCCGCACCCGCCAACGGCGCGCCGCCGGGCTGGATTGGTTTACTGGAATTGCAGGCGGCCGGCATGCTGGGCGCGGGGCAGCAGGAAGTCATGGCCGTGCTGGGACGCCAGTTCGAGTCGGCCCTGATCAAGACGGCGCTCAAGCATACGCACGGGCGCAAGAACGATGCCGCCGTGCGCCTGGGCATCGGCCGCAACACCATCACCCGCAAGATATCCGAACTGGGCATCGACGGCGCCAAGGACGATTGACGTCTTGCCGGACGGGGGCTCCCCCGTCCGCTTTTTCTTGCGGTGTTCCTTGCACGCCACAACACCCACAGCAGGCGATAAGGTAAGCTGGCGCCTGCCGGACTGTTTCGTCCGGTGTTAACTTGAACTGTGGAATAGCATGCTCATAAACTGCGTGGCCTACCAGGATGGCAAAAAACTGGCCGACTTGCCGATCGACGATATCAGCGACTACGTCGAGCGCCCCGATTGCTTCGTCTGGGTAGCCCTGCTCGACGCTACGCCGGACGAGCTGAAACAGATGCAGCACGAGTTTTGCCTGCACGAACTGGCGGTGGAAGACGCGCAACGGGGTCACCAGCGCCCGAAGATCGAGGAATATGGCGATTCCCTGTTTGCCGTCGTGAAAACCGTGGAAATGGTCGAGAACGAACTGGTGCTGGGCGAAGTCGACATTTTCGTGGGCGCCAATTACGTGCTTTCGTCGCGCAGCAACAGCTCGCAAGGGTTCCTTGGCGTCCGAGCGCGCGCCGAGCGCGAACCGCATCTGCTGCGCCAGGGCTCGGCCTTCGTGCTGTACGCGCTGATGGACGCCGTCGTCGACCGTTACTTTCCCGTGCTCGACGCGCTGGAATCGGAGCTGGAACTGATCGAGGACCGCATCTTCGACCGTGGCACCGAGCGCGACAATATCGAACGCCTGTATCAATTGAAGCGCAAGGTGATGGTCTTGCGCCACGTGGTGGCGCCCCTGATGGAAGCGGTGGGCAAGCTGCATGGCGGCCGCGTGCCGCCGCTGTGCCACGATACCCAGGAGTATTTCCGTGACGTGCATGACCATCTGGCGCGCATCAACGGCACGCTCGACACCATCCGTGACACGATCAGCACGGCGATTCAGGTGAATCTGTCGATGGTGGCCATCGACGAGAGCGAAGTGAACAAGCAATTGGCGGCCTGGGCCGCTATTTTCGCCGTGTTCACGGCGTTTGCCGGCATCTGGGGCATGAACTTCAAGTTCATGCCGGAGCTGGACTGGCATTATGGCTACCCGGCCGCCGTGGCAGTGATGAGCTGTGTCTGCGGTTATATGTATTACTTGTTCAAGCGTTCCGGCTGGCTATAAAAAATTCCTGTGTATCTGTATTATTAAACAATAGCCAGGGGTACAATCGCGGCAGGTCCGCTGGGGCGGGCCATGGCTGAGAGTCGCCGCGCCGGCAAGTGTGCCTGCGCTTCCGGTGCTGCGCAGGAGCATTCATGAGTATTCCGTTGTTTGATGTGAATTCGCAAGAACCCCTGTTCGATGCCGAGCAGCGGCGCACCCTGGCGGAAGCTGCGCTGCGCTCGATTACCGCCTCGACGGCGCATGCCCGTGGCGACGACTTCCTGCGCATCCTCGTCAAGGACCTGGCCGAAGCGCTCGACGTGCACTATGTGATCGCCGGGCGGCTGGTGCGCCTGGACGACGGCAGCGAAGGCATCCGCACCCTCGCCCTGTGGGGCGGCGATGGCTACCAGCCGAATATCGAATACAGCCTGCAGCACACGCCTTGCCAGGACGTGACTTGCCAGAGCATGTGTTTTCATGGCAGCGACATCCAGCGTCGCTTTCCATTCGATAGTCTCCTCGTCGACATGCGGGCGGAAAGCTATGTCGGCATGCCGCTGATCGATACCGATGGCAAGACCCTGGGCATCCTGTCGGCCATCGACACGCGGCCCATCGATGAAAACAAGCGCTTGCTGGCGCTGCTGCTGCTGTCGATCTTCTCGGCGCGCGGCGCGGCCGAGCTGCAGCACCAGGAGCGCACCCAGCAGCTGGAAGAAATCGTGCGCGTGCGCACCGAGTCGCTGCTGGCGGCGCAAGCGAACCTGATCGAGCAGGAACAGATGGCGGCGCTCGGTTCGCTGGTGGCCGGTGTCTCGCATGAAGTCAACACGCCCATCGGCGTGGCGCTGACGGCGGCGTCGAGCATGGGCAGCTATGCCGACCAGCTGGTGCAGCTGCTGGGCGGCGCCAAGGTCAGCCGCGCCGAACTGATCGACATTGCCGAATCCTTGAAAGGCGCGGCCGCCCTGGTCGAGCGCAACCTGGCGCGCGCTGCCGACCTGATCGGCAATTTCAAGCAGCTGGCGGTGGACCAGGTCAGCGAATACGTGGCCGACCTGGCCCTGCACGACTATGTGCACGGCCTGGTATCGGCGCACAGTCCGGAACTGCGCAAGGCTGCGCTCGGCGTGGAACTCGATATCGCCCCCGATTGCCAGGTGCGCCTGGCGGCCGGCAAGCTGTCGCAAATCCTTTCGAACCTGCTGATGAACAGCGCCCGCCATGGCTATCCGCAGGGTGGGCCGGGGCGCATCACGATACGCGCGCGCATCGAGGCGGATGACACTGATGCGGCTGCGCGCTGGCTGCTGCTGGATTTTTCCGACGACGGCATCGGCCTGGCGCCGGCCGTGCGCGAGCATATGTTCGAACCGTTTTTCACCACCAAGCGGGGCCAGGGCGGCTCCGGCCTGGGCATGCACATCGTCTACACGATCGTGCAGCAGCTGGGCGGCCAGGTGTGCGCCATCGACAGCACTCCCGGCTGTCATATACAGATCAGGCTGCCGCTGGCTGGCTGACGCCGCGCGGCTTCCCGGGCTCCCGGGAAAGGCCGCCCTGTCCCTTTTCATCCCTGCTTTTCACATGTTGTATGTACGCCATACGCATGCTGAGTTCTGTTGACACTCATATTGTTGCTGTGATTCTATGTAGTTGTCTAGTTGACTTTTAGTCGCCTGGAGTCGCTCTGTACAACTGTCCCAGCGAAATTCGCGGCACTCGATCGCAGTGCCATGCGAGGCGTTTCCTTTAGATGAACGAGTGCAATCCGGGTCGCAAATCCGGAGTCATATATAACCGTACAAATGAAAAAGGGTTCACCATGCTTAAAGAAACCGTCATCTCTCGTGCCGTTCGCATCGTCTGCGCCGGTGGTGTAGCTGCCGCCATGTCCGTTGTTTCGCAGTCCGCGATTGCACAAGATGCACAGGCTGCCGATACGCAGATCCAGCGCGTGGAAGTCACGGGCTCGTCGATCAAGCGCATCGCCGCCGAAGGCGCCTTGCCAGTCACCGTCCTGACCGCCGAAGCCATCCGCACCTCGGGCGCCACTTCGGTCACCGATCTGGTCAAGAAACTCTCTTCCGCCCAGGGCGCCACCAGCGAAAGTTCCTCGGTTGGCGGCAGCACCTTTGGTTTCTCCGGCATTTCCGTGCATAACGTGGGTGAGACGCGTACGCTCGTCTTGCTGAATGGTAAACGCCTGGCCCAGTTCGGCGGCCAGACGCTGACCGGTTTTGCCGCCGGTTTCGATTTGAATTCGATTCCCATTTCAGCCATTCAGCGCGTCGAACTGCTGACTGACGGCGCCTCCGCGCTGTACGGCGCCGACGCCATTGCCGGCGTGGTCAACTTCATTACCAAGCACGACACGACTGAAGGCGATGTGTCCATCGGCTATTCCGCACCAAAAAACGGTGCGCGCGAGAAACGCATCAGCGCCACCAAGGGCTTTGGCAATCTGGAAGACGATGGCTACAACGTGGTGCTGACCTTTGGCCACGACGAGCGCGACAAGCTCGCTTCCGTCGACCGCAAGTTCGCCAGCACGGGCAAGGTGCAATTCTCGGCCAACGGCAAGCGCTATCAGAAGCAGCAATTCTCCGCCAGCCCGATTCCGGCCAATGCCACCGATGACAATGGCCAGTTGATCAGTCCTTTCCAGAAGAGCAACGGATCCTGTCCCGAGAAGACGTTCCGCGTGATCGAACCGTATAACGATGGCAGCGGCCTGGTTGATGACTACTGTGGCTACGATTTCACCAAGGATCTGGAAATCTATCCGGAACGCAAGCGTGACAACTTCATGGCCTCGGGCACGTTCAAGATTGCCGGCCACGAAGTGTTTGCGGACGTGCTGCTGTCGCGCACCAAGCAAACCTCGCGTATCGCGCCCGTCCCTGGCGCCATTGCCGTGGATGCAGGCACGCCCCTGCATGACAAGTATTTATTGCCAATCGGTATTACTGGCGACAGCACGGCTTTTTACCGGCTGTTCGACATGGGCCAGCGTACCTCGAAGGATACGGCTGACTTCGCCAGCGTGGTGGTCGGTACGCGCGGCGTCGCTGCCGGCTGGGACTACAACGCCTCGTACAACTTCTCGGAAAGCCGCGTAAAAGGCAGTATTTCCGGCTATCCTGGCGCCATCGCCGTCAATAATCTCACGTCGAGCGGCTTGCTCGACCCCTTCGTCGGCCCAGGCAAGCAGTCCACTGCGGCGCAGGAAGCCATCAAAAGCGCCACCTTCTCCGGTTATTGGGATGGCGGCACCTCGCGCCTGCAAACCATCAATTTGAATGGGTCGACGGAAGTGCGGCGTCTGGCTGGCGGCGCCATGATGTTGGGCGTGGGCGCCAACATCAACCGCGAGGAATTCTCGGCCAAGCCGAGTCCGTTTGCGCAAGGCATCCTGGCCGATCCCGTAAAAGGCACTTTGTGCGGCGGTACGACGGGCCTGGAATGCGACCAGCGTTTCGGCGACGCGGCCAGCAGCCAGCCATACAGCGCCAGCCGCACCTCGAAGGGCATCTTTGGCGAAGTTATCGCACCTGTGCTGAAAGAACTGGAACTGGGCGCGGCCTTGCGTTTCGATGACTTCTCGGACTTCGGCGGCGCCACCACGGCCAAGGCCAGCTTCAAGTGGACACCGGCGCCCACCTTGCTGATCCGCGGTTCGGTCGGTAATGGCTTCCATGCGCCGACCGTGCCGCAAGTGAATGCCTTGCAGCGCGGCTATGGTGTCACCAGCGACAAGTACACGTGCTCGCCAGCCTTGCAAGCCATCGCCACGCGTCTGAATGCACAATGCCAGCCAGGCAATCGCCAGTACGATCAGCTGGCCGGTGGCAACCGCGACTTGCAGCCCGAGAAATCGAAACAGGCGACCATCGGTTTCCGTTACGAGCCGATCAGCGCCATCACCCTGGGCGCCGACCTGTGGCATGTGCAGATCCGCGATTCCTTCGGCCAGCTGACGGAACAGCTGGTATTCGCCAATCCGGCCAACTTCCCGAAATCCTGGGGCGTCAACAAGGACGTGGGCACAGGGACGACCTACCTGGCCTTCCTGGCGGATAACCAGAACCTCGGTAAATCGTTTGCCACCGGTGTCGATATCGACGTCAGCGCCCGTTACCGCTCCGGCATCGGCCTGTTCACGTCGCAGCTGAACGCGACGCAGATGCTGCGCGAGGATGTGCAGCTGGAACGCGATGGCCAATATTATTCGGCATTGGGCAACTTCGCCGATCTGGGCACGGTGACTTTCCGCACGCGCGGCCAGTGGACGAATACCCTGAAAACGGGCAACTGGGCCAATTCGCTGACGGTCAACTTCCTGTCCGGCTACAAGGACCAGGAAACGTCGGTCGACGTGCTTGACGCTTCGGGCGCAGTGACGGGCCAGGAAAAGATCCGCATGAAAGTGGGCTTCTATTCGACGCTCGACTGGCAAACGGTATGGACGCCCAGCAAGAGCTGGGTCCTCACCGCAGGCGTGCTGAACCTGACCGACAAGAGCCCGCCATTCGTGCCATCGACGTCCGGCGCGAACCGCGGCCAGCAATTCGGCTATGACGACCGCTACTACGATCCGCGCGGCCGCACTGGCTACCTGAATGCCTCGTACAAGTTTTAAGCAGCGCGCAGGCGTAAAAAAACCGGCACATGGTGCCGGTTTTTTTTTCGTCCTGCTGCAGGGCGGGGACAGCGTGCTTAGCCGCGCGCCGCCATCGACAGGGCCACCGCTTCAGCCACCTTGATGCCGTCGACGGCCGCCGACAGGATGCCGCCCGCATAGCCGGCGCCTTCACCCGCAGGGAACAGTCCCCGTGTATTCAGGCTTTGCAGGTCGTCGTCGCGGCGCTTGATGCGGATCGGCGAAGAGGTGCGCGTTTCCACGCCCGTCAGCACGGCGTCGGCCTTGTAATAGCCCTTGATTTGTTTGTTGAACGCAGGAAACGCTTCGCGCAGGGCCGTGATCGCGTATTCGGGCAGCGATGGGGCCAGGTCCGTCAAGTGTACGGCCGGCTTGTACGACGGCACCACGCTGCCAAATTCGGTCGAGGCGCGGCCTGCGACGAAGTCGCCGACCAATTGCCCTGGCGCATCGTAGTTGCCGCCTCCCAGGGCAAACGCACGCTCTTCCAGTTCGCGTTGCAGGGCGATGCCGGCCAGCGGGTCACCCGGGTAATCGGCCGGCGTGATGCCGACCACGATGGCGCTGTTGGCGTTGCGCTCGTTGCGCGAATACTGGCTCATGCCGTTCGTCACCAGGCGACCCGGTTCCGACGCGGCCGCCACCACCGTGCCGCCCGGGCACATGCAGAAGCTATAGACGGAGCGGCCATTGCTGGCGTGGTGCACCAGCTTGTAGTCGGCCGCGCCCAGGATCGGGTGGCCCGCGCTGGGGCCGAAGCGGCAACTGTCGATCAGGGATTGCGGGTGTTCCACGCGGAAGCCGATCGAAAACGGTTTCGCTTCGATGTACACGCCGCGGCGGTGCAGCATCTCGAAGGTGTCGCGCGCGCTGTGGCCGATGGCCAGCACGACGTGGTTGCTGGCGATGGTTTCGCCATTGTCCAGCACCACGCCACGCACCTGGCCGCCATCGGCACCCGGCACGATGTCGAGATCGACCACTTTGCTGCTGAAGCGGTATTCGCCGCCCAGCCGTTCGATATTGGCGCGCATTTCTTCCACCATCTTGACCAGGCGGAAGGTGCCGATGTGCGGTTTGCTCACGTACATGATTTCTTCAGGCGCGCCCGCCTTCACGAATTCCGTCAAGACCTTGCGGCCGTAGTGCTTGGGGTCCTTGATCTGGCTGTACAGCTTGCCGTCCGAGAAGGTGCCGGCGCCGCCTTCGCCGAACTGCACGTTCGATTCCGGGTTCAGTTCGCGCTTGCGCCAGAAGCCGAAGGTGTCGACCGTGCGTTCGCGCACCTGCTTGCCCCGCTCCAGGATGAGGGGGCGCAAGCCCATCTGCGCCAGGATCAGCGCCACGAACAAGCCGCAGGGGCCCGTGCCGATGACGATGGGGCGCGGTTCATTGGTGTGGCCGGCCAGCTGTTCGCCGCCGGCGACGAATTTATAGTCGGTGTCGGGCGCGGGCATCAGGTGCACATCGTGCTGCAGGCGCGCCAGTACGGCGGCCTCGTTCCTGACTTCAACGTGCAGCGAGTAAATCAGCACCACGGCGCTGCGCTTGCGCGCGTCATAGCTGCGTTTGAAGACGGTAAAGCCGAGCAAATCGGCGGCGGCTATGCCCAGGCGCGCCAGGATGGCGGCGGGCAGGGCCGCTTCGTCGTGTTCAAGGGGGAGTTTTACTTCGTTGAGTCGCAACATAATGATGAGTCCAAGGTTGGGGGCTGTCTAGGCCCCATGGTGAATGCGTGTTGTACGGCAAGGCGCTATTTTACCCGCACTCCCCGGACTATCGGCAGTGAGCTGCGATGGCAAAGTATGGATTGTCAACGATTTTTTGGTGGAAATGACAATGTGGCGTGGAAGGGATGTAATTTATTTGCAACAAAATTCGCTCGTGCGTAAATTTTTCAGCCTCTCTTTATTGCCGTGTGGCACTCTGTAGGCATGCCTGAGTCTGTATTTTTGTGTGATTTTCAATCAATTTAAAATTGCAAAATAATAAATTGTGACTTAGGATTAACTGCTGATGTGCGGGCCCGTACTGATCTGGCGGTAGGTGTCTTCAAGTGATCAGCCAGGGTTTGAATCTCTAATTTTCTTAACGGGCGTGAAGATGAAAAAATTAACTTTGGTCATGTTGCTGCTGGCAGGGTTCGGGGCTGTGCATGCAGATGAATTGAGCGATGCTCAGAAATTATGGGAAAACAAGGATTTTTACAAATCCTTTCAGATATTTAATAAATTAGCCGAGGCGGGGAATGTGAATGCCCAACTTCAGCTCGGTGAAATGTACGGCTTTGGCGAAGGGACGGCTGAAGATACGGAAAAGGCCGCTTACTGGCTGAAGCAGGCTGCCGCCAAAGGGCATCCGGAAGCTGCCGCTTCGCTCGCGCTGGTGCAAGAGCGCAAAACCCATCACGCCGATATCGCCTACTACACGACGAGCTTTGACGGCGGTAGCGCTGCGTACTCCCGCTACGGTTGCGAGCGCCCTCAAATTCCCGCGAAATCGACGAGCAATGAAGACATTCGTAAAGTGAATGCCAAGATCAATACCTGGACCGAGTGTTATGGGCGCTTTATCGTCAATTTGCGCAGCGTCGCTCCTGCGGATAAAACCATCAAGCCGGAAATTCTCAAGCTGATGAATAATGAAGAATTTAACCGTTCCGCTGCGTTGATTAATAAAGTCTACGGCAATATCTTGGCGGAAGCGGCAGCGATAGAACAAAACATTTCCAATGAAAGCAGTGCCTGGAAAAAATCGACTGAATTATATGCGGCCGAATATGACAAGAAACTGGTCCAGGATAAAATAACATCGGATAATGAAATACGAGTATTGGAAACTACCAGAAGAAATATGGAACATTCCATGTTCACGACTTCATATAAGAAATAAGAAATAAGAATCCGTACGCTCCTGCAATGAAACGCGGAAGTGGAGATCCAAGGGAATGTTGTATTATTGCAACGTCAAGGTCTCCGCTTCTGTTCTTCCCCTTTCCTTTCCCCCGGCGCTATCGCGCCCATCTGCAACCTGCCTGCACCTATGTTGCGCTGCCACTTCGGTGCATTTGCGCAAGGCAAAAACGTCTCAAACCCCATGATTGAGCGCGAGCTGAAGTTGGTTTTTCGTATATACATATTCTTTATTTTGCATTGCACCAAAGTGGTGCGCGCATGCTCCATTTCAGACACCTGTTCCTGTCGAAACTGCCCCTCTGCGAGTTGTTGCTTTTACGCACAAGTCACAAGCTATTGTATTGACACTAATGCAGGCAATATGGTTTTATGTATTGCTTAAGCGAATAATTTTTTCTAAAACTATTCGTTTGGGGATCTGCGCTATCAGTGTGGGTTGAGAGTGAAATTAATTGAAAACTAAAACCGGAAATAAAAAACGTATTGAACATGATTTAGTGCTTAACTTTGCCGGGTCTCTCTATCAGAGGTACCCCATAACACTTAATATAATAATTAGGAAAACACATGTTTAGAAAAACTGTTTTAGTACGCGCGTTGTCCATCGCGTTTGGTGCGGCAACCCTGACCGCTGCCGTGGTTCCTGCAGCCATGGCTCAATCGAACGCTGCCGGTAATATCTACGGTAACGTCGAAGCCGCTGCTGGCAGCACGGTTGTTCTGTTGAATACGGACACGGGCGCCAAGCGTATCGTGGTGCCTGACGCATCGGGCCGCTATTTCGCCACCGCCTTGCCACCAGGCCACTACAAAGTGGAACTGGTACGTGATGGCCAAGTCAGCAAAACGGTCGAAGTCGATGTCCTGGTGGGCCAGGGCGTGGATGCCTCGTTTGTCACAGCAACGGCAGCTCCCGGCGTGCAAGCGGTTCAGGTTACTGGCCGCCGCAACCGTATCGACGTCTCCAGCTCCAACAATGGCGCGACCTTTACCGCCAAAGAATTGGCCCGTCTGCCTATCGCGCAAAACGTTGCGGCGATTATTCAGCTGGCACCAAACACCACCCGTGCCGACTCGCGCTACGCGGCCGGTGCATCCTTCGGTGGTGGCGGCGCGTCTGAAAACGCGTACTACATCAATGGTTTCCCTGTTACCAATCCGCTGACACAGCTGGGCGCATCGGAACTGCCTTTCGGCGCGATCGCTCAGGCACAGATCCTGACCGGCGGCTTCGGCGCCGAGTTCGGCCGTTCGGTTGGCGGCGTGGTCAATATCACCACCAAGAGCGGTACGAATAACTGGGAATTTGGCGCCAGCGTCAGCATCGAGCCGGACAATCTGCGCGCGAAATACCGCGACAGCTACTACCCAGTAACGGGCCGTCCGGAAAATGCAACGACCGATGGCACCCTGTTCCGCCGCAACTCGGAAAACAGCAAGACTGAAAAGACCTACGGCGCTTACGTCGGTGGTCCGATCATCAAGGACAAGCTGTTCATGTTCGCTGCGGTAGAAACCAAGAAAACCGACTGGGAGCGCATCAACGGCACCCGTACCTCGGCGTCGAATGCAGCCACCGGCTTTGCATCGAACCAGGATACGATCGACCGCTACATCGCCAAGTTCGACTGGAACATCACGGACAATCATCGCCTGGAAGCCACCTTCCTCGGCGATGAAGGCAAGTCGGACCGTCAACTGTATGCGTATGACTACGTAACCGCTCTGCGCGGCGCGCAAACGGCATCGCAGCACTATACAAATGATGCAACGTTCTCGCCTAACGTCGGCGCCGAATCGCAAATTCTGCGCTACACGGGTAATCTGACCGATGACCTGACTGTCACCGCCGTGTACGGCGAAAGCAAAACCAAGAACAAGAACCGCTTTGATGCAGTGGGCAGCGCTCCTGCGGATATCTTCTCGATCACCGCGCCTTCGAATGCCCGTGCACCTGGCCTGAACTATTCCAGCCCGCAAGTGCTGAGTGGCGTGATCCCAGGTGATGATGCGCAAAGCAAGATCAAGTCGTCGCGTATCGACTTGGAATACAAACTGGGCAAGCACACGATTCGTGGCGGCCTGGACAACAACAAGCTGTCGTCCGTGAATGCGGGTGATGTGCAAGCTGGTGGCGGTCTGTGGACGTACGGCAAAGTTGCCAATCCACTGGCAGCGACCAACTTCGGCGGCGGCTATCGCGTGCCGGTGGCCAGCGGCGGCGGCCTGGGTACCCAGGGTTACTATGTTGGCAGCACGCTGTACAACACGCTGACCAATGCGTTCTCGGACCAGTCGGCTCAGTACCTCGAAGACCGTTACCAGGCAACGAAAGACGTGCTGGTGACCGTTGGTCTGCGCAGCGAATCGTTTAAAAACAAAAATGGTGACGGCGAAACCTTCCTGGAAATCAAGAACCAGCTGTCGCCACGTCTGGCTGCTGCCTGGGACGTGCATGGTGATGCATCGTTGAAAGTGTACGGTAGCGCTGGTCGTTATGCCGTGCAAATCCCGACCCACCTGGCCGTGCGTGGCGCAAGCCGCTCGCTGTTCACCAACCAGTACTACACCTATACCGGTACCGATCAGTACGGTCGTCCGACGGGTCTGAAGGCTTTGACGCCTGAGTTCTCGACAAACAACGAACTGGGCCAAGCGAAAGATGTCAAGACCCTGAGCGCGATCGATATCAAGCCGACGTACCAGGATGAATTGACGGTCGGTTTCGAGCAAGCCTACTCGCCTAGCTTGAATTTCGGCGCCAAGGTCACCTATCGCAAACTGCGTCAAACGATCGATGACTTCTGCGACGACCGTCAGATCTATGCTTTCGCTGCCGCCAAAGGCATCGATACGTCGAACTACGGCGGCTTTAACTGCGCTTCGTTCAATCCAGGCGAAGACAACAGCTTCTGGGTCGATTTCGCTGGTACGCAATCGAACTACACCCGCGTCGATCTGAAGGCTGCCGATATCGGTTTCGAAAAAGCCAAGCGTACGTACACCGCAATCGATCTGTTTGCGGAACATCCGATGCGCAATGGCTGGTATGGCCGTATCAACTACACGTGGTCGCGCAGCACGGGTAACACCGAAGGTCAAACCCGTTCGGACAATGCACAAACCGACGTGGCTGCAACTTCGAGCTGGGACAACAAAGAGCTGATGATGGGCGCGGATGGCTTGCTGCCAAACAACCGTACCCATCAGATCAAAGCGTTCGGCTTCTATGAGCTGACGAATCAGATCAGCGTCGGCGGCAATGCCCTGATCGCTTCGGGTCGTCCACGCAGCTGCTTCGGTAACCGTCCTGACCTGCCAGCCGACGTAGCGAACTACGGTTCGGTCTACTTCTACTGCGATGGCAAGGAAGCACCACGCGGCACCTTCGGCAAACTGCCATGGGATGTGCGTTTCGATGCCAACGTGACCTACCGTCCAGAGCAAATCAGCGGCCTGGCTTTGAAAGTGGATGTGTTTAACGTGTTTAACAAACAAACGGCACAAACCATCGACGAAACCTACAACGTTGCTCGTGGTAACTTCAACGTCAGCCAAACGTACGGCCGCGTCATCAGCTACACCGCGCCACGCGCTGTGAAACTGACCGCAGAGTACAACTACAAGTTCTAATCGACTTGGATAGGCCTTGCCCATGCGAATGGGCAAGGCGATCATAAAAAAACCGCCGGTGCAAGCCGGCGGTTTTTTTATTGTCTGACGTGATTGTTATGTTCTACATCCCGCCCCACAACGCCGCCAGCGTGGCCAATGCCGTCAGGCCCGCCGTTTCCGTGCGCAGGATGCGCGGGCCCATAGCCAGGCCGATGGCGCCGGCGGCGAGGGCCGCCTTTTCTTCCGCCTCCGAAAACCCGCCTTCCGGTCCTACCATCACGGTGATGGCTTGCGGCGGCTGGTGGCGGGCCCAGTCGGCCAGGGACTGCTCCGCGCGCGGCGTCAAAATGATGCGTTTATGTAAATCTTGCTGGCTGCTCCAGCTATTGAAATCCTGCAGCGGTGCCAGTTGCGCCAGGCGGTTGCGCCCGCATTGTTCCGAAGCGGAAACGATAATGCCTTGCCAATGCGCGAGTTTTTTTTCGGCCCGTTCGCTTGACAAGCGCACAACGCAGCGCTGCGCCGACAGCGGCACGATGCCGGCCGCGCCCAGTTCGATGGCTTTTTCGATGATCCAGTCCATTTTGGATGCTTCCGGCAGCGCCTGCGCCAGGGTCACGGCGTACGGCAGCTCCGCTTCGCGGGCTATGTGCGTCTGGATTTCAGCCGTCACGCTGCGCTTGGCAACCGTTACCAGGCTCGCTTGCACTTCGCCGCCTTCGCCATTGAACAGGGTGATGACATCGCCCGGCGCCAGGCGCACGACCTGGATATGGTGGGCGACAGCCTCCGGCAGGGCGATGGTGGTGCCGGCAACGAGCGGCTGGGGGCAGAAAAAACGCGGCATGCAAATCCTCAACGGGGGTATATGTGGGGTGGAAAGACGTCAAAGTATAGCCATTTGGCTGGCCAGTACGCCGCAATTCTAATTTGCGGCCCCCCAGTCTGGTAAAATACTTGACCACAGAAAGCAGCCGGCTTCCCTGTCCGTGCTGTTGCAAACGAATCCCAAACTCGCGACTGACCCACACCATCATGACAACTACGCTCCCGACTACCAAAATGGCCAATGCGATCCGCGCACTGGCAATGGACGCTGTACAAAAGGCCAACTCCGGCCATCCAGGCATGCCGATGGGCATGGCCGAGATCGCAGTTGCTCTGTGGAGTGGTCACTATCGCCACAATCCCGCGAATCCAAAATGGCAGAACCGCGACCGTTTCCTGTTGTCGAACGGCCACGGCTCGATGCTGCATTACGCGCTGCTGCACCTGACCGGTTACGACCTGTCGATGGATGACATCAAGGCTTTCCGCCAGATGCATTCGAAAACTCCGGGCCACCCGGAAGTCGATATCACGCCAGGCATCGAGACGACTACCGGCCCGCTGGGCCAGGGCATCGCCAACGCCGTCGGCATGGCCCTGTCGGAGCAATTGCTGGCTGCTGAATTCAACAAGCCTGGCTACGACATCGTCAACCACTACACTTATGCTTTCGTTGGCGACGGTTGCCTGATGGAAGGTATTTCGCACGAAGTGTGCGCGCTGGCCGGCACCCTGGGCTTGAACAAACTGATCGCCCTGTACGATGACAACGGCATTTCCATCGACGGCAAAGTCGAAGGCTGGTTCACGGACGACACCCCGGCCCGCTTCGAAGCGTACGGCTGGAACGTCATCCGCGCCGTCGATGGCCACGATGTTGCCGCCGTGGCTGCCGCCATCGCCGCCGCCAAGACCGCATCGAAGCCAACCCTGATCTGCTGCAAGACCATCATCGGCAAGGGTTCGCCGAACCTGCAAGGCGGCGACAAGGTCCACGGCGCCGCGCTGGGCGACAAGGAAATCGCTGCCGTGCGCGAATACATCGGCTGGGATGCCGCGCCATTTGAGATGCCGGCCGACGTGTATGCGGCCTGGGATGCCAAGAAGCAAGGCGCCTTGCTGGAAGCGGACTGGAACGAGCGCTTTGCCGCCTACAGCCGTGAATTCCCGCAGCAAGCCGCAGAATTGTCGCGCCGCATGCAGGGCGAGTTGCCAGCCGCGTTTGAAACGGCGCTGTCGGCCGCCATCGCTTCCTGTGTCGAAAAGAAAGAAAACATCGCCACCCGCAAGGCCAGCCAGAACGCCATCCAGGCCCTGGCTTCGTCCCTGCCGGAATTCCTCGGCGGTTCGGCCGACCTGACCGGTTCGAACCTGACCAACTGGAAAGAGTGCGTGGCCGTGCGTTCGGGCCAGCCGGGCAACCATATCAACTACGGCGTGCGCGAATTCGGCATGAGCGCCATCATGAACGGCATCACCCTGCACGGCGGCTACATCCCGTTCGGCGCCACGTTCCTGACGTTCTCCGACTACAGCCGCAATGCGCTGCGCATGGCTGCCCTGATGAAGCTGCGTTCGATCTTCGTGTTCACCCACGATTCGATCGGCCTGGGCGAAGACGGCCCGACGCACCAATCGGTCGAGCACGTCTCGTCGATGCGTTTGATCCCGAACCTGGACAACTGGCGTCCATGCGACACCGTCGAGTCGGCCGCTGCCTGGGGCGCCGCCGTGCGCCGCAAGGATGGCCCGTCGACCCTGATCTTCTCGCGCCAGAACCTGCCGTACCAGGAGCGTAGCGCCGAACAGATCGACAACATCTACCGCGGCGGCTATGTGCTGAACGACGTGGCCGATGCCAAGGCGATCCTGATCGCCACCGGTTCCGAAGTGGAACTGGCTGTCGCCGCCGCCAGCGCGCTGGCAGCCGAAGGCATCAACGTGCGCGTGGTGTCGATGCCGTCGACCGACGTGTATGACCGCCAGGACGCCGCCTACAAGGCCAGCGTGCTGACGAAGGGCGTGCCGCGCGTGGCCATCGAAGCGGGCGTGACCAGCTTCTGGTACAAATACGTGGGCCTGGAAGGCGCTGTGGTCGGTATCGACACGTTTGGCGAATCGGCGCCTGCCGGCGTGCTGTTCAAGCATTTCGGCTTCACGGTCGAGAACGTCGTAGCCAAGGTTAAAGCGGTTATTGCTGGCTAATATTGATTTTGAGCAGACCCCGGCAAGGTAATGCCGGGGGCTGTGCTGATACCTTTTTTTTAATCAGGAGCAGAGTATGACGATCAAAGTTGCAATCAATGGCTACGGCCGCATCGGCCGTAATGTGTTGCGCGCTTTCTACGAAGGCGGCAAGAAACAGGATATCCAGATCGTTGCCATCAACGACCTGGGCGATGCCAAATCGAACGCCCACCTGACCCGCTACGACACCGCGCACGGCAAGTTCCCGGGCACGGTCACCGTCGAAGGCGACAACATGATCGTCAATGGCGATCCGATCCGCGTGTTTGCACAGCGTAATCCTGCTGAAATCCCATGGGGCGAGCTGGGCGTGGATGTCGTGCTGGAATGCACGGGCTTCTTCACCACCAAAGAGAAAGCTTCGGCTCACTTGAAGGGCGGCGCCAAGAAAGTCATCATTTCCGCACCAGGCGGCAAGGATGTCGATGCGACTGTAGTATTCGGCGTCAACCACTCCGTGCTGAAATCGACGGATACCGTCATTTCCAACGCATCGTGCACCACCAACTGCCTGGCACCGCTGGTCAAGCCGCTCAACGACGCCATCGGCATCGAAACAGGCCTGATGACCACCGTGCACGCCTACACCAACGACCAGGTGCTGTCCGACGTGATGCATGAAGACCTGCGCCGCGCCCGTTCGGCCACCATGAGCATGATCCCGACCAAGACGGGCGCCGCTGCCGCCGTGGGCCTGGTCTTGCCTGAGCTGAATGGCAAACTGGACGGCTTCGCCATCCGCGTGCCGACCATCAACGTGTCGCTGGTCGACCTGTCCTTCATCGCCAAGCGCGATACCACCGTGGAAGAAGTCAACGCCCTGATGAAGGCCGCTTCGGAAGGCGCCCTGGAAGGCATCCTGACGTACCAGACCGAACCGCTGGTCTCGATCGACTTCAACCACAACCCGGCTTCGTCGAACTTCGATTCGACCCTGACCAAAGTGTCGGGCCGCCTAGTGAAAGTATCGTCGTGGTACGACAACGAGTGGGGTTTCTCGAACCGCATGCTCGACACCACCGTCGCACTGATGTCGGCCAAGTAATTCCTGGCTAGCATACAAAAAACGCCCTTCGGGGCGTTTTTTTCGTCTGTTGCCAGCTTATTCCTTGGGTTCGCACTGGTTGCGCCACTGCTCGCACGACGCCTCGACGCCCTGGTAGCACATGTTGAGGATGTAGTCGCAGTTTTCCGACGGAATCCACGCGCGCACGGCGGCCGTGCTGGAGAACGAAGCTGCGGCGCCGACGGCGATGGCAAAGATAAACAGGGCTTTTTTAATGGAAATCATTTTTCTCGCTTTCACAATTGGACAACGGTAGAGTGTCAAATCAAAAGGCCGTCACGGCAGGCATGGTGAACCGGCCAGACGCAGAAAAATATTAGCATTAAAATCAGTAATTTATTGCTATAAAGAAAAATATTCCTGCTAATGCCAGGCGTGCAGGCGGCGCCGGTAAAAGCGCCATAGCAGGCGCAAGTCACGCAGCACGGGCACGCCGGAGAGCAGGGTCAGCACGCCGGCGAGCAGGATGGTGGCGGCTGGAAAACCGATGTGCTTGAAGGCCAGGGCGCCGCTGACGCCGCCGATGAAGAAGCAGGCGATCAGCAGGCTGTGCGTTCTCAGCTTGCCGCGGTTGACCTTCACCATCCGGTCCGGCAGGTGGCGCCGGTTGTAATACGCCATCTTGCCCAGTTCGATGCCGATATCGGTGGACAGGCCCGTCACGTGCGTGGTGCGGATGACGGCGCCCGAAATCTTGGTGATGATGGCGTTTTGCAATCCCATCACAAAGCACAGCAGCAAGATGGTGACGGGGCCCAGCACGTCGGGCATGGCGGCCAGATAATTGCCCGTCAAGCCGAACAGCAACAGCAAGGCTGCTTCCAGCAGCAGGCTGGCGGCAAACTGGCTGTGCAGCCGGCGCCGCTTGCCCCAGTTCACCATGATGGCCGTGACGGCCGCACCGCTGACAAAGGCCAGCCATGCGCCCAGCGCTGCCAGGGCCACGGTGATATTGCCCAGCGCCAGGTCATCGGCCATGCCCGAGACGATGCCCGTCATGTGCGAGGTATAGCCGCCGATGGCGAGAAAGCCGCCCGCATTCACGGCGCCCGCCACCAGCGCCAGCACGCAGCCCAGCTGCAGGTTGGCTTGCGTATCGCGCGCCGATCCGCTCAGGCGCGACAGGTAATGGAGCGGCATGCCCGAGCCGGCCTCAGGCTGCGGCGCCGAAGATGGCTTGCCACAGGCGCACGACGTTATCCGCATGCACGCGCACGCGCTCCGGTTCCACGCGGGCCAGGTCCTGCCCCTGCAGGCGCAACTGGTGCTGCAGCTTGCGCAGCGCGCGGTAGGCGTCGGCGACCAGGGCGGCCAGCTGGGCGTCGATCAGTCCCAGTTCGCCGCACAGGCGCAGCAGGGCGATATTGCCCGAGTTGGCCGTCAGTTGCGGATACTGCGCCGCATGCTGAAGCACCAGGTATTGCACCATGAACTCGATGTCGATCATGCCGCCCGGATCCTGCTTCAAGTCAAAGCTGCCCGGGCGGGGCGGATGCGCATCCAGCATCTTCTTGCGCATGGCCACCACTTCGCCCTTGAGCGGGCCGTTTTCCGGGCGCTCCTTGCGCAAGATCGTGTCGCGGATGCGCTCAAAATGCTTGCCGATGGTGGTATCTCCGGCACAAAAGCGCGCGCGCGTGAGCGCCTGGTGTTCCCACACCCAGGCCGCGCTGCTCTGGTAGCGCTCGAATGCCTGCACGCTGGAAACCAGCATGCCCGAGGCGCCGTCGGGACGCAGGGCGATGTCGATATCGAACAGAATGCCGGCCGAAGTGTGCGAGGTCATCCAGGTAATGAAACGTTGCGCCAGCTTGGCGTACAGGCCGGGCGCTTCCTGGTCGTCGTCGTCGAAGAGGAAAATGACGTCCAGGTCGGACACATAGCCCAGTTCCTTGCCGCCCAGCTTGCCGTACGCGATGACGGCGAATTTCGGCACGTCGCGGTGGCGCGTCGGCAAGGTTTGCCAGACGGCTTGCACGGTGGCGGCGACGATGATGTCGGCCAGCTGCGACAGGTAGTCGGCCAGTTTTTCCACGCTCAGGTCGCCCGCCAGGTCTTGCGCCAGGCACTGGAACAGCTGCGCGTGGTGCATTTCGCGCAGGATATCCATCTGCCGCTCCGTGTCGCCGGGCGCGTCGTCGAGCTGGCGCTGCAGGTCGAGCGCCAGGGCGGCCGGGTCCGGCACCGTGTTGCGGATGCGCTCATCGAGCAGTTCGTCGAGCAGGATCGGGTGCTGCGTGAGGAAGGTGGCGGCCCAGCCGCTGGCGCACACCATGCGCACGACGCGCTCGAGCGTATGCGGGTATTCCGTCAGCAGCGACAGATAGGCCGAGCGGCGCGCAATCGCTTCCAGGAAATCGAGCAGCCGGCCCAGGGTGGCCAGCTGGCTGGCATTACCGTTGGAAACGGAGCAATCGGTGATCAGGGGCAGGGCGGAATTGACGAGGGCGACGAGGCGCGTGCGGCTCGCCTCGGGCAACGATTGCAAACGGGGCGCCTGCCACGTGGCCAGCAGGCGGCGCGCGCAGGCGGCGGGCTCATGGAAACCCAGGGCGGCAAAGCGCGCCTCGATGGCTTCCTGCTGGTCGGACGCGGCGCAGTCGTTCGACGTTTGCGGGTCGATGCCCGTGTCGGCCGGCGGCGTGCCGCTGCTCTTGTCGCTGAACATCTCGTCGAACTGGCCGGCGACAAATACGCGGTGTGCTTCCAGCTGGGCCAGCAGGGTGGGCGTGTCGGGCAAGCCCATCATCTGCGCCACGGTCAGGCGGTCGGCGTCATTCGCGGGCAGGGTGTGGGTTTGTGCATCGTCCAGGTATTGCAGCCGGTGTTCGAGGTTGCGCAGGAAGGTGTAGGAACCCAGCAACTGTTCCACGATGGCCGGCTCCAGCAAGCCCTTGTCTGCCACCGTGCGCAGGGTGGCGCGCGTGGAACGTTCGCGCAGCTCGGCGTCGCGCCCGCCCCGTATCAATTGAAATACTTGCGCGAGGAATTCGATTTCGCGGATGCCGCCGCGGCCCAGCTTGACGTTGTTGCTGCGGTCCGGGTGCAGCCGTTCCTGGCGGTTGACCTCGGCGCGGATCTGGCCGTGCATGGTGCGGATGGCATCGATGACGCCGAAATCGAGGTAGCGGCGGAAGACAAACGGGCGCACGATGGCGTCGAGCGAGGCGATATCCTCGGCCTTGCCCGTTACGGCGCGCGCCTTGACCCAGGCGTAGCGCTCCCATTCGCGCCCTTGCACGATCAGGTACTGTTCCACCATGCTGAGACTGGCAGCCAGCGGACCCGAGTTGCCGTTCGGACGCAAGGCCATGTCCACGCGGAAAGTAAAACCATCTTGCGTGATCTCGGCCAGGGCGGCGATCAGTTTCTTGCCCATGCGAATGAAAAACTCGTGGTTGGACAGGCTGCGCTGGCCCGCCACGGTGACTTGCGTGTCGCCATCTTCCGGGTAGACAAAGATCAGGTCGATATCTGACGAGACATTCAGTTCGCCGCCGCCTTGCTTGCCCATCGCCAATACCATCAAGGCCTGCTCCTCGCCCGACTCCTCGCCGACAGGCATGCCGTGCAGGGCCACCATTTCGGCCATGATGGCGTCCACATGCGTGCGGATGGCGAAATCGGCAAAGCCCGTCATGGCCGTGACGACTTCGTTCAAGTCGGCCTGGCCGCCAAGATCGCGCGCGATCAGGCCGCAGACGAGCAGGTTGCGCAGGCGGCGCATGGCCCGCTCGGGCGGCAGCGGCGGCGTGGCGGCATTCGCCTGGGCGGCCAACTCGGCGGCAAAGTCGAGCCCGTCCAGCGGCGCGCGCACCAGTTGCGCCACCTGCGCGGCGCGCTCGGGGGCGGCGTCCAGCCAGCGCTGGTAGAAACGGGAGGCGGAGATCAAAGGCTGTGTGCTCATGGTATCGGTAAGTGTCTCGTGGATGCTGCGTGCATGTTCTTGCTTAACTTGGCTGCGAACGGCGGGGGATGCGGTAAAATTGTGCCGCCGGCCCAATACCGCCGGCAGTGCGTGCTCTTCCGGACGATGGTAAGGGAGGCTTTGCTCAGACGCAAGCGCAAGGATGCAGGCGCGCACCACGAATGCAGACGATTTTTGCCATTATTTGACGCCGGGCCAGTTTATTAGCTTATTGATGCAAAAACCGCCAGAAGCAAGCGTGACAGAACATGTGCCATTGGCCCTGCGCTGGCAGCGGTTGCGTGCTGCCTATCGCATGGCCAACCTGGCCACCCACCATGTGTTGGGTTTTACCATCAAACTGGTATTGCTGGCGTACTTCGCCTTTGCCGTGCTGTTTTTATTCCTGCGCTACGCGATCTTGCCGAATATCGATTACTACAAAGGCGATATCGAGCGGGCGGCCAGCCGCGCGCTGGGCAACCCTGTCAGCATTGCGCGCATTTATGCCTCCTGGCATGGCGTACGCCCGAATCTCTTCCTTGGCGACGTGACCCTGCGCGACCAAGCGGGCCGCCAGGCGTTGAGCCTGCCGAGCATATCGGCCACCGTGTCGTGGTGGAGCGTGCTTGGCTCCGTGCGCTTTACTACCCTGGAAATCACGCGGCCCGACCTGGACGTGCGGCGCAGCAAGGATGGCAAGCTGTACGTAGCCGGGGTATTGATCGACAGCACGCAAGGCAGCGATGGCAAGGGCGCCGACTGGCTGCTGTCGCAGCATGACATCATCATTCGCGACGGCAAGGTGCGCTGGACGGACGAAGCGCGCGGCACACCTGAGCTGGCTTTATCGCAGGTCAATGTGCTGTTGCGCAACCGCTGGCGCAGCCACCGGCTGGGCTTGCAGGCCACGCCGCCGCCTAGCCTGGCCGCGCCCATCGATGTGCGCGCCCACTTCACGCATCCGCCTTTCAGCACGCGCATCTCGGATGTGTCGATGTGGAAGGGGGAACTGTACGCCGACCTGAAAAATGCCGACCTGGCCGCCTGGCGCCGCTATCTCGACTATCCGTTTGAACTGAGCCAGGGCAAGGGCGCCCTGCGCGCCTGGTTGAGCCTGGATCACGCGCGCCTGGCCGGCTTCACGGCCGACGTGGGCTTGACGGATGTGCAGGCGCAACTGGGCGAACATATCGCGCCGCTCGACTTGCTGTCGGTCAGCGGGCGTATTTCGGCAAAAGAAGAGCTGTCGGCGCAGGTGCCTGACGGCAAGCCTACCTTTGGCGCGAATGGACACCAGGTCGAGTTGACGAATTTTGCGGTGGAAACCCGCGATGGCCTCAGCCTGCCGCCCACGACCCTGTCCGAACGCTTTGTTGCCGCCACGAAGCGCAAGCCGGCGCGTACGGAAATCACGGCCAAGTCGCTCGATTTGCAGACCCTGGCCGCATTGGCCGACAAGCTGCCGCTGGGCGAACAGCAGCGCCAGCGCCTCGACGCCCTGGCGCCGCGCGGGCGTTTGCAGGATTTTTCTGCCCAATGGGAAGGCGAGATGGCGACGCCGGCCAGCTACCGTTTGCGTGGCAAGCTCATCGATCTGGGCCTGAATGCGCAGCCGGCGCGCCTGGCCGTGGCGAAGACGGCGACCAGCCCTGCGCAGGCGGCCGCACCGGCTATCCCCGGTTTCGATCATTTGACGGGCAGTATCGACGCCAGCGACAAGGGCGGCAAGATCGATATCGATGCACAGGGATTGGTATTGCAACTGGCCTCCTACTTGAGTGAGCCGGCCTTGCCGTTCGAACAATTCGAAATGGAGGCGCGCTGGGCTTTCCAAGCAGATAATATGCTGCAAGTTGACCTGGACAGGCTTGATTTTAATCAACAAGGCATGCGGGTCGCCTTGCATGGTTCGCAGCGTTTGCCGCTCGACGGCAGCAAATTGGGTCAGGTGGATGTGACGGGCACGATCGACAACTTCCAGATCAACACCATCGGCCGCTATCTGCCGCTGCAAACGCCCGAGCACCTGCGCCACTGGCTGACGGGTGCATTGGAGGGCGGCGTGGCGCGCGATGTCAGCCTGCGCCTGCGCGGCGAACTCGAACATTTCCCCTTCAAGGCCGACACCCCGGCCCAGCGCAACCGGGGCGACTTCCGCGTGGCCGGCAAGATCGAGAATGGCACGCTGAACTACGCGCCCGGCGAATTTGCGGAAAGCGGCCCCCTGGCCGGCAAGGCACCGCTGTGGCCGCAGGCGGAAAAGATCAAGGGCAGTTTCGTGTTCGAGCGGGCGCGCATGGAAATCCGCGGCGACACGGCCACCACGGGCGGTGTGGCCTTGACGAATGTCAAAGCCGTGATCCCCGACCTGACCGTCTTCGACACCTTGCTCGATATCGAGGGCAATGCGGCCGGCCCGATGCAGGAATTCCTCAAGTACGTGACGGCCAGCCCCGTGCTCGGCTGGATCGAGCATTTCACGGATGAAACGACGGCAACGGGCAATGCCAAGCTGGCCCTCAAATTGCACTTGCCGACAGAGCGCATGCTCGAGTCGACCGTGCAGGGCAGCTTGCAGCTGGCGGGCAACGACGTGGTGCTGTTCCACGACATGCCGCCCGTGCTCGGCACGCAGGGCAAGATCGAATTCAACGAAAAAGGCGTCAACCTGAATGGTTTGAATGGCAGCCTGCTGGGCGGGCCGCTGGCCATTTCGGGCGGCACGCAGCCGGACAGTTCCATCCAGGTGAAACTGGCCGGCAACATGACGATCGACGGCTTGCGCAAGACCTATCCGGCGCCCGTGCTGCAGCGCCTGGCGAAACATTTGAATGGCGGCGCCCGTTACAGCGGCCTGATCACGGCGCGCGACCACCAGGTGGTCGTCAATGTCGAGTCGCCGCTGACGGGCCTGGGTCTGGATTTCCCCGCCCCCCTGAAAAAGCCGGCCGGCGACAGCCTGCCCGTGAAATTCACCCTGACGGGCAATGCGGCCAACGGCGCGGGCTTGCGCACGGACGATATCCGCATCGCGCTGGGTTCCGGCATCGCTGCCCGCTACCAGCGCCAGAAGCAGGGCAAGGATGCCTGGCGCCTGGTGCGCGGCGGCATCGGCGTGAATGTGCCGGCGCCGGAACCGGACAGCGGCATGATGTTCAACGTCAACATGAAAACCCTGGACGTGGACAGCTGGATTGCCGCCGGCAGTGAAATCGCCGGCAGCGGCACGGCCCCGGCCGACAGCGGTGCCGCCGACGATGCGCCCGATATTGCGCAATACGTGGTGCCTGACATGATGGCGGCCCGTGCCAGCGAACTGATGCTGGGCGAGCGCAAGCTGGAAAACGTGGTTGTGGGCGCCACGCATCAAAAGGATGTGTGGCAAGCCAATATTGACGCGAAACAAGTGTCCGGCTATGTGACGTGGCTGGAAACGCCGTCCGGCCTGGGCAAGATGACGGCGCGCCTGTCGTCGCTGATCATTCCCGAGTCGGCCGCCAACGACGTGAAGAATCTGTTGGAAGGAAAAAGTGGCGCCCAGTCGATCCCTTCGCTTGATATCGTCGCCGAGCAATTTGAACTGTTCAACAAGAAGATCGGCCGGCTGGAGTTGCAAGCCTATAACACCATGGCGGCGGGCGGGAGAGAATGGCGCGTGGGCAAGCTGCAGCTGTCGAACCCCGATGGCGCGCTGAGCGGCAATGGCAAATGGGTCATCAAGGATGGGCAAAGCACGACCAGCCTGCGTTTTGGCCTCGATATCGTCGATGCGGGCAAGTTGCTCGACCGCTTCGGCTTTGCCGATACGGTGCGTCGCGGCAAGGGCCGCCTGAGCGGTGACATCGCCTGGAATGGCTTGCCGTATTCGCTCGACATTCCCACCTTGTCGGGGCAGATCGAGATGAACGTGGAATCGGGCCAGTTCCTCAAGCAGGATCCGGGCGCGGCCAAGCTGTTGGGCGTACTCAGCCTGCAAGCCTTGCCCCGTTTGCTGAAACTCGATTTCCACGACGTGTTTTCCGAAGGCCTGGCCTTCGACGGCATCACGGCCAACGCCAGCATCAAGCGCGGCGTCGTGACCACGGACAACCTCAAGATGCATGGCGTGGCGGCCACCGTGCTGATGGATGGCACGGCCGATATCGCCAATGAAACGACGAATTTGCACGTGGTGGTGATCCCCGAATTTAACCTGGGCACGGGGCCGCTCGTGTACGCGCTGGCCGTCAATCCCGTCATCGGCCTGGGCAGTTTCCTGGCGCAATTGTTCCTGCGCGCTCCCGTGATGAAGGCGCTCACTTACCACATGCAGATCGCCGGCCCGTGGAAATCGCCCGTCGTGACCAAGCTCGATGGTGGTAAATTGGAACCTGTCGCCGTGCCTGCCGCTGCAGCCGTGGAGGCCGTGGCGAAATAGGCGAGGCGTTCGAATGGATAAGAGGTGGCAATGATGCATACAGTCGCAGCAGTACAAATGATTTCCTCGCCCTCCGTGGAAGACAACCTGGCCACGGCGCGCCGGCTGGTGGCGCAGGCCGCCGCCGGTGGCGCGCAGCTGGTGGTGCTGCCTGAATACTGGGCCATCATGGGCAAGCAGGAAACGGACAAGCTGGCCCATGCGGAACAGCCCGGCAGCGGACCGATCCAAGATGGCATGGCGCAGATGGCGCGCCAGCACGGCATCTGGCTGATCGGCGGCACCTTGCCCCTGATTTCCGGTGAGGAGGGCAAGGTACTCAATACGACGCTGGTGTACGACCCGCAAGGCGCGCCGGCCGGGCGCTACGACAAGATCCACCTGTTCGGTTTTACGCGCGGCACCGAGTCGTACAATGAATCGCGCACCATCGTGCCGGGCGCGCAGGTGCGCTCGATCGAGACGCCGTTCGGCCGGGTCGGCCTGTCCATATGCTATGACCTGCGCTTTCCCGAGCTGTACCGCGCCATGGGCGATTGCGCGCTGATCGTCGTGCCGGCCGCGTTTACCCATACGACGGGCAGCGCCCACTGGGAAGTGCTGCTGCGCGCGCGCGCCATCGAAAACCAGTGCTATGTGCTGGCCTCGGCGCAAGGCGGCTTGCATCCGAACGGCCGCCGCACCTGGGGCCACAGCATGCTGATCGACCCGTGGGGCGAAGTGAAAGCCGTGCTGCCCGAAGGCGAGGGCGTGGTGAGTGGCGAGATCGACCTGGTGTTCCTGGCCGGCGTGCGCGAGTCGCTGCCCGCCCTGGCGCACCGCACCATGTGAATTGAATTGTGAGAAAGAACCATGATCCCATTTGAACCCAATCTGTCCAGCCTGGCTGTGGCGCGCGATATCCTGCTCACGCCGTTCGGCCTGGATGAAGACAAGCTGTTGAAAGCCCTGGGCACGATGTTTACGCACAAGGTCGACTATGCCGACCTGTACTTCCAGTCGACCAAGAGCGAAGGCTGGAGCCTGGAAGAGGGCATCGTCAAGACGGGCAGTTTTTCCATCGACCAGGGTGTGGGCGTGCGTGCCGTGTCTGGCGACAAGACGGCCTTTGCGTACTCCGACGATATTTCCGAGCGGGCCCTGCTGGAAGCGGCGGCGGCCACGCGTACCATCGCGCGCGCCGGCGCCGGCAAAATCAGGATCGCGGGCCAGATGCTTGCGCAGGGCGGCCGTTCCTTGTACCTGCCCAACGATCCGCTCGCCTCGCTGGATGCCACGGCCAAGGTGCAATTGCTGGAACGCGTGGAAAAGATGGCGCGGGCGAAAGATCCCAGAGTGGTGCAAGTGATGGCGGGCCTGGCCGGCGAATACGACGTGGTGCTGGTGCTGCGCAGCGATGGCGTGCTGGCGGCCGACATCCGCCCGCTGGTGCGCGTCTCGCTGACGGTGATCGCGGAACAGAATGGCCGCCGCGAAACGGGCTCGGCCGGCGGCGGCGGGCGTTTCAGCTATGACTATTTCAGCGATGCCGTGCTGGAACAATACGCAACGGACGCCGTCAATTCGGCCCTGGTGAACCTGGAAGCGCGCCCGGCGCCCGCCGGTCCCATGACCATCGTGCTGGGACCGGGCTGGCCCGGCATCCTGCTGCACGAAGCGATCGGCCACGGCCTGGAAGGCGATTTCAACCGCAAGGGTTCGTCCGCGTTTTCGGGCCGCATCGGCGAACGCGTGGCCGCCAAGGGCGTCACCGTGGTCGATGACGGCACCCTGGCGGGCCGGCGCGGCTCGCTGAATATCGATGACGAGGGCAATCCGACGCAGTGCACCACCCTGATCGAGGACGGCATCCTGAAGGGTTACATCCAGGACACCATGAATGCGCGCCTGATGAAGATGCCCGTGACGGGCAATGCGCGCCGCGAATCGTTCGCCCACCTGCCCATGCCGCGCATGACGAATACATATATGCTGGGCGGCGACAAGGACCCGGGCGAGATCCTCGCGTCCGTCAAGAACGGTTTGTACGCCGTCAACTTCGGCGGCGGCCAGGTCGACATCACGAACGGCAAGTTCGTCTTCTCGGCCAGCGAAGCGTACATGATTGAAAACGGCAAGCTCAGCTACCCGGTGAAGGGCGCCACCCTGATCGGCAACGGCCCGGACGTGCTCAATCGCGTTTCCATGATCGGCAACGACATGCGCCTCGATTCGGGCGTGGGCGTGTGCGGTAAGGAGGGGCAAAGCGTGCCCGTGGGCGTGGGACAGCCGACCTTGCGCCTGGATGGCATTACGGTCGGCGGGACGGCTTAGATCGCCATTTCAGGAACCTACCGCGCAGCCCACTCTTGAGTTTGCGTTGCTCGCTGTACCTGAAGTACAGCTGCGCTACTCAACCCAATATTGGGCTTGCTCGCTACGGTTCCTGAAACGCCTGATACGTTGAAAATATGACGAAATTCAGAACTTGTACTTCACTCCCGCGCTGATGAACCGTCCCGCCGCGCCCGCGTAGTCGAGCGGGTTGTAGCCCGTGGCGCCATAGGTCAGCGGGTCGAGCGGGGCGATCTTGTCGAACAGGTTTTGCACCGTTGCAAACACTTCCAGCTTGGGCGTGGCCAGCCAGCGGGCCGTCAGGTCCACCGTGGTGAACGAGGCGATGCGGCAGCCGCGAGGGGCATCCGTGCCGTCGGCGAAATGCGTGGCACAGCCGTCCGGGTCATTCTTGAACAGCACGTTGTCGAGCGGCGCGCGGTAGTTGACGTTGGCCGTGACCCGCCAGTCCTGGCGCTCCCAGGTGGCACCCAGGTTGATGCGGTCGTCCGGCGTGCCCATGCAGTTGGACACATCGCAATTGCCATGCGTGCCGGCAAAATCGCGCTGCGTGCCATCCTGCTCCGTACGCAGCCATTTGTACAAGTGCGTCCATTTCAGGTCGAACACCAGGCTGCCATAGTCGCTGCCCAGGCTGAAGCGCTGGCGCGCGTCGATATCGATGCCGCGCACCGTCGTTTGCGCCGAATTCACATAATTGGCCAGCACGGCCGTGATGGCACCCGGATCGCCGGCGATGCCCGTGGCCGTCGACGGGTCGCGCGCCACATGGCCTTCGGCGATGGCGGTGTCCGTTTGCTCCTGGTTGATTTCATTCTTGCGGCGGATTTGCCACAGATCCACGGAAATACTGGTGCGCGGCAGCGGGTCCCACACGGCGCCCACGGAATAGCTGCGCGAACGCTCGGGCGACAGCTTGGGATTGGGCGACGTGATGACGGCGATGGAGGCGGGATCGCAAGCCACCTCCACGCCGAGCCCGCAGCGCAGCGGATCGCTGGCGGTGGAAAACGCTGCCAGGCCGCCGACGCCGTTTTCCGCCGCGCTGGGCGCGCGGAAGCCCTTGGCGAAGGTGCCGCGCAGGGCCAGTTCGCGCAGGGGCGTCCATTTCACGCCCGCTTTCGGGGTATAGGAATTGCCCACGTCGGTGAAATGGTCGGCGCGCAGGGCGCCCGACAGTTCCACGGTTTTCAGCACGGGCGCCAGCACCTCGGCATAGATGGCCGAAGCATTGCGGCTGCCCTTGTAGGCGGAATAGCCGAGGCCAATGATATTGCCCCGCTCCGTGCCCGTGGTGGGCTTCAGTTCCGTCGATTCGTGGCGGAATTCGGCACCCACGGCCACGCCCAGGCCGCCGCCGTCCAGCTTGGCCACCTCGCGGCTGGCCTTGAAGTCGATCTGCGCGATATGCGTTTTGGCATCGTTGGAAATACGCGGCGACAGGGCCGCGTACAGCTCGACTGAGTTGAGGCCCGCGTTTTCCGCGATGCGCCACAGGCTGCCGGCCGGCAGGGCTGCATACGCGGGGTTCAGGCTGGCCGCCGCCACATTCGCGGCAGTCGGGTTGAGCAGGGCGAAGGCGACGTCGCGCTGCAGGTAGCCGTTCAAGTCGTTCGACACCTTGTTCTGCGAGTACAGCAAGGCGCTGTCGATATCCCAGCCCGCCACCGCGCCCTTGATGCCGGCGACAAAGCGCGTGAAGGTGGAATTGACTTCCGACAGGCGCGGCCCCACGTCGGCGGCCAGGTAGCGCAGCCGCGCCGCCGTGCCGAAATACGGATTGTCCGGGTGGGCGGCGCCCAGCGACACGCCCGCATTGCTGACAGGGCCGCCCGGGTAGCCGACCGAGCCGCTGACCGTGGACGGCGTGGTGGCCGAGTGCGATTCGCTGTGATATACGTTCAATTCGGCATACGTCTGCAACGCTGGCGTCAGTTGCCAGGCGGCGCGGCCAAAGAAATTGATGTTCTTCTGTTTCGGCTGGATCTGGCCGTATTGTTGCGCAGCATCGGTCAGGCAGCCGCCGCCCGGGTCGCCTTGCGGATGCGTGGTGAAGTTGCCGCAGGCGGCGCCGGGGAAGGCGCGCGTAAAACCCGCGCCGGCGAGATTGCCGCGGTTGTAGTAGTCGAGCGTGTCGGGATTGCGCACATTGCCGTTGACGGCGCTGCCGGCCGCATTGTTGGTGGTGATGGCGCCCGCGCCGCTGAGCGACTCCTGCGCGCTGAAGCCCAGGTCGCGCAAGTCGCTGCGGCCGACGGCCCCCCGCCCAGCCCGGTCGCGGTTCCAGATGGCGGCCTTTTCGCTGTATTCGAGATTCAGCAGCACGTTGTAGCGGTCGCTGTCGATGTCGCCGAAGCCGTGCGTGATGGCGGCGCGCGCGTCGCGCCCGTCCCATTCCTTGGTCTTGCCGTAATTGCCCTTGATGGCCGTGCCCTGGTAGTCGCGCCGCAGGATCACGTTGACCACGCCGGCGATGGCGTCCGAACCGTAGATGGCCGAGGCGCCATCCTTGAGGATTTCCACCCGTTCCACCGCTTCCAGGGGAATGATGTTCAGGTCGGCAAACACTTTCTGGCCATCGTCGGCCAGGCCGTACGGCGCCACCCTGCGGCCATTCAGCAAGACCAGGGTCGAGGCCGTGCCGAGGCCCCGCAGCGACACGCCGGAAGCGCCGGCGGCAAAGCCGTTGCCGAAGGACGTGGGCACGGAACCCTGGTTGTCGACGGCCAGGGTCTGCAGCAGTTCGGCCACGCTGGACTTGCCCGACTTTTCAATGTCGGCCGCGTTCAGGGTTTGTACGGCCGAAGCCGTTTCCGCCTGCGCGCGGCGGATGTTCGAGCCGGTGATTTCCACGCGGGCAATCGGCGCGGCATCCTGCGCCAGGACGGGTAGACTCAGCAGCGCACTGGCCAGCGCCAGGCCCAGTCTGGGTGGTGAAAAGGTGGTGGACTGTAAGGATGGTGTCGGGATCATGCGGTTCTCCGGAAAGGTCAGGCAGTCAAAGGTCATCGATACGTCCTTGAGTTTTCTCCGTCCCGCGACGCTGGAATTGATCTAGATCAAGTAGTGCCCCGCTTGTCGTCGATAGAATGGCTGGCGTGGCGTGGTTGCCACGACGGACACAGCGGTGGCGTCCGGTATGCAGAGTCACAGCGCAGATGCACAGCGAGAGTCATAGCGCGCAACTTTTTATGCTTTTTTGCGTGTTGTGCAGTGTAAAACGGCGGTGGCATGCGGCTTTGCCGACAAATATGCTTGCCAACCCTTGCAATTTAGGTTTATAGTCGTTCATCACTTACGGATGACTCGCATGTTCGCTCGCCACTTTTTTACCGCTTATTTTTACTTTAGCAATTCCAACCCAAAGGCGGTGGAGTAGCGGTCGGTTCACGTAGCAGCAAAACGAGATCCCAGCAAATTCTAAAAAACCGCCACTCATGGCGGTTTTTTTTTACCCAGATGTTTTACCCATCCTTAAATTTTGGAGAAAATGATGCCCCGCACCGATGATTTGCGTATTCGCGAAATGAAGGAATTGACCCCGCCGTCCCACCTGATCCGCGAATTTGCCTGCTCGGAGCAAGCCGAACAGACCGCCGCCAACGCCCGTATCGCTCTGCACCGTATCCTGCATGGCCAGGATGACCGCCTGATGGTGGTGATCGGGCCTTGCTCCATCCACGATACCAAGGCGGCCATGGAATATGCGCGTCTGCTGGTCAAGGAGCGCGCGCGTTTCGCGGGTGAACTGGAAATCGTCATGCGCGTCTACTTCGAGAAGCCGCGCACCACGGTGGGATGGAAGGGCCTGATCAACGATCCGTACATGGACAACAGCTTCCGCATCAACGACGGCTTGCGCATGGCGCGCGAACTGTTGCGCGATATCAATGAGCTGGGTTTGCCGGCTGGCACCGAGTTCCTCGACGTGATCAGCCCGCAATACATCGCCGACCTGATCAGCTGGGGCGCCATCGGCGCGCGCACGACGGAATCGCAGGTGCACCGCGAGCTGGCGTCGGGGCTGTCCTGTCCGGTCGGCTTCAAGAATGGCACGGACGGCAATGTGAAGATCGCCGTGGAAGCCATCAAGGCCGCCTCGCAGCCGCACCATTTTCTTTCCGTCACGAAGGGCGGCCACTCGGCCATCGTCTCGACCAACGGCAACGAGGATTGCCACATCATCTTGCGCGGCGGGAAAACCCCGAACTATGACGCGGCCAGCGTGGACGAGGCGTGCAAGGCGATCGCGGCACAAGGCCTGGCGGCGCGCCTGATGATCGACGCCTCGCATGCGAACAGCTCGAAAAAACCGGAAAACCAGATCCCCGTGTGCGCCGACATCGCCAGCCAGGTGGCGGCGGGCGATGGCCGCATCGTTGGCGTGATGGTGGAATCGCACCTGGTGGCGGGACGCCAGGATTTGATCCCGGGCAAGGAATTGATCTATGGCCAGTCTGTCACGGATGGCTGCATCGACTGGAGCGCCAGCGTGGCCGTGCTGGAAAACCTGGCGGCGGCCGTCAGGCAGCGCCGCTTGCAGGGCGACGCGGAATAACGTGGCGCGCAGCATGAAAAAAAGCCCGGAAAGCTAAGCTTTCCGGGCTTTTTCAGTTTTCAGCCGAGAGCAGATGCAATCAGCTTAGAACTTGTAGGAACCGCTCAGGTAGAACTGGCGGCCCAGGGCGCTCGAGTACGATGGGTTGTAGCCCACTTGATGCGAACCCGTGTTGCGCAGCGTGAACGGCGGGTTGCGGTCGAACAGGTTCAGGATGCCGCCCGTGATTTCCACGTTCTTCAAAGGACGGTAAGCCGTCTGGAAGTCGAACGTGGTGTAGCTTGGCACTTCCAGCTGGATGCCATAGCATTCGCCAGGGCTGCCGGCCACGATGACGGCGCAGTCGTCCGCCGTCTGTTCCTTGTCCGTGTAGCCATTGCGGTAGCTGGCGCTCAGCGTATGCGTGAACTTGGCCGTCTCATACGTGGTGCTGGCGCGGATGATGTTGCGGAAGCTGACCTTGTCGTTCGAACCGTAGCGGTTCAGGCTGGTTTCCCATTGATCATCGGTGCCTGGCGTCGTGTAGCGCGAACGCAGCAGGTAGGTACCCATCAGGCGGCTCGTCAGGCGACCGTCCAGCAGCTTCATCTTGTGGGTGAAGTCGTAGTCGATACCGCGGTTTTCCACTTTGCCGATGTTGATAGGCAGCAGTTTGATGGCCAGCACATCCTTGCCCGTCGAGCTGATGTGCTTGGTGGTGAACAGGTTGGCGTACTTGGCTGGATCGTTGAAGATCAGGCCTTCCGACACGGCCGTCACCTGATCGCGGATTTCCACGTTCCACAGGTCGAACGACATCGACAGGCTATCGATCGGTTCGAATACGGTGCCGATGCTCCACTGTTTCGACGTTTCCGGCTTCAGGTCAGGATTGCCGCCCTGGAAGGCTTCAAACTGCTGGCGTCCCACGCCACTGCAGTAGCTGGCCAGCGGATGGCCGCCCATGCCGTTGGCTGCAGTCAGCGGGCATTGATAGTTGCCACCGGTAACGCCCCAATCTTCCAATGGACCAGCGATTTCCTGCATGCTGGCGGCGCGGAAGCCGGTGCCGGCAGCAGCGCGGAACATCAGGTTCTTGGCGGCCGAGTATTTGCCGCTGACTTTCCAGGTGGTGGCGTTTTCTTTCTTGCCAACCGTCTTGCCCGTCAGCTTGTCATCGATGGCGCCGATCTGGTCATAACGCAACGAGCCCGTCATTTCCAGTTTCTTCGAGATCGGCAGCATCAGTTCGGCATACGCGCCGGCGTTGTCGCGTGCGTATTCGCTGTCGACTTGCTGATTGTCAAACAGGATCTGCGCCTGCTTGGCGACGTCCGCCTGTTGCACCTTGTACGAGGTGTTGCGGTAGTCGGCGCCGATACCCAGCATCGCGGTGCCGCCTGGCAGCGAGAAGACAGGACGCGAAGCGCGGCCGTCGATGCCTTTCATTTCCACGGTCTGCGTGTTGTAGGTGCCGCTGAAGCCGGTGCCCAGCAGGGCCTGGCGCATGGAATCGGGCATGCTGCCGACGGGGTAGGCGAATGGGTCGATATTGCCGGCAGCCACTTGCGCGTCAAACTTGTCCGACAGCGGGAAGCCGCTGACGTAGTCTTGCGTCTGCTTGTTTTTCGAGTACGTCACCGCCGAGTTGATATCCCAGCCGAACGCGTTGCCATCGATGCCGGCGACGATGTGGGTGGCCTTGGTGCCATAGTCATATACGCGGTTGCCCATTTCCGACAGGCGGTATTTGGCGATGGCGCCCGTGGCGTTGGCCAGTTGCTCCGGCGTCAGCCCCGGTGCCAGGTATTTATTGAACAGCGGCGAGCCGACGGGGACCGAGAAGTCGGCCGGATACGGCGCGATGCTGGCGATGATGCGCGCTTCCGTGTAGGCCAGGTCATAGAAGCCCTGGAAGCCTGTATTGCCCAGCTTGACGCTACCGGAGCTGAACAGCGAGTCGCGCTTCGATTCCGGATTGATTTCGATGGTCGATGGCGAATCGAAATAGCAGTTGCCGTCGCCATAGAAGTCCATATTGCTGGCGGCGCATTTGCCGCCGTTGGCCAGCGCATAGGGATTCAGGTTGACGGACTTGCTGACGGTCTTGCCCGTGGCCGGGTCGATGGCGTTGTAATCGACGGTGGCGTTGGCTGGCGCGGAGCGCGAGGACCCATTGATGAACTGCAATTTCTGGCCGTTTTTCGGGTCCGTGAAATTGATGATGCCGCTCTTGGCGAAGCTGCGCTGCGATGCTTTCAGCGATTTTTGCTCGTCATGGCTGGCCGACACGAAGATGCTGTAACCGTCGTCGTCGATGTCGCCGAAGCCCTTGCTGATCGAGAACGAGTTGCTGGCGCCGCCCGATTCTTCAGGACGCGAGTACTTGGCGTTGATTTCCAGCGGCGATGCGCCTTTTTTCAGGATGAAGTTGACCACGCCGGCGATGGCATCGGCGCCATACAGGGCCGAGGCGCCGTCGGTCAGCACTTCCACGCGTTCGATGGCCGACAGCGGAATCGAGTTCAGGTCGATGGTGGTGCCCGAATTGGACGGCGCAATGCGGCGGCCGTTCAGCAGCACCAGCGTGTAGGCTGCACCGATATCGTGGATCGATGCCGTGGTGACGCCGCCACCGCCGCCGCCCACCGAATCGGCGGCCACGGAGAAGCCCTGCATCGCGGGGATTTGCTGGATGAAATCGGTGACCGTGCTGACGCCAGTTTTCTTGATGTCTTTCTGGTTGAACGATTGCACCGGCAGCGACGCTTCGGAAGCGATGCGCTTGATGCTCGAACCGGTGACTTCCACGCGCTGCATGGTGCTATCTGTTGTTTCTTGTGCATACGCGGCGTGCATGCTCAGGGCCATGCCGCCTGCAAACATCAGGCGCAGCGACCGCGATATTACATTTTCTATCATCATCTGAAATTCCTTGTTATTGTGATAAAGGCGGCAATTATTTTGAAATAACTTGTTGCTAACCAACAATTTATTTGCCTTTTTGAAAATCCACCAATGAAAATTCTGTAAATTTTCAGGGCCCTCATCAAAACATTCACGATTCAGATTGTCAATTTCGCGCGGACTTTTTGGACGAAATGCAACATTTCCCTGTTTTTTTTATAATCCTTCAGTAATAAAGTATCGCGAACCCTTGTCAGACTTGCTCAGATGCGTAAAATAAAACGGCGCACATCATCGCTGATGGCGCCGCTTTTCTGTTGCTGGTACGCTGTTGCCAGCACTGCCTGTTTTATTTGTCGATCTGAATTTCTCCCCTTAAAACGTATAGCTGCCGCGCAGGTACCAGGCGCGCCCGATCGGGTCCGTATAGCGCGGGTCATAGCCTTTCTGGAACAAGGTGCCCTGGTTCGAAAACGGCGGCTCCCTGTCCAGCAGGTTCTTCACGCCAGCCGTCAGCAGCAAGCCTTTCCACGCATAGCTGCCCGACAGCCCAAGCAGGCTGTACGAGGGCACATCGTGCCGGTATGGCGGCGCGACCAGATTCTGGTCCGTGTAGCCGGACTTGAACGATTGCGACAAGGTAGCGCCCCAGTTACCCTTGCGCCAGTTCAGCGCCGCCGTATGCTTCCAGCGAAACACGGGATTGTTGTCCGCATAGCGGCCCACGTTGGCGATGAAGGCGCCGCCGCGCTCGTTCTGGTAGTCGTACTTGCGGGTCCACGTGCCATCGACCGATACGCTGATATCGCCATACGCGCCGCGTCCCAGCCGCGCATTCAGGCTGACATCGATGCCGTCCGTTTTCACTTCACCGAGGTTGTCGTTCAGGTCGAGAATGGCGTAGGGCGAACCGTCGGGATTGCGCAGGAACAAGGCCTTGTATTTCTCGTAGTTGCCGAAGATCGATTGCTCGGGCAAGGATGCAATCTTGTCCTTCAGATGGATGTTCCAGTAATCGATGGCCACCGTCACTTCTTTCACCGGTTCGAGCACCAGGCCGAAGGCGAAGGTGGTGGATTTTTCCGGTTTCAGGTTTTCATTGCCGCCTTGTAGCTTGAACTGCTGCAAGTCGCAATCGCGCAAGGGATTGGCACCGGGCTGCGGCACGCCACCGGGGCACAGGATCGGGTCGTCATAGCTATCGTTGGTATCGTTCTTCGACGGCGGCGCATTCTTTTCAAACAGGGTGGGGGCGCGGAAACCCGTGCTGGCCGAGCCGCGCAGCACCAGCGTGCTGCTGGCCTGGTAGCGCAGGGCCAGCTTGGGATTGGTGGTGCTGCCCACGTCGCTGTAATGGTCGAAACGGGCGGCCAGCTGCACTTCCAGGTCCTTGATCAACGGCAAGTTGATTTCTCCGAAGACGGCCTGGATCGTGCGCGCGCCGCTCTTCGACAGCGAGCCGGACAAACCGGAACTGGCGGCCTGGCCGGCGATATCGCGGTTCACGTTGAAGTCGGCCTTTTCGCGCCGCACTTCGCCGCCGAGCGCGATGGCCAGCGGGCCGCCGGCCAGCTGCATCAGATCGCGGCTGCCCTTGAGGTCGACACCCGTGGTGGTGACCTTGGCGTTCTGCACTTCGCCGCGCAGGGCCGTGCTGGCCAGGTAAGCCTTGCCGGCCGCATCCTGCACGCCAAACGGATTCAGGATGCCGTTCAGCACGCCAGCGGCAAAGCCCGCATCCTGCACATAGCCGTTCGTGAACTTTTCCGACGACTTGCTGATCGCATGGCTGAGCGCCGTCTTGTAATCCCAGCCCGCCAGTTCGCCTTCCAGCGCCAACACCAGGCGGTCGGCCTTGCCGGTGGAATCGATTTGCCGCTGGCCTGCCTCGACGGGACGCCAGTTGACGCTCAGGGGCTGGCCCGACAAGCCTGGCTGGGCTGGCACGACACCCGCATTGCCCGGATAGTAGGGGCTGGTGCTGGGCAGGATCAAGCCCGTTTGCGGCGGCGGTGCCGTGCGCGCCTTGACCTTGTTTTCCGAATGCAGATATTCCAGCGTGGCCAGGTGGCCGCCAGCGAGCTTGAAGGCGCCCTTGCCGAAGAACGCCAGTTGTTGCTGGGCCGGCAAGTCGTCGATCTGGCGCGTGTAATCCTGGCGGCAAGTGCCATTCGCCGGCACGGCCGGCACCGACAGCGGCGACAGGCAGCCGCTGGCCGCGTAGGGGTTGCCAGCCAGGCCGTCGCCGCCGTTGGCCGCCGCATCGAAGTAATTGCCGGGGAAAGTCGTGCCGCTGGTGATGGACAGGCCGCGCGAGGGAACGATGCCGGTGGCCGAGAAGGCGCGGTCTTGCGAGGTCAGCACTTTTTGCTTGTGATAGTCGAGCACGCCAAAAATATTGTAGCCATCGGTGTCGAGCTCGCCATAGCCCGTCGACAGGTTGATGCGGTGCTCGCCGCCGCCCTTGTGCTGTGGGGCAACGATCTCGGCGGCGATATTCGTGACGTTGACGGAGCGCTTCGTGATGAAATTGATGACGCCGCCGATGGCGTCCGTGCCGTAGATGGCCGAGGCGCCGTCGCGCAGCACTTCGACCCGTTCCAGGGCGGCGATGGGAATGATGTTCAGGTCGACGCTGGCGCCGTCATACGGATGGTTGGCGATGCGCCGGCCATTGAGCAGCACCAGCGTTTTGTCGCCGCCCAGGCCGCGCAAGTCGGCGCTGGCCTGGCCGCCCGTGGGCAAGCCGCTGGTATTGCCACCGACGGCATTGCCGCTGCCCATGCCCGACGCATTCGAGGGGATCCTGCCCAGCACTTCCTGGGCCGTCGTCAAGCCCTGCTTGGCGAAATCCTCGGCCTTGAAGATGGACAGGGGCGTCGCCGTTTCCGAGACGAGGCGCTTGATGGAGGAGCCGGTGACTTCGACCCGCTGCATGGCGGGTTCTGCCGGGTCGCCCGTGCTTTGCCCCAGGGTGGAGGGGGCCTGGGCCGCAAGCAGCGCCGCACACAGCAGGCGCAAGGGAGGGGACGGACGCGTATGGATTTTCATTGAAACGCTCCTGTGACAAAGGTCATGTTGCTGGGAAATAGGGGCGAGAGGACGCCTGCTGCGGTTGTAGCAGGCGCTGTTGATGGCCGATTTGCGCTAGCGCAGGACAACGGTGGCGCGCACGGGTGCGGCATTGATGCGACGCAAATGCGTGATGCTGCGTTGCAAGGCAGCAGCCGGCGGCGGGCTTCGCTTTTGCCGCTTTGCTGCCGTCGTCACTAGCGGCAACATGTGGATATTGCGACGCAGCAAATCGGGCTGGCAGCGGGGGCGCGGATGGCGGCGCTGGTGCGGCTTTCTGCCCACGCAGCAAAATATGCGTTATCGTTACGCGTTTTTCAGACAGTCGAGACGGCTGCTAACAAGGCATAGATCTTGCGAGGATGGACTGGTTTTGGTGGTGGAATCCTGTATCCCAGGGGGAAGCCAGTACAAGCGCACCAATACGGTGCGACAGATAATCGAGATGAAGGGTATTACATGAAGTCACCATGGATGCGGCGCGTGGCGCTGCTCGCCTGCCTGGCCACCCTGCCGCTGGCGGCCGTTGCCGCCGATGCCCCAAGCGCCGCGGCCGCGCCGGTCAAAACCTTGCGCTATATCCTGCCGGCCGCCGAGACGGGCTTCGATCCCGCCACCGCGCGCGACCTGTATTCGAACCACATCACGCAGGCCGTCTTCGACACCCTGTACACCTATGATTACCTGGCGCGCCCCGTCAAGGTGGTGCCCGGCGCGGCCGCCGCTATGCCGGAAGTGTCGGCCGACGGCAAGACCTATACCATCCGCCTGAAAAAAGGCATCCTGTTCACGCCCGATGCCGCGTTCGGCGGCAAGCGCCGCGAACTGACGATGGCCGATTACGTGTATTCGTGGAAGCGACTGTTCGACCCGCGCCTCGCTTCGCCGCACAGCTGGCTGTTCGAAGGCAAGGTGGTGGGGCTGGACGACCTGGCCAAGGAAGCGGCCAAGTCGAACAAGCTGGACTTCAGCAAGAAGGTGGCCGGCCTGGAAATCCTCGACCCGTACACCTTGCGCATCACCCTGACCAAGACGGATTTCAACTTCCCCATGATCCTCGCCTACGTGCCGACAGCCGCCGTGGCGCGCGAAGTGGTGGAAAAATACGGCGACGTGAAGGGCGAAGTGGGCTCGAATCCCGTCGGCACCGGCTACTACACTTTGGGTGAATGGACGCGCGGCAACCGCATCGTCCTGAACCGCAATCCGCAGCACTTGCCGGAAACGTGGAATTTCATGGCCGGCGACGACCCGGACGACCAGCGCATCGTGCGCCAGATGCAAGGTAAACGCATTCCCGCCATCGACCGCATCGAAATTTCCGTGATGATCGAAGACCAGTCGCGCTGGCTGTCCTTCCAGAGCGGCGGCACGGACGTGTTCTGGCTCGACGGCCCGCTGGCGCCGAAAGCGCTGTTGAACGGCAAGCTGCGTCCCGAACTGGCGGAAAAGGGCGTGCAACTGTCGCGCCTGCTCGACCCCGAGATCAGCTATTACTACTGGAATATGGAAGACCCGACTCTCGGCGGCTTCAGCAAGGAAAAGATCGCCCTGCGCCGCGCCATTGCCATGGCGCACAATATCGATGAAGAAATCCGCATCATCTGGAATGGCCAGGCCAAGCGCCTCGACTATCCGATCCCGCCTGGCGTCGTCGGTTACGATCCGCACTACAAATCCCTGCTGCAATACGATCCCGTGCTGGCGAACAAATTGCTGGATAAATTCGGCTACAAGAAGGGCGCCGATGGCTGGCGCACTTTGCCGGACGGCAAACCGCTGCTGATCCGCTACGCCTCGCGCAATGAAGCCAATGGCGTGCTGCAGGCGGAAATGTGGCGCAAGACGTACAACTCGCTGGGCATCCGCATGGAAAACGACCGCATGATCTTTTCCGACATTTTAAAGACGGAAAAGCAGTGCAAGATGCAGACGCGCACGGCGCCATGGCTGGCCGACTATCCGGACGGCGACAACTTCATGCAGCTGTTCTATGGCCCGAACACGCACCAGAACAACAACGGCTGCTACCAGGATCCGGAATACGACAAGTGGTACGCGGCCAGCCAGGCCATGCCGGCCAGCCCCGAGCGCGACGAGCTGTTCCACAAGATGGCGCGCCGCCTGGAAGTCAATGCGGGCGCCCTGATCGGCTATGCGCGCTACCGCAACATGCTGGCGCAAAAGTCGGTGCAGGGCTACAAGAAGCACCCGATCCTGTTCCAGGAATGGGCGTACATGGATATCGACAGCACGGGTACGCCGGTTGTTACTCCGGCTCCCGCCAGCAAATAAGCGCGGCTTATAACAACAAGGAATCATTATGTTTGCTTATATCCTGCGCCGCTTGTGGCAGATGCTGCCCACCATGCTGGGCGTCGTCCTGCTGGTGTTTATCCTGTTCAACTGGGTGGGTGGCGATCCCGCCTACATCCTGGCCGGCAAGATGTCCAGTGCGGAAAGCATCGCCAACATCCGCCGGCAGCTCGGTGTCGACCAGCCCTATTATGTGCAGCTGTGGATCTTCATCAAGCAGATCGTCACGTTTGACTTCGGCCAGAGCTGGGCCACGGGGGAATCCGTGTCGCACATCATCACCTCGCGCCTGGGGCCGTCGATGATGGTCTTGATCCCGCTGACCGTGCTGGAAACGTTTTTTGGCGTGGCGCTGGCGCTGGCCATCGCTTTCGTGCGCGGCTCGCTGACGGACCGCGCCGTCATGATCGCCTGCACGGTGGGCATGTCGATTTCCATCCTCGTCTACATCATCGTCTTCCAGTACGGCTTCGCCTATAAACTGGGCCTGTTCCCCGTGCAGGGCTGGGGTGACAGCTTCTGGGAAAACCTGCTGCGCTATTCCACCTTGCCTATCCTGATCGGCCTGGCCGTGTCGATTGCGCCGACCCTGCGCCTGTTCCGCACCTTCGTGCTGGACGAGGCCAACCAGGATTACGTGCGCACGGCGCGCGCCAAGGGCCTCAAGGAAGGCCGCATCATGTGGGTGCACGTGCTGCGCAACGCCGGCATTCCCATCATTACCTATGTGATGTCGAACTTGCCGGCCCTGCTGATCGGCGCGTTCCTGCTCGAGCGCTTCTTCGGCATCCCCGGCATCGGGCGTGAAGTGATCCTGGCCGTCGAGCGCAGCGACTTTCCGGTGATCAAGGCGATCACCGTGTATGTCGCCGCCGCCACCATGCTCTTCAACCTGCTCACCGACCTGCTGTACCAGGCGGTCGATCCTCGCGTACAACTGAAGTAGAAAGAGACGATGTCGAAACCTCATACATCGCCCGGCCTGTGGGCCCTGGCGTGGCGCCGTTTGCGCGGCGACAAGATTGCAATGGTATCGCTGGCCGTGGTCGGCGCCTTTTTCCTGCTGGTGCTGGCGTCCGCCAGCGGCCTGGTCGCCTCGAACTGGGAAGACGAAGTGGCCGTCAGCTATGCGCCGCCCACGTTTGTGGGTGCCGACAGGGATGTCGCCGTTGATGGCGCGATGCCCGTGACGGACGAGCGCAGCGCACCGACACCCGTCAACGTGCTCGATCCGCTGGCCGACGATATCGCCGAACTGCGCGCCCAGATGGGCAGTAACCCATCGGCTGGCGTCGAGATGTACGGCGTCACGGACCCGCTGGCCGACGACTTGACGGCCTTGCGCGCCGGCATGGGCAAGGCCAAGAAGCTCGTCACGCACAAGGCGGCCACCCTGCCGTTCGGCGCCGACAAGTGGGGTCACGATATCCTGCAGAAAACCATCAAGGGCGGCGAAACGTCGATCGTCGTGGGCCTGGTGGCGGCCTTGCTGGCCGTTGTGCTGGGCACGATTTTTGGCGCCGTGTCCGGCTACTTTGGCGGCGTCGTCGATGACTTCTTCAACTGGTTCTACAGCATCTTCACGTCGATTCCGTCCATCCTGATGATCTTGACGGTGGCGGCCGTGCTGCAGCAGAAGGGCGTGCTGACCATCGTGCTGATCCTGGGCTTGACGGGCTGGACGGGGCCGTACCGCTTGATCCGCGCCGAATACATCAAGCACAAGGCACGCGAATACGTGATGGCGGCCGACGCGATTGGCGCCTCGCACTGGCGCAAGATGTTTTCCCACATCTTCCCGAACGTCAGTCACGTGGCGCTGGTGCAGATGTCCATCCTGGTGGTGGGCTTCATCAAGGCGGAAGTGATTCTGAGCTTCCTCGGCTTTGGCGTGCCGGTGGGTACCGTCTCGTGGGGCAGCATGCTCAACGAGGCACAAAATGAACTGATCCTGGGCAAATGGTGGCAGCTGACAGCCGCCGCCACGGCGATGGCCGTGCTGGTGACGGCGTTCTCGCTGTTTACCGATGCCTTGCGCGATGCGCTCGACCCCAAAGTGAAATAGGAGTTGCTCATGGACCAGAATAACCTGTTGGAAGTGCGCGACCTGCGCGTCACCTTCCGCCTGGACAAGAAGACCACGTTCGAAGCCGTCAAGGGCATCTCGTTCAACGTGCCGCGCAACAGCACCGTCGCGCTGGTGGGCGAATCGGGCAGCGGCAAGTCCGTCAGTTCGCTGGCCGTGATGGGCTTGTTGCCCCCGGATAACACCATCATCGATCCCGCCTCGAGCATTCATTTCGGCGGGCGCGATCTGCTCAAACTGTCGATCGCCGAGCGGCGCACCATGTGCGGCAAGGATATCTCGATGATCTTCCAGGAGCCGATGTCGTCGCTGAACCCCGTGTTTACGGTCGGGTTCCAGATCGCCGAAGTGTTGCGCCAGCATATGGGCATGAACCGCAAGCAGGCGCGCGCGCGCACGCTGGCGCTGCTTGAGGAAGTAGGCATACCCGATCCTGCCACCAAGATCGACGCCTACCCGAGCCAGATGTCGGGCGGCCAGCAGCAGCGCGTGATGATCGCCATGGCGATCGCCTGCGAACCGAAGCTCTTGATCGCGGACGAGCCGACAACGGCGCTCGACGTGACGATCCAGAAGCAGATCATGGACCTGATCGCGGCGCTGCAAAAGAAGCATCAGATGTCCGTGCTGTTCATTACCCACGACCTGGGCCTGGTGGGCGAGATCGCCGACCAGGTGATCGTCATGCGCCACGGCGAAGTGCGCGAGACGGGGGAAGTGCGGCAAGTGTTTGAAGCGCCGCAAGACAGTTATACCAAGGCGCTGCTGCATTGCCGCCCATCGCTGGACGAGCGCCCATGGCGCCTGCCCGTCATCGCCGACTATATGGACGGCAAGGCGGGCCCCGGCATCGAGGTGAAACAGCGCACGCGCGGCTACACGCCCGGTGACGAACCCGTGCTGGTGGTGAATAACTTGAGTAAAAGTTTTTACACGCGCGAGGGACTGTTCGGCAAGCGCGAGTTCCAGGCCGTCAAGGATGTGTCGTTCACTTTGCCGCGCGGCAAGACGCTGGGCGTGGTGGGCGAGTCCGGCTCCGGCAAGACGACGGTGGGCTTGACCCTGCTGCGCCTGCACCAGGCAACGGGCGGTACGGCCATGTTCCACGGCAAGGATCTGATTGCCATGCCTAACAGGGAATATTTGCCGTATAAACGCCGCATCCAGATCATCTTCCAGAATCCGTATGCGTCGCTGAACCCGCGCTTTACGGTGGGACAGATCCTGCTGGAACCCATGCGCATCCACAAGATCGGCGCGAACGACCAGGAACGCATCGCCAAGGCTTACTGGCTGCTCGACAAGGTTGGCTTGCCGGAACAGGCCTTCCACCGCTATCCGCACGAGTTTTCCGGTGGACAACGCCAGCGCATCGCCATCGCCCGCTGCCTGACCATGCAGCCGGAAATCCTCGTCTGCGACGAATCCGTGTCGGCGCTGGACGTGTCGGTGCAGGCGCAGGTGCTCAATCTGCTGCAGGACTTGCAGGATGAATTCGGCCTGTCCTACATCTTCATTTCGCACGATTTGTCCGTGGTGAAATATATCGCCGACCAGGTGATGGTGATGCACAAGGGGCAAGTGGTGGAACTGGCCGATTCGGATGAGCTGTACCGCAATCCCGTGCATCCGTACACGCGCACTTTGCTCAGCGCCATACCGAAGGGCGTGCAGTTGTAAGGGGCTTTTTACGGTAAGATAGCGGCCATGCCCAACCTCATTTACCTGCTCGAACATTACGGTGTCCTGATTGTCTTTGGCATCGTGCTGGTGGAGCAGCTCGGCCTGCCGATTCCCGCCTTTCCCATCCTTGTGGTGGCGGGCGCGCTGGCCGTCGATGGCGACATGAATGGGGGCCTGGTGCTGGCCGCCGCGCTAAGCGCTTGCCTGATCAGCGACTTCACGTGGTTCCGCGCGGGCCGTCATTTCGGCAAGCGCATCCTGCGGCTGCTGTGCCGCATCTCGCTGTCGCCCGATTACTGCGTCAGCCAGACGGAAGACAAATTCAAGCGCTGGGGCCCGAAAGCCCTGATCGTTTCCAAATTCGTGCCGGGTTTCAATACCGTGGCCGCACCGATGTCGGGCGCGCTGGGCACGCCGCCGGGCCTGTTCTTCCTGTACGCGGGCCTGGGCGCCTTGCTGTGGAGCGGCACGGGCATCGTCGTCGGCGTGATTTTCCATGCCAGCGTGCAGCAGGTGCTTGACTTGCTCAGCACCATGGGCAGCACGGCCTTGCTGATGCTGGCCACCTTGCTGGGCTTGTTCCTGCTGTACAAATTCCTCGAACGCCGGCGTTTCCGCCAGGCCTTGCAGATCGAACGCATCGGCATCGATGAATTGCTCGAACTCATAGAGCAGGGCGCGGAGCCGCTGATGGTCGACGCGCGCAGCGCCACGGCGCAGGCGCTGGAACCGGCCGTGCCGGGCGCCTTGTTTTTCAATGGCAAGGAACCCGTGCCAGCCATGATCGCCATGGACAAGGACCGCCACATCATCGTGTATTGCAGCTGTCCCAACGACGTGACGGCCGCGCAGGTGGCCAAGCTGCTGCACCAGCACGGCTTTCACCGGGCCAAGCCCCTGCATGGCGGCCTCGATGCGTGGAATGCCGCCTACCGCTCGGACCAGCCGGCGCCCGCCAGCCTGCTGGGCGAAGGCTTGCCGTCCTGATCCCGGCTGCCGCCGGCACGCCAGACTGGCAGCAAGACCCGCAATAAAAAACGGTAGTAATAATACGAAAACACCTTTGCGGCGCCGCCGGGACGGGAGCGCCGCACCGCCGCCGCCGCGTACAAAGCGCCTTTGCGCAAACTCCTGCATACTCTGCTTTCAAGGCGACTCCTGCTGCTGTGCAGCATGCTTTTCGCGTGCCTGATGAGTGCAAGTACTTACTATAAATCATTGTTTCTAAGTAATTTTGACACTGCCTGTTGCATTTGGAGTGGAACTACCAATAAAGGCTTGTTTTGATGTACTTAAACTACAAACTTTGCTTGCCTCCGGGCGCATTCATCCTTTAAGCTTGGCGTCCCATGCGTCCCACTTCATCATTTAAAATCATGAGCGCTTCGTCTTCTCCCGTACTGCCGACTTCCGCCTTCGCCGATGGACCGCGCCTGCTGGCCGACGTGGGCGGCACCAATGCCCGTTTCGCCCTGGAAGTGGCCGCCGGCCACATCACCCTGGTGGAAGTGTTGCCCTGTGCCGATTACCCGAGCCTGTCCGCCGCCCTGCAAGCCTACCTGGCCCTGCCGCACATCGCCGCCGCCGGCGGGCAAGCCGTGCGCCATGCCGTGATCGCCATCGCCAATCCGGTCGACGGCGATTTCCTCAGCATGACGAACCATCACTGGTCGTTCTCGATCCGCGCCATGCGCGACGAGTGCGGTTTCACGACCCTGGACGTGGTCAACGATTTCACGGCCTTGGCGCGCGCCTTGCCGCAGCTGTCGAACGAGCAAAAGCACCAGGTGGGCGCGGGCACGGCCCGTCCGAACACGGCCATCGGCCTGATCGGCGCCGGCACGGGCCTGGGCGTGTCGGGCCTGATCCCGTCGCACGGCGGCTGGATCGCCCTGCAAAGCGAGGGCGGCCACGTCAGCTTCGCGCCGTTCAATGAAGTGGAAGTGAGCATTCTGCAATTTGCCTGGCGCGAATACGAGCACGTCTCGGCCGAGCGCCTGATTTCCGGCGATGGCCTGGAACTGATCTACCGCGCCCTGGCCGACCGCGCGGGCGTGCCGGCGGAAGACTTGCCGGCGGCGGAAATCACGCGCCGCGCGCTGGCTGGCGAATCCCAGCTGTGCGACGACGTCATCGAAGCATTCTGCTGCATGCTGGGCACGGTGGCGGGCAACGTCGCCGTCACCCTGGGCGCGCTGGGCGGCATCTATATCGGCGGCGGCATCGTGCCACGCCTGGGGGCGCGTTTCGACCGCTCCGGCTTCCGCGCCCGCTTCGAGCGCAAGGGTCGTTTCGCCAATTATGTCTCGCAAGTGCCGACCTTCGTCATCACGGCGCAATACCCAGCTTTCCTGGGTGCATCGGCCATTCTCTCGGAGAAACTCGCCTCCCTGTGATATGCAGGGTGAGGGCGATGTGTCGCGCCAGGGCCGGGTAAAACGCGTGTTTTACCCGGTTTTGCGCTTTTCCGCTTTTTATCAGGTACAATTGGCATCGTTGGATGAAACGACGACTGTCGCTCTCCCGTCTGGCTGGTTCGCCGCCACGGGAAAAGCAGCTGCTCCGGAGTTCGTTTCATTGCTGGTTATTTAAGGCCAGCACCATGGATGGCAGGACTTTCACTGCATCCGCTTTAGTCCCGCTTTGCGCGCATCGGCCAAGGCGTCGGAAAAACAGCCTCAACTAGTAACCCAGCACGGCGTCATCATGATGTCTGCCATCTGTTACGTTGAAATGAACGTTTTTGATTTCTTTCTCTGCATACGAATTGCAACACACATCCGCACAGAATTGCTATGAATACAATTGAGGCTAAAAAAGTCCTCGAAACCGCGTTGCTGTGCGCTCGTGAATCGCTGACGATCCACAGCTTGAAGAAGCTGTTCGTCGATGCGGACGAGAATGGTCGCGTGCGTGGTGTCGGCGTTGGTGCCGACACGATCAAGCAATTGCTGGAAGAGTTGCGGCAGGAGTGGGAAGGGCGCGGCATCGAGATCGTCAGTCTCGCGTCGGGCTGGCGCTTTCAAAGCCGCCCGGAAATGAAGATGTATCTCGATCGCATGACGCCCGAGCGGCCGCCCAAGTATTCGCGGGCGACCCTGGAAACCCTGGCCATCATCGCCTACCGCCAGCCGGTGACGCGCGGCGATATCGAAGAGATTCGCGGCGTTGCCGTCAATTCGCAGACGATCAAGATGCTGGAAGACCGTGGCTGGGTCGATGCCATCGGCTACCGCGACGTGGTGGGACGGCCGGCCTTGCTGGCCACCACCAAGCAGTTTTTGGATGACCTGGGTTTGCATTCGCTGTCCCAGCTGCCGCCTTTGCAGCAAATCAGTGAAATGCAGGGCAATGGGCTCGAAGCCCTGGAAGCGGCCCTGCAAGAAAATTTTGACAAGGCAAGCAATGAGCTTGTCCCCCAGCTTGGTGCAGGTAGCAATACGGCTGTGACAGATGTAGATGTGACAGCAAGCCTTGATGCCGGCCCCGATGCTTCGCCCACGGACGAAGCCTACACTCACGACCCTGCGCCAGAACTAACGGTTGACGCTGCGCCAGGTCAGCACAGCCAAGAAACGAAGAATGAATAATCCGAACACACCCGAGACAGTAACCGCCAGCGACGAAGCCATCGTTGCCAAGCCCAAGCGCCGCACCAAGGCCCAGATCGAAGCCGATACGGCTGCTGCTGCAGTTGCCGGCGATACCGCCGCTGCCAAGCCGAAGCGCCGCACGAAAGCCGACGTGGCTGCCGACGCGCCCGTTGCCGCTGCTGCGGTAGAAGAAGCTGCGCCTGTCGTCAAGAAAACCCGCGCCAAGCCAGCCCTGAAGGCCGTGGCCGACGCCGCCGAAGCGGCTGCCGAAGCCGTCGCCGCACCTGCGCCGCGTCCGCCGCGCGCCCGCGCCGCCGCCAAGGCCGCTGCCGCCGAAGCGGAAGCCGCGCCGGAAGTTGCCGCTGACAAGCCGGCCGAAGCGCGCCCGACCCGCGGTCCGCGCCAGATGCGTGGCGTGCAGGCGGAACGCGCGCTGCGCCAGCCGCCGCGCGCGGAAGCGCCGCAGGCAGCCGATGCCGTTGCCGCAGCGCCTGCCGCGGAGCAAGCTGCCGCGCCTGTCGCCGACGTGTTCGATGCCGAAGGCAATCTCGTGTCCGGCCCGCGCCTGCCGCGCGGTCCGCGCAACGATGTGCCGGGCGCTGGCAAGAATGCCGGCAAGAGCCGCAAGAAGGGCAAGGGCCGCCAGGCTGCGCCAGGCAAGCTCAGCGACGCTGACGCCGTGTTCTCGTTTGTCACTTCCGACGCTTTCGACAGTGAAGAGGGCGGCACGGGCCGCGCGCAGAAAGCGGCCGTGCGCCGCGACCTGACGTCCGACGACGACGCGCCGAAGCTGCACAAGGTGCTGGCCGAAGCCGGTCTCGGTTCGCGCCGCGACATGGAAGACCTGATCATTTCGGGCCGCGTGTCCGTGAATGGCGAGCCGGCCCACATCGGCCAGCGTATCCTGCCGAGCGACCACGTGCGCATCAACGGCAAGTTGATCCAGCGCCGCGTCAGCAAGAAGCCGCCACGCGTATTGGTCTACCACAAGCCGGCTGGCGAAATCGTCAGCCACAACGACCCGGACGGCCGTCCATCCGTGTTCGACCGCCTGCCGACCATGAAAGCGGGCAAGTGGCTGGCCGTTGGCCGCCTCGACTTCAATACGGAAGGCTTGCTGCTGTTTACCACCTCCGGTGACCTGGCCAACCGCCTGATGCACCCGCGCTACGGCATCGACCGCGAGTACGCCGTGCGTACCCTGGGCGAGCTGGAAGAGGGCATGCGCCAGAAACTGCTGGCCGGCGTCGAACTGGAAGACGGCCTGGCGCAGTTCTCGAAGATCGCCGATGGCGGCGGCGAAGGCATCAACAAGTGGTATCGCGTGGTGATCGGCGAAGGCCGTAACCGCGAAGTGCGCCGCATGTTCGAAGCGATCGGCCTGACCGTTTCGCGCCTGATCCGTACCCGCTACGGCGCCATGACCCTGCCGAGCGGCCTGAAACGCGGCCGTTGGGAAGAGATGGATGAAAACACCGTGCGCGACCTGCTGACCGCCTACGGCATCGAAAAGAAAATGCCGGCATCGGGCGACCCTCGTGCCGCTGGCGCCGCCAAGGGCCGCGAAGCGCGCAAGGCCAGCCGTGATGACGAGCCGAATGGCAACCGCATCGATGTGAGCAACCGCAACGCCGATCCTTTCCCGGTCGCGCCGCGCCGTGGCCAGCCGCAAGGCCAGTTTGCCCGTCCGCAAGGCCAGGGTCGTCCGGGCGGCGCAGGCCGTCCAGGCGAAGCGCGTGGTCCTGGCCGCGGCCAGCCGCAAGGTCCGTTCCAGGGCGGCCAGCCCCGCTCGTCGGCATCGTTCGAAGGTTCGCCGCAAGGCCAGGGTCGTCCGCCGCGTGCGGCAGGCCAGGGTCGTCCGGCCGGTGGTGGCGAAGGCCGCGCGCCGCAGCGCGGTCCGCGCCAGCCCGATCCGCTGCAAACGGCATTCGGCTTCGCCAACACGGGTCCGCGCCGCAATACGGGCGGTGGTGCCGGTGGGCAAGCGCGTTCCGGTGGCCAGCCGCGTGGCGGCATGGATGGCATGCCGCGCCGCCGCAGCAAAGGTTAATCGGGAAGAGTTTCTTCTTGCGCGCCCGCTGATCTGCCGCGGGTGCGCGCTCTTGTAACTGTTGTAAGCCGGGCCGCTCCTTGCGTGCGGCATTGCGGCGAAGTTAATAAGAGGTTATAATCTGCAGCCTAATAAAAGTTCTCCGCAGGGTTGTTTGGTGGGGAGTGCTTTCATCTGGTTGGGAAAATACAAGAAGATGGGCAGATGCCCATTTTTTTTTTGTTGAACCGTTTGTAATGGCTCCGCAAGGGGCCATATATGACTTGAATGCGTGTTTTTGCATGTTGTCGGCGCTCAATGCGGCGCTCTCATGCTGAAAACGGCCTTATTTCTGGAGAATTTCTTGCAGCAGTTGGGATTAATTGAAAAGACAGTTATTGGTCTGGGCTATGAGCTCGTTGATGTCGAACGTGCCGAGCGCGGACTGCTGCGCGTCTTTATTGATTTCAGCGCCGCCGATGCCGCTGAAAAAGGTCCGATCACGGTCGAAGACTGTGCCACGGTGAGTCACCAGTTATCGCATGTGTTGACGGTAGAGAACGTTCCTTACGAGCGTCTCGAAATTTCTTCCCCGGGTCTGGATCGTCCGGTGCGCAAGCTGGAAGACTTTGTCCGTTTCGCAGGCCAGGAAATCATCGTCAAGCTGATGGTGGCGATGCCGGGTACGAACAACCGGAAATCGTTCCAGGGGATCTTGCAAGAACCCGTGGGCGATAAATTGTCGTTGGAATTTGAAGGTAAGGATGGTCCGGCGATGTTGGAGTTTACGCTCGCGGATGTGGATAAGGCACGCTTGGTGCCGCAGGTGGTTTTTAAGGGACGCAAAGCATGAGCCGCGAAGTTTTATTATTGGTTGACGCGCTGGCGCGCGAAAAAAACGTCGATAAAGATGTCGTCTTCGGCGCCCTCGAATTCGCGTTGGCGCAAGCCACGAAGAAACGGTATGAGGGTGAGGTAGACATCCGCGTTTCGATCGACCGCGAAACGGGCGAATTCGAATCGTTCCGCCGCTGGCACGTCGTGCCCGATGAAGCGGGCCTGCAATTGCCGGATCAGGAGATCCTGCATTTCGAGGCAAAAGAACAGATTTCCGATATCGAAGTCGATGACCATATCGAAGAACCGATCGAATCCGTTGAATTCGGCCGCCGTTTCGCCCAGGATACCAAACAGGTCGTCCTGCAGCGCGTACGTGACGCCGAACGCGAACAGATCCTGGTCGACTTCCTGGAGCGCGGCGATTCGCTCGTCACCGGCACCATCAAGCGCATGGAACGCGGCGACGCCATCGTCGAATCGGGCAAGATCGAAGCGCGTCTGCCACGCGACCAGATGATCCCGAAAGAGAATCTGCGTATCGGCGACCGTGTGCGTGCCTTCATCTTGCGCATCGACCGCAACATGCGCGGCCCGCAAGTGATTCTGTCGCGCACCGCGCCGGAATTCATCATGAAGCTGTTTGAACTGGAAGTGCCGGAAATCGAGCAAGGCATGCTGGAGATCAAATCCGCAGCCCGCGATGCCGGCGTGCGCGCCAAGATCGCCGTCTACACGGCCGACAAGCGCATCGATCCGATCGGTACTTGCGTCGGCATGCGCGGTTCGCGCGTGCAGGCCGTGACTGGCGAACTCGGTGGCGAACGCGTCGACATCGTGCTGTGGTCGGAAGATCCGGCGCAGTTCGTCATCGGCGCCCTGGCGCCGGCGAACGTGTCGTCGATCATGGTCGATGAAGAAAAACACGCGATGGATGTCGTCGTGGACGAAGAAAACCTGGCAATCGCGATCGGCCGTTCCGGCCAGAACGTGCGCCTGGCCTCGGACCTGACCGGCTGGAAGATCAACATCATGACGGCCGAAGAATCGGCTGACAAAGCTGCCCAGGAAACGGCTGCCGTGCGCATCCTGTTCATGGAAAAGCTCGATGTCGATCAGGAAGTGGCCGATATTCTGGTGGAAGAAGGTTTCGCCAGTCTGGAAGAAATCGCTTACGTGCCAATTTCCGAAATGCTGGAAATCGAATCGTTTGACGAAGATACCGTCAATGAACTCCGTACCCGTGCGCGTGATGCGCTGGTTACCGAAGCGATTGCTTCGGAAGAGGGTCTGGAAGGCATGGACGAGGCGTTGGTGGGTCTGGAAGGCATGGACCGCATTACCGCCGGCAAGCTGGGTCTGGCTGGTATCAAGACCGTTGAAGCATTTGCAGCACTGGCATACGACGAATTTGGCGCAATCCTGGCCTTGTCTGCGGACCGTGCGCGTGAACTGATTACAAGTGAATTTAAAGATGTGACCGACGATGAGATGAAGTTGGTTGACTCGAAATACGACGATCGTGCCAAGGCGTTGCAAGCCAAGGCATGGAGTCTGGCCGAATCCGCAAAGGCTTAATTTGAGTATCTTTATCATCTCCGCGACACATAGAAAAGAGGACTGAATGGCGAGTAACAACGTAGCCCAATTTGCCACCGAACTGAAGATGCCTGCAGATTTGCTGCTGACGCAGCTGCGTTCTGCCGGCGTCGAGAAAAGTTCGACGTCAGATCCATTGTCGAAAGATGATAAGGACAAGCTTTTGGATCATCTGCGCCGCACACACGGCGCAGCGGCTGACACAGAAAAGAAAAAAATCACCGTGACCCGCAAGGAAACGACTGAAATCAAACAAGCTGACGCAACCGGCAAATCGCGCACCATCCAGGTGGAAGTGCGCAAGAAACGTACTTTCGTCCAGCGTGACGAAGCTGCGCCGGTCGCAGCAGAACCGGTCGCGCCTGCCGCACCGGTGATCGATCCAGCCGACGTGGCGCGCCGTGAAGAAGAAGCCCGTAAACAGGCTGAACTGATCGCCCGCCAGGAAGCCGATCTGCGCGAAAAGCAAGAACGTCTGGCCAAGCTCGACGCGGAAAAAGAAGCCCAGGCGAAAGCCACGCAACAGGCTGAACTGGCTGCGAAGAAAGAAGCGGAAGCGGAAGCGAAGAAAGCCGCCGCCAAGGCTGCTGCCGCGCCTGCCGCCAGCGCTGCTGCGCCTGTCGTTGACGACGCCGCCGCCGAAGCGAAAAAAGCTGCTGCTGCCGAAGAAGCGAAGAAGAAAGCGGCTGCCGCTGCTGTTGCCGCCAAGGAAGCCGCTGACAAAGCGGAAGCCACCGAGCGTGCACGCAAGGCCGTTGCCGACGAAGTTGCCCAGATCAAGGCCATGATGAACGCGCCACGCCGCGCCATCAAGGCACCTGAACCCGTACCGGTTCCGGTCAAGCCGAAGGCGCCGGAAGGCACCCTGCACAAGCCTGCTGACAAGAAACCTGGCGACAAGCCGGGCGACAAGAAGCCTGCTGTTGCAGACAAGAAATCCATCAAGTCGGCCAATGTGTCGTCCACCTGGTCCGATGACGCGAAAAAACGCGGCACCACCGGTGGTCCCAAGCCACGCGGCAATAGCGGCCCAGGCGGCCGTGACAGCTGGCGCGGTGGCGCGAAGGGCCGTCGCCCGACGCACCATGACGACCGTGAGTCGAACTTCCAGGCTCCTACGGAAGCCGTCGTCAAAGACGTGCACGTACCGGAAACGATCACCGTGGCCGAACTGGCGCACAAAATGTCCGTCAAGGCATCCGAAGTCATCAAGCATTTGATGAAATTGGGCCAGATGTGCACGATCAACCAGGTGCTGGACCAGGAAACCGCCATGATTCTGGTGGAAGAAATGGGCCACAAGGCGTTCGCCGCCGAACTGGACGATCCGGAAGCGCTGCTGGCCGATGTGGGCGAACACGCGCACTTCGAAACCAAGCCACGCGCACCGGTGGTCACCGTCATGGGTCACGTCGACCATGGCAAGACCTCGCTGCTGGACTATATTCGTCGCGCCAAGGTTGCCTCCGGCGAAGCGGGCGGGATTACGCAGCATATCGGCGCTTACCACGTCGATACGCCACGCGGCATGATCACCTTCCTCGACACCCCGGGCCACGAAGCGTTTACCGCCATGCGTGCCCGTGGCGCCAAGGCAACCGACATCGTGATTCTGGTGGTTGCCGCCGACGATGGCGTGATGCCGCAAACGAAAGAAGCGATTGCCCATGCGAAAGCAGCCGGCGTACCGCTGGTCGTGGCGATCAACAAGGTCGACAAACCGGGTGGCAACGTGGACCGCGTGACGCAGGAACTGGTCGCGGAACAAGTCGTGCCGGAAGAATACGGTGGCGAGTCGCCATTCGTGCCGGTCTCGGCCAAAACGGGTCAAGGTATCGACGACCTGCTGGAACAAGTGCTGTTGCAAGCCGAAGTGCTGGAACTGACGGCACCGGTCGATGCGCCTGCGCGCGGCCTGGTAGTCGAGGCACGTCTGGACAAGGGCCGTGGTCCTGTCGCGACGATCCTGGTGCAGTCCGGTACCCTGAAGCGCGGCGACGTGATTCTGGCGGGCTCTTCGTATGGCCGTGTTCGCGCCATGCTGGACGAGAACGGCAAGTCCATCGCTGAAGCGGGTCCTTCGATTCCGGTCGAAATCCAGGGCTTGACGGAAGTGCCGGTTGCCGGTGAAGAAGTCGTCGTCATGGCTGACGAGCGCAAGGCGCGTGAAATCGGTCTGTTCCGTCAAGGTAAGTTCCGCGACGTGAAACTGGCCAAGCAGCAAGCTGCGAAACTGGAAAACATGTTCGACCAGATGGCCGAAGGCGAAGTGAAAAACTTGCCGTTGATCATCAAAACCGACGTGCAAGGTTCGCAAGAAGCGCTGGTCGGTTCGCTGCAGAAACTGTCGACCTCCGAAGTGCGCGTACAAGTCGTTCACGCAGCCGTCGGCGGCATCACGGAATCGGACGTCAACCTGGCAGTCGCCTCGAAAGCGGTCATCATCGGCTTTAACGCCCGTGCTGATGCCCAGGCACGCAAGCTGGCCGAGTCGAATGGCGTGGACATTCGCTACTACAACATCATTTACGATGCGATCGACGAGATCAAATCGGCGTTGTCGGGCATGTTGGCACCAGAGAAACGCGAAACCGTCATCGGCCAGGTCGAGATCCGCCAGGTTATCCTGGTCTCGAAAGTGGGCGCGATTGCCGGTTGCCTGGTCACCGATGGCGTGGTCAAGCGTGCTTCTTCCGTCCGCCTGTTGCGCAACAACATCGTGGTGTGGAGCGGCGAGATCGACTCCCTGAAACGCTTCAAGGACGATGCGAAAGAAGTTCGCGCCGGTCTGGAGTGCGGCCTGTCGCTGAAGAACTACAACGACATTCAGGTTGGCGACACGCTGGAAGTGTTCGAAGTCCAGGAAATCGCTCGTACCCTGTAATCACAGAAGTAATGGCGCGGACATATCGTTGTCCGCGCAAACACGTGGGGCGCATTGGTCAACGGGCAACCGTTTGACCCATGCGCCCTGCGGCACTTAGGACAGCATAATAATCATGGCTAAACATAGCAAAACCATGCCAGCGCGCGGCTTGCGCGTGGCCGACCAGATCCAGCGCGATCTGGCTGAAATCGTCGCCTACGAATTGAAGGATCCACGCGTCGGCACGATGATCACCATCACCGAAGTGCAGATCACCCCCGATTACGCGCACGCCAAGGTGTTTTTCACGATGTTGAAAGACAGCAAGGAAGCCATCAAGAACACCACCGAAGGCCTGATGGCCGCGTCTGGCTTCATCCGTGGCTTGCTGGGCAAGCGCCTGCACATCCACACCCTGCCGATGCTGCATTTCGTGCATGACAGCTCGACCTCGCGCGGCATGGAAATGTCCTTGCTGATCGACAAGGCCAACGCCACGCGCGCGGCCGACGCCGAGCCGGACGAAAAGCCTGCAGACAAAGCGGACGAGCAATAAGCGTGGCGGGTCCGAAGAAACCGCCCGGCATCAAGCGGGTGCGCGACCTGGTCGATGGCGTCCTGCTGTTGGATAAGCCTGTCGGCTGGTCCAGCAACGATGCCCTGATCAAGGCCAAGCGCGTCTTGAACGCGAAGAAGGCGGGCCATACGGGCACGCTGGATCCGTTCGCCACGGGTTTGCTGCCGCTGTGCTTTGGCGAAGCGACCAAGTTCTCGCAGGACTTGCTGGAAGCCGATAAAACCTACGAAGCCCTGGTGCACCTGGGGCAGACGACGGATACGGGCGACACGGAAGGCGAAGTGCTGGAAACGCGCGACGTCAACGTCACCGAAGAGCAGATCGAAGCCGTGCTGGCGCAGTTCCGCGGGCCTATCCTGCAGACGCCGCCCATGTACTCGGCCTTGAAAAGGGATGGCAAGCCCCTATATGAGTATGCAAGGGCAGGCATCACCCTGGAGCGCGAAGCGCGCCCGGTGACCATCCACAAGCTCGAGTTCCTCGGCTATGACGCCCCGTTCCTGAAATTGTCCGTGATGTGCAGCAAAGGCACGTATATCCGCGTGCTGGGCGAAGACATCGGCCATGCCCTCGGTTGCGGCGGCCATTTGAACGCCTTGCGCCGCACGCAGGTGGGCAGCCTGACGCTGGACGGCGTCGTCACGCTCGACGAATTGACGGCGCATGCCGAACCGTTGAGCCTGCTGGCTCCCGTCGATGCCTTGCTGTCGAGTTTCCCCGCCGTCCAGCTGACGGAAGAATTGGCCAGGCGTTTCCTGCATGGCCAGCGCATCGCGCTGGGCAAGGAAGACGTCGCCGTACCGGCCGAACCTGGCCGTGTGCGCGTGTATCACGACAGCAAGTTGCTGGGCACGGGCCAGTTGCAGGAGTACAGCATCCTGGCCCCGGAGCGTCTGATCGCCACCGCGCATCAGTGAACACCTGACCAAACCTACTGCGCGTCGTGATTTGCGGCCTGCGATGCTCACTGTGCATGCGCACAGCTGCGCTTCTTAGCCACAACTCACTTCCGCTCGCTACGGTTTTGTCAGGTGTCGTTAAGTCATAGGTAAGTCATGGTCAAGTCATATTGATCAGCGACACTGCTAACCCGGTGTCGCATTTTTAAACAAATCGTCCCCGACTGCGGGAGCCGCCAGCATTTTTAGATAGCGTTGCAACGCAACATGCTATACTACGCGGTTCCGGAAATAGATTAGCATTCGGGTATCTCGTACACCTTGTACGCACTCCGCAGTTTTTCAGTAACTACTACGACCATGTCAAATACAAAACGCGCAATTCGTAATATCGCCATTATCGCCCACGTTGACCACGGCAAAACCACGCTGGTGGATCAGCTGCTGCGCCAGTCCGGCACCTTCCGTGAAAACCAAGCGGTCGACACCCGAGTCATGGACTCGAACGACCTGGAAAAGGAGCGCGGCATTACGATTCTGTCGAAGAACTGCGCCGTTGAGTACGAAGGCACCCACATCAACATCGTCGACACCCCAGGCCACGCCGACTTCGGCGGCGAAGTGGAACGTGTTCTGTCGATGGTGGACTCGGTTCTGCTGCTGATCGATGCACAAGAAGGCCCGATGCCGCAAACCCGTTTCGTCACGCGCAAGGCGCTGGCACTGGGTCTGAAGCCTATCGTTATCGTCAACAAGATCGACCGTCCAGGCGCACGTCCGGACTGGGCCATCAACCAGACGTTCGAACTGTTCGACAAGCTGGGCGCTACCGACGAACAACTGGACTTCCCTATCATTTACGCTTCGGGCCTGAACGGCTATGCCGGCCTGACCGAAGACGTGCGCGGCGGCGACATGAAGCCGATGTTTGACGCCATCCTGGAACACGTTCCAGTACGCGACGACAATCCTGAAGGCCCGCTGCAAATGCAGATCACCTCGCTGGACTACTCGTCGTACGTCGGCAAGATCGGCATTGGCCGCGTCAACCGCGGTACCGTCAAGGTCGGCCAGGACGTGCTGGTCATCAATGGCCCAGGCGCCACGCCAATCAAAGGCCGCATCAACCAGGTGCTGAACTTCAAGGGCCTGGAGCGCGTGCTGGTGGACGAAGCCGTCGCCGGCGACATCTGCCTGATCAACGGTATCGACGAAATCGGCATCGGTTCGACCCTGTGCGCAGTGGACACTCCGGAAGCGCTGCCTATGCTGACCGTCGACGAGCCGACCCTGACCATGAACTTCATGGTCAACAACTCGCCACTGGCTGGCCGCGAAGGCAAGTTTGTTACCTCGCGTCAACTGCGTGACCGTCTGGAAAAAGAATTGAAAGCCAACGTTGCTCTGCGCGTGGCACCAACCGACGACGACACGATCTTTGAAGTATCGGGCCGCGGCGAGCTGCACCTGACGATTCTGATCGAAAACATGCGTCGCGAAGGCTTCGAGCTGGCCGTTTCGCGTCCACGCGTGGTCTTCAAAATGGTCGATGGCGTGCGCCACGAGCCGTTTGAAAACCTGTCGGTTGACGTGGAAGAAGTCAACCAGGGCGGCGTCATGGAAGAACTGGGCCGTCGTCGTGGCGACCTGCAAAACATGGAATCGGATGGCAAGGGCCGCGTGCGTCTCGAGTACCTGATCCCGGCGCGTGGCCTGATCGGCTTCCAGGGCGAATTCATGACCCTGACCCGCGGCACCGGCCTGATGAGCCACGTATTCCATGAATACGCGCCAGTCGACAACACCCGTGGCGAAATGGCTGGCCGTCGTAACGGCGTGCTGATCTCGCAAGATGACGGCGCTGCTGTTGCCTACGCTATCTGGAAACTGCAAGACCGCGGCCGCATGTTCGTGTCGCACAATGACCCAGTCTACGAAGGCATGGTCATCGGTATCCACTCGCGCGACAACGACCTGGTCGTCAACCCGATCAAGGGCAAGCAGCTGACCAACGTGCGTTCGTCGGGTACCGACGAAGCGGTGCGCCTGGTACCACCAATTCAGATGTCGCTGGAATACGCAGTCGAATTCATCGAGGACGACGAACTGGTGGAAATCACGCCTAAATCGATCCGTCTGCGCAAGCGCTTCCTGAAAGAGCACGAGCGTAAAAAAGCGTCGCGTGATTCGTAATCTGTTGTAGAGCATGGCCTGCGGGCCATGCCGCTCCCGGCCCGCTGCGCCGCGTCACCATCACTGGTGAGGCGCGCAGCGGGTTTGTCATTTGCAGCTCCTGTTTTTTTGTAGACACCATGACTTCCTCTTCTTTGCCTTCCCGCCGCCTGTCCGTCGCCCCGATGATGGACTGGACCGACCGCCATTGCCGCAAGTTCCACCGCGAAATCACGCGCCACACCTGGCTCTACACCGAGATGGTGACGACGGGCGCGTTGGTGTACGGCGACGTGGAGCGCCATTTGCGCTTCAACGAGGAAGAGCATCCGGTGGCGCTGCAGCTGGGCGGCAGCGATCCGAAGGACCTGGCCACCAGCGCCAAGCTGGGCCAGCAGTGGGGCTACGACGAGGTCAACCTGAACTGCGGCTGCCCGTCCGAGCGCGTGCAAAAGGGCGCGTTTGGCGCCTGCCTGATGGCCGAGCCGCAACTGGTGGCCGACTGCGTGAAAGCCATGCGCGACGTGGTCGATATCGACGTCACGGTGAAACACCGCATCGGCATCGATGACAGCGAATCGTACGACTTCGTGCGCGACTTCGTCGGCACCGTGGCCGACGCCGGCTGCAAGACGTTTATCGTGCATGCGCGCAACGCCATCCTGAAAGGCCTGAGCCCGAAGGAGAACCGCGAGGTGCCGCCACTCAAGTATGACTATGCCTACCGCTTGAAGCGTGATTTTCCCCAGTTCGAGTTCATCATCAATGGCGGCATCAAGACGCTCGACGAGATCGACCTGCACCTGCAGCACCTGGACGGCGTCATGCTGGGGCGCGAGGCGTACCACAACCCGTATGTGATGGCGCAGTTCGACCAGCGCTACTACGGCGACGACGCTCCCGTCAAAACGCGCGAACAGGTGCTCGAAGCGATGATTCCCTACATCAGCGCGCAGCTGGAAAAAGAGGCGGGGCGCTTGAAATTGAACAGCGTCACGCGCCACATGCTGGGCCTGATGCAGAACCTGCCCGGCGCGCGCGGCTTCCGCCAGACCTTGTCGGATTCGAAGAAGCTGGCCTCGGGCGACCCGCGTTTGCTGCTGGAAGCGGCGGCGCGCTTGTCCTTGCCTGCCTGATGCGCGGCGACTGCCACGCCCATGCACGGCAGTTGCATGGTTACCTGCAAGCCGTCACCGCGCTGAAGGATGATGGCAGTCTGTTTCTTTGCGAGTATCTGGGACCCATCGCGCCGCAGGCGTCGCTCGACGCGCTGTGCCGCACGCTGAAGCTGCCGCCGGACGGCATGCGCCTGCAGCCGATCGAAAGCATGATATGCAGCGGTGCCTTGTGCACGCCGCGCCAGTGGCTGCTCGAGCGCTTGCTCCCGACGAGCGAGGCCGACCGCAAGCCGCTCGACGCCCGTTTATATGACGGTTTCGAGGGTGAACTGGCCGAACTGCTGGGCAGCGAGCCGTACTGGTATCAATTGGTATCATCGGGCCAGGGCATCGTGGCTGGTCGATTGGGTGCCATCTGGAGCATCTTTGTCTTCGGCACGGACGGCCACGCCTATATGATGTATTGCAGCTGGGACCGCTGATCCAAGTTGTCTATACCGCTGCCCCGGCGCAGTGGTATTGTCCGCACCACCCCTTCCTCTGAGTACCTTTCCCAAAACGATGTCATATGGCTATGCCATGTGTTGTAAATGCGCTGTTTCGGCGCACGCCCGCACTGTCGTGGGGCATTTCTAAGGGGCAAGAAACGGCATTGTTGCCATTTCCCCGAAGAAAGTTAATCAGCTATTTATTCAGGTACTTATTGCTTGCTTTGAGGCAAAATTTACACCTATAATTGATTATAGACAAATATTTCTCATATGAATGTTTGATGTTGATCTCACATCAACGGTGTCAAAAATTCAGTGTGTGGAACAAATTTGCATTCGCAGTCACTGGCGTTTTCAGGGCTGTTGTAGACCAGGAAGTACCCCAGGCTGCGTGCGGCCGGAGACCGCCAGCATACCAATGGGTAAGGGCGGATACCGGTGTTACGCAGCCTTCGTCTTGTCGTGCCGGGCAAAATTCTTATCAATAGTTTCATTTACGAAGAGCCGAAATGAATTTAGCAAAAATGAAGGTTGGTACCCGCCTGGGCCTGGGTTTCGCCCTGGTACTGGTTCTGCTGGTGGCCGTGACCGTCCTCGGCATCGCGCGCATGGCGCAAATCCAGGAACGTCTCGATCACGTGATCAATGTCAACAACGTCGTCACCCGCCTCGTGATCGACATGCGTGGCAACGTCAGCGACCGCATCACTTCGCTGCGCATCCTGACCCTGATGACCGACGCGGGCGATATGGAACCTGAAATGGCGCGTATCAAGACGCAGACCAGCACCTATCAGGAAACGCAGAAGAAGCTCGAAGAGAAATTTGCCGTCGAGTCGACTCCTGAAGAAAAAGCCCTGCTGGCCTCGATCAAGGAATACGAAGCCGCCGCCATGCCGGCCATCGCCAAGGCATCCGCGCTGTGGATGGCCAACGATGCGGAAGGCGCCACGCGCGTGATGATCAAGGAAATCCGCCCGGTACAGAAAAAATGGATGGAAGCGCTGGAGCAGCTGGCCGTGCTGGAAGACAAGCTCAATGAGCAGATGCAATCGGACGCCCGCAAGGCCTTCGACAGCGCGCGCCTGTTCATGATCATCCTCGGCGTACTGGCCGTGGCGATGGGCGTGGCAGCGGCACTGGTGATTACCCGCGGCCTGCTGAAACAGCTGGGCGGCGAACCGGACTACACGGCATCGATCGCCGGCAGCATCGCCAATGGCGACCTGTCGATCGGCATCCACACGCAGCCTTCCGATACCTCCAGCCTGCTGGCGGAAATGAAGGAAATGCGCAACAGCCTGGTGGGCATCGTCGGCCAGGTGCGCGTCGGTACGGAAACCATCGGCACGGCCTCGCGTGAAATTGCCGACGGCAATATCGACCTGTCGTCGCGTACGGAAATGCAGGCCAGCGCGCTGGAAAAAACCGCGTCGGCGATGGAAGAGCTGACCTCGACCGTGAAGCAGAATGCGGACAATGCGCGGGAAGCCAACAAGCTGGCCGCCACCGCTTCGGATGTCGCCATCAAGGGCGGCTCCGTGGTGTCGCAAGTGGTTGACACCATGAGCTCGATCAATGAGTCGGCGAAGAAGATTGTCGACATCATCGGCGTGATCGATGGCATCGCCTTCCAGACCAACATCCTGGCGCTGAACGCGGCCGTGGAAGCGGCACGTGCCGGCGAGCAAGGCCGCGGCTTTGCCGTGGTGGCGTCGGAAGTGCGCAACCTGGCCCAGCGCTCCGCTGGCGCGGCGAAAGAAATCAAGATCCTCATCGACGATTCGGCCGAGAAAACGGAACGGGGCACGCGTCTGGTCGGCCAGGCTGGCGTGACGATGGGCGAAGTGGTCGACAGCGTGCGCCGCGTGACCGACATCATGAGCGAGATCGCCAGTGCCAGCCAGGAACAAAGCGCCGGCATCGAACAGGTCAATCTGTCGATCATCGAGATGGATGGCATGACGCAGCAAAATGCCGCCCTGGTGGAGCAGGCAGCCGCCGCGGCGCAAAGTTTGCAAGACCAGGCGGCCGAACTGGCCCACGTGGTCAGCATCTTCAAACTGGTCGAAGGCGAAGAGAAGCCGGCAGCGTATGTGCCGGCTCCCGTGGCCGCCGCACCAGTGGCCGTGCGCAAGCCGGCAGCGGCATTGCGCCCGGTGAAGTCGTTGACCCGCAAGGCGGAAGCGGCCGCTCCCGTGGCCGCCGCGGCGCCACGCAAGGCGGCAGGCGCCGGCAGCAATGACGAGTGGGAAGAGTTTTAAGCGCGGTCAACAGCGCACCGGAAATTGTAATTACCGTATCTGATAATCATGGGGAAGCACATGTTTGAGAATAAGCGTTTTATGAGTGTTGCAGCAGCCTTGCTGGTGTCCGTTTCTTCCGCGGCCTTTGCTGCCGAGGTGCCGGCGTCGTTCGATGCCAAGAACTGCAAGGCCGACTATCCGAAAGCCTCGCTGATGAACGAAGAGCAGGGCACCGTGTCGATGTCTTTCCTGGTCAATGCCGATGGTACTGTTGCCGATTCGAAAGTCGACAAGAGCAGCGGCTTCAAGAACCTGGACAAGGCCGCCATCAAGGCCCTGTCCGCGTGCAAGTTCAAGCCGGGCACCAAGGATGGCGCCGCAGCGCAAACCTGGACCAAGGTTGACTACGCCTGGAAGCTGGACTGATCCACGTATTGCCGGGAGCGAGGCTCCCGGCATGGCCATATCCGCTACGGGCGGCGCCTGCAAGGGTGCCGCCCGTACTGTTATGTGCGCCAGCCAACGGCACTGTCGCCGCCGATTCTGTTACCCTCGAAACATACCTTCGGGATCTCCCATTACAAGAGGCCTACCATGCAGCGCATCCTGACACTTTTTTCCCTGACCGCCAGCGGCTTGCTGCTTTCCGCCTGCGCATCGCTGGGCACGCCCGTGGGCTTGCTGGCGGGGCAGACCGTGGCCGTCGTCAATAGCCTGAGCTGGGATAATCCCCTGACGGGCAAGCGCGACGGCGTGCGCACCAGCTGGCCCATCAAGGATGGCAAGATTGCCCCTGAATATTTCCCACTGGCGCAATTGAAGCAATGCGAGGCCGGCGGCAAGCCTTGCGCCTGGGGCGTGATGCGGGCGCAGCGCAGCGCGCCCACGCTGAGCTATGTGGACGGCGGCGTGGACCTGGCTGTGAGCGTATCGACCGACGTGGCGCGGCGCCAGGATGCGCGCCAGGGCGAGACGCAAACGGCGATGGCGATTCCGCAGGATGTGGCCGCGCTGGCTGGCCGGCAACAGGTGCAGCCCAGCTGGAAATTGAAGTATGGCAAGGTCGAGCAGGTCGAGCTCGATTACGGGGTGCGCTACCAGGTGTGCGTGCAGCGCTACGATGCGGCTGGCAAGGCCATCGATACGTGCGCGATTCCGTTTATTTGAGGAAACATGCCGCACGAGTGGCTTGTGGCGGCTTTGCCACATTTCATGTTGCGGCGTGCGTCGGCGTGTAACAATCGGTAAAAGCGCAGCAAAGCTCGACGTAATTTCTTATAGTACTTAATTAAGGTAGTACATGGAATTGGTACTCGAGGAGAATTGCAATGAAAACCCTGTTGGCAGTAATTTCGCTGGCCGCCCTGGGTGGCTGCGCCGTGGCACCCCCCGGTCCCGCATATTACGGTTCGCGCGCGCCGCAGGGGGCCTACAATCCCTATGAATGGCATACGGTCTCGTCCGAGCCGGTGCAGTCGGGCCGCGTGATGAGTGCACCGCGCGTGGAATACACGAATGAGCCTGTGTACGTGCAGCAGCAGCCGGTGTACGTGCAGCAACCCGTATATGTGCCGGCGCCCGTGTACGCGCCGCAACCGTATTATTACAATCCACCCGTGACGATCGGGCTGGACTTCATGTTCGGCTTTGGGCGCTACGGTGGACACCGCGGTGGCTGGGGCGGGCATGGACGCTACCACGGCCGCCGCTAGACTATTGCGCTTGCATGCAGGACAAAGCCGGACAAGCGTTGCTTGCCCGGCTTTGTCATTTTATTAGTGGAAATAAACCGAACCCTGGTGCAATACGTCCGCCGAACACAGGATGTACATCGCCGCCGCTGCCAGACCTATTTGCAAGGCGCCAAAGCTGATCGGGATGAGGCGGGACATGTCGTACTCCTGAGTGGTGTGAGGTGTGGTCAGGCTTTCATCATAGGATGAGTTGATGCCTTTGGGCATCGGATGAATGTCCGCCGCCATGTAGGACAACACCTCGTGCCTGGCGCCCCGCCTCGCTCTCCGGCTGTTTAGCGGTTTTTCCAGCGCACCACCGGCTCTTCCGGCGCCGTGTCCGGCACGTTCGAGATCGCCAGCCAGTGCGTCAGGCGTTCCGGGTGCTTGAGATTGATGCCCATGCCATCGATGATGCCGACCTGTTCCAGCATGCGCGCATCGATTTTCGCCTTCGACACCGTGGGCGCGCCCATGACCATGCGGTCATACGCCTTGCGCGCCTTGTGTTCCCACTTGTGCAGATTGCTTTCGTCGAAGCGGTTCGCTTCGAAATATACGGTCAGGGTGCCATCGAGGTTGCCGAAGCCGACAATGCCCGCGCCCTTGCGGATGGTGGTGGTGTTGTTGATGTCAAATTCCGCCGTGGGCACGAAAATGCCGGCGCGGCCATCGATGTCAGGACGCCCTACGGGCGTTTCCTTGCCGTAGGAACTCGTTTCGGTAATGGTTTTTTCTGCGGACATGGTGCGTGTGTGGTGGCCGTGCCGGGAGCGCGATCGGGCCCGGCAGCGCCAGTCATCCTGTTCAAAAAATGCGTGCTGATGATCAGGGCGGGGTAGGGGCCCTGGCGGAGCGATGCTTGGCATTGCTTGATACCCCGCTATTGTAGCGTCAATTTAATTCTTCTTGGCAACATTTACTGATGTGATGCTCCCGTTTTCCCATGAAAAAAGCCGTCCGGCCAGGCGGCGGAGCGGCTGTTGCGCGACGGCTTTTCAGATTCAGGCGGCTGCCTTGCGGCGCGCAATGAAACCCAGCAAGCCCAGACCCAGCAGCAATTTTCCCCCACAGCGAACGCGGCCTGCAGCGTGCTTGCAGCAAAGAATTTTTGTGACTTCGGGGGGCGTAAAAAAACCTGCACCATTACAACAATGGCGCAGGTTTTTGCGTGCAGCAAGCGTGTGCCCCCGCCTATCGACTCGATAGGCGGGGGCAGCGGATCAGGTCAGAACGCCAGGCGGCCCTGCAGGTAGACCATGCGCGGCGCACCCACCATCTTGCCCAGGTTGCCGTCCGATGTGCGCGTGAAGTAGCGCTTGTCGCTCAGGTTGTTGACGCCGGCGACCAGCTCCAGGCCCGCCTGGCCCGGCACTTTCCATTTCACTTGCGTGTTCCAGGTGCGGAAGCCGGGAATGATGCCCAGGTTGCCGGCCGCGTTTTCCGCCACGGTGTTGGCTTCGTCCGCGAACTGGCGGCTCTGATGGTTGCTCGACAGGTCGAAGCCCCAGGCGCCCAGCTGGTAGTGGGCGCCGACGGTATCCGTGTTGCGTGAATAGAAGGGCACGTCATTGCCCGCGTTCACGCCATCCTGCAAGGTCGCCTTCGTATAGGTGTAGGTGGCGTAGGTATTCAAGCCGGCCAGCGGGCCGGACTTGTCGAAGTGGTAGTCGATGGCCGTTTCCAGGCCCCGGTGATGCGTGGCGCCCACGTTGTAGAAGATGGCGCTTTCGCCGCTGCCGACGGACTGGATCTGGTTGTCGAACTTGATGTTGAACAAGGTCGCTTCGGCCGACAGCTGGCTACTCTTCCAGCGCGCGCCCAGTTCGGCCGTCTTGGCCAGTTCCGGCTGCAGCGGATTCTTGTCCGATTGCGAGTTCAGCTGCGTGTTTTGCACGGCGCCAAACGAGCTGTTGTAGTTGCTGAACAGGGTCACGTTGTTGTTGAGCAAGTAGGCCACGTTCAGCGAAGGCAGGGCCTTATTGTTGAGCAACTCGATCTTCTGGTCGGTCGGCAAGTGGTTGAAGCGTTCCGTCTTGATGTGTTCATAGCGCACGCCGGGCGTGATGCGCCAGGCATCGATGGCGATCTTGTCGTCGATATACACGGCTTGCGCATCGGTGGAATTGTCGGCGAAGCGCGTCGGATTTTGCTTTACGCCGCTGGCGATGACGATGTTGTAGATGGTCTCGTCGGCCCGTTCGGCCAGGTAGCGATAGCCGACGGTGATGTCCTGCGATACCTTGCCGGTCGTGAAGCGCTGCGTGTAGCGCGGCTCGATGGCCGTCGTTTCATAGTTGCGCGGCTGGCGGCCCAGGCCCGTGCGGCCAGCGTTGATCAGGGTGCTTTCGCGCGAGCTCTTGTTGTAATAAGCGCGCACTTCGAATTCCTGCGTGCTGGAAATGGCGTTCAGGTAGCCGATGTCGAAGGCCTTGCGCTCGCCGCTCCAGTAATCGGTCGGGCGCGTGTTTTGGAACGGGTCTGCCTTGTACTGGGCGGCCGTCAGGCCGCCCGGTGTACGCGACGTCACGTCGTAGTAGGACAGCTTGGCGTACACCTCGGCCGTCGGGCTCAGGTCGTAGCGGAATTTCAGGGCGAAGTCGTTGACCTTCTCATCGCTGCCCACGCGCCAGTCGCTGCCGCGGATGCCGGAATACAGCACGGCAAGGCCCAGGCCGCTATCGAGCTGGGTGCCGGCAAAGACGCTGGCCTGCGTATTGTGGCCCACTTCGCTGTACGAGTTGTAGCGTACGGTAGCGTCGCCCGTGATGCCTGGCGTGGTGGGCACGCGGCGTGTCTTGAAGTTGATGATGCCGCCCACGTTTTGCGGGCCGAAGCGCACGGCGCCGCCGCCGCGCACCACGTCGACCGTCTCGACATTGGCCAGGCTGACGGGCGCGAATGACAGTTGCGGCTGGCCATACGGCGCCACCGACATCGGGATGCCGTCCAGCAAGACTGTGCTGCGCGGCGAATAGCGTCCGGCCAGGCCGCGCACGCCGATGTTCAGTGAAATGGCGCTGCCGGCGCTGCCCGAGTTGTCGCTGATCTGCACGCCGGGAATGCGGCGCATCACATCGCTGAGGCTGGTAGCGCCCGAGTTCTCGATGTCATCCTTTTGCACCACCGTGCGGGCTCCCGCGAAATTCTTCGTGCTGGCGGCCATGCTGGTGCCCAGCAGATTGCTGCTGACCTGGATGGATTCGAGGATGGGACCGGCGTTATCGGCGGTATTGGCTGTATTGGTCTCCTGTGCCTGCGCGGAAAAAGAAACGCCCAGGCAGGCGAGGGCGATGGCCAGCGCGCACGGGCGCAGCGAAAAGGGCAGTGTGAAAGGTGTGGCAGCCATGCATGGATCTCCGTAATGACAATGTTTGCGCGGGCAATCGGGCGGCGCGACAACATCGTGGCGTGGATATCCGGCGCAAGGGGATGATAATGATAATGATTCTCATTTTATCCGTCAATTGCGAATATTGCGTAGTGGCCATATGGCTGCCTGCGGGCGGAGAAGTGTTGCTGGCCCGGTACAGCGGGCGGCTTGGATTGCCGCCTGGCACCAGTGCTCGGGTGCGGCGGCATTGTGCGCGCTTCTTGTATACTCCCGCTTTTGCAGCCGTCAGACGTAAACGTACAATGAGCCAGACAACTGAAACGACACCAGGCAATCCCCCCGTGGAACGCCGTCAGGGCGACCAGCCGGCAAGTGCTGCGCGCAAATTGAATCTGCTGGTGGTCGACGACAACCAGGAGGTGGGCGAATCGCTGGCCATGCTGCTTGAAGCGCTGGGCCACCACGCTGTGGTGGTGCGCAACTGGCAGATGGCCGTCGAGCAAGTCAAGCTGTGCGTGCCCGATGCCGTCTACCTCGACATCGAAATGCCCGGCATCAGCGGCATCGAAATCGGCCGCCGCCTGCACCACAATCCCGAGACGGCCAACGCCGTGCTAATCGCCGTCACGGGCCACAGCCTGCCCATGTACATGGAAGATGCGCTGGCCGTGGGCTTCCGCCACTTCCTCGTGAAACCCGTGCGCCTGGACGACCTGGCGACGACGGTGCAGTCGGTGCTGGCGGGCTAGTTCCCGATCCTACGGCCGGCTCAGAGACCACTGCTGGTTGTTCGCGTTGGTCAGATTCCACTGGATGATCTGCGCGTTTTCCGCCGTGCTCAGGTTGAGTACGTCCAGGGTCAGGTTGCTGTAGCGGTTGCTGATCGTCTGGTAGCCGGCAGCGGGACCGGCGAAGCGCCATTGCTGGCCCAGTCCGCCCCAGTAGCTCCATTGCGCGATATTCGTGCCGGCCGTGGTCGAATTGTTGTAGTCGTCCAGGCCCAGCAGGCTGTTCGCATTGATCAGGCTATAGTAGCCATCGCCGTGTCCCACCACATACCATTGCTGGTGTTTTGCTCCCGTATAAGTTTGCTGCTGCACCAGTGCGCCATTCGCCGTGCCGGCGCCCGCCACGGCGAGCGCCTTGCCGCTCAAGCGCGAGCGTAGCACCGTGGGGCCGTCCGAGATGCCGCCGCAGCTGGCGACAGAGAAATTGCGCGTCAGGCTGGGCCAGCCGCTGTCATACGTCATCTTCAAAATGTCGAGCTTGGCCGCGCCATTGTCGTTGACGTCGTAGTAGTGGATCGAGGTGTAGTTGCAGCCATCCTGCTTGAGCACGCCGATATGGCCCGGTCCCTTGTACTTGCCATCGAGGTTAGGCAGCAGCGTGCGCGTGCCGCTGTACGGCCCCGTCACGCTGCTGGCGCGCTGCACTTCCACGTAATACGTGCTGGCCGCGCCCTGGCAGCATTTGCCGCGGTTGACGAACAGATAGTAATACTCGCCGTCGTGCGTGATGTAGGGCGCTTCGATATCCTTGCCGCCGCCACCGAGGATGGTGGTGACGTTGCCGCTCGTCTTGCCCGTGGCCTGGTTGATTTCCGTCACGCCGATGCCGCCAAAGAACGAGCCGTACGACATGTAGACCTTGCCGTCATGATCGCGGAACAGGGCCGGGTCGATGGCATTGATTTCCGCACCGCCCCCATACGATTGCACCACGATGCCCAGGTCCGTCCAGCTGGGGTTTTTCAGCGAGGCGGAGCGGGCCACGCCGATGGCCGACACGGAGGTGCCGAAGGTGGAGACCGAGTAATACAGGTAATAGTAGCCGTTCATGTGGATCACGTCGGGCGCCCAGTACGAGCCGCTGAAGTTGGGGATTTTATTGGCGATCCAGGCCGGCGGCGTGCTGAACACGGGCGCGGGGCCGGCCGACCATTTCAGCAGGTCCGTCGAGGTGGAATACCAGATGCCGTCGCCCGTCGTGAAATTGAAATACGTGTCGCCGTCGCGCGTGAGGGTGCCGGGGTCGTGCGCGTTCGGCACCCCCGTCAGGTTGATCGCCTGCGCTTGGGCGCAGAACATCAGGCACAGTGCTGCCAGGATATGCTTCATCGTTGTCTCCGTACTGTTTTTATGGGGCGGTCCAGGCCGCACCCCAGAGTAGGGCGATGGTCAAATTTGCACTAATGAATTTTTTGCAGGAAGCGATACCGGGGTAGGTATCGCTGAAGAAATAAAGGCGGCGCCGGAATAGAAAAAGCCCGGTTCGAAAACCGGGCTCTTCTTTATTCTGTGGGGTGGCTGATGGGGCTCGAACCCACGACAACAGGAATCACAATCCTGGACTCTACCAACTGAGCTACAGCCACCACTGTCTTACTTACCTGTTTAGCTGTTTTGCTGAACAGGTGCCGAATTATACAAAGAACTCGGCAAAGTGGCAAATCTAAATGCAGTCTTTTTTAAAGAATCGAAAGATTGCATGAAAACGGTCGCTTTTGCTCCCACCGCTCACACGGATAGGTGTGCGACAGGCGGCTGCAAGTCCAGCAAACCGGCGAAGGCTTTCGCCAGGGATTCGACCTTGGCCGTCGTGTAGCCTTGCAGCCGTGGTGCGTCATTGTTAATGCGGCGCAAGCTTGCCGCATCGAGCAGACGGGCCAGCTGGCGCGCCACGGCGTCGCCCGTGTCCACCAGGGTGATCTGTTCCTGCGTGTGGGCGCGCACCGTGCGTTCGATGGCGTCCTGTACGAACAGGTAGTGCGTGCAGCCGAGCACCAGCGTGTCGACGCCTTGTTCCAGCATGGGGGCGATGTAGCGTTCCAGCATGGCGCTGGTGGCGTCCTGCGGATCGGTGCCCAGTTCGCACTGTTCGATGCGGTCGGCCAGGCCGATGCAGGGCTGCAAGATGAACGTGGCGCCCGTGGCGGCGCTCACCTGTTCGCGCAGGGCCAGCAGCTTGTCGCCGCGCAAGGCGCGTTCCGTCGCCAGCACGGCGATCTTGCCATTGCGGCTGATGGCGGCCGCCGGTTTCAATCCCGGTTCGACGCCGACGATGGGCAGGTCGGGATAGCGCGCGCGCAGCGCCTTGATGGCGGCGATGGTGGCCGTGTTGCATGCCACGACCAGCGCCTTCGCGCCTTGCTGCAATAAAAAGGCGGTGATCGCCAGCGAACGGTCGACCACTTGCTGTTCCGTCTTGTCGCCATACGGCGCATAGCCGGAATCGGCAAAGTAAATCAGGTCTTCCTGCGGCAGCTGCGCGCGGATATGGCGCAGCACCGACAGGCCGCCCACGCCGGAGTCAAAAATGCCGATGGGCGCGTCTGGGCGGGCAGTGCTTGCAATAGAAGTCATAGGGAACCGGGGAAGATAAAAAACGCCGCGCTGATGTTGCCGCGCGGCGTCTATGGTAGTGCTTGTTTAAGCGACCGTCACGGGAATCTTGCTGACGCTATTGAGTTGCTCGATCTTCGCCTGCCACTCTTTCGGGCCCGTGTTGTGCACCGAGGTGCCTTTCGCATCCACGGCCACCGTCACCGGCATGTCGACCACGTCGAATTCGTAGATCGCTTCCATGCCCATGTCGGCAAAGCCCAGCACCTTGGCGTGCTTGATGGCTTTCGACACCAGATAGGCGGCGCCGCCCACGGCCATCAAATAGGCCGACTGGTGCTTCTGGATCGATTCGATGGCGACCGGACCGCGTTCGGCCTTGCCGATCATGGCGATCAAGCCCGTCTTTTCCAGCATCATGTCGGTGAACTTGTCCATGCGCGTGGCGGTCGTCGGGCCGGCTGGTCCGACGGCTTCGTCGCGCACCGGGTCGACGGGGCCGACGTAGTAAATGACGCGGTTCTTGAAATCGACCGGCAACTCTTCGCCCTTGGCCAGCATGTCCTGGATGCGCTTGTGTGCGGCGTCGCGGCCCGTCAGCATCTTGCCGTTCAACAGCAAGGTCTGGCCCGGCGTCCACGAAGCGACTTCTTCTTTCGTCAGGGTGTTCAGGTCGACGCGCTTGGATTTTTCCGTGTCCGGCGTCCAGTGCACTTCCGGCCACGACGACAGCGATGGCGGTTCCATGTAGGCCGGGCCCGAGCCGTCGAGCACGAAGTGGCCGTGGCGCGTGGCGGCGCAGTTCGGGATCATGGCGACCGGCTTCGACGCGGCGTGCGTCGGGTGCATCATGATTTTCACGTCGAGCACGGTCGTCAGGCCGCCCAGGCCTTGCGCGCCGATGCCCAGCGAGTTGATCTTGTCGCACAGCTCGATACGCAGTTCTTCCAGCTTGTTCTGCGGGCCGCGTTGTTTCAGCTCAAACATGTCGATGTCTTCCATCAACACTTCTTTTGCCATCAGCATGGCTTTTTCGGCCGTGCCGCCGATGCCGATGCCCAGCATGCCAGGCGGGCACCAGCCGGCGCCCATGGTCGGCACGGTCTTCATGACCCAGTCCACCAGCGAATCGGACGGGTTCATCATGATCATCTTGGATTTGTTTTCCGAGCCGCCGCCCTTGGCAGCCACTTTCACGTCGACGGTATTGCCTTCAACCAATTCCATGTGCACGACGGCTGGCGTGTTGTCCTTGGTGTTCTTGCGGTCGAAATGCGGGTCGGCCACGATGGAAGCGCGCAGCTTGTTGTCGTCGAAGTTGTACGCGCGGCGCACGCCTTCGTTGACGGCGTCGGTGACGGTGCCGCTGAAACCTTCGAAGCGCACGCCCATGCCGATTTTCAGGAAGACGTTGACGATACCCGTGTCCTGGCAGATAGGACGCTTGCCTTCCGCGCACATGCGCGAGTTGGTCAGGATTTGCGCGATCGCATCTTTTGCCGCCGGGCTTTGCTCGGCCGCGTAGGCGCGCGCCAGGTGCTCGATGTAATCAGCAGGGTGGTAGTAGCTAATGTACTGCAACGCTGCGGCGACGGATTCGATCAGGTCTTCTTGCTTTATGACAGTCATGGTGTTCTCGCGGTGGATAAGAAGGGTAAGACTTTGATGCTAGTTACTTGATGCTTGGTGCTGCTTGCTAATTAGTACGGTAGTGCAGGAGCGCTCCTTAATGCGGTCGTGCCTGGTTCTGGGTTACCGTCATGATGCGGTCGGTGTACGCAATGGCCATGGCCGAAATGATGAAGACCATGTGGATTACCGTTTGCGCAATGATCACTTCCATCTTGTAGGAATTGGCATTGATAAATGTCTTCAACAGGTGGATGGACGAGATGCCGATGATGGCCATCGCCAATTTCGTCTTCAGCACGGAAGCATTGACGTGCGACAACCATTCCGGCTGGTCTGGGTGGTCATCGAGGTGCATGCGCGAAACGAAGGTTTCGTAGCCGCCAATAATGACCATGATCAGCAGGTTCGAAATCATGACGACGTCGATCAGGCCTAATACCACCAGCATGATGGTCGCTTCATTGAGTTTGGTCGGCAGGGCGCTGCCCGGCACGGCAACGGCCGTCAGCACGTGCTGCAGGGCTGCATCATTGCCGAACACGGCGCCGATCAAGTCGGACAATTCCACCCAGAAATGGAAGACATACACGCATTGTGCGAGGATCAGGCCCAGGTACAGCGGCAACTGCAGCCAGCGCGACATGAAGATGAAGGAGGACAGCGGGTGCAGCTTGGTATGTTTGGATGACGGTGGTAGGTGGTCGATCATGTGGGGTTTCCTGGGGGAGTAAATACCAATTTTTGGTATGCCCGACATTTTACACTTGCTGCTGATTACTGCGCATGGCCTTGCTCCTGATTATTAGGTTTGATGAAACACGAAGTGGTATTGAACCTTCGGTGCCGCATGCATTTTCCCAGTGAAAATACTGTACGGCGTCCCCTTGACTCCCATTGCCGAAGGCGCTTATGGTTAGCCTTGATAGGGGTAAAACGCTGCATAAACGCGACATGTAAGGCGTCCGTAAGACACGGGGTCTATCGTGTTAGCAAACAATTACTACACTGGAGACAAGCATGAGCGCTACAGAAAACCAAGGGCAGGGCACGGAACAGCAGGGACCGGAAGAGTCGCGCGTATTTGACCCGTCGGCGGCGTTTGCCGCACAGGCCACCATTTCCGGCATGGACGCCTACCGCGCCATGGTGAAAGAGGCGGAAACCGACTATGAAGGCTTCTGGGCCAAGCTGGCGCGCGAAAACCTGAGCTGGAAGAAACCGTTCACCCGCACCCTGAACGAAGACAATGCACCGTTCTACAAATGGTTCGAAGACGGCCAGCTGAACGTATCGTACAACTGCCTGGACCGCAATATCGAAAATGGCCTGGGCGAAAAGACGGCCATCATATTCGAAGCGGACGATGGCACCGTCACCAGGGCAACATATAAAGAGCTGCACGAAAAAGTCTGCAAGTTCGCCAACGGCCTGAAAGCCAAGGGCATCGCCAAGGGCGACCGCGTGATCATCTATATGTCGATGTCCGTCGAAGGCGTTGCCGCAATGCAAGCCTGCGCGCGCATCGGCGCCACCCACTCGGTCGTGTTCGGCGGCTTCTCGGCAAAATCCCTGCAGGAGCGCATCATCGATGCGGGCGCCGTGGCCGTCATCACGGGCGACGAGCAATTGCGCGGTGGCAAGAAATTGCCATTGAAATCCATCGTCGACGAAGCGCTGGCGCTGGGCGGCTGCGACTCCGTGAAAAACGTCATCGTGTATAAACGTACGGGCAGCGACTTGCCGATGGTGGCCGGCCGCGACACGTGGTTGCACGACCTGGTCGAAGGCCAGTCGGCGCAATGCGAGCCGGAATGGGTCGATGCCGAGCATCCACTGTTTATCTTGTACACCTCCGGTTCGACGGGCACGCCGAAGGGCGTGCAGCACTCGAGCGGTGGCTACCTGCTGTGGGCCGCGCTGACGATGAAGTGGAGCTTCGATATCAAGCCGGACGACGTGTTCTGGTGCACGGCCGACATCGGCTGGGTGACGGGCCACAGCTACATCGCGTATGGCCCAATGGCCGTGGGCGCCACGCAAGTGGTGTTCGAAGGCATCCCTACCTACCCGAATGCGGGCCGTTTCTGGGAAACCATCAAGAAGCACAACGTCAGCATTTTCTACACGGCGCCAACGGCCATCCGTTCGCTGATCAAGGCGGCCGACGTGGACCCGAAAGTCCATCCAGGCAACTACGACCTGACCAGCCTGCGCCTGCTGGGCACGGTCGGCGAGCCGATCAATCCGGAAGCGTGGATGTGGTACTACAAGAATATCGGCGGCGAGAAATGCCCGATCGTCGATACCTTCTGGCAAACGGAAACGGGCGGCCACATGATCACCCCATTGCCGGGCGCCACGCCGATGGTGCCAGGTTCCTGCACCCTGCCATTGCCGGGTATCATGGCCGCCATCGTCGACGAAGCGGGCCAGGACGTGCCGAACGGCCAGGGCGGTATTTTGGTGGTAAAACGTCCATGGCCATCGATGATCCGCACGATCTGGAACAACCCCGAGCGTTTCAAGTCCAGCTACTTCCCGGAAGAACTGGGCGGCAAGATGTACCTGGCCGGCGACGGAGCCATCCGCAACAAGGACACGGGCTACTTCACCATTACGGGCCGCATCGATGACGTGCTGAACGTGTCGGGCCACCGCATGGGCACGATGGAAATCGAATCGGCCCTGGTCGCCAACCCGCTGGTGGCCGAGGCCGCCGTGGTGGGCCGTCCGGACGACACGACAGGCGAATCGATCTGCGCCTTCGTGGTGCTCAAGCAAGCGCGTCCGACAGGCGAGGAAGCCAAGAAGCTGGCCCTGGAGCTGCGCAACTGGGTCGGCAAGGAAATCGGCCCGATCGCGAAACCGAAGGAAATCCGTTTCGGCGACAACTTGCCGAAAACCCGCTCCGGCAAAATCATGCGCCGCCTGCTGCGCGTGCTGGCCAAGGGCGAGACGATCACGCAAGACGTCTCGACTCTGGAAAACCCGGCCATCCTGGAGCAGTTGAAGGAAGCGTCTTAACAGACAGGCCAGTGCCTCGGGAAGGGCTGTGCGCAGCACCAGGGCGCATCCTTCCGGCGGGCCTGGCCCAACTTTTACCTCTGGGTAAATAACTTTGGCAGTCCGTAGAATCTTTGCTATAATCTGCGGCTTCGCGACAAGCGATATGCAGTACACAATGTGAGCAAGCAAGACGCGCGCATTGCCTTCAGGAGAGATGGCTGAGCGGCTGAAGGCGCACGCCTGGAAAGCGTGTATAGGGTAATACTCTATCGGGGGTTCGAATCCCCCTCTCTCCGCCACAGACGAAAAAGAAAAAGCTACCCTCGGGTAGCTTTTTTTTCGTCTGTACGCAGAGAGAAGCAGGGCGCCTGCGCGCCCTGCGCGGGGGATTCGAAGGGGCGGGCCTACCGGCCCGGCCCTCTCCGAATCGACCAACTGCTGCCGCTGCGCGGCAGCCCCGCGCGCCTGCGGCGCGCGTTCGTGGTTCTAATTAGGTTTCGACTCAGCAAGCTTCTACGGCATCCAATGCACCAGCTTCTTTCTAAATGACAGGCCTGATTCTAGCTTACTAGTTTCGCACACAATTATGCAACGGAGTGCTTCGATGGCCCTTTTTCATAGGTTTAAAAAGAGGAAAAATATTTCCCCATTGCATTCGTAGCAAAGGGTAGAATTTCAACAATACTAAATCTTTAGCATCTCTAATTCGTCGAACGAAGTCTAGGTTCGTAAACTTAGCACTCGTGCGTATCATCGCCCTCACCGATAAGGCCACAAAAATGCCAGATGTTAGGGGACTAACTGGACAGTCATTTCATGAATACCAAATTGGTGAGGATATTGGCGAGGGCGCAGACGGGATCGTCTATGCTGGCACATGTGGGGAAGACTGCGTAGCTATTAAATTCTTCTTCCCGGATGTTCTTAAGCGCAACGGCGTAGACGAAGGGATGCGTCGACTGGATCTGCAACTTCAATTGCGTGGAAGCAAAGTTCACCCCAATTTAGTACAGATTTTTGATGGTGGATATAGCGAAGAGCTTGAAACCCTTTTTGTAGTAATGGAATTGATTCCAGGAAAATCACTGGACAAGATAATTTCCGATGTCCCACGGTCAGCAATTCCGGGTCTTGTTCGCCAACTTGCTAGTGCGGCTGAAGTTTTGACAAGCTATGACCTTGTGCATCGCGATATCAAACCGGCGAACATAGTCGTTAGCGATGACTATACGCACTTGACTCTCTTAGATCTTGGTGTTGTACTCACGATTCCATCGATTGATGATCCACGAATTTCCGGTGAAAAATTCGTGGCCACAACACGATATAGCCCTCCGGAGTTTGTTTGGAGGACTGAGGAATCTGACGATAGTGAAGCTTGGAATGCGATAACTTTTTATCAAATTGGGGCCACACTCCATGACCTCATAATGAAAGAGCCGCTTTATACTGGGATTGATCAGCCCCCCGCAAAATTATTTGACTCCGTAAAGCTTCACACTCCAATTATTGAAGCGACTGATTGTGAGCCTTGGATTGTTGCGCTCAGTAAGTGTTGTCTTGTCAAAAACTGGCGCGAGCGGTTGGAATTAGTCAATTGGGAGAGTTTCAAAGGGCCTATTGAAACGCAGACAGAGTTGGAATATCAACAAAAAGCAATTCGGTTGAAATTAATTCTTAAGCAGGAAAAGCACGCTATGGAAAAAGCTCAGGCAGCCGTGCCGCCTGCTAATGATCGAGTAAATCAACTTTGGCAGCTGCAATTAAGCGTATTCAAGGAAATTCGTCAATATCTTCTTAGTTCGAATATATTTCCATCCAGATTTGGAGCACACGAAAGCTCGCTGTCTGAATCTTCATATCAGACTAAGTATAGTTTCGAACCGCATTTAACTGCTGGTGGATTCGATGAACCATTGACGATAACTGTTGAACTATCGATAAATCAAGAGTTTGAGCAAGCAACCACAATGTCAATATTGGCAACTACAGAGTCTCGACCGGATTTGTTTGAAGCTAAATGGAATGAAATGCTAACTGTTGAGTCAACCGTTCGCCTCATCCAGACTTGTTTGTTGCAGGTAGCTGACCAGATGCTTTCGGATTAACCGGACTGAGGAAAATATGCACGGTACATTTTGGATTGGCGAATCACAGCTCGATGAAGAGCAGTCGAGCGCGGTACTGAATATGGACGAGGCGGACAGTTTTTTGATCCGTGGACCGGCCGGATCGGGTAAGACGAATATTCTTTTGCTGCGAGCATTGTGGTTTAAACTGAAAGATATCCATTCTTTTAAGATTGTGGTTTTCACGTCTAGTCTTAAACGATTTGTACAGGAAGGTTGTGAAAAGTATGGCGTTCCGCGCGAGCATGTGATTACTGGGATGCAGTTTTTTCGCGAGATTCTAGATGAGTATAATGTTAAATTAGATTTGACCAATGACTTTGAAACAGACCGAGCAATCTTGGCTGGGCGTGTTAAATCTCTGGTTGATGAGAAAAATATAAGTCCGCCATTTGAGGCGTTGCTTATTGATGAGAGTCAAGACTATATGGATACTGAGCTTTTAGTGTTGCGCAGGCTCTGTGATAGATTAATTCTTGTAGCGGATTCAAGGCAGTCAATCTATCGGACTACGCATACGCCAGGCCTGCTCGAGTCACTGGTTGAAAATAAAGTAATCACGCTAAAGTACCATTATCGTAGTGGCCTGAATATTTGCAAAGTGGCTGATGGGATATTAAAAGATTCCGCAAGCTTTGCTCCAGTGCATGGGGAGTGTAGGTACGATGAGACAGTGCTCCCTTCGTCTGTCACACCAGTTATTTGTGCAAATTTCGATGAGCAGATCAGTTCGATAATTTCCAGGTTGAAATCTCAGGTCGATCTATACCCTGAAGAACTGATTGGCGTCCTATTCCCAAAGCGTGACCAGCTTGAGAACTTCAAAGCCATATTGGCGTTGTCCTCATCCGACTTTGATACAGACCAAATTCGCGCGGAGACTATGCACAGTGCCAAGGGTCTTGAATTTCGAGCTGTTCACGTAGCTGGCTGTGAAGCACTCTATAAAATGGGATCAGTTCAGAAAAGACTAGCGTACACCGCTGTTCTGCGCGGTCGGACATCTGTACATGTCTACTATACTGGCAGCATCCCTGGTTACCTGGAAAGTGCCATTGCGAGGCTCTCTGCCCCAAAGCCTAACCCTGGGCTTGGCGATCTATTTAGGAAAAAATAAGATGTTTACACGGAAAAATTTAAGCACGGCTGAAATTTTCGGTTTAACCCAGAGTAAGTCGGCTACACCTCAGGATTTGTTTACTGCAAGTGGTGCAAGCGCTCCTCGACTTCATGAGTGTTTTTACGACGAAAATTCGGAAGGTGACCTTCCATGCATCATTGTTCCACACAACGATGATCAGGAGAGTTTCTTCGCAGATGTGGCGACGTATTATCCTTCATGGTCTCCAATTTCGGCACACGTGCATGTGGTAAATAGTTCTACCATTCCGCACAAGAGTACGCTAACACGAACACGTAAAGCAAAAACTACTCCATCGATAAAAGTGGTAGCTCCGTTGAAATTTTGGAGCTCCCTTGCTTTTACTGAGGCGGCGTCCATAATCGTGATGAACCGTCTAAACGATAAGGAGCCAACTTATGCACTGTGTCGGCGGACTTTAACATTTTCACTCGCACGCTCAGGTATTTTATATCCAAATATTCATTCATCAAAAATTTCAGAGAAGTGGAATATGTTGCCAGGCAGTATTCTTGCGGAGTCGAGTGCACAGCTATTTGAAACAATACGTTTCCTTGCTGGCCTTCTACGTTCCGAAGGTATTGAAAACATCTCAGATAGATTTCTGGATATTCGAGCTGTTCTTGGGGGGGGCTCGTCATTTTTGATCAATGATAAACAAATTTGCGATTATCTTCTTGAATTTCATCCTCATATTGCTGATTCGCTTAATGCTTTGTCAGGTGACTTTGATGGACGAATGGATGCATTCCAAAAAATTGTTGAAACGATACAAGATCGACCGCACAGCAACCTCATTGACACAGTTACCATCGCTTTCTTTGCAAATAGAATTCTTGTTGGTTCAATGCGTTATATCAAGGTCCTGAGTCGTTATTTGGGTATGTATGACTCTCTATTAGTTTGGTACGGATTTTTTTCGGCTTGCTCAGAGCGATACAGCGTCGAAAGCGTTTCCCTGCCGATTGATCGAAAGTTGCAGCGAGATATCTCTAGGGTGTTCGACTTCCGCATGACGCCCGAGGTCGATATCTCAATTGATGAGTTTCTTGTACTGGCACGAGTTGGTATGAAACCTACTACGCTCCGCCCATTGCAGGCAAGAACCATCTTTCTCTCACTATTGCCCGGTGTTAATGTGTTTGTTAAAATGGGGGAGCAACTAGCTGAACCGGAGCAACGAGATGCAGAAATTTTGCAGAATTTCCAAAAACGGGATCAATTGTTAACAAACTTACTAATTGAGGCGCAGCGGTTATTGTCTAATTCGCCGTCCAATGAACAGTACTCTGGGTCAACTGAGAAATATCGATATGGTAAGAATAGATTTTAATTTATATGGAAAATGCTAAAAATATGATTTCTTCTTTTGAGACATTAGAGTTTTATCGTGGGATATCAGACACAGATAAAATTGTCTCACCTATTGTGCATAAAACGCGGATGGACCGTTTGCCACGAAACATGTCCAAGCACTTGCATGATGAAGCGGATCGATGGTTTGAGCAGCACTTTGGTATAAAATATCGTAGCCAAGCACTTTTCGTTTCAAGTTCCTGGGATACTGCACGGAATTACGCGAGTGATGATAATCATGTTGTTCGAATAATTCCAACTACACCATATCGATTTTGCTGGTCTCCTGAGTTAGCAGACTTGATTGAATACGTGGCAACGGCGAACACAGGTCAAACCATTTCCGATTTTTTGTCCCAAAATGGATATTTGGACGCGGATTTAATGGCTGCACATGCATCTGGAAATGAGGTTATGGTGCATTGTCGTGAATACATTGCTTTTCCAGTGCCGCGGCCAAATCAATTACTCGAAAGATCAAGCATTATTTTGATAAAGTAATTCCTGTGATGCAATGAGCTGGTGAGGACTTGTTTCGAGGTAACGAATGCGGGCTTTACTCGCGAGGCGCTGGCAAACGCGGTGCTGGTGCGCTTTCTTGCCTAGGAAAATCTTCCTCCCGTTGCTGGCTCCTCAGAGTTAGCCTCCTTACTTCCTCCCCTCAGTCGCCATCTTCACCGCCACCCCCGTCAACACGCCCTAATCATCCACCGTTGCACCACCACCCAACTCGGCCGCTGAGCCAGAAACCCCGCAATCGACCCCGCCATCACCGCAATCCCCGCATTCACCACCAAGCTCACAGAAATCTGCACGCTCCCCAGCAGCAAAGACTGCGTCAGCACACTCCCATGCCCCGGCGTGATGAATTGCGGCAGCAGCGATAGATACATGACGGCAATCTTGGGATTGGTCAGATTCGTACTCAAGCCCATGAGAAACAGTTTGCGCGGCCCATCGACAGGTAAATCGCGCCCGGCGAAGGCGGAGCGTCCGCCCGGCTTGACGGCTTGCCAGGCCAAGTACAGCAAATAGGCGGCGCCGAAGCGCAGCGCATCGTAGGCGTAGGGCACGGCAAACATAAAGGCGGTAATGCCGAAGGCGGCGCACAGCATGTAGAACAGGAAACCGACGGCGACGCCGCCCAAGGGCCGGGGTCAGGTCTGCCATTTGGACATGGGCTGATACATTGAGCACTGCAGAAGCTGGCTCAGTTAGAACAACGAACGCACGTCCTCGGCGCGCGTTCGTGGTTCTAATCAAGTCTTCGACTGAGCAATCTTCTACAGCATCCAACGCATCATGCATCAGTCCGTGTCCAAATAGCGGACCTGACCCTGGCACCCACAAAGCAAAAAAGCCCGTGATTCCACGAGCTCCTTTGTGATTTCATACTAAAGCGGCCAACTTCTGCCACTGTAATCCGCGAAGGTGCCCTAACCAGCCAAAACCGCCGAAAGAATCGACCGGCGAAGCACAGTCCTTTCGGCATCGATACCACGCTGTGAAAACGCCGGCGGCAACGCGACATCATCCGTTGCAGTGTTGCCTGGCGAAGCCGTTTCCTTTACCAGCATGCTGGCGCTATTCTCGACCTCGAAGTACTCGTCCCAATGCACTGGAACCTGATGGGAGCGGCCATCTCCGCCTCTGACCGAGACGTAGTGGGTGCGCGCGACGCTGCGGAAGCCGCTGGCCTTTACATGCACTTTCTGCGATCCGTCGGCCTCCTGTTGCATGGATGTCTTCAGGATACTTCGCGTGACGCACTCGGGATGCTTGAACATCGCCTCGCCGTGGTAATTGGCAATCGCTTCATGCTCCCAGAAACAGGGTTTGTGCGAATACGTGTCTTGATAGATGTCCGAGTGCGGCCGATGCTGTTGGTACAATGGAATGGCAAGCAGCGGGGCGATCCCAAAGTAGAACGACTTGAAGAAATCGTTGTGATAGGCGTTGAAAAACATGCGCGCCTGGGCCAGTTCGTAGGCAAAAAATTTCTCCGGGGCCCCGCTGATATCGGTAGCGCGCATATGTCCCGATTCCAGCACGTTGATCATGCGGGTTTTTTCGAATACGAATGTGTCGCCAAAACCTGTTTGACTATCCTTGAGCAGCTTGAGCATTTCCTGTTGCGCCAACGGCGTGAACAACAGCCGGAACTGTACTTCATGGTTGCGGTCCGTCGCATCGAACAAGGCGTCGAATTCGCGGTTGGCCATCACCGTAAAATTATGCCCCTCGTCGACATCGCGGGACTTTTCCTCCAGCTTCTTGATGGCGCGATTCTTCCGCCATTTGTCGAAGAAGCCGTCCTCCAGGCGGGAAAGTTTTGACGGGTGACGGCTGAACACGAGATCCGGCGCCGCTTCGTTGCCGTAGACGATAAACGTCTGGTTTTCGTACTCGGGCAGCGGACGCTCGATCGATGCCCGCAGAGTTTCGTGGCGGGTTCTGGTTTCCGATTTGCCTTGCGAATTGCGGTACTGTTCCGTCCAGCTGATGGCCAGCGAGCCATGGTATGTCTTGCTGCCTATCGAGTGTGACAAGGTGCGTGCAAGAATGAACGGGTTGCCGTTCAGTACGCCGCTGTGCGAGAACTGGATCGAGTGGTTGTCACCAAGATTGCCATACCAGCCAAAGCTGTTGCGCAGCTCTTCCATGCGGCCGTTGCTGAAATACGGGTCGAATGCGATGCGAGGCACTGTTTGTTGCATCAGCTTCGCCACGATATCCCAGTCGTACAGGCTGTTCAGCGGCACCATCTGGCCCCAGGCCACGGCACGCTTTTCGTCGCAGGCTTCCTGCAGCCGCTTTAACTGCGCGTCGGAATCGTTGATGATGCGGTTGAGCGTAGGAATCGCAACGGCAAGCGCAATCGCCGGGACCATGAGCCATGGCCATGCGTGATAGGCGTAAATATAGAGTGCCGCCAGCAGCGCGGCCACGATGCTGGCGCCGCGCAGGATACGCCACCATTTGTTGCTGGAACCGGCGCCCGCGGCCTGCTTTTCGAGCACGCGTAGTTCCTGCACCGTCGCGATGTTGGCGTTCTCGTCCACGCCGGACTGGCGCACGAGGTCTTCGAAAAAGTCCGACGTATTGCTGGCGTGAGCATTTTTGAAATGGAGAGAATACTGCTCCAATGGTTCATGGACGTCGTTGATCAAAAGAAGACGCTCCGGGCGGCAGCCTTGGTTTCGGCGGAGGCAGTGAAAGGAATGCGCGTGGTATAACCTTGGCGCGCCGCTACGATCTGCTTGGTCGGCCAGGCAAAGACGTCCTGGTTCCACATGCCGACGGTATCGTTATACAGCGTGCGCGCGGCGGTCACTTCCTTTTGCAGATAACTGTTCTGGCGCATGGCATCGGCGATGACGGCTTGTGCCTTCAGATCCGGGTAGGCTTCGCACGCCAGGCTGATGCGGGAAAAAATCCCGTCGATTTTCTGGGATGCCTGATTGCGTTCGGCATCGGCGTTGTGTCCGCTCCGGTAAGCTGCTACCGACTTCATCACGTCCTTGTCGAGGTCGATCGCTTTTGCGACCAGGCCAACCACGTTGTTCAGGACGACGACGCGCTGTTCCAGGTAATTGTCGATCTGTGACGCGTCGGCCTGGATTTTCTGCTGCAGCTTGCGCAGATACGCCAGGGCGGAGATCTTCATGAACAGGAAGACCAGGCCCGGCAGTGCCCCCAGTACCAGGAGTGCCAAGCCGTACGTTTGCGGCAGCGCACCGGTCATCAGCGCCAAGCCTCCGATCAGCGGAAGGACCGCCCACAGGGCGATTTCAAATATGAGCGACCCGGTGCCGACTTGGACGGAAATCTGCTTGCTGATGACGTTGATGTCGCGCCCCTGTTCATTTATCGGGCCAGTTACTTCGTCCAAATCATTTGCCATGCTTGAAAATCCTTTGTAGTGAGTGTTTTTGATTGAGCGTATCTCGCTCGGTTGCAAAATATGTCGCTTCAGCTTTTGACGTGCGGGAGCGGAATGTCGATGTATCGTGTAAGTTTCCTAAAATTAATTTTTTTGTCATCATATCTTGAAGGATGAAATCCAATCAAGGGCGGTCAAGCCAATATTGCAGGTGAGGTTTCGGGAAAAATCCTGGATATTTTCCGGTGCGGCCAATTTTCAGCCAGCCGCTTGCATAAACCCGGCAGCAGAAAGGCGGGGCACTGGATAACGGACACCCGCTTCCAGCCTGCCATAGCGACCCAATACATTCATTCCGGGCCGGTAGGCAATCCCCGCCCTCCACCGTATCTTCGGCTGCGCCAGATTAAACTTTGCGGAGAAATAAATGATCCAGAATTTTTTAAGGCTCTGCCATCGGCAAATAGAGGAAATGCGGGAAGGGGCTGCACTGCAGCGGTGAAGTAACACGGCCGGGCAGAACGATATCGATTGCCGTTGACATTGGCGCTATCGTTTCGCGGTATGCCTATGAAGCATTCACATCCTTAGCAAGCGGGATTGCCGTTCGGTTAACGAAAAAAGCCCGCCAAAGCGGACTTTTTCACTCTACAACCAAACCAAAAGCTCAGAACTGGTTCATCGTATTGTCCTTACCAGCCGCCTTCAGCGCCGCTTCGCCGCTGAAGTAATCCTTGTGGTCGTCGCCGATGTCCGAGCCGGACATGTTTTGATGTTTCACGCAGGCGATGCCCTGGCGGATTTCCTTGCGCTGCACGCCGGCCACGTAGCCCAGCATGCCCTGGTCGCCGAAGTATTCCTTGGCCAGGTTGTCGGTCGACAAGGCTGCCGTGTGGTAGGTCGGCAGGGTGATCAGGTGGTGGAAGATGCCGGCTTCGCGGGCCGAGTCGGCCTGGAAGGTGCGGATTTTCTCGTCGGCGGCGATCGCCAGTTCCGTCTGGTCGTATTCCACGCTCATCAGCTGGGCGCGGTCGTAGGCGGACACGTCCTTGCCTGCCGCTTTCATGCCGTCGAAGATTTGCTGGCGGAAGTTCAGGGTCCAGTTGAACGATGGGCTGTTGTTGTACACCAGCTTGGCGTTCGGGATGACCTTGCGGATTTCGCTGACCATGCCGCCGATTTGCGCGATATGCGGTTTTTCCGTTTCGATCCACAGCAGGTCCGCGCCGTTTTGCAAGGAGGTGATGCAGTCGAGCACGCAACGCTCTTCGCCGGAACCGGCGCGGAACTGGAACAGGTTGCTCGGCAGGCGTTTCGGACGCAGCAGCTTGCCTTCGCGCTTGATGATGACGTCGCCATTGCCCAGCGCATCGGCCGACACTTCTTCGCAGTCGAGGAAGGAGTTGTATTGGTCGCCCAGGTCGCCTGGCTCGTTGGTGACGGCGATCTGCTTGGTCAGGCCGGCGCCCAGCGAATCGGTACGGGCTACGATGATGCCGTCGTCCACGCCCAGTTCCAGGAAGGCGTAGCGGATGGCGCGGATCTTGGCCAGGAAGTCTTCGTGCGGTACCGTGACTTTACCGTCCTGGTGGCCGCATTGTTTCTCGTCGGACACCTGGTTTTCGATCTGGATGCAGCAGGCGCCCGCTTCGATGAACTGTTTCGCCAGCAAATAGGTGGCTTCGGCATTGCCGAAACCGGCATCGATGTCGGCGATGATGGGCACGACGTGGGTCACGTGGCCGTCGATCTTGGCCTGGATGGCTTGCTTGGCATCACCTTGGGCCGCGTCCAGCTGGCGGAACAGGCCGCCCAGTTCGCGGGCATCGGCCTGGCGCAGGAAGGTGTACAGCTCCTTGATCAGGGCGGAGACGGCGGTTTTCTCGTGCATCGACTGGTCTGGCAGCGGGCCGAACTCGGAGCGCAGGGCGGCAACCATCCAGCCGGACAGGTAGAGGTAGCGGCGGTCGGTGCTGTTGAAGTGTTTCTTGATCGAGATCATCTTCTGTTGACCGATGAAACCATGCCAGCAACCGAGCGACTGGGTGTACTTGGATGGGTCCGCATCGTAGGCGGCCATGTCGTTGCGCATGATCTTTGCCGTGTACTTGGCGATGTCCAGGCCGGTCTTGAACTTGTTCTGCGCGCGCATGCGGGCGGCGGACTCGGGATTGATGGCGTTCCAGGCGCTACCTTGTTGGTCTTTCAAACCAGCAACAGCCTTGATGTCGTCTTGATATTGGGACATGTGAATCTCCTAAAAAGAAAAGCTATGTTTGAGAAAATCGCCGAGTGCGCCACAACGTCTTGTCGAAGCAAACTGCATGACTAAATAGTAGGCCTATTCGCGCCGATCTTCAAGTCTTATATAAGACATATAACTTAAATTTAATCGTTCTTTTTCAACGACTTAATTATGATTTTTCAGGATGTGAAATGAATTTTCAAAAAGTGAGAGCATTAATTGATGAGTCTGCCGTTTGAAATCCCGCGATGTGAAACGCCTTTTCAGATTTTGGTGCAGCGCGACAAATCAGGGCGAAAAAAAAGCCACCCGAAGGTGGCTTGGCTCGCTGGCGGCTGATTTAACGTCCCACCGTCTGCCGCTGGTCCTTGATGAACAGTGCCGTCAGCATGCCCACCACGCACACACCGATCACGTAATAGGCGGGGCCCAGCACGTTGTTCTTCAGCATGAGGGTGACGACCACGGGTGTCAGGCCGCCGAAAATGGCGTACGACAAGTTATAGGAAAACGACAGTCCCGAGAAGCGCACCTGGGCCGGGAACGCTTGCACCAGCACGTAGGGCACGGCGCCGACGACGCCGACGAACAGGCCCGTCATTGCGTACAGGGGCAGCAGCAGGTCGGGGCGGCTGCCGACGGTGGTGTAGAAGAGGTACGTGGAAATGGCCAGCAGCACGGAACCGACGAAGATCACGCGTTTGCCGCCCAGGCGGTCGGCCAGCATGCCGGCGATGATGCAGCCGAAAGCCAGGCACAGGGTGGCCACGGTATTGGCGACCAGGGTGGTGCGCGGCGCGATGTGGTGGATCTTTTGCAGCAGGGCAGGCGTCATCAAAATGACGACGACGATGCCGGCCGACAGCATCCACGTCAGCAGCATCGACACGACGACGGCGCCGCGGTGGCTGCGCAGCACGGATTTCAAAGGCATTTCCGTGGCCAGGGCCTTGCGCTGCTGCATTTCCGCGAAGACCGGCGTTTCATGCAGCCAGCGGCGCAAATACATGGCGCCAAAGCCGAAGATGCCGCCCAGCAGGAATGGATAGCGCCAGGCGCCATCGGTGATTTCTTGCGGCGTGTAGACGGTGTTCAAGCCCGTCGCCACCAGCGAACCGAGCAGGATGCCGACGGTCAGACCGGCCGTCAGCACGCCGCAGGCAAAACCCGTGAAGCGGCTGGGCACGTGTTCGGAGACAAACACCCAGGCGCCCGGCACTTCGCCGCCCACGGCCGCGCCCTGGAAGATGCGCATCAGGAGCAGCAGCAGCGGGGCGGCCAGGCCGATGGTGGCGTAGGTGGGCAGCAGGCCAATCAGCAGTGTCGGCACGGCCATCATCAGGATGGACAGGGTGAACATGCGCTTGCGGCCCAGCAAGTCGCCGAAGTGGGCCATGACGATGCCGCCCAGGGGACGCACGACGTAGCCGGCGGCGAAGATGCCGAAGGTTTGCAGCAAACGCAGCCAGTCCGGCATTTCGGGCGGGAAGAACAACTGGCCGATGGCGTTGGCGAAGAAGACGAAGATGATGAAGTCGTAGAATTCCAGCGCGCCACCGAGGGCGGCCAGCGACAGGGTTTTATAGTCTTGCTGGGTGAGGGGACGCGTTGCGGCGTTGCTTGCGGCGGTGTCGGAAGTAGGCATGTGTCTCGTTCTTGTGTGTTATCGGAGATTGCCAGATCTAGCATACGCATTTCCGCCGCGTGAGTAAATGCTGTGACAGGCGCGCGCGTAGGGGGAGCCGCCTCAGCTGTGCTTAATACAACGCCGCTATCATCGGCGTTGACTTCATTGGAAAGGACACAGTATGCATATCATGATCGTGGGCGCCAGCCGGGGCCTGGGACGCGCGCTGATGGACGGCTTGCTCGCTGACGGACATGCCGTCATCGGCGTATCGCGCCAGCAACCTGCCGACTTGCCCGCAGGCCAGGGGACGCAACTGCAATGGATCGCGGCGGACCTGGCGGCGCCGGCGGAGGCCGTCGAACGCATCGCGCGAGCAGCGCCCGCCGCGCTGGACGCGGTGATCTATAACCTGGGCGTGTGGGAAGAAAAAGCCTTCAGCGACGAGTATGCTTTTCTCGACGATGCGGACGATGCCATCGTCGACATGGTCAATACCAACATTACTGCGACGATATTACTGCTCAAGCGCCTCGTGCCGCGCTTGCTGGCCAGCAGCAAGCCGCAACTGATACTCACGGGCTCGACGTCCGGCCTGCGCCAGAGCGGCCGCCCGGAAGTGACGTTCAGCGCGTCGAAATTCGCCCTGAACGGCATCGCCGATGCCTTGCGCGAAGGTTTCCGCGAACAGGGGCTGGCCGTGACGGTGCTGCAGCTGGGCTACTTGAATACCTACGACGGCTTGTCCGTGCCGCTGGCGGACGCTGCCGCGCGGGGCGAAGGCGAGCTGATACCCGTGCATGATGTCGTCGCCGTCGTGCGCACCTTGCTGAGCCTGTCGAATGCCTCGTTCGTGCGCGAACTGGTGATGCCGGCGCTGCGCGACGAGCGTTTCTGACTCTTAAGCGTCCTTGCCGTAGACCTCGGACCAGCCGAGATGCTCTTCCAGCCACTCGTCCACTTCCGAGCTATCCATGTGCATCAGGGCGGCGCCCAGCCGCAGCTTGCCCTTGGCCAGGGCCAGCACGGCGAACACGGATTCCAGCATGACGGGGTCGAGCTGGCCCTGCAAGTCGCGCGCGGCGATGGCGGGCAGTTGCGCCCAGGCATCGCGGTAGCTGTCGGCCAGCCAGTCCGGCAGAGGCGGATTGTGCTGGCGGTGGCGCTCGATTTCAATCAGGGCGATGAGCGCATAGAAATCTTCCTCGCGCGACTCGGCGCCGCCCAACATGTGCACGAGCTGGGGCACGGCAGCATATGAGGCGACGCCCACGTCGCCCTGGTGGTGCAACTCTTCCCATAGCTCATGCCACACGTCTTCGCCCGCCTGCATGGCCTTGAGCGCCTCGGCCACGTCGTAAGGCATGCGGTAGCCGCCTTCCAGGGTGGGCCAGAGGGGATCGTCGAGTGATAACAGCATGGTTTTCCTTGATGGGACAGCTCGGCTGAGCAAACGCGCACTATACAAGCACCCGGCGCACGCAGCGCGCATAGCCGTCAAACTCTCGCGCGTTCTGATAGGCGACGCCCGTGTCAAAATCCTTGCACCAGGCTTCGTCCTCGATGTCGCCCCATTCGCTCGACCAGTGCCAGTTTGGCCGGAATGCATCTTTCAATGTCGCATACAGCAAGGTCTGCTCGCGCCGATCCGGCAAGCTGTGGCCCAGGCTGGCGGCCCAGTCTGATGCGGCTTGCCATGGCTGGTACTCCAGCTCGCACTTTTCCGGCTGCAACAGCAGATGGTAATCGGGCGCGCCATCCGTGCCGAGGATCAGCCCGGCATAGCGTTCGCCCTGCTGTAAAGGGATGGGCGCGGCGGCCGATGGCGGCAGCGCGACCCGGCGCACGGCGCAGGCGCGGCCCGAGTAGGTTTTGCGAAAGTTGTACTGGGTGCCGTTATCGAAATCGTGGCTCCAGGCCATGCGGGGCAGGATGGCGTCCGCTTCCGACGACCAGTACCAGGCGTCCGGGAAGACATGGCGCAAGTTGGCGTGCAGCAGGGCCAATTCGCTGCGCGTCGGCAGGCAGGCATCGCGTGCCGCGGCCCAGTCGAGCGCGGCTTGCCAGGGCAGGGCATCGGCTTCGCCGGGCAGCAGGAACAGCCGGTAGCCGGCGCCGCCAGCGTGGCCAGGCATGATGCCCGCGTAGCGCTCGCCGTCAATGGCGCCCTGGTGGTTATGGCTGGCGCGCATACGCAAACATATGTTGTACATACTCGGCCTTGCCAAGCGGCACGCCGTTATGGCGCAGGATGTTATACGCCGTCACCAGGTGAAAATAGAACTGCGGCGTGGCCCAGTTGAGCGCGTATTCCTGGCCCGTCATGTCGAAGGTCAGGCCACCGGCCAGGGTGATCGACACTGGCTGCTGCGCGCCAGCGTCGATGGCTGCACGGTCCGCCGAGGCGAGCATCGCCAGGGTGGCCTCGATCAGCGCCTTGGCTTGCGGCATGTTGGCGGGTGTGGCGAGCCGGGGCAGCGCTTGCTGCGTCAGCCGGCACACGGCTTCCTGCGCCTGGGTACACGTGAATTCCACCTGGCGCGCCAGGGTGTGCATATCGGGCGCCAGCCGCGCGTCGAGCAGATTTTGGGGATCGAAACCCAGCGTCTGGGCGCGTTCCTCGCCTTTATTTAACAGCGTCGTCAGGGAGCGCAGCATCTGTGCAAAGCAGGGGATGGTAATGGCGTAGACCGACATGCATATTCCTCAAGTAGTGATGTTGACAGGGAGTGGAAAGGCGCCCGGCCTTGACGGATGCCCCAGTACACCAGGGCAATGGTCGAACCAGCCGTCGTCTTCTTCCTGTGCAATAAATGCCGCGATCAGCGCCTGATGTGCTGGTGGCGCGGTGGCCAGCACGGTGTTGAAGCAGGTGATGGTCGAGGCGCTGGGCGTGCCGGCGCCGTTGGCGATACCGACGAGAAATTCTCCAGCCCAGTCGGGCAGGCTGGTGATCAGGCGCGGCAGTTCCTGTAGTAGTGCCGTGCAATACACTGTTTCACCGAAGCGCCAGGCGGCGCGGTTGGCCGTCTGATAGGCGCCGTAGTCGTGCTCGGCCTGCACGGATTGAAAAATGGCCAGTGCGTATTGCGCGCCTTCCGTGCCCGTCAGCGCATCGAGCATGGCGCAGTAGCGCTGGAAGCGCCGATGGGCCTCATCGGGTGGCGTGGAGGTATCGTCATCCTGGACGATGTTACCCACAATTAAAAGTTCGGCTTTCCAGAGTTCAAAGGCGGTTGGCATGGCTGTGACTGGCGAGAGTGGCGGCGGCCATTATTATGCCTCGCTCATTGGTGTTTCAGCGTGTTAATTGAACATGTTACAGTCCGCCACTGCCGCCAGCCTGGCGCGGCTTTGCCTGGATCAATGACCGATGCCCACCTGGACTTCCCCGCCACAACTCGTCGCCCTTGCCGCCTTTTATGCGCAGGCGCAAGCCCATCCGGAAACGCTCAGTGATGCTGTCTTCCTGGAAAATGTGAAAAACGCCCACTGGCCCACCAATTGCTGGAATTATGTGGAAGCGTCGTTCGCCATCATCGCGCCTGCCTGCCTGCTGCGCCCGCATTTGACCGCCGAGCTGATCGCCTTGCCCATCGACGCCATGATCGCGGGCGGCCTGGAAGATGCGGGGCAAGTCATCGCGATTGGCCAGGCCTGCGTCACGCGCGACGCGCCGTATGTGGCGGTGAGCGAGGCGGGCAAGCGCTGGCTGACGCAGGTGTGGCCGACCTTGGGCGAGGTGGCCGGAGAGGTGTTCCGAGCCAGGCTGCAAGCGGCGCTGGCCGATGAAGATTGATGTAAATATAAACTGAAAGGTGTACCCATGATTGCAGGAAACTTCTTCCCTCCCGACTATAAAACTTTTCCTTTCGAGCAAGGAGACCTGCTGCTTTCCCAAGACGAGGGCGGCAAGTTTTCTGTTTCCAAGGTGTTGAAGATAGATACAGTCGAGGTCGGCCGCGGCGAGGCGATTTACATGGGCGGCAAGGACATCGTGGCAACGGAGGACGATTACCTGCTGATCATCGGCTGTGCATACGGCGAATACGAGTTCGACTCGGCCGAGGAGGCGCAGGCCGCTGCGCTGGATGGCAGCTGGACGGTCAGGATAGGCCACGCTCCGAATCGCAGTCCGGGCGCGGCGGAGGGGCAGTCATTGATAGGCCATGAAGCTGTTCATGAAAGCGAACTGGAGGGCTACCATTTGTGGAGAGACGCCTTTGAGGCGGGCAAGGCTGGCGTGTTCTGACTTCGGCGTGCCTGTTGTGTGGCGAATACTTCTTCTTGACCAAGGAAACTGGTTTACGTTAGGGTATACGTAACTACTTACATATATCCTGCCCAACATGTCTTCCACCCTGCAAACCTACGGCTCCCTGATGCTGGCCAGCCGCCTGCGCCGTCTTTCCGATCAACTGTATGCCGGCGTCGATACCAGCTATCTGGCGGCCGGTGTCGAGCTGACGTCGCGCTGTTTCCCTTTGTTATTGCTGCTGCGCGACAATGGCCCGACGGCGATCACGGCCCTGGCCGCGCAGATCGGGCAGACGCACCCTGTGGTGGTGCAGCTCGGGCGCAAGCTGCTCGATGCGGGCGTGGTGGCGGAGATGCCGGACGCCAAGGATGAACGGCGGCGCCTGCTGGCGCTGTCCGACGCCGGGCAAGTCTTGCTGCGCAACATGGCGCCCCTGTGGGACGATGTGCGCGCGGCCGTCGATGTGGTGTTCGAGCAGGGCGCGCCGCAGCTGATGGCCAGCCTGGACCGGGCCGAGGCGCGTCTGCAATCGCAGGGATTCGGCGAGACGATCGCCGCCTGCCGGCGCCAGCGCGAGCGGGCTGCCGTGGAGATCATCGATTATGTGGCGCAGTACGGAGCAGATTTCAAGCGCCTGAATATCGAATGGCTGGAACGCTATTTCTATGTCGAGGCGCTGGACGACAAGGTGCTGTCCGATCCGCAACGCTCGATCCTCGACGACGGCGGACAGATTTTTCTCGCGCGTTTGGGCGGCAAGATCGTTGGCACCTGCGCCCTCATCCACGCCGGCGATGGCAGCATCGAGCTGTCGAAGATGGCCGTCACGCCCGAATGCCAGGGCCTGGGCATCGCGCGCCGGCTGATCGAACGGGCTTTCGATGCCTTCGAAGCCAGCGGTGCGCAATTGCTGTTCCTGGAGTCGAACAGCAAGCTGGCGCCCGCCATCCGCCTGTATGAAAGCAGCGGTTTTACCCACGTGGCGCGGCCCGCCGGCGACGCCCATTACCAGCGTGCCGACGTCTACATGGAGTGGCAGGGCAGGTAGCACACGCGAGGGCGCCACGCGGCGCTCCCCATCGGCCGTCTCCCGCGTTACAATACGCGCACCCATAACGGAACCCAGGTTCCACTATTTCGAGACGCCGACGCCGCATGCCTTCCTTTCCGATGCCCTTCCCGCAGTTGATCGTTCCACCCGAGCCCACCCAGGCGCGCAGCAAGCTGGCCTTCGAACGCTTGCTGCTGGTGGGTGAGCAGTTGTTGGCGGAAAACCGTTTCGATGAAATCGGCGTGGCCGACCTGGCCAAGCTGGCGGAAACCTCGGTGGGCACGTTTTACCGTTTATTGGGCGACAAGGACACCCTGAGCCGCTTGCTGCTGCAGCGTTTTTTTTCCGACATGGTGGAAAAGGTCGAAACCCTGACGGAGCTGCGCCAGTGGGAAGGGCGCAGCCTGGAAGAGTTCATCCGCGCCATGGTGGCCATGTTCGTGGCCGTCAACATGGGCCGGCGCGGCGTGTTGCGCGCCTTGATCACCCGTTGCTCGCAGGATGCGCAATTCCGCGACAAGGTGCACCAGATCAACCATCTGATTTCGCAGCGCACGGTGGCCGTGCTAGCCAGCAAGTCGGCCAGCATCCGCCACCCGAACCCCACGCAGGCGATGATGGTGGTGCCGCCCGTGCTGCTGGGCATCCTGAACCAGCACGTGTTGTCGGGCTCGCTCTCCTTTTTATCGGCCGCCGCGCTGGAGGATGAGCTGGTGCGTGTTGCTTTAAATTACCTGACTTCAGATATTTAGCGATTTAACTTGAAATCGGAATTCGGATTCCGTATTATGTTTTCCAACAGCAGGAAAATATATTCCTGCACCTGAACACAAAGCATGTTCAACAGCAAGGAGACAGAATGCGGCGTCACACGACATCCGATGTTCCATTGCATTACCTCGACCTCGATCCCGGCACCGAGACAGGGCAGGGCGATCCCGTGTTTTTGTTGCACGGCCTCGGTTCCTGCGCCGAAGACTGGCGCCCGCAAATCGACGCCCTCGGCAGAAGCTACCGCCTGATCGTGCCAGACCTGCGTGGCCATGGCGCCAGTCCCGCGCCAAACGGCGACTGGCAGATCGGCGACTTCGCCAACGACCTCTTCAATCTGATGGACCAGCTAGACGTGCCGCGCGCGCACATCGTCGGCTTTTCCCTGGGCGGCATGGTGGGCCTGGAAATGGCCAACCGCGCCCCTGGCCGCGTGGCCAGCTTGTGCTTGATCAATTCCCAGCCATTCCAGGGCAGCAAGCCGGCGGCGCTGCTGTTTGCCTACTGGCTGCGCCGCACGGTGATCGCCACCTTCGGCCTGAAAGCCATGGGCAAGATCATCGGCAAGAAACTGTTTCCCGATCCTGCTCAGCAAGCCCTCGTCGAGCGCTTTGCCACGCAGATGGCGGGTATGGACAAGCGCGCCTACCTGGCCGCGCTGGACGCCATTTTCCACTGGGATATCGACATTCATTTCCAGGCCCTGGCCATGCCCGTCTTCATCATGGCGGCGGACCAGGATTACACGCCCGTCGCCAGCAAGCGGGCCTTTGCCGCACAGTTTCAGCAGTGCGAGATCGAGATCATCGCGAACTCGCGCCACGCCACGCCTCTGGACCAGGCGCAGCGTGTGAATACCTTGTTGCAGTCCTTCCTTACTCTACATTCAAAATAAACAGGCCACTCGCCGCACGGGCCGAGGGCCGGGAAACAGTCATCGCAGGGCAGGTGCTCGCATTGCGCGCGCGGGTACCGTTACGTCTTGCGATTCTGGAGTCCGGCCGTCTTCCCTGGCAGTAAGCAAGCCTGACATTGGAGACGCTATGAAACTTGCTTTGAAATTGATGCCCGCCGCCCTTGCCGTTGTCGGTGCCTTCAGCTTTTCCACCCAGGCCCTGGCACAGGAGGCCACCACGTCTGGCGCCGCCAGCGCCCAAAGCGCCAGCGAGGCCAGCGACGCGAAAGAACGCATGGAAACCGTGACGGTCTCTGCCCGCCGCCGCGAAGAGCGGCTGCAGGACGTGCCGCTGGCCGTCACGGCGTTTTCCGCCAAGGCCCTGGAACGGGCGAATATCCAGAACCTGGCCGACTTGCAGGAGCGCGTGCCGAACCTGACCGTGTACGCGTCGCGCGGCACGAATACCACCCTGACGGCCTTCATTCGCGGCGTGGGCCAGGCCGACCCCGTCTGGGGCGTGGACCCGGGCGTGGGCATATATTTTGACGATGTCTACATGGCCCGTCCGCAAGGCGCCCTGCTCGACGTGTTCGACGTGCAGCGCATCGAAGTGCTGCGCGGCCCGCAAGGCACCCTGTACGGCAAGAACACCATCGGCGGCGCCATCAAGTACATCTCGCGTCCGCTGGCGAAGGAAAATGGCGCCTCGGCGGAAGTGGGCATCGGTAACTATAACCAGCGCAACTTCAAGGCCGCCTTCAATGTGGCCAACGAAAACGGCACGTGGCGCGCGCGCCTGGCGGCCGCCAAGCTGGACCGCGACGGTTTCGGCCGCAACACCTTCAATGGCGAACAGGTCAGCGACCAGGACAGCACGGCCGCGCGCCTGTCCGTCGGCTATTTTCCGCAGGACATCCCGCTCACCGTCGTACTGAGCCTGGACGCCACGGACGACAAATCGGGCGTGCGCGGTTTCCAGCGCATGGGCGTGAGCGCCTTCGATCCGCTCAAGCGGCCGGCCAGCACGGATGCCTATGACATCCAGAGCGGCATGCCGGGCAACAACTTCACGCACAACCGGGGCGGCTCGCTGGTGGCCAACTACACCTTGTCGAATGACTGGTCCGTCAAAGTGATCGGCGCCAAGCGGCGCAGCACGTCCGAGCAAACCATCGACTTCGACGGCTTGCCGCTGCCCATCGCCGACGTGTTCGGCGACTCGCGTGACGAACAGAAGAGCCTGGAATTGCAGGCCTCGTACAGCGGCGATTACGGCGCCGGCGTGATCGGCCTGTACCGCTTCGAAGGCACGGCCGGCGGCGGCATCTACAACAATTTCCTGGGGCGCCAGTTCACGGCCGCCGTCAGCACGGTGGAGACGGACAGCACGGCGCTGTACACGGACTGGACCTGGCCGCTGGGCAAGGTGTGGAGCATCAATGCTGGCTTGCGCCACACGCGCGAGGAAAAGCGCGCCATCGTGCTCAACCGTGCTTTCGCCGACGTGGGCTTTACGCGGCCTATCCAGACGGCGGCCGACTTCGACAAGTCCTTGTCGGTCAGTAATACCTCGCCGAAACTGTCCGTGCGCTACGAAGCGTCAAAGACGACGAATTTCTACAGCAACCTGTCGCGCGGTTTCAAGTCGGGCGGCTACAACGTGCGCGCCAACAACCTGGTGGTGCCAGACTCGGCGCGGCCGTACAAGGATGAAAAACTCGATGCGCTGGAAGTAGGCATGAAGTACGCGGCGCCGGACGACACGTTCGATGCCAACGTGGCCCTGTTCTACAACCGCTACAAGGATATCCAGTTGTCCGTGTTCACCAGCTATGTGCAGCCGGGCGGCGTGCCGGGCTTCTATGGAGACTTCACGAATGCGGGCAAGGCCACCGTCAAAGGCGCCGAGTTCGAATTCTCGTGGCGTCCCAACCGCCAGTGGGAAGTCAACGGCTTCCTCGCCTTGCTGAGCGCCGGCTATGACGAGTTCATGAGCGGCGGCAAGAATATCGCGGATACGCAAAAGTTCAGCAATACGCCGGCCCGGCAAGTTGGCTTGAACCTGACGCGCACGGACCGCGACGTGTTCGGCGGCGCGCTGCGCAGCATGGTCGGCTACGGCTACCGCAGCAAGGTCTACCCGACCACGGACTTGAGCGAAACCCTGGCGCAGGGCGGCTACAGCATCTGGACGGCTGGCGTCGTGTGGGAAGCGCCGAAGAACTGGACCTTCAGCTTGCATGGCAGCAACCTGGGCAATAAACGCTACCGCACGGATGGCTACAACATTCCCGCCGTGTTCATCCTCGACGGTTTCTATGGTCCGCCACGTCAGATCATCGCCAAGGCTGGCTACAAATTTTAAGAAGTTGTAGAAGTGCCGGCTTGACGGGCGTCAAGCCGGTTGGTTGTCGCTGTTTTCGTCGTGAATAATAATCAGGAGACTGGCATGGCACATCTGAATCAACAACTGCGTCACTTGTTATCTGCACTGATCGCCGCCTGCGGCTTGCTGGCCGCGCTGCCGGCTGCTGCCGGGCAGTGGGATTTCGGCCTGTACGCGAGCCTGTGGGGTACACGTGAATACCAGGTCTGGCTACCGAGCAATTACAATCCGAACACGCCGCTGCCCGTCGTGTTGATGCTGCACGGCTGCGGTTCCGAGCCCAACAGCATGGCCGCCGTCAGCCGCTACAACCAGCTGGCCGACAGCGAAAACTTTATTGTTGTCTATCCGCGCCAGAACGCCACGGCCAACCCCATGCGCTGCTGGAATTTCATGTTGCCGCTGAACCAGGAGCGGGGCACGGGTGAACCGGCCGTGCTGATGGGCATCTTGAACAAGGTCAAGAATAAATATGCGGTGCAGGATAGCCGCGTGTATGTGACGGGTATCTCGGCCGGCGGCGCCATGGCTTCCATCATGGCCGCCTGTTATTCCGACGTGTTCGCCGCCGTGATGGTGCATTCGGGCGGCATGTACAAGGGCGCCATCGGCATGCTCACGGCCGCCGACTCGCTGTTCAACGGCAGCTCGTTCGACCCGAAAGTACGGGGCAAGGATGCCTGGCGCTGCTCCGGTTCGCCGCGCCGCCTGATGCCGACAATGGTGTTCCATGGCACCTCGGACATCGTCGTCAATCCCGTCAACGGCGAGCAAACCATCGAGCAATTCCTGCAGACCAGCGATTATGGCGACGATGGCCTCGACAATGACAGCGTGCGCTACCGTGCCGACAGCATCGTGCGCCAGACGGTGCCGTACGGTCGCAGCTATTCCATCGACACGTATCTGCACAACGGCGCCGTCATCGCGCAAAAGTACACGGTGGAAGGCATGAACCACGCGTGGAGCGGCGGTCCTCCCGGCTGGCCGTTCAGCGATGAACTGGGTCCGGACGCCACCGTGATCAGCTGGAATTTCTTCAAGAATTACCAGCGCTGATGGGTTGAGAAACTTGCAGCTTGTACAATGGGGCGCAGCGATTGCGTCCCATTTCATGCCTGTGAAAGATCCCATGCCTGCTTGCCGCCTCCTGTCCTGTCTTGCCCTTGCGTTGCTGTCCGCTTGCGCCAGCGTCGGCCCGCCCGCGCCATCGGCCGCCTATGCGCAAGCGTTCGAGCGTGCCGCCCAGCAAGACAGCATGCGCAGCGAATGCGACTGGAACGTGCGCTATGCGCCCGTCGCAGCAAAGGACGCCAGCGTGGCGCAACTGCAGGCCATCGCCACGGCGCGCCTGGCGGCCCTGCAGCTGGCGCCCGCCTGGACCTTGTCCATGCCCGGCAGCGAGGCGCACGCCTTTACGGCGTCGGAAGAAGACCGCGCCGGACTGCAATTGTTGCTCAGTATCGTCTTGCCGGCCATGGAACGCTACCCGGCCGGCGTCTTCGCGCGCACGGGCTTGCGCCACGTCGTGCTGGTCAAGGATTTGAGCGTGGATGGCCAGCGCCGCCTGGCCATGCCGGCGCCGGAAATCGACAGCGTCGTCTATGCCGACAACCTGCTGGCCGCCCTGTGTCCATCCGGCATGGAGCTGCGCGTGCACCACGAGTATTACCACTTCATCGAATACCGCCTGTTCAACGATTTCTATTACCGCGATCCGGCCTGGCTGGCCTTGAACCCGCCCGGCACGGCTTATGGCCAGGGCGGCGCCACGGCCTACGGCAAGGGCTTCCAGAACCTGGGCCACCCGCAGCCAGGCCTCGTCAGCCTGTACGCGGCCTACGGCCCCGAGGAAGACAAGGCGGAAGTGTTCGGCTGGATGATGACGCCGGCGTATGCGCCGCGGCTGGAGCAGTGGAGCCTGGCGGATGCCGCGCTGGCGGCCAAGCGGCAAGTCTTGCGGCAAATGCTGGACAGCAAGACAACTTCTGACTAAGGATCAAGCCGGTTTTGCCGGCTTGCGCAGCGCTCCTCCCTGTATTTTCCGGTAACTATATAATCTGCGCTTGGGCGATACCCGCCCTGGACTCAGATTGAAGGAATGCCATGCCAGGTTATTTCGTGCGCCCCTTGGCGCTGTGTGTAGTGTCGGCCATGTGCCTCCCTGCCAGTGCCGCCGAGGCGGTGGCGGTGGATGCGCAGCAGCGCGCGTCCTTGCTGGAATTTTATGCGCAGCAATATCCGGGCGAGCCGGCTGCACGCACCGTGTTCGAGAGCGTGCCCGTGGTCGGCGGCCGTGGCAGCGAAGTGGTGGGCAGCGTGGAAACGTCGCCGTATCGTGGACATGGCGCGCTGTGCCGTACGCAGCGCACCAAGTTCGTGCTGCACGGCGAGGGCAAGCAGGCGCGCTGGCAAGAGGCGGGCATGGAGTATTACGCCTGGCTCGACCGTGGCACCTGCCGCGCGGTGGCCGAGCCCGTGCGCATGCTGCAGCGCGTTCCCGATGTCGAGCTGGAAGGCGTGTTGCTGTACCAGAAGCCGCTGCTGGAGCGGGCGCGATTATTGATGGCGGGTAACACGGCCTGTGCCCCGTTGCGGGCGTTGAAGTTTGCGCTGGCGGCCGTCGACGTGGGCGCCGCCGCACCGCGTGCCGAAGAGCGCTATGCGCTGGTATTCAAGAGCGACCGCGACAGCTACGCCCGCGTCTGGCTGCGCAAGAGCGGGGCCCAGTATGACGCGTGGAATGTGACTTGCCCGCCAGTGCTGTAGACTGCTCGCCCTTTGCCCGATTTCACTTTTTGACTGTTGCAACCATGAACGAAAACTCCACTTCTGCCCGCAGCTGGGGCACCATCGTCACGCATAGCGACGAGATGGCCATCATCTACCGCTATGTCGACGCCTTCCATGACGACTGGGACCTGTCGTCGCAGCCGGACCGCATCATCATCGCCTGGCGCTACGAGGACGAGACAGGCATGCCCGCACCGAACGAGCGCGAGCACATGGAAGAGCTGGAAGCGGCGCTGGCACCCGTGGTGGAAGAGGACGGCTTCGCCACCCTGGCCCTCGTATCGACGGGTGAAAACCTGCGCGAATGGATTTACTACACGCAGTCGGGCGAAGAATTCTTCAATCGCCTGAACACGGCGCTGGCGCCGCGTCCAAAGTTCCCGATTGAAATCCGCAGCGCGGCTGACCCCGCCTGGTCCACGTATGCGGGCTTCATGGCTGCGTTGCCGACGTAATCAGACCAACGCGGCCGTCACGATGCGCGTGGCGGCCGTGATGATGTCCTGATTCGTGTCCGCTTTTTTCTGTTCGCGCGTGTAGTACACGGCGATCACCAGCGGCGCGCCGCTGGCCGGGTAGGCCACGCCGATATCGTTGACGCTGCCATACGCGCCCGAGCCCGTCTTGTCGGCCACCTGCCAGCCGGCCGGTACGCCGGCGCGGATGCGTTTGTCGCCTGTCGTGTTACCGCGCATCCAGGCGTCCAGTTGCTGGCGCTGCGGCGCTGGCAAGCTATTTCCCAATAACAATTGCTGCAAGCTGTGCGCCATCGACGCGGGGCTGGCCGTGTCGCGCACTTCGCCGGGGATGGCGCTATTCAATTCCGTTTCCCAGCGTTCCAGCTGGAACACCGTATTGCCGATGCTGCGCGCATAGGCCGTCACGGCTTGCGGCCCGCCTAATAATGTCATCAAGAAATTGGCCGCGCTATTGTCGCTGTACTGCAAGGTGGCGGCGCACAGATCGGCCACGGTCATGCCGTCGGCCAGATGCTTCTCCGTGATGGGCGAATAGGTGACCAGGTCTTTTTTCTCGTAACGTACGTGCTGGTCCAGCAAGCCCGGCTGGCTGACGCTGCGGGCCAGCACGGCGGCCGCCAGCATCGCCTTGAAGGTGCTGGCCAGGGGAAATCGTTCGTCGGCGCGATAGGCAACGCGCAGGTCGCTGCCCTGGCGCCAGGCGGCAACGCCGAGGCGTCCGCCTGCGGCTTTTTCCAGTGCGGCCAGTTGTGTCTGTGCTGCGGCGATGCTGGTGGCGGGCGCGGCAAACAGCAGCGGTGCCGGGCACAGCAGGGCGGCGCCGCCGGCCAGCAGGAGGTTGCGGCGGACGTGGTTCAGGGATTCAGTCATGGTTTGTAGGAGTGTTGGGAGTGGAAAGGGCGGCCAGCAGTTCGCCGATGGCGAGCAGGTTGGCCGGTTTGGTCAAATGGTGGTCGAAGCCGGCTGCGCTCGACTGGCTGCGGTCGTTTTCGGCGCCCCAGCCCGTCAATGCCACGAGCACGACGTTGGCGCCGGCCGGTATCCGGCGCAGCGTGCGCGCCACTTCATAGCCGCTCATGCCGGGCAGGCCGATATCGAGGAATATAACGTCTGGCAGGAATTGCGGCACCAAGGCCAGGGCTTGCGCGCCATCGTGGGCCACTTGCGCGGCATGGCCCATCATGTCGAGCACGGCGGCGAGGGTATCGGCCGCATCGACATTGTCGTCGACCACCAGCACCCGGAAGTGCGGGCCGCCGGTGGTGTTGGCAGGCGCAGCCAGTACGGCAGGCGCCTTCGCTTCCTCCTCCAGCAGTGGCAGGCGCACGCTGAAGGTGCTGCCCAGGCCGGCGCCTGGACTGGCCGCCGTGGCGCTGCCGCCATGCAGCTCGGCCAGGCGCCGCACCAGCGACAGGCCGATGCCCAGGCCGCCCTGAGCCCTGCCCATGTTCTGCCCCACCTGCGTAAACATGTCGAAGACGGTAGCCAGCGATTCGGCGGGAATGCCCACGCCGCTATCTTTGACTTCAATCAATGCCTCGTTGCCGTCGCGTAAGGCGCGCAAGCTGATATGGCCGCCGGCGGGCGTGTACTTGGCGGCATTGTTGAGCAAATTGCCCAGCACTTGCGCCAGGCGCGTGGGGTCGGCCTCAAGCGGCAGCGCCTCTTCAGCAAGTTGCACCTGCAACTGGTGGCGGCCCGCTTCTATCAGCGGCATGCTCGTTTCCACGGCGCCCGCGATGATGGTTTTCAAGTCCGCGCGTTCCAGCTTGAGTTCGATCTGGCCCCGCGTGATGCGGGCCACATCCAGCAAATCATTGACCAGATGCACCATCTGATTGACTTGCCGCTCCATCACGTCGCGCACGCGCGCCACGGTGGCGGGCTTGTCGGCGGCCAGGCGCATGATTTGCAAGCCGTTGCGGATGGGTGCCAGCGGGTTGCGCAGTTCGTGCGCCAGGGTGGCGAGGAATTCCGTCTTGCGCCGGTCCATTTCGGACAGGTTGTCGGCCAGCTGGCGCAATTGCTGCTCAGAACGCTTGCGCTCGCTGATGTCGCTGAACAATACCGTCAGCAAGCGGCTGCCGGGGCCGCCCAGGCGCGCGGCGAAGACTTCGAACCAGCGCTCCATGGCCACTGCTTCGTTTTCGTAGCGCACGGGTTCGCCGGTCTTGACGACCTGGTCGTACATGTCGAACCAGTGCTGGTCGTGGTCGGGCACGAAGCTGCGGATGGTCTTGCCGATGGCATTGTCCAGTCCCGATTGCTTGACGAAGGCGGGGTTGCCTTCCAGATAGCGGAAATCGACAGGGCGGCCTTGCTCGTCGTACAGCATTTCGATGACGCAAAAGGCCTGGTCCATCAGCTCGATCAGGGTGCGGTAGCGTTCCTCGCTGCGGCGCAGCGCATCTTCCACCTGTTTCTGGCGCGTAATGTCGAGCAGGACGCCTGGCAATTGCAGAGGTGTGCCATCGGGCGCGTATTCGGCACGGCCCCGCGCGATGACCGAGCGGTATTGGCCGTCGCCGTCGCCGACGCGGTAACTGGCCTCGAACGGCGTGTGTGCGTGCAATGCCTGGGTAATCTGCGCGCTGACTTGCTCGCGGTCATCGGGATGGATGAGGTCCAGGTAGCGCGCCAGCGGCGCCGCCGTGGCAGCATCGGCATTGACGGGGAACAAGCGCGCCATATTGCTGTCGGCCGTGACCCGGTCGGCAACGATATCCCAGTTCCAGGTGGCCACTTCGCCGGCCGCCAGGGTCAGGCGCAGGGTTTCCTCGTTTTGCTTGCTGGTCGTCAGGTCGAGCGAGATGCCGGACAGGGCGATCACGTTGCCGGCGCCATCGCTGGCGCAGGTGCCGCGCATGTGCGCCCAGTGCAGCGCGCCATCGGGCCAGCGCACGCGGATGTCGATTTCGAAATCGCTGGCGCTGGCGATGGCGGCATGCACCACCGTCTGCCAGTGCTGCAGGTCGCCGTCGAGCATGGCGCCCGTCAGTTGCGCGTAATCGATGTGGCTGTCCGGCGGCAAGCCCAGATTGGCCTTGAAGGCATCGGAGCCGGTCATGCTGCCGCTGCCCAGGTCGATCTCCCACGTGCCCATGCGGCCGCCCTGCATGGCCAGGCGCAGCCGCTGCTCCGTCTGCCGTTGCTGCGTCACGTCGCAATGCGAGCCCAGCCATTCAACGATGCTGCCGTCAGGCGCCAGCACAGGCAGCATGCGCACGAGCATGTTGCGGTAAGTGCCGCTGACGTGGCGCAGCCGGTATTCCGCTTCGAACACGCTGGTCAGGTGCGATGGCATGACGTAAGGCAAGTTGCGGTCGTCCGGATGCAGGGCATTGACCCAGCCGCGGCCCAGCAGTTCAGCCTCGCTCTGGCCCGTGAAGGCGCGCCAGGATGGCTGGTCGGCATCGAACTGGCCGAAGGTTTTCGTGCTCCAGACGATGTCGCAATGGGCGCTCAGCAGTAAATGCGCCGCCTGGGCGGCGACGGTGGAGGACGGGGCGGCGTTGCTGGGCTGGCTGGGTTCTGGCATGGAGGTTATGGACGATGGTGCAGGGAACTCGCCGCACCGGAATGGGGCGGCCTGGCAACTCAATTCTGGCGATATTACAACTATTTATACGCTCTGGGCTGTCTTGCAGGACGCCGTTTCCACTTTCTCAGGGTTGGCGAAAAAATCTCGCCAAGTGGCAAGTGATCGGGGGAAATAGCAAGGAAATAGCAAGACAAGGGCACTATTGTGGCTGAATAACCACTAGTCAGCGCATTATGTTGATGAATGAATATTTTACATAACAATATTCTTGCAGCGTATAAGGCGCTTGAATTAAATTGGCGCCTTACTCAAAAGTTGGTGTTCATCAGACATCCCAGAGATGCGGCCAGACCGCTGTCGGCGTGGACGACAGCCAGGGCAGAGCCAGTGACGCCATGGGCGGAGAAACATCCGCTCGCGCTGCTGCACCGTGATGGTGCAGACGATCATCCAGCGCCGTACATAACCCGGAGACAGGTTTCGCAATTCTTTTTTAAACTTCTGGGAAACAACATGATCAAGATGTCCAAGATGCACAAGCGTTTGTGCGCCAAAAGCGCTGCTATGCTGGCACTGTCCGCTGCCTTGCCTATCGGCTCGGCTTATGCTGATGAAGTCGCTGCTGATACGACCCCTGCCGCCAGCCAGCTGGAAACCGTGAACGTGACGGCGCAGCGCCGCAAGGAAAATATCCGCGACGTGCCCGTCTCCGTGTCGCTGCTGCGCGACGAGAAGCTCGACGTGCTGGTGTCCAGCGGACAAGACATTCGCGTGCTGGCCGGCAAAGTACCGAGCCTGAACGTGGAATCGTCGAATGGCCGCACCTTCCCCCGCTTCTACATCCGTGGCTACGGCAATACCGACTTCAACATTTTTGCATCGCAACCTGTTTCCCTGATTTACGACGATGTCGTGCAAGAAAATCCGATCCTCAAGGGCTATCCGATTTTCGACGTGGCTGGCGTGGAAGTGTTGCGCGGCCCGCAAGGCACCTTGTTCGGCCGCAATACGCCCGCCGGCGTGGTCAAGTTCGAATCCGTCAAGCCGAACCTGGACAAGGTTGAAGGCTATTACAACGTTTCCGCCGCCACGCATAACACGACCAACTTCGACGGCGCCGTCAACGTGCCGCTGAGCAAAGAATGGGCGCTGCGCTTCTCGACCCTGCGCCAGCACCGCGACGATTACGTCGACAACACCTTTACGGGCCAGAAAAACGCGCTGGACGGCTACAACGAACACGCCGAGCGCGTGCAACTGATGTACGCACCGAATACCACCTTCAATGCCCTGTTCAATGTGCACCAGCGCAACACCACGGGCAGCGCGCGCGTCTTCTACGCCAACATGATCAAGCAGGGCACGAACGATATCGTCGACGGTTTCGACCCGAACAAGTCGTTCACGAATGCGCCGAACTTCCAGCGCCTGCGCACCAACGGCGCCAGCGCCCGCCTGAGCTGGGACCTGGACGGTATTAAACTGTACTCGATCACGGGCTTTGAACAGGTCGGCAATTACGTGTCGCATGGCGATATCGACGGCGGCACGCCGACGGGCCCAGGCTTCATTCCTTTCCAGGTTGAAACGGCTGGCGGCATCACCAGCGTGAAACAATACTCGCAAGAATTCCGCGCCGAATCGAAGAATGCTGGTCCCCTCAACTGGCAGGCAGGCGTGTACTACTTCAACGAAGATGCCAACGGTTTCACCGACAACTTCAATACCGACACGCATGTGCTGACCACGCACCTGGCCAGCCGCCAGAAGAACTCGGCCTGGGCAACGTTTGGTTCCGTCAACTACGCCGTCAGCGATGACTTCATGCTGCGCGCCGGCTTGCGCTACACCAAGGACAAGAAGGATTTCAACACGGTGGAAGCGACCAACATCGTGCAGGTCAACCCGACCAGCGCCGATGTCAGCAAAGCCAAGGTCAACTGGGACTTGAGCGGTACCTATAAATACAACAAGGACGTGAACTTCTACGGCCGTGTCGCTACCGGTTTCCGCGCGCCAAGTATCGCCCCGGCCAGCACCAGCGTGCCTGTCACCGTGGCCGATGCTGAAACGATCACCTCGTTCGAAGCGGGCATCAAGGCCGACCTGTTCGAGCGCCGCGCCCGCGTTGCCTTCAGCCTGTATAACTACCAGGTGAAGAACCAGCAATTGACGGTCGTTGGCGGCACCTCGAACGTGACGCGCCTGATCAATGCAGCCAAGACGAATGGCCGTGGCGCCGAGCTGGAACTGGAAGGTTTTGTCACGCCTAGCCTGAAGATGTCCCTGGGCGGCAGCTACAACTTCACGGAAATCAAGGACCCGAGCCTGTCGATCGCCACCTGCGCTCAAACGCGTTGCACCGTGACCGATTCGCTGACCACCGGCAACCGTGCCATCATCGACGGCAATCCATTGCCGCAAGCGCCGAAGTGGACGATCACCGCCACGGGCCGTTATTCGATCCCGATGGAAAACGGCGAATTCTTCGTCTTCACGGACTGGGCATACCGCAGCAAGATCAACTTCTTCCTGTATGAAGCAACCGAGTTCACCGGCAAGCCGATGGTCGAAGGCGGCTTGCGCGTAGGCTACACCTGGGATGCCGGCAAGTATGAAGTGGCCGCTTTTGGCCGCAACATCACCGACACCCAGCGTATCACGGGCGCCATCGACTTCAACAACCGCACGGGCTTCATCAATGAGCCACGTCAGTTTGGGGTGCAATTCAAAGGCAACTTCTAATTGCCAGACTTCAGGTGCCGGCCATGTGCTGGCGCCTGCATTGCTACCCGCCCGGTTCGCCGCGGCGGGTTTTTTTATGCCCGCTCGGGAAGTTGTGCCAGCCGCTGTGCCCAGGCGGGAATGGCTTGCCGCCAGAAATCTTCCACCTTGTCGGCGCGCACGTCGAGTCCCAGGAAGCGGGCCGCAGGCTGCAGCGCCGACGCCAGAAGGTCGGCAGCATTGCTTGCCGTATCGAAGGCGAGGGCGCCCGTCTGCTTGGACAGTTTTTCGCCGCTGTCGTTCGTGACGACTCGCACGTGCAGGAAGCTGGGATGCGGCAAGCCCAGCACGTCCTGCAGATACAGTTGGCGTGGCGTGGAATCGAGCAAGTCCGCGCCGCGCACCACCTGCGTGATGCCCTGCGCGCCATCGTCGACCACCACGGCCAGCTGGTACGCCCAGTAGCCATCGCCGCGCAGCACGATGAAGTCGCCCACTTCACTGGCCAGATCCTGCCGCTGCGGACCCGCCCAGCGGTCGGCAAACGCGTACACCGCATCGACCCCCTGCGGTACCCGTAGCCGCAAGGCCCGCGCCGCCTTGCCCGGAGCCAGTCCATGACGGCAGGTGCCCGGATACACGGCGGCCCCACCCTTGGGTCCGCCCGCCTGCAGCACCGAATCCTGGATCTCCTTGCGCGAACAGCCGCACGCATACACGAGGCCATCATCCTGCAACTGCTTCAGCGCCGCCTCGTACAGCGGCAAGCGCTTGCTCTGCCACGTCGCCTCGCCATCCCAGTACATGCCGCAGCGCTGCAGGCTGGCCAGGATGCCGAGATCGGCGCCCTCGACATTGCGGTCATAGTCCAGATCCTCGATGCGCAGCAGCCACGTGCCCCGATGCACCTTGGCGTCGAGGTAACTGGCCATGGCGGCAACGAGCGAGCCCATGTGCAGAGGGCCGGAGGGGGAGGGGGCGAAGCGGCCGATGTAGGGGGAGGTGGCGAGAGAACTGTTCATGCGTGCTGGCAAAGCGACGACAGCGCTTGTCTGCGCTGGGAAGTTGACTGGAGTGGAGCAAGTGCCAAGTATCGGGGAGGGAATCCGACGTGTCAAATGGGGACCGCTCACCGGCGTCGGCAATCGGCCCCGTTCGCGTTTGCCATACGGTAGCGGTTGTTCCACGGTCGCGCTCTCCGCAAGTGGGAAAGCTTCATGCTGGCATCAGGCGCGATCGTGGGTGTTGATGCGTAACAATGAATTTTAGAAATGGTACTCCGCGCGTATCATCGGCGTCTTTGCCGTCTGGCCCACATTGCCCGTGGTGGCGGGCGAGTTGCCGAACTTGTTCTTCCAGTACTGGTATTCGAGGCCCACGCGGAAGGTGTTCTTGGCGCTGCCCAAGGCCGCGCCCACGTCGTACATCACTTGCATGTCGATATTCGTTTCCACCGCCGTGTCGCGACCCACTTCATCCTTGCCTTTCGAGTCGATGAGGTTGAAGAAGCCTTCGAACGAGAACAGCGGCGACAGGGGGATGGCCCAGGCGCCCGTCAGCATGGCGTGCGTTTTATACGTGTAGCGCCCCGTCACCTGCGAGATGGGCGGGAAGGCGCCGCTGGGGGCGTTGCTTTCGCGCAGCAACAGCAGGCTGGTATTGAAGAAGCCGGGCACGTCCCACATCAGGGTGGGGCCAGCCACCAGCATGCGCTTGCGCGAGTTGTAGCCGACGTCATTTTTCGTGTTGACGTCGAAGCCCAGGGTGACGCCGACGCCGCGCACGGGGCCGAACTTGATGTCGCTGCCGCGCACCTTGCCGATGTCGATGGTGTTGCGGTAGACCAGGTACGCCTCCTGTGCGCCGGACGTTTTGCCCAGTGCGCCAGGGTCCTTGTTGTCGGAGATCAGGAAATCGAGGTTGACGAAATTGCTGCCGTATTTGTAGCCGCTGGCGTGCGTGATGGCAAAGATGTTTTTCTTGATGTCGTCCGGATTGAATGGCTCGCGGTAATCATTGCCGGCGCGCCAGCTCAGCGCGGTATCGCTCCATTCGGCAGCCTGGGCGGTCGCGCCCACGCCGAGGGTGGTGGTGAGGCAGAGCAACAGACACGGTATGGTTTTTGGCACTTTCGGCTCCTGATGGCGGTGTGGGAAAACGGGAACTGGGGATGGCTGGACGCGTAGTCTGCATGTAGCGCTGCAATGGGATAACGCGCGCCGTTCAATCCATGATGCGAGCATCGCCGCGCCGGGCGATATGTCTTGTGCGCATACTTACTATCAGTTCCTGCATATAATCATCGCACCTTCTCGTCCTTGCGGGGCAAGGCGGACGCTGCAAAGCTGATAATTTTTTTCAAAATTGTATACAGGTGTTGTTTTTTTGTGGAAATAGAAATGCACGCCGCCGCGCCCGCCCCCCAAGCGCCGCGGATGCCGATACGATAGAGACTGAGTGTTGATTTTTTCCACCGATCGGCATCCCGCATACCACGCAGCGAGGCACGAAAAAAACAATGACGGCACGCCTGGAACTCATCGATATCAGCAAGCGCTATCCGGCCGTGGTGGCCAATGACGGCATCTGTCTCACCGTCGCGCCCGGACAGATCCATGCCGTGCTTGGCGAAAACGGTGCCGGCAAATCGACCTTGATGAAAATCATCTACGGCGCCGTGCAGCCCGATGGCGGCCGCATCCTGTGGAATGGCCGCGAAGTCGACATCGCCAACCCGTCGGCCGCGCGGGCGCTGGGCATCGCCATGGTGTTCCAGCACTTTTCCCTGTTCGACACCTTGACGGTCACGGAAAACATCGCCCTCGGTTTGCCCGCGGGCACCAACATGGCGGAGCTGGCGCGGCGCATCGAAGCGACGGCGCGCCAGTACGGCCTGGACCTGGAGCCGCAGCGCCACGTGCACACGCTTTCCGTTGGCGAATGCCAGCGCGTGGAAATCGTGCGCGCACTGCTGGCCAAGCCGCAACTGCTGATCCTCGACGAACCGACTTCCGTGCTGACGCCGGGCGCCGTGGAAAAGCTGTTTACCACCTTGCGCCAGCTGGCCGCCGAAGGCTGCAGTATCCTGTACATCAGCCACAAGCTCGACGAGATCCGCGCCCTGTGCCACACGTGCACGGTGGTGCGCGCCGGCAAGAATGCGGGCGTGTGCGATCCCTCGCAAGAGTCGGCGGCCAGCCTGTCGCGCATGATGATCGGTGCCGAGCCGCCCGCCGTCACGCGCGTGGCGCGCACGCCCGGCGCCGCCATGTTGAGCGTCAAGAATTTGAACTTGCCCAAGAGCCACCCGTTCGCCACGCAGTTGACGGACATCAGCTTCGACGTGCGCGCAGGCGAGATCGTCGGCATCGCGGGCGTGTCTGGCAATGGCCAGCAGGAATTGCTCGCCGCCCTGTCGGGCGAGGACATGCGCGCAGCTGCCGGCAGCATCGTTCTGAACGGTACGCCGGCGGGACGCTTGCCGCCGGGACGCCGGCGCGCCCTGGGTTTCGGCTTTGTGCCGGAGGAAAGGCTGGGGCGGGGCGCCGTGCCCGACATGGCGCTGGCCGACAACGTGCTGCTGAGTTTGCAGACACCCGCCACCATCCGCCACGGCTTCGTGCGCCACAAGGTCATTGCGCAGCGGGCGGCCGCCATCATCGCGCGCTTTCAGGTGAAGGCGGGCGGGCCGCAGGCGCTGGCGCGCAGCCTGTCGGGCGGCAACCTGCAGAAATACATAGTCGGACGCGAAGTCATGCGCGAACCCACCGTGCTGGTGGTGGCGCAGCCGACCTGGGGCGTGGACGTTGGCGCGGCCGCGCAAATCCGCGCCGAGTTGCTGGCGCTGCGCGACTCTGGTTGCGCGCTGCTGGTCGTGTCGGAGGAGCTCGATGAATTGTTTGACATCAGCGACCGCTTGCTGGTTATGGCGAAAGGAAAGATTTCGCCGTCGCTGGATGTGGGCGAGGCCAGCGTGAGCCTCGTGGGGCAATGGATGAGCGGGCTGTGGCCGCAGGAGGCAATCAATGGCTAAGTTCGCCTTGCGCCTGGAAGCCCGTCCTTCTCCGTCGCGGCTGATGTCGTGGCTGTCGCCCGTGCTGGCCGTGCTGCTTACCGTGCTGTGCGGCGCGCTGCTGTTTCTTGCGCTGGGACACGATCCGCTGGCGGGACTGGCCGTCTTCTTTGTGGAACCCTTGCGCGACGCGCACGGCTGGTCCGAGCTGGGCATCAAGGTGGCGCCTTTGCTCCTGATCGCTGTGGGCCTGGCCATCTGCTTTCGCGCCAACATCTATAACATCGGCGCGGAAGGGCAGCTGACCCTGGGCGCCATCTGCGGCGGCGCGGCGGCCCTGTATCTGGACGATGGCGTGGGGAGTATTGCCATCATCGGCGTTTCCTTGCTGGCCGGCATGGCGGGCGGCATGGTGTGGGCGGGGCTGGTGGCCTGGCTGCGCGACCGCTACAACGCCAGCGAAATCCTCGTCTCGCTGATGCTGGTCTATATCGCCCAATTGCTGCTCAGCTATCTCGTGTATGGCGTGCTGCGCGACCCGGAAGGATTCAATTTTCCCCAGTCGAAACTGCTGTCGGACGGCTTGCTGTTGCCGATGGTGATCAGCGACACGCGCTTGCACGTGGGCATCGTGTTTGCCTTGCTGGCCTCGCTGGGCGGCTGGCTGTACTTATCCAGAAGCATTGCCGGCTTCCGCCTGCGCGTGGGCGGCATGGCGCCTGCCGCCGCCCGCTATGCGGGCTTTTCTTCGCGCAAGACCTTGTGGTCGTCCCTGCTGATCTGCGGCGCCCTGTCGGGCCTGGCGGGTGCGTGCGAAGTGCTGGGGCCGATGGGGCAGTTGACGCCCACGGTCTCGCCCGGCTACGGCTTTGCCGCCATCATCGTCGCCTTCGTCGGGCGCCTGCATCCGGTAGGCGTGATTTTCTCCAGCTTCGTCATGGCCCTGTTCTATATCGGCGGCGAACTGGCGCAGTCGCGCCTGGGCTTGCCCAGTGCGATCACGGGTGTGTTCCAGGGCATCTTGCTGTTCGCCTTGCTCGCTTGCGATGTGCTGATCCAATACAAATTGCGTTGGAGGAAACATGGATAACTTGCTGCTGACCATCGCGCCGCTGGTCGCGGCCAGCATCAATGCGGGCACGCCGCTGATGCTCGCTGCGCTGGGGCTGCTCGTCAATGAAAAGGCGGGCGTGGTCAACCTGGGGGCGGAAGGCATGATGCTGGTCTCGGCCATCACGGGCTTTGCCGTGGCTGTCAACACGGGCAGCCCCACCCTGGGCTTTCTGGCGGGAGCGGGCGCCAGCATGGTGCTGTCCGGCTTCTTTGCCTGGCTGACCGTGTGGCTGGGCACGAACCAGTACGCGACGGGCCTGGCCTTGTCGCTGTTCGGCGCGGGCGCGTCAACGTATATCGGCCTGAAATATGTGGGCAACAGCTTGCAGAACGGCCGCTTCGGCATCCCTTACCTGGAAGATATTCCCGTGCTGGGGCCGGCCCTGTTCCGCCAGCATGCTATGGTATATCTGTCGTTGCTGCTGTGCCTGGCCATCGCCTGGTTTCTGTACCGCACGCGGGCGGGCCTGGTGCTGCGCGCCGTGGGCGAATCGCCCGCTTCCGCGCATGCGCTCGGCTACCCCGTGCGCCGCATCCGCCTGGCGGCCGTGCTGTTCGGCGGCGCCTGCTGCGGCCTGGCCGGCGCCTTCCTGTCGCTCGTCTACACGCCGCTGTGGGTCGAAGGCATGGTGGCGGGACGGGGCTGGATCGCGCTGGCGCTGACCACCTTTGCCACCTGGCGTCCCGCGCGCGTGGTGGGCGGCGCCTACCTGTTTGGTGGCATCACGATTCTGACCTTCCACGCGCAGGCGCTGGGCGTGCCCATCGCGTCGCAACTGCTGTCGATGCTGCCGTATGTGGCAGCCATCGTCGTGCTGGTTTTGATCTCCAGCAACGCCAACTACATCAAGCTCAATATGCCCGCTTCGCTGGGCAAGAATTTCAATCCGGGAAATTAATCACTCACCACAAGGAAAACCATGTCCAAGAAACTAGTATGCGCCGCCGTTTGCAGTGCTGTTTTGATGCCCGTCATGGCCGCCACTCCCGCGACGGCGCCGCTGAATGTCGGCTTCGTGTATATCAGCCCCATCGGCGACGCGGGCTGGACCACCCAGCATGACCTGGCCCGCAAGGAAATGGAAAAGGCGCTGGGCGGCAAGATCACCACCAAGTACGTGGAAAACGTGCCGGAGAGCGCCGATGCGGAACGGGTGATCCGCGACCTGGCGCAAACGGGCAGCAAGCTCGTCATCACAACCTCGTTCGGCTACATGAATCCCACCTTGAAAGTGGCGAAGCAATTTCCTAATGTGAAGTTCATTCATTTGACGGGCTACAAGACGGCCGTCAACGTGGCCAATACCAACGCCCGTTTCTACGAGGGCCGCTACCTGGCCGGCGTGTTGGCAGGCAAGATGAGCAAGACCCATGTGGCGGGCTACGTGGCGGCATTCCCGATCCCGGAGGTGTTGCAGGGCGTTAACGCTTTTACGCGCGGCATGCGCAGCGTCGACCCGAAGGCGGAAGTGAAAGTGGTGTGGGTGAATAGCTGGTTCGATCCGGGCAAGGAACGCGACGCGGCCATCACCCTGATCGGCCAGGGCGCCGACGTGGTTACCCACCACACGGATTCGACCGCCGTGGTGCAGGCGGCGGAAGAGAAGGGCAAGTACGCGATCGCCTACCATTCGGACATGAAAAAGTACGGGCCGAAGGCGCAGCTGGCTGCCGTCACCCACCATTGGGGCGACTACTATACGAAGCAGGCGCAAGCCGTGCTGGATGGCACGTGGAAGTCCAGCAGCACCTGGGGCGGCATCAAGGATGGCATGGTCAAGCTGGAAGGCATCAACGCCACAGTGCCGGCCGACGTGAAACAGTTTGTATTGGCACGCGAGAAAGACTTGGTAGCTGGCAAGCTCAATCCTTTCAGCGCGCCGATCAAGGATAACGATGGCAAGGTGCGCCTGGACAAAGGCGTGCTGGACGATGCGGCGCTGACGAAGATGGATTATTTTGTCGAAGGCGTGGCAGGAAAAGTTTCCGGAAAGTAATAGGTTTGAGTTTGAACTTGCTGTAATATTGCCGGAAACGGGAGCCGGGCCGGGAGCGCATTCCCGGCCCACCCACACAGCAGAGCCTGAACAGGCCCGTACCGGAGATTGACCCATGGACAGACTGGAAGTATTCAAGATTATCGCGCTGCAAGCGAGCAAGGGCGAGCTGACGTTCCCCGCCAACGTCAAGGCCACCTTGAAGCTGCAGGAAGCGCTGGACGACCCCGATTGCCATATCGAAGCGGCCGCCCGCATGGTCATGGCCGAGCCGCTGCTGTCGGCGCGGGTCGTGGCATTGGCCAACTCGGCCGCCTACAACCGTTCCGGCAATGAAATCGCCAATGTGCGCGCGGCCGTCTCGCGCCTGGGCTTTGCCACCCTGAAATCGATGGTGGCATCCGTCATCGTGCGCCAGCTGGGCAGCCAGATTACCGACCCCCAATTGCGCGCCAAGGCGGCCAAGCTGTGGGAACACACGGCCCACGTGGCCGCGCTGAGCCAGGTAATCGCCAAGAAAGTCACGCATGTGGACGTGGAAACGGCCATGTTCGCCGCCATCGTGCACGAAGTGGGCGGCTTTTATCTGCTGTCGCGCGCCGAGGAATATCCAGGTTTGCTGGACGACAATACGGAAGACTGGATCGAATACGGCGAAAAACTGATCGGCCGCGGCGTGCTGCGCCAGTTGCAAGTGCCGGACATGGTCTTGCAGGCCGTGGAAGGCATGTGGCACGGCGGCAGCACGTTCCCGCCCCGCACCCTGGGCGCGACCCTGGTGCTGGCCAACGATCTGTCTCCCGTCGGCTCGCCCCTGCACCCGCCAGAAAGCGCCGCGCGGCGCCAGGCTGCAGCGAAGATCGACTTCGGCATCGGCGGCAGCACCTTGCACACCATCCTCGAGGAATCGGCGGAAGAGATCGAATCCCTGGCGGCCGCTTTGCTGGTCTGAACGTTGCCCCTGCAAAATCCCCGCCCTTGCCGCGGGGATTTTTTTCGTCCGCATTTTGATGCATCTTTCCCTATGACATACAATCGCCGGCTCGGCCATCCGCCGGACTGAATGTCTCCTCTTACCCAAAGGATCTTATGCAGAAGCTGTTTTCTTCCCTGGCCGTCACGGCGCTCGCTTCCAGCCTGGCGCTGGCGTTTTCCGCGCACGCCGCCGCGCCTGCCGCGCACGGCTTGCCCGTGGTGCAGGAAGCCCCGCTGCGCGCCCACCTGGCTTTCCTGTCCAACGATTTGCTGGAAGGCCGGGGCACGGGCCAGCGCGGCGCCGACCTGACGGTGGCCTACCTGGAAACCCAGGCGCAGATGGCCGGACTGCAACCCGTGCGCGGCAACAGCTACCGCCAAAGCGTGCAGATCGCCGGCGTGAAATCCTTGCCACAAGACAGCAGCCTGCAAGCCGTGGCGGGCGGCAAGCCCGTGCCGCTGGCTTTCGGCCCGGACTGGGTCTGGGCCACGGGCGACTCCGTTGCCGCCCACACCTTCGATGCGCCGCTCGTCTTCGTCGGCTATGGCATCACGGCGCCGGAAGAAGGCTGGAACGATTTCAAGGGCGCCGATGTCAAAGGCAAGATCGTCGTCATGATGGTCAACGACCCGCAACCGACTAGTGCCGAGCCGAACCGCTTTGCCGGCAAGGCGCTGACCTATTACGGCCGCTGGACCTACAAATTCGAGGAAGCCAAGCGCCAGGGCGCGGCTGGCGTATTGCTGATCCACACAAAACCGTCCGCATCGTACGACTGGAGCGTGGTGCAGAACAGCTGGAGCGGCAGCGAGCGTTTCCAGTTGGCCGACCGCACGGCCGGCACGCCGCTGCAGGGCTGGATCGCGGAAGACGCGGCACGCCGCCTGTTCGCGGCCGGTGGGCTGGACCTGGACGCCTTGCGCGCGCAAGCGGAAAGCAAGGATTTCAAGGCCGTCGCCTTGAATGCCAAGCTGAGCGGCGAAATGAAGTCCGCCGTGCGCAAGGTGGAGCAATTCAATATCGCCGGCATGGTGCCGGGTACCGACCCGGCATTGAAGGATGAAGCCGTCATCTACAGCGGCCACTGGGACCACCTGGGCAAGCAAGGGGATACTGGCGACACCATCTACAACGGCGCCGTCGATAATGCATCGGGCACGGCCGGCTTGCTGGCCATGGCCCAGGAAGCCGTGAAAAAGCCTGCGAAGCGCACGCAGATCTTCCTGTGGGTAGCGGCCGAAGAGCAGGGCTTGCTGGGTAGCGCCGCCTACGCGGCCGACCCCTTGTGGCCCTTGAACAAGACGGCCGCCGCGCTGAACCTGGACAGCCTGAACTTTGTCGGTGCCACGCATGACATCGGCGCGCAGGGCAGCGAGCGCACGGAGCTGGGCGCGATCGCCGCCACGGTGGCCAAAGCCATGGGCATGCATATCGCCCCAGCCCGTCCCGACCTGGCCGGCGGCTACTTCCGCAGCGACCATTTCAGCTTTGCCAAGGCGGGCGTGCCCGCGTTTTCCATCATTGGCGGACGCGAGTACATCAAGGACGTGGCAGCGTCGAAAGCCAAGGCGGCCGCGTATGGCCCCCGCTACCATCAGGTTACCGATGAGTACGATGCCAGCTGGGATTTGTCCGGCATGACGCAGCAGGCGCAGTTCACCCTGAACCTGGGGCAAGCCGTGGCAAATGGCGCGAAGATGCCGGCCTGGAAGGCGGGTGATGCGTTCGGCAAGGCGCGTGAGCCAGCGAAGTAAGAACGTAAAAAAACCGCTCGGTGGAGCGGTTTTTTTCAGGATCGTAGGTCGGATTAGCTCGAAGAGCGTCATCCGACAGTTGGCGCAGCAGTGTCGGATTAAGCGGCGTGCCGCCGTTAATTCGACCTACGTGATAGATGCCTGGGTGGCCCGTTCCAGCCTGCGCTGCGTGTGGCGGTACTTGCTCCACACCAGCAGCATCAATAGCGGCATGGCGCCGCCCACCATGCACAGGGCGGGCCAGCCGCCGGCGGCAAAACTGGCGCTGGCCATGGCCGAACCTGCCGAGGCGCCGATGAAGCCGCCCGCGATGAATACGGTGGTGACCCGCGCCCGCGCATGCGGCGCCAGTTTATAGATGATGGACTGGTGCGTCACTTGCAAGCCCATCACGCCCATGTCCAGCAGGACGATACCGATCAGCAGCAGCACCAGCGAATGGGCGCCAAAGCCGATCAATGCCCAGCCCGCAATGGACGCCACGGCCAGCAGCCAGGTGGCCTGGCGCGCATAGCCGCGGTCGGCCATGCGGCCCGCCGTGTTGGCGGCAAAGGCGCCCGTGGCGCCGGCCAGGCCGAACAGGCCGATCTGCATTTCCGAGTAGTGGTACGGCGCGCCGCTGAGCAAAAAGGTCAGGCCCGTCCAGAACACGCTGAAGGTGCCCAGGCCCAGGCCCGAGAACAGGGCGCGCTGGCGCAGCAACGGTTCCTGGCGGATGATGTCGGCCAGCGAGGCCATCAATTTCCCGTATTGCAGCTTGCCGCGTGGCGCCTCGTTCGGCAGGATGCGGCGCAGCATGACGAGCAGGGCCGCGACGACGATGGCGGCCAGCACGTAGACGGTGCGCCAGCCGCCGCTGATCTGCGACACCGTGCCGGACACGGTACGCGCCAGCAGAATCCCCAGCAACAAGCCCGTCATGACGGTGCCCACCATGCGGCCCCGGCTGTGGTCGGGTGCATACGACGCCACCATGGCCGTGACCACCATCAAGGCGCTGGACGTGATCCCCATCAAGACGCTGGCGATGGCAAAGATAATAATGTTCTGGCTGGTGGCGGCCAGCAGCAGGGCGCCGATCTTGGCGATCAGCATCCACGTAAGCAGTTGGCGGCGGTTCAGCACGTCGCTGAGGGGAACCAGGAACACGATGCCCAGCACATAGCCGATTTGCGTGGCCGTGACCAGGTAGCCCGCCTGCGGCACGCTGACGCCAAACGAGGCGGCCAGCATGGACGTCAGCGGCTGCACATAGTAGAGGCTGGCGACGAGCACGCCGGCGGACAGGGCGAACAACAGGATGCGGGTCGACGTCAGCAGGGCGCTGGCATCGACGGTGGATGGTGCAGATTTCATGCGAGACAACTTTCTTGGAGTGATGCTTTTGGATGAGCATGATAGCGGGGCTGCGCATTTCTTGCCGGGCGCGGCCGATTTTGCGGTGGGGCGGCAGGCAACGCAGCAGGCAAAAAAATCCCGGCGATCGTTGCCGACGGCCGGGAAAAGGGTATAGGGGGATATACCAGGGGAGAGTTAAAGCTTACTGTGCGCGCGCCAGCTCCGCATGCACCTGCGCCGTGATTTCATACGAGCGCAGGCGGTGCTGGTGCTCGAAGATCTGCGAAGTGATCATCAGCTCGTCGGCGCCCGTCTCGGCGATGAAGGCGGCCATCTTCGCCTTGACGGTGTCCGGCGCGCCGATGGCCGTGCAGGACAGGACGGAGTCGAGCATGGCGCGTTCCTGCGGGCCCAATTGCTCCAGATAACCGGGCACGGGCGGCTGCAGGCGCGATGGGCGGCCCGTGCGCAGGTTGACGAAGGCTTGCTGCATCGACGTGGCGCGCAGGTGCGCCTCGGCATCCGTGTCGGCGGCAAACACATTGAAGCCCAGCATCACGTACGGTTTCGCCAATTGTTTTGAAGGCTTGAAATGTTCGCGGTAATACGCCACGGCTTGCAGCATCATTTGCGGCGCGAAGTGCGATGCGAATGCATACGGCAAGCCCAGGTGGGCGGCCAGCTGGGCGCCGAACAGGCTCGAGCCGAGTATCCACACGGGTACTTTCGCGCCCTTGCCGGGTACGGCCAGCACGCGCTGGCGCGGCTCGTCGGACATGTAGTCGATTAATTCCAGCACGTCTTGCGGGAACTGTTCCGCGTCGGATTGCAGGTCGCGGCGCAGCGCGCGCGCCGTCGTCTGGTCGGAGCCGGGCGCGCGGCCCAGGCCCAGGTCGATGCGGCCCGGATGCAGCGCTTCCAGGGTACCGAACTGTTCCGCGATGACCAACGGAGAATGGTTGGGCAGCATCACGCCGCCGGCACCCACGCGGATGGTCCTGGTGCCAGCCGCCACATGGGCGATGACGACGGCCGTGGCGGCGCTGGCGATGCCGGGCATGCCGTGGTGTTCGGCCAGCCAGTAGCGGTTGTAGCCCCAGCGTTCGCCGTGCTGCGCCAGGGCGAGCGTGTTCTTGAACGACTGGCTGGCGTCGCTGCCTTCGGCGATGGGGGCCAGGTCGAGTATGGAAAATGGAATCATGGTAGCGATATCGGGACGTGGTGGAAAATCACAATGGACGATTTGTCTATCCCCTGACGACAATAGGGTCGGCCTTGGAAGCGGCAGGGATGACAGGCTGTGCACATGATAATGCGAATCGGGAATTTGCGTACTGATCGGTAAAAAACTCGTATCGATTGGAAATAGGAGCGGGCAATGCTAGAGTGGGCCTCCCCACTTTATGCGCCCCGCCATGTTCAAGAAACCCATCCTGCTGACCCTGATTGGCCTGCTGCTGCAGCCCTCCGTTCACGCCGCGCCCATCAGCCTGCAGGCGCAGGAAACGGCGCGCTACGCGCTGGCCACCTATCCCGAACCGCTGATCGCCAGCCTGGCGAAGATGGTCAGTTTCAACACGGTGGCAGACCCGGCCGTGCCGTTTGCCGCGAATCCCCAGCACACGGGCTTCAAGCGCTACCTGGCGGCCGAGGCGCAGCGCCTGGGATTCGATTTCCAGGATCACGGCCACGTGGTGATCATCGGCATGGGCAGCGGCAGCGAGCGCGTGGGCGTGATCACGCACGGCGACGTGCAGCCCGTGAATCCCGCCAAGTGGGCCCGTTCGCCGTTCGAGCTGGACCGCACCAGCGAACCTGGCAAGCTGCTGGGACGGGGCACGGAAGACGACAAGGGGCCGATCGCCACGGCCCTGTACGCGATGAAGGCTATCCAGGACAAGCAGGTGCCGCTGAGCAAGCGCATCGAGCTGTACGTCTACATGGCCGAGGAATCGGACTGGGAACCGCTGAAACAGTTTCTGAAAACCCACACGCCGCCGCAAGTGAACATCACCATCGATGCGGAATACCCGGTGGTGACGGCCGAGAAGGGCTACGGTTCCATCAAGCTGACCTTGCCGCCGCGCACGGCCATGCCGGCGGGGAAGGGCCCTGTGCTGACGCAGCTGACAGGTGGCTTTTTCGGCAGTCAGATCCCGGAAGATGCACAAGCCGTGATCGACCACGCGCCAGCCGCGCTGGAAGCGGCCATCCGCGCCCGCGCGCAGCAGCAACAGGGCGTGCGCTACAGCTATGCACGCGATGGAGGCACCTTGACGGTGACGGCGCTGGGCGTGTCGGCCCACTCGTCGAAACCGGAAGACGGCGTCAACGCCATCAGCATGCTGGCCGACGCGCTGGCCGTGCAGCCGTGGCAGGGCACGCAGGCGGCCGACATGCTGTCGTTCCTGAATGAACTGGTGGGCACGGGCATCCACGGCGAACGCTTTGGGCAGATCGCTTACCGCGACGGCTTCATGGGGCCGATGACGGTAGCGCCGACCGTGCTCAAGCAGAACGGTGGCGCGCTGGAACTGAATATCAATTTGCGCCGTCCGCAAGGCAAGACGGCGGCCGTGCTGCAGCAGCAGGTGACGGCCGCGTTCGACGGCTGGAAGGCACGGCGCCACGTGCCGGCTACCCTGCAGGTGCAGATCGGTGAACCGTGGCTGCAGACGGCGGCGCCGCAGATTCCCACCTTGTTGTCCGTCTTCGAACACTACACGGGCATCGCCAATCCGCAACCGGTGGCCATCGGCGGCGGCACCAATTCGCGCCTGTTCCCGAATGCCGTGAGCTTTGGCCCGGCCATGCCGCACACGGTCTACACGGGGCATTCCGAACATGAGTTCATCACGGAAAAGCAGTTGCTGTTGAACTTGCAGATGTACACGGCCGTGTTGATTGAACTGGCGAAATAGCCGCTTGCAAAAATAGCGGGAAGTCATAGACTGCAAGCCTGAGACGAGGCCAGGCACTGAACTTTTTATGCGCGCGCCGGTCTTAAGTTTCCATGTAGGAAGGGAGCAGCTATGCATGCACAACAGGATTCCCGGCTGGTGCCAGGCAGGGCAGGCGGGGTGGCGCCGCGCCGCATCCCGCACGAGGGGCGGTCATGAACTGGCCGCTGGAGCTGGAAGTGGCGCACAAGCTGGCGCAGATGCGGGGCTGGCTGGAAGACCAGCGTGCCGGTGCCGTGCGCCTGCGCGGCGTGGACTGGTTTGCGTGGGCCACGGCGGGCGCATCGAACAGCCATTGTCATACGACCGAGTGCGGCTGTGCGGAGGTGCTGGTGACGCGCGATGCCGCCTACATCCTGACGGACGAAGCCGAAGCCATGCGCATGCGCGAGGAAGAAGTGCGAGGGCCATGGACATGGCAGGTGTCGCCCTGGATGCAGCCGCAGTTGTATGAATTGCGCGAGCATTTCGTGCAGCATGCGGCCGGCGGCGCGCCTGTCCTGTCCGACCGGCCCGGCTTGCACGAACGCAGCCTGCCTGTGGCCCTGCGCGAAGAGCGGCTGGTGCTGCTGGAATCGGAGCAGTTACGCTACCGGCAGGTGGGGCTGCTGGCAGCTGGCGCGGCCGCGGATGCGCTGCGCCAGGCCCGCCCCGACTGGAGCGAGCTGGAACTGGCTGCCGCGTGTGCGCGCGCGCTGTGGCTGCGCGGCTTGCAAGCCGTGTACGTGCTGGCCAGCGGTGGGGAGCGCCAGCACCGTTATCGGCGCGCGCCGCCAGCCCAGGCGGTGCTGGGCAAGCAAGCCGTGCTGGCCTTGTGCGCGCGGCGTTTCGGCCTGTGCGCCAGTCTCAGCCGTCAACGGCGTTTCGGCCCGGCGCAGCATCGGGCCGACGGCGCGGCGGTGGTGATGGACGATGCCGATGCGGCCATGCTGGCGCTGGAAGCGGTGGCGCTCGACGCTTGCGAAACGGGCCATGCGCTGAGCATGGTGTATCACGCGCTCGACAGCGCCTACGCCTATGCCGGCCAACCCGACACGGTGCGCACCAGCCGGCAGGGCGGTATCCATGGCTACCTGGCGCCCGAAGTGGCGGCCGGCGCGCACACGGAAATCATCCTCAAGCGGGGCATGGCGCTGGCCTTTCACCCCAGCCTGCCCGGCAGCACGGTGGAAGACACGTTTTTGCTCGACGGCAGCCATTTGCACAATCTGACGCACGACCCGGCCTGGCCTTCGGCCGTGGTGCAGGGGCGCAGCCGGCCGTTGACCCTGGCGCTGGCTTGATGCGGTCAGTTGCGACCAGCATCGGCCAGTGCCGGTACATATCAATAGCGCTGCATCACGCCTTTTTGCACGCTGACCCGCTCGCCGATCTGGAAGGCGGGCTGGGTATTTTGCACAAAGGTGCGCGTCGTGCCGTCGTCCAGGCGCAAGGTGACGCGATACAGCATATTGCCCGCCGCCCCCGAGGTGCTGCCGGCCGTGCCCGACGTGCCCGCCTGCATGTCGGCACTGCCTTGGTCCATGCTGCGCGGCACGGTTTCTATCGACTGCACCGTGGCGTAGCTGATGTTCAGGGTGGACTGGTTCGCATCATTGCGCATGTCGCTGCTCATGGCGTTGCCGGTATCGGTGGCCGTGCTGCTGGTGGTGCTGGCCGTACTGCTTGGCGGCGTCGTGCCGGCCGGTGCGGCATAGGTTTCGCCGCTATTGCTGCGTGCCAGGCTGGTTTTGTCCGTGGACTGGCAGGCCGCCAGCAAGGCGCATGTCAGGCCGGTCAGCAGCAGGGTTGTTTTCGATCTCATCTTGGTCTCCTCATGGTCGCACACTCAGGATCGGCACCCGCGGTGATTGCGGATAGCCGCGATTGCTGCATGTAAGAGCATGGCGGAGCAGGGATGTTCGGCGCCCGTCATTGTCGATTGAGCTAGATCAAGAGTCCAATTGCCGTGCTTGGTATAAAAGATGCTGGCAATTACCACTTCGTGCGCCTGCACGCTTCCTCACTGTTGAATCGGGAGAAAAAATGTCATCTGGCCCTACCGCAAAACTGATCGATGAGTTGGTGCTGGCCGTCGGCAGCACCGCGCGCGATGCCCGCGCGCGCCATGTCCTGGCCCAGGCCTTGCATGGCCTGGTGCGGCTGGCGCGCTCGGAACAGTTGCTGGACATGCAGCGCGATGCGGCACGCGCCATGGGGGCCGGCAGCCGGCGCGAGGCGCGCGCCCTGATGCGCCGCCTGGGCACGCGCAGCGCGCGCGGCCAGGGACAGTTGCGGCTGGAATTGCAAGATAGCGAAGCGGACCGCGCCTGACGGGCGCGAGTCCCCCCCGTTCAGGCTTCGGGCCGCGGCACGCCCTTGCCAAGGGCGGCGGCGACCATTTTCGGCCAGAGGAAATACAGCGGCAGGCAGACTGCCACGGCGGCCGTGATATCGACCACCCAGTCGCTGACGGCGCCACGGCGGTAGGGCAGGAAACTCTGGATGAATTCGTCCAGCGCACCCATGGCCGCCACCATCAGCACCGACAGCAGCGCGCGGCGCGCCATGCCGCCGCCCGTGCCGCTGAACAGGATCAGGGCCAGCACGCCATAGCCGACGGAATGCAGCACGCCGCCTGACGCATACTGGCCCACATCCGCGCGCACGCCGGGAATGTCGCCGATCAGGATCACCAGGACATACAGCAGCAGCGCAGTGCGGTAGCGCAGGCGTTCGTAGCGGTCGGCAAAACAGAGTTCGAGCAATGGTGCAGGCATGATGCGTCAGGACAGGTGGAAAGGCCGTCACAATATCATGTGCATGGCAGGCCGCCATGTTTTTGCGCAAGAGCTTGCCGTGCAGGCAAAAAAAGGCCCGCGGGGAGGCGGGCCAAAAACCCAAATGAAATGGGTCAAGAGTTGAGAGTTGCTCGGTACTCACCATGTAGCGCGCCTTGCCGGCGCCCGCCACGGTCATGAAAGGGGAGTGGTGTGCCATCGCGGCACACCTGTCTGTAGTCAGGCATATCGGTTGCCTGTACAGCAGATGAAGCAAGTATAGGGGGCGAAGATGACGGGCTGATGACACGCCGCAACATTTTTTTGCGGCGAGCAGAAGGACAGTGAAGAACGTCTGTCATGGCAAGAATGGCCATGTTTCAGCAGTGATAGCAAAAAAAAAGCCCGCTGGTGAAAGCGGGCTTAAAACTATTTTCTTGGAGGAGAATAGTGGAGACAGGTGCATTATGCTGCGTCGCACGATATGTGTCTAATGGTCTTTTCAGATAACCATTATCGTTTTTTTATATAACTGCCTGGCGCTGCCTTCATTCCTTCACGGCCACCGTGTAGTTGAGCGCCATGCGTCCGCCATCGACATAGATGGTCTGGCCCGTCATGTAGGTGGCGTCGTCGCTGGCCAGGAAGGCGGCGATGCCAGCCACTTCTTCCGGTTCGCCGCAGCGGCCCAGCGGCGTGCGCGACAGGATCGTGTGGCGCGCCTCCGGGCTCGACAGCACTGCCTGCTTGGCCAGTTCCGTCAAGATGGTGCCCGGCCCGATGCCGTTCACGCGCACGCCATGCGAGGCCAGGTTCAAGGCCATGACCTTGGTCAGCTGGTTGATGGCGCCCTTCGACACCACGTACGGTACCTGGTTCGGGATCGCCAGTTCCGCATTCACGCTGGACATGTTGATGATGCAGCCAGTATTGCGCTTGACCATTTCGCGCGCCACGGCCTGGCCGCACAGGAACATCGATTTCAGGTTGATGCGCATGACCCGGTCGAAATCGTCTTCGCACACGTCGAGGAAATCGGCCGCGTGCGTGACGCCCGCATTGTTGACGAGGATATCGATGTGGCCGAACTGGGCCAGGGTTTCCTTCAGCATGGCATCGACGTCCGCCTTCTGGCTGACGTCGGCGCAAAAGAAGCGCGCCTGCGGGCCGAGGGCGGCGGCCGCCTGTGCGCCTTCTTCCTTGATGTCGACCAGCATCACCTGCGCCCCTTCGGCGATCAGGCGGGTGGCGCAAGCCAGGCCGATGCCTTGCGTGGCGCCCGTGACGATGGCGGTTTTATTGATCAGTCTCATGTATGCTCCTCGGCGGTAATAGGGGCCGCTGCCCGGGCCACCGGCCCGCGCGGCAATGGGCAGATTTTAATCCCTGGGCGGGAATCAGAGGAGGATGGGTTCGTTTGGCAACTGGTTGCCGCGCGTGCCATCGGCAGGGAAGTGGCTTTGCAACAAGGTATTCAACTGCTGCAAGGCATCCAGCGTGCTGTCGTGGTAATTGCCGTCCTTGAAGCCTTTGGTCATGGTGCGGCACACGGCTTGCCATTGTTCCGGCGTGACGCGCCGGCCCACGTTGCGGTCGGCGACGATATCGACCTGGTGCTCGGCCAGGTTGATATAGATCAGTACGCCAACGTTGTCTTCCGTATCCCACACGCCATACTGGGCGAACAGTTCGCGCGCCCGCTCGCGGTTGCTCACGCCCTGGTACGCCATGCCCGGCGTCAGGGCCGCTTCGACGATCAGGCGCACTTCCGCCTGGTGCATCGCTTCACCGTCGGCAATCGCTGTCTCGATGGCTTTCAGGGTGCGTTCCGGAAAGGCATGGCGTGCCGTCGCCGGCGTGCCCCGCAAATGTTTCAAGGCCCGTCCGCAGCGCTGTCCGAATGTCAGTTGTTTCGTCATTACCAATCTCCCGAGGCGCCGCCGCCGTCAAAACCGCCGCCGCCGCCACCGAAACCACCGCCGCCACCGCCAAAACCACCACCGCCGCCGAAGCCTCCGCCGCCACCGCGGTTGTTCAGCGCCTGGCTCAAAATGCTGCCCAGCACGACGCCGGTGGCGCCGCTGGACCAGTTGCTGCCGCGCTGCAGCCGCGTCGGTCCGCCGCGCGAGCGGAACAGGGTCAGCACGACGAGAAAGCCGAAGAACAGCAGCGGCAGCCAGAACGTCATGCCGCCCGCTTCCACGGTCGCCGGCGCTTTCTGCTGGGCCGGGGCGGGGAATTGCTCCTGGTTCAGCAGGGTGGCAATCGAGCCCACGCCGGCCACCAGGCCGCCGTAATAATCATTCTGTTTGAAATGCGGCGCGATCACGTCTTGCAGGATGCGTTTTGATTGCGCATCCGTCAGCACGCCTTGCACGCCGCGGCCCGCCTCGATGCGCAGGCGGCGCAGCGACGAGGGGTTGTCCTTTGCCACCATCAGCAGCACGCCGTCATCGACGCCCTTGCGGCCCAGCTTCCAAGCATCCGTCACGCGGATGCTGTATTGCTCGATGGCTTCCGGCTCCGTGCTCTTGACCAGCAGCACGGCGATCTGGCTGCCCGTCTTGGCTTCGTAATCGGCCAGCACGCCTTCCAGCGCCGCCTTTTGCTTGGCGTCCAGCATGCCGGCGTTGTCCGTCACGCGCGCGGCCAGCGGCGGCACGGGCTGCAAGCCCTGTGCGCCGGCTGGCGGCATCGTCCACAGCAGCAGCGCCATCGCCAGCGCCGCCAGATAAGACCAGGCTTTCATCTTATTTGCCGAAGTTGACGGTCGGTGCGGTCGAGATGGCTTTTTCATTTTCCACCGTGAACGATGGCTTGACCTTGTAGCCGAAGACCATGGCCGTCAGGTTGTTCGGGAAGCTGCGCGCATGTACGTTGTAATCCTGCACGGCAACGATGTAACGCTGGCGCGCCACGGTGATGCGGTTTTCCGTGCCTTCCAGCTGCGACTGCAAGTCGCGGAAGCTGGTGTCAGCCTTCAAGTCCGGGTATTTCTCGGACACCACCATCAGGCGCGACAGGGCCGACGACAGCTGGCCCTGCACCTGCTGGAATTTTTCGAACGCGGCCGGGTCGTTCAGTACTTCGGGCGTGATCTGGAAACTGGTGGCGGCGGCGCGCGCCTTGGTCACCGCTTCCAGGGTTTCGCGCTCGTGCGTCGCATAGCCCTTGACGGTGTTGACCAGGTTGGGGATCAGGTCGGCGCGGCGCTGGTACTGGTTGACCACTTCGCCCCAGGCTGCCTTGGTGGCTTCATCCTTGCTCTGGAAGTCGTTGTAGCCGCAGCCCGTCAGGACGCCGGCCAGGACGGTGACGCTCAGTGCCAGGCGCAGCCATTTGGTGAATTGATTGGTGATTTGCATGATGGGTTCCGTGCAGAGTAAGGGAGGTGAGGCAAATATACCTGAAACGGCCCGGGATGTCGGTTTAATAAGCGCTGGCCGCCGCGTCTGACCGCGTTGCCACGCCGTGGCAACGCCGCGCCGCGTTACAATACGGGGTTTGCAACTGAATATAGAGAAGGTGTGCCGTGAATTTCATCAATAAATTATCCGCCGCGTGGACGGCCAATAATTCCCTGCTGTGCGTGGGCCTGGACCCCGACCTGGCGAAACTGCCGGCCGAACTGCGCGATCTGCCTGATGGAATCACCACCTTTTGCACGCGCATCATCGATGCCACGGCCGACCTGGCCTGCGCCTTCAAGCCGCAGATCGCGTATTTTGGCGCGCTGGGCGCGGAAAAGCAGCTGGAAGACATCTGCCGCTACGTGCGCGAAAACTATCCGCACATCCCGCTGATCCTCGACGCGAAACGGGGCGACATCGGCGCGACGGCCACGCAGTACGCGCGCGAAGCGTTCGAGCGCTACGGCGCCGACGCCGTCACCGTGAACCCGTACATGGGCGAGGATTCGCTCGATCCCTACCTGGCGTGGCAAGACCGCGGCGTGATCATCCTGTGCCGCACCTCGAACCCGGGCGGCTCGGACCTGCAATTCCTCGACACGGATGGCGTGCCCTTGTACCAGCGCGTGGCGCGCCTGGTGGCCGACAAATGGAACAAGAATGGCCAGTGCGCGCTCGTCGTCGGCGCCACCTTCCCTGAAGAACTGGCGCAGGTGCGCGCCATCGTCGGCGACATGCCGCTGCTGGTGCCCGGCATCGGCGCACAGGGCGGAGACATTGCCGCCACGGTCGGCGCGGGCCAGACGGCCAACGGCATGGGCATGATGATCAGCTCCTCGCGCGCCATCATCTATGCCACGCCGCAGGCGGGCGAAGACTACGCCGACGCGGCACGCCGCGTGGCCATTGAAACGCGCGATGCGATCAATGCGCATCGTTCGGTTTAAATTGCATGCATAAAAAATGCCGGGCTAGCCCGGCATTTTTCATTGCTAGGTCAGCTTGGCCGCATGGCGTAAGCCGACATGAGTCGTCGTCGGCACTTGTCGGATTACGCTTCGCTGATCCGACCTACCCGACTTTCAGTCGCGCATGGGCGCCACCATCTCCACGTAATCGTACAACTCACCCAGAATTTCCTCGCCACGCTCATCCACGGATTCCGACAGCACGTCGATTTCCGTAAACAGCATTTCGATGGTGCGGGCGCCGCCGTCGCCGTCGAACAGGCGGGCAGCGCGGTGCTGCTCCCAGCGCAGGCTTTCCGCTTCGCTCAGGGTTTGCGGGAAATTGCGGGCGCGGTAGCGGAACAGCAGTTCCTGCAGGCGTTCGTCGGCAAACGAAGGGCGGGCCGTGGCCAGCTTGGCCGGCGTGTCGCGGCGCAGGGATTCGAGCAGGCGGCGGTCGTCGTTGCTGACGAAACCATTGTACAAATCCTCATCCACGTCCAGCGCGACATTCGCGCCCGGGCGCAGGAACACTTCGGCCCAGATGGCATCCATGTTCGGCGCCGTGGCGGCCAATTGCGCGTTGACCTTCGCCGCGTCCAAGTCGATGCCCCATTGCGCGGCCATGGCCGGCGACAGGGTCTTTAAATTGCCAACCAGCATGGGGGACTTGTTCAGGTGCACGCTTTTCACGGGCAGGCGCGTCATGCCTTCCGGCATGGCCTCCTTGCGCGTGAACAAACGCGTGCGGATGGTGTCCGCGTCCAGGGCGAACAGTTCGCGTGGATCGTAGGCGCAATCCCAGACGAGGATTTCGTTTTTATTGCTCGGATGCGTGGCCAGCGGCCAGACGACGCCCAGGCAGCCCCGTTCGGCGGGGAACATGCCGGACACGTGCAGGAAAGGCTGGCGCTCGCTGGCGGCCAGGTGCATGCCCATTTCGCTGGCGACCCTGTCTTTCTTGTGCAGTGCCAGGCAGAATTCGAACAGTTTCGGCTGTTTTTCCTTGATCAGGCGCGCCAGGGCGATGGTGGCGCGCACGTCGGACAGCGCATCGTGCGCCGCTTCGTGGACCAGGCCATTGGCCTTGCTCAAGTGTTCCAGCCTGAAACTGGTCTGGCCATCGTCGCGCTTCGGCCATTCGATGCCTTCCGGGCGCAGCGCGTGCGTCATGCGCACCACGTCGAGGATGTCCCAGCGGCCGCAATGGTTTTTCCATTCGCGCGCATACGGGTCGATCAGGTTGCGCCAGAACAGGAAACGCGTGACTTCATCGTCGAAACGGATGGTGTTGTAGCCCACGCCGATGGTGCCCGGCTCCGAAAAGGCCGCCTCGATGGTGGCGGCGAACTGGTGTTCGGGTACGCCCAGCTGCAGACACTGCTGCGGCGTGATGCCCGTGATCAGGCACGATTGCGGGTCGGGCAGGAAATCATTGGCGGGCTGGCAATACAGCATGATCGGGTCGCCGATCTCGTTGAGCTCGGCATCCGTGCGGATGGCGGCGAACTGGGCCGGGCGGTCGCGGCGCGGCTGGGCGCCAAAGGTTTCGTAGTCGTGCCAAAGAAAGGTTTGGTTAGTCATTGATGGTCGTTACTTGATGGGTTATCCGGGCCCGTGAAAGGGCCGCTGCTACAGTTTTCTGAAAACCTGCCGATACTACACGAGAGGATGGTCATCATCGCGTTTCCCGCATGGTGGCATACATTGCCTGTTCAAGGAGGTCTATCGTGTCAATTCCCATCGCCGCAAGCGGCAATTCCACCCCTTCCGTGACTTCCGTCAGTACGGGCGTTGCCGGCAAGGACGATAAAGTCCAGCAAAAGGACGGCGTCAAGACTGAAATGAGCGTTAACGACCGCACCAAGCTGCAATTGAACGCGTCCATCATGCAGGCGTCGCTGAACGTGTCGATCGGTTCCGAGAACGAACCGCTGGCGCTGCTGTACAAGACGGCCATCACCAACATCAATGAAGCGCTGAAGGGTCAGTACGGCGAGGACGCGATCCAGAACGCGGCTTCGCAGGATAACAGCGCCGAAGCGACGGCGAACCGCATTGTATCGCTGTCGACGGGGTTTTTTGATGCGTTCAAGAAACAGAATCCCGGCATGGACGACGATACGGCCCTGAGCAAGTTCATGGACACCATCAGCGGCGGCATGGAAAAAGGCTTCAAGGAAGCGCGCGATATCCTCGGCGGCTTGAAAGTGTTGCAAGGCGATATCGCCGGCAATATCGACAAGACGTATGAACTGGTGCAGAAAGGCTATGCGGACTTCATCGCCGCGCACAGCAGCAAGAAGGATGATGCCGCCAAGCCGGCCGACAGCAAGGCTGCCTGAATTACAGCATGACGCGGTTGCGGCCTGAGGCTTTTGCCCGGTACAGCGCCGCGTCGGCCGCGGCGATCAGCGCATGGTCGTCCTGTTCGGCCGCCAGGCTGGCCACGCCGAAGGAACCCGTGATGTGCGGCAAGGCGCTGCGCATGTCGGCGAAGATGACGGCGAGCTGCATGCGCTCGCACAGGCGCTCGGCGACCCGCAGGGCCACGTGTTCGTTGGTATCGGGCAAGATCACCATCATTTCCTCGCCACCGTAGCGCACGGCAAAATCCGTGGGCCGCAGGGCCGCGCCCAGCACTTGCGCGGCGATGCGCAATGCCTGGTCGCCCGCCTGGTGGCCGTGCGTGTCGTTGAAGCGCTTGAAATGGTCGAGGTCGATCATTACCAGCGACAGCGGAGAGCCGCTGGCGTGGGCCGTGACGATCATGTTCGGCAGTAAATCCGTCAGCCAGGCGCGGTTGTACAAGCCCGTCAGGCTGTCGACCATCGACAGCTGGCGATAGAATTCGCCCAGTTTCTGCCGGCGGCGCAGCAGGGCGTTGGCGGCGCGGATGCGGAAGGACAGCAAGCGCAGCAGGTTGCGCGCCAGGCCGTTCGACTGCTCGATCAATTCCCAGACGATGGCCGCGTCGATTACCAGCAAATCGGTTTCTTCCAGGGCGGAAATGGCGGCCAGGTTGCTCGCTTCATCGAGCACCGATTGTTCGCCCACGCTTTCGCCGGGCAAGACCTTGCTGACGGTGCCGTCATCCATGCCCGTGTGGGTGTCGGCGGCCACGGCCAGCGAACCGCGCAGGACGATGTACAGGCTGGCGCCTTGCGTATCGGCAATGGCTTCGCCCGCTTCTAGGCGCATGACGGGGCAGGGCGCCAGCATGGCAGCCGTCTGGCTATCCGCCCCATCGCGAAATAGCTGTAAATCGCCGATGTTGCAGCCTGAAGCGCCGAAGTTGCCGATCTGTTCCACAATCACACTTTCAAAAAGCCGGCGCGCGAGCAGGGTGCCGGTATCTTCATGATAGCGTAAAGCAGCCTTGGCTGTAACGGCAAAGGCTTGCTTGAGGTCACTTACTGTGAGAAATACGACAATTATTTCATTGCCGCGTTAATACGCTGGAACACTTGCTGTTTTAGTATGGATGTTGCTGCGCGTGAACTGCGGGGGCAGATGTGCAAAGGCAGCCTTGAACGGCTGCCTCAGTCTCTGGAAATCCTGCGGGTGGGGAGTTACTCGGCGGTTTCTTCCGCTTCGGCCGTATCGATCACGGCATTCTTGCCGGTGGCGTGGCGCTTGCTGTCTTGCAGGCGGCCCAGGGCGCTATCGATGGCGCGTTTCAGTTTATCGGTGGCGCCGGCAACGGATTGATGCACGGTGGCGTTCTGTTCGGTCACGGCAATCGGTTGATAGCCAGCAACGCGTGCTTCCATGACGCAGCGGATATCGTCGGCGCCGCCTTTCGGGCCATTCGTATCGCTGATGTGGACTTCGATGCGGGTCAGGTTGTCGCGGAAGCGGTTCAGTGCGCTTTCAAGTACGGATTGCACATGTTCGTTCAGTCCAGCGGTGTTGGCGATGGTGCTGTCGGTATGAATATTGATTTGCATATGCTTACTCCTGTCAATTCAAAAAAAACCCATCTCAGGCGTGATGCGGCCTGGTTGCTGCCTCATGCACATGACCTCGTGCATGGAACTTATCTTACTCCTCTTTCCAGTATTTCAAGAGGGTGCGCACGATTAAGATGGGCTTAACCCTTCAGCCAGGTCAAGTTTCCACTACGAAATTATTTACCCTCAGCCATTGATGAGGCCGGCCGCGATATTGATCGACAGCCCCAGCACGACCAGGTTGAAGAAAAAGCTCAGCACGGATTGTCCCAGCACGATCTGCCGCATCATGCGCGTCTGCACGGAAACGTCCGACGTTTGCACGGCCACGGCGATGGTGAAGGCGAAATACAGGAAATCCCAGTAATCGGGGTCTTGTTCGTCGTCGGGAAACTTCAGGGGGCGCAGTGCGGGGTCGGCCTGGTAATACAGGTGGGCGTAATGAAAGCAGAACAGGGTACCGACGAGGAACCAGGAACCGACCAGGGTGAGGATCGTCAGGCCGTAGTGCAGCGCGCGCTCGTCCGGCGCCATGTCTTTCATCGAGGACAGCTGCGAGACGATGGCCACCAGGCTCATCACGGATGCGACGGACAGGGCCGACAGGACGGTTGCCGCCCGCTCGTCCTGGCGCGCCGCCATGGCTTTCACCTTGTGATGGTTGGCGCGCATCATCATCCAGGCCATCGTCGCCAGATAGAACCAGACGGCCACGTTCCACGCCGTCAGCAAACGCGTCATCTGTTGCCAGGATGCGGGCAGTAGCAGGCCTGCCGCCACGCCGATGGCCGTGGCCATGCTCAGGTGGGGGCGGCTGCGGATGAAGCTGTGGAACGGAAGCGTGATTTTCATGGTACGGGTTCGTCAGTGGCGATAGCGCATCTTAGACCTTATGCGCTTGCCGTGGTGGCCGTCCTGGCGGCCGTTTCCTTCTCGTGGTGGGGGAAGCGGTCCATGCGCGACAGCACGGGGAACATCACGGCCCAGATACCCGTCACGGCCAGGGTGGCGGCGCCGCCGAAGAGCACGGCGCGTACCAGGCCGAACCAGCCGGCCGTCAGGCCCGATTCGAATTCGCCCAGTTCGTTCGAAGCGCCGATGAATACGGCATTCACGGCGCTGACCCGGCCGCGGATCTCGTCCGGCGTCTCGAACTGCACCAGCAGGTGGCGGATGTAGACGCTGACCATGTCGCCGGCGCCCATCAGGAACAGCGCCGCCAGCGCCAGCGGAAAATAGCTGGTGCTGCCCAGCACCAGGGTGCCCAGGCCGAAGACGGCCACGCCGCCGAACATCCAGGCGCCCACGCGGCGCGTGATGGGGAAGATGGCCAGCGCGATCGAGCATAGGGCCGCGCCGGCCCCCGGCGCCGTGCGCAGCAAGCCCAGGCCGCTGGGGCCGATATGCAGCACGTCGTGCGCCAGCGCCGGCAGCAGGGCCGTGGCGCCGCCGAACAGCACGGCAAACAGGTCGAGCGAAATGGCGCCCAGTACGATGGGTTTCGACCAGACGAAGCGCAAGCCTTCGAGCAGGGTATGCCAGCTGACGGGTTCGCGCTTGACCACTTGCGGCGCGGGCGTGGTGGCGCGCATCAGCAGGACGGACACGACCAGCAGTGCGGACGAGATCAGATACACCACCTTGGGGCCGAAGTAATACAGCAAGCCGCCCAGGGTAGGCCCCAGGATGATGGCCACGTGCGAGCTCGACGAACTGAGCGCCACGGCGCGGCTGAAATGTTGCGTGGGCACCATGTTGACCAGCACGGCTTGCGTGGCCGGCATCATGAAGGCGCGCGCGCTGCCGAACAGCACCAGCACGGCAAACACGGGCCAGACGATGGAGAGTCCGCTCAAGGTGAACGCCAGCAGGGCCAGCGCGCAAGCCAGTTGCGCCGCCAGGCACCAGGCGATGATATTGCGGCGGTTATAGCGGTCGGCCACGTGGCCGGCAGGCAAAATCAATACCAGGAAAGGGGCGAATTGCGCCAGGCCGATCAAGCCCAGGTCGAACAGGCTGCCCGTGATCTGGTACACCTGCCAGCCGATGGCCACGCTTTGCATCTGCACGGCCACCGTGCCCAGCACGCGTGCGGAAAGATAAAAGGCGAAGTTGCGGTGACGCAGGATACTGAAGCCGTTGCCGGCAGAGGCGAGAGACATGAATACTTTCCAGGACACGACGGGGTGGAGCGGTGGCGGCAGCGGATGCCGCGCCAGCAGCACCCCGCTGTCTGGATGCTTACTTGGCCAGGTCGGCTTCCGTGGTGAAGGCGTCCGCGTAGAACTCGTCGGCTGGCAGCTGGCACAGTTGCACGAAGTCGCGGTGGGCCGCATCGACCATCACGGGCGCGCCGCAGGCATACACCTGATACGCGGACATGTCGGGCAAGTCGGCGATGACGGCCTGGTGCACGAAGCCCGTGCGGCCTTCCCACGCGTCTTCCGGCAGCGCGTCCGAAACGACGGGTACATAGGTGAACTGCGGCAAGTCGGCGGCCCACTGGCGGCACAGCGCATCCATGTACAGATCGTGCGGACGGCGGCCGCCCCAGTACAGGGTGATCGGGCGCGTGGATTGCTCGTTGATCATGTGCTCGACGATGGCTTTCAAGGGAGCAAAGCCCGTGCCCGAGGCCAGCAGCACGACGGGCTTGTCGGAATCTTCGCGCAGGAAGAAAGTGCCCATCGGGCCTTCGAAGCGCAGGATGTCGCGCTCCTTCATGCTGCCAAACACCTGGTCGGTGAACAGGCCGCCCGGCAGGTGGCGGATGTGCAGGGTCATCGGGCCGCCATCGGCGGGCGCGCTGGCCATGCTGTAGCTGCGGCGTTTGTTGTCGCGTAACAGGATTTCGATATACTGTCCGGCGCGGTAGTTGAGGCGTTCGCTGGCTGGCAACTGCAGGGTCAGCACGACGACGTCGGGCGCGACTTTTTCGATGGTGGTCACGCGCGACGGCATTTTCTTGATCGGGTAGTCGCTGCTGCCCGCCACTTCGCGCGCTTCGATGACGAGGTCGGTGTTGGTGGTGGCGCAGCAGAACAGGGAAAAGCCGGCCGCTTCCTCTTCCGGCGTCAGGGCGCGCTGCTGGTGCGCCTTGTGCTGGACGGTGCCGGACACCACTTTGCCCTTGCAGGAACCGCAGGCGCCATTTTTACAGCCATATGGCAGGCCGACGCCGGCGCGTATCGCCGCCGCCAGCACGGTTTCGTCCGCTTCGCAGCTGAACTGGTGGCCGCTGGGCTGAACAGTAACTTGAAAAGTCATACAATCCTTGAGATGAAAAATATGTTAATGCACTCTTTGCGCAAGCCGTCAGGCTTGCCGCGCCTGCTGATCCTGGGCTGCGGCGACGTCGGCATGCGGTTGCTGCCCTTGCTGCGTACGCGCTTTCGCGTCTTTGCCGTCACCAGCCAGCCGGCGCGCTGCGCGCAGCTGCGGGCGGCCGGCGCCGTGCCCATCGTGGCCAACCTCGACGAGCGCGCCAGCCTGAAACGGCTGGCGGGACTGGCGACGATGATCGTGCACCTGGCGCCGCCCCGGTCGTCGGGCTTGCTGGACCGGCGCACGCGCAATCTGGCCGCCATTTTACCCGAGCACGCACGCATGGTGTATGTGAGTACCAGCGGCGTGTATGGCGATTGCGGCGGCGCCTGGGTCGATGAGACGCGGCCGACGGCGCCGGCGAATGCGCGCGCGAATCGGCGTGTCGATGCCGAGCAGGTCTTGCGCGGCTGGGGCGCGCGCCGCGGCGCCAGCGTGGCCATCCTGCGCGTGCCCGGCATCTATGCGGATGACCGCCTGCCGCTGAAGCGCCTGCGCGAGGGCACGCCAGCCCTGGCCGCGGATGACGATGTATACACCAACCATATCCATGCCGATGACCTGGCGCGCATCATCGAACGGGCCTTGTGGCGGGGCAGGCCGGGGCGCGTGTATCACGCCAGCGATGACAGCGAACTCAAAATGGCGGAGTATTTCGATGCCGTGGCCGACACGTTCGGCTTGCCGCGCCCGCCGCGTCTGCCGCGCGCCGAACTGCAGCAGGTGGTCACGCCGATGCTGCTGTCATTCATGTCCGAATCGCGCCGCTTGCACAATACGCGCATCAAGCGCGAGCTGGGCGTGCGCCTGCGCTACGCGCGCGTGGCCGATGCCTTGCGGTCGCTGTCTGCCGACGGGGCCGGCATCGGGTAAAATGGCCGGTTATCTGCGCACTTTTCCTGGGCCGGCGCGCAGCGCGCCGTTCCGGCGGTGCGCCATTCACTTAAGGACTACCGCATGAGCACCCTCACTTACGAAGAATACCTGGACGAGGTCACCACTGTCCTGACGGAACTGTATGACCTCGACGACGACGCCGCCATCAAGCTGGTCGTGGCGGCGCAGGACGCCGAATTTTTTGTCCCGCACGATGCCCATGAAGAAATGCGTACCGTCGAACAAGCCAAGAAGGATGCGGTCACCTTATTCGAGCGCAAGCAGAATCGCCAGCAAACGCAGGAAAAACAGCAGCAGCGCGTGCGCCAGCAAAAGAAATAAGAACGGATCACTGGGCTTCTGGCCGCCTGGCCATGGCGCAACATGGGCTTCGGCGCAATGCCGGGGCCCGGCCATTTGATGCAGCGCAAACGTGCCATGGCACGCTGGCGATATGGTGAGCAATGTCGTCACGCGTCTGGGCTCTTGTGGCGGGCTCGGCATCCACAATGAGCGTGACGTTGTTTCCCGTCAGCAGGAGCGAGCCATGCGAGCTACGAGTCACCCCAGCAAGGAACAGGTACGCGCCTATATGCGCCGGCGCGAACGCGCGCTGCAGCCGCCGCCGCCTCCCGATGAAATCCGCCGGCAACTGGCCTGGTGCCGCGTGGATGCCATTCCGGGCACTTGCCCGCTTGCCACCCCGGCCGGCGTGGCTGTGCAAGGCTGGCATTTATCAGCGGAAATGGCCCGCCTGAGCACCCTCATGGCCATAGCCTGGCTCATGCATAGCGGTGTTGCTCATCGTAAAAATTGATGACGTGCAGCAAATTTTTTCAATTTGAGTTATCCTCTAGCACATTCCAAGTGCGTCAATTCTCTTCAATTATCACAATTTTGCTTTAAGTTACGCAAAAATCAACAATAGCGTGTATTATATTGTTTGCGGCGTAAAAGCCGCATAAGTGATGGCGCTTTTTAGTGTGTTTACCCTGAATTATTGCAGAAGAGACATTCGGTTTCTTTTTGCCTTAATACAACAAGTACGGATTTTCGATCATGTCTCTCAAACAAATTACCTCTTTGCCTACCTACAACCCGAATCGCGTCCTCGATGCGATCATCGACAAGCTGCAACTGAAGAACGATGCGGCCCTGTCGCGAGCACTGGAAGTGGCGCCACCGGTCATCAGCAAGATTCGTCACAACACCTTGCCGATCGGCGCCACGATCCTCATCCGCATGCATGAAATCAGCGATTTCAGCATTCGTGAACTGCGCGAGTTGATGGCTGCCTAAGAGCGCCTGACAGACGGCAAACTGAGAGGTGCCGTCTGCGTTAGTCAAGCTTGCCGCGTGCGGCAGCCATACCTACCTTCCCGTTTTCTATTGCGTGTCCGGGCTCAGCGTCGGACGATCCGTATAGAAGCGCCCTGTTTCCAGGCCAGTCGGGGATGACTCGACCAGCGCTGCGGCCACTTTGCCGGGCGCGCTGGAAAATGCGGTCTGGGCAGCACCGGTGGCGCGGCCCGAATACGCGGTCGCTTGCACCGCAGCACTGGAAAAAGCCGTCTGCACGGCCCGGCCAGAATACGCCGTTGCCTGTACCGCGGCACTGGAAAACGCCGTTTGTACGGCGCGCCCCGAATACGCCGTCGCCTGCACGGCCGCGCTGGAAAATGCCGTCGCCTGTACCGCCGCACTGGAAAATGCCGCCTGCACGGCGCGTCCCGAATATGCCGTCTCCGCGCGGAGATAATCTTCCCCGAATGTCTGCTCGTACAACTGCTTCATGCGTTCGCCCACGCGGTGGTGCGCCGCTTCGTCGTCTTCGCCGCGCAAGCCGATGTATGGGAAGTGATGCAGGAAGTAGCCGAACACCTGTTCGCAATCCGCCGCATATTTGAGGGTATCGAGGATGTGGTAGTGCCAGAAGGTATCGACGTCCATCAGCGGCGCCGTTTCTTCCTGCGGAAACTGTTTCATCAGGATCAGGAAGCGGCGGTATTCGAATTCCACCGCATTGGCCTTCTCGAGGCTCCATCCTTCGCCTGACTCCCGGTGCATCAGCTTGACCTTGATCGCGTCCAAATTCAAATCGGCAATTGCCTTGAAACTGTCGTTCGTATCCATGAATGTCCTTTGGTAAAGAGCGTTGTGGGAACTGCGGTAAAACAAGGGAAAGCGGTGGCTGTGTACTCCTGGCAAGTAGTCGGGGAATGCCTGGCCGATGGCGGGCAGGCGCTAAGTTGTTCTACATCAATATTGCATCTAATTACAAAATACGCAAGCTGAGCTTGTTTCATGCGGAACGCGCGCCGCTCAGCTGCTGGCCCGGCTTTCTTCCTGGTAGGGAAACGCGGTGGCGTCCGCGCCCAGCGGCACGCTGACATGCACGCTCATGCCGGCGCCGGGGCTGCTTTCAATGTAGAAAGTACCACCCAGCAACTTTATACGTTCTTCGATGCCCACCAGGCCAAACGAGCCCAGCTTGTTGCGCCCGTCGATGGCCGCGCCCACGCCGTTGTCGCTGATGCTCATCGACACCGTATCGCGGCACTTTTCCAATTTGACTTGGACGCGGCTGGCATTCGCATGCTGGGAAATATTGCTGAGCGACTCTTGCAGGATGCGGAACAGGGCCGTCGCGCATTGGTCGCTGAGGCAAATGTCGTCATGGCTTTCGCTCACTTCGCAGGCGATGCCCGTGCGCTGGCGAAATTGCGCCACCTGCCATTCGACGGCCGCATTCACGCCCAGGTCCAGCACGGTAGGGCGCAAGTCGTTGATGATCTGCCGCACGCTCTTGATGGTGGCGTCGATCTGCTCCAGGGTTGAGCGCGCGCGGGCGTTCAGGCGCGGGTGGCGGCGCTGCGTGCGCGAGGCCAGCATGTCGGCGTCGATGCGCAGCACCAGCAGGTTCTGCCCCAGGTCGTCGTGGATTTCGCGCGCGATGCGCTTGCGCTCTTCTTCCTTGATCTGGTCGGCGTGGGCAGCCAGGCGGCGCAGTTTCTGGTGCGACAGCTGCAGGCGGATCTGGCTGGCGCGCAATTCCTCCGTCATGCCTGTCGCCATCTGGATGGCGCGCCGGCGCGACGACGCCAGGGTGTGGAACAGCACATACAGCAGCATGGTGCTGGCAAAGCCGATCAGCAGGGCCAGCCACGGCAGGAAGGCGTCGAAGCGCGAATACAGGTCGCTCTTGCGCACGCTGAACAGCGCTTGCCAGGCGCGGCCATTGTGCTCGATCAGCAGCGTGCTGCTCAGGTAGCGGCCTGAACTGCCGGGCTGCCACCATGGCGCATGCATGCCCGCCGCCGTGCTGTCGAAGATGGGGCGCATGTCGTGCGGCAACTGCAGCGGCACCTCCCGCTGTTGCAGCGCCTGCGGGCCGATATCGAACAGGGTCAGGCGGACGTTGCGTACCGGCATGTCGGCCAGCGCGCTGCGCATCATCGTCACCAGGTCGTAGCCGATGCCGACGGAACCCTGGTAAGCCGCGCGCCGCTGTTCCACCGTATCGACCGGCATGCCGAAGCGGTACACGGGCAGGCGCATGGCCATGCCCGTCAGCTGGGGACGGCCGTCCATCGGCACGGGCACGCCGGAATTGCTGATGCGGCCGGAATCGCGCGACTCCGCCAGCGCTTCCGCGATCTGGGGGCGCGAGGCGATGTCATGGCCATACTTTTCCGGGGCGCTGGCGATCGGCTCGATGTATACGAGCACGGAATATTGGGCGCGCGGCCCGGGCGGGTGGATGGCAAACGCCGGATAGCCGTCGCGCCCGGGCGGATAGTCGCGCCGCATGGCCGCTTCGTAGGCGGCGCGCTGCGTCTCGTCGAGTTCCTGGCTGTAATTGAGGTTCATCACGCCCGGGTAGTTCTGTTGCAGGGAGATGTTTGCCACGTAGCGGTGGAATTGCTCGCGGCTCACGTGTTCGTTGGCCTGGAACAGGCTGGCCGTGCCGCGCAGCAGGTTGGCATACGACTTGGTGCGCGATTCGATGTTTTTCTGGGTGTTGTGCGCCAGATTGTTGAATTCTTCGCTGGCATCGCTTTCGATCGACAGCGATGCGGCCATGTAGAACAGCAGGCCCACCATCGTCGACACGACAAAGCCGAACAGCCACAGCGGTCTTTTTTCAGCAGCTAAGGGGTGTTCGCCGGCAGTAGAAGGCATTGCCATCCGCATCAGGAAGAGGAATCGGGTGCCGCCTGGTGGCGGAGGCTAGGCTAGGTTGTACAAGCACTATTAAAATTGCAAATTGCTCAATAGCTGCCTAATATACAAAATTATCGTTATTATAGTCAACAGGCAATATTTCCCGTTGAAACGAAAAAAAACCGCCGCAGCGGTTTTTTTGTGGGTCGTCCCGGTGGCTTACTTGGCGGGCTGCCAGCTGTCTTTCAGGGTGACGATGCGGTTGAAGACGGGCTTGCCAGGCTGGCTGTCTACCCGGTCGGCCGCAAAGTAGCCGTGGCGCTCGAACTGGAAGCGCTGTTCCGGCTGGGCCAGTTCCGCGCCCGGTTCCAGCCACGCTTGCACCACTTCCTTGGCCAGCGGATTCAAGGCCAGCTTGAAGTCCTTGCCGCCCGCGTCCGGCTGCGGGTCCGTAAACAGGCGGTCGTACAGGCGCACTTCGGCGGGAATCGCCGTCGGTGCGCTGACCCAGTGCATATTGCCCTTGACCTTGTAGTTGGCGCTGCCTTCCGTGCCCGACTTGCTGTCCGGGAAATAGGTGCAATGCACGGCGATGACCTTGCCGTCCGCATCCTTGTCAAAGCCCGTGCACTCGATCACGTAGCCGTAGCGCAAGCGTACCTTGCTGCCCGGCTTGTCGTCGATCGGCGGATACAGGCGGAAATAGCCTTTGTTCGGCACTTCCATGAAGTCGTCTTCCTCGATCCACAGCTCGCGCGAGATGGGGAAGGTGCGCAAGCCACGTTCCGGGAAGTGCGGGTGCACGGGCGCCGTGCATTCCACGCTTTCGTTTTCAGGGAAATTATCGATGATCAGTTTCAACGGACGCAGCACGGCCACCGTACGCGGTGCCTTCGGATCCAGGTCTTCGCGCAGGCAGCCTTCCAGCACGCTGTAGTCGATCCAGCCGTCGGATTTCGTCACGCCCGTGCGTTCGCACATCAGCTGGATCGCTTCCGGCGTGTAGCCGCGGCGGCGCATGCCCACCAGGGTCGGCATGCGCGGGTCGTCCCAGCCGTCGACGATTTTTTCTTCCACCAGCTGGCGCAGCTTGCGCTTGCTGGTGACGATGTAGGTCAGGTTCAGGCGCGAGAATTCGAACTGGTGCGGCACCGGCTTGGCGAAGAAGCCGCCGGCCGACAGGGTTTCCAGCAGCCAGTCGTAGAATGGGCGGTGGTCCTGGAATTCCAGCGTGCAGATCGAATGCGTGATGTTTTCCAGCGCGTCCGAGATCGGGTGCGTGTAGTCGTACATCGGATAGATGCACCAGGCGTCGCCCGTGCGGTGGTGGTGCGCATGGCGGATGCGGTAGATGGCCGGGTCGCGCAAGTTCATGTTCGGCGAACTCATGGCATCTTCGCTCATCTTCGCGCGCAGGATGTGCTCGCCATCCTTGAATTCGCCCGCCTTCATGGCGCGGAACAGGGCCAGCGATTCGTCGCGCGGACGGTCGCGGAACGGCGAATTCTTGCCGGCCTGGCCGAAATTGCCCCGGTTGGCGGCCATGTCTTCGGCGCTCTGGCTGTCCACATAGGCAAAGCCGGCCGTGATCAGGTATTCGGCCATCGCGTACAACTGGTCGAAATAGTCGCTCGCGTAGTGCAGATGGCTCTGGCCATCGGCATGCTTCGGCTCCCAGTCAAAGCCCAGCCATTTCACGCTGTCCATGATGGTGTCGACGTATTCCTGCTCTTCCTTCGCCGGATTGGTGTCGTCGAAGCGCAGGTTGCACTGGCCGGCGTAATCGCGCGCCAGGCCGAAGTTGACGCAGATCGACTTGGCGTGGCCCACGTGCAGGTAGCCGTTCGGCTCCGGCGGGAAACGCGTGATCACCTGGGGCAGGCCGGGACGCACGTGGGCGCCGGCAGCCAGGTCGGCTTCGATGATGTTACGCAAGAAATTGGGCGCCAGCGCTGGCGCGGCGGTATTCGGTTTATCGTTGCTCATTGATCAATGCGGAAGAGTGACAGTAAAAAGCATTTTACCGTACCGCAAGCGCTTTATAAGCACGTATTTGCCCCCATATCCCAGCATGCAAGCGACGCGGGCGCCGTTCTATAGGATAATTCGCCTTTAATTAGTAGAAAAACGTGACCCCGGAGCCTTTTATGGAAAATTTATATAACGTCCTCGGTGTCGCGCCCAATGCCAGCGACGATGAAATCAAGAAAGTTTACCGTTCGCTGGCCATGCGCTTCCACCCCGACCGCAACCAGGCCCCCGGCGCCGAGGCGCGCTTCAAGAGCGTGACCAAGGCGTATGAAATCCTGGCCGACCCGGCCAAGCGCGCCGAGTACGACCAGAGCGTGAATCACCGCATCATCATCGATCCGGAAGCGGAAGCCTATGCCCTGTGGTGCGGCGTGTTCCGCCTGCATGGCACCGTCCTACCGGCAGATTAAGCCTGCTGGCGGCTGTCCGGCCAGCCTGAATGATTTGAAAAACAACAAACAATGGTGCTTTTGCTTTTAAGTAAAAGTGCCGCGCACCACATTGGAAAGCACAGCATGAGAAGAGTACACCCTGAATTCGCGTACCAGTCGCGCGAGCTGGAAGGCCAGATCGAAGGCATCCTCGGCGACCCGCCGAACCGCAAGAATTACAAAAGCATGGTCGACGCCCTGGTCGGTGAATACGCGAGCGGCGGCGGCATCGAAGACGTGAACATGCTGGCCTTCGCGCTGGTCGATCACATCACCTTCAGCGACCCGAAAGGCTTGCTGGCCGAAAGCGAAGACTACGAATTCGGCGATACGGCCCGCGTGTTTTCCATGGCCGCGTGCGCCGCGCCGGAAGCGGCAAAGATGTACGCCGCCATCGAAGAGAGCTTCCCCGACCTGGCGCGCCAGGCCATCATCACGGCCTTTTTGCACAAGAATCCGCGCCTGTGGGACGACGACGACCAGTCGCTCGACCAGCTGGCCGCCAATGACGGCGGCGACGACGATCACGACGAAGACGAAGCCACCGACGATTTCGCCCAGATGTTTGACCAGGATGGAGATGACCATGGCAGATAATGACAAGCAAAATGCGGATCAAAAGAGCAATCTTCCCGCGCTGACGAAACAGGTCACGGAATTGGTGCTGTCCGGTTCGCTGGGCCACGCCGAGCAGGCGTTTGCCGATGCGGCCGACCAGTATGGCGACCTGGCCGTGGTGGAAGTATTGAATGCCATCCCGCCACAGGTGACGGCCCTGCACCTGGCCGGTTTCGATGGCGGCAAGATGTCGCTGGCGACCTTGCTGGTGCCGCCGAAAGCCTGGGCCGACAGCCTGGCCTTCATCGCCGCCACCTGGAGCGACGACCAGATCGAGGACGATCCTGAACGCATCGCCGAAGCCCTGTTCGCGCACATCCACGGCGTGGTGTTTTCCACCGACGACGCCGAGCGCCGCCGCGAGCTGCTGCTGGAAGCATCGGCCACCGACTGGGGCGCCACGGCGTTTGCGATCCTGTTCTCGATGGCGCCGAAGGAAATCCTCGAAGTGGCGGGCGAGATCGTCATCAAGGGACCGTACGTGACGGGCGTGACCTCGTCCGACAATGACGTCGTGCCGCTGGCCATCGAACTGGCGCAAGCGAATGAAGACGGCTGGGACCGCTCGTTGTTCGAACTGTTCCCCGACTTCCGCCACAGCGCCGACCTGGCCGACGCGGAATACTCGGACGACCCGGACGAAGAGCCGACCATGTTGCAGCGTAGCACCAAGGAATTGCTGTACCGCCTGCGCAAGCAAGTGCCGAGCACGCGCAGCGCGCCACGCTCCAGCACGCGCCGCAGCCTGGGCACCGGCATTTTCTCGTAATGAAAGCAGGGAACGTCTAATGCTGCCAGCAATTGTTGTAGAGAATCTTCCGCGCCTGGTGCGCGCCATCAAACTGTTGCCGCGCGACCCGCGCGAGGACGCGGCGCTGAACCTGGCCGACGAATTGACGGGCATCACGGCCATGGTGGCCGAGAAGTTCACGAATGAACGCACGGCCGATGGCATCCAGAAAGCGCTGTACCTGACGGTGGGCGGCGTGTCGTTGGGACTGGAGCAGGCCGTCACGCATGAAGGCGACCAGGCCGCGCTCGATTTCCTCGTCGAGCACGGCGCCGAGCACGCGTTCCAGGTGGGCTTTCGCCTGATCAAGGACCTGTCGCAGTTGCCGGAAGACGCCCTCGTCGGCGAATACGACCAGGATCCCGTCTACCTGCAGCGCCGTTTGCGCGAACTGTTCATCGATATTTGCCAGGCCGACCCGAACCAGAACTGGGCCGGCTATGAAAAGTATGCGCTGCAGTTGCAACAGCGCAAGGAAGTGCAAGCCGTCGTGCGTCTGGCCGGCTGGCTGCGCCGCCACCATGACAACGGCCCCGTCAGCGACAGCGACTTGAATGCCGAGGGCGTCATCGCCCTGGCCATCATCTTCGCCATCGAAGGCGGCGGGCGCATCATCGCGCGCACGGGTCAAAAGGAGTTTGAACGCTTTGTGCGTTCCGTGCGCAAGAACAAGCCCGACTTCGAGGAAGGCTGGGCCGCCCTGGTGGCCAAGGTGCCTGTGCAGCACCATCCCGTGTTGCTCGACCGCATAGACTCGTACCGCCGCAGCTGCACCGTCGTGCATAAAATCCTCACGCGGGCCAGCATGAAGAGCCTGTTCGAGGACCTGGAAAACTACGCGGGTTCGGAGCTGGACGCGGATTACTCGTAGTACAGTACGTGGGCCGGCGCCTGCCGGCCTACGCTCCCCCTTCCATTGCGGCCTCTTCGGCCAGCTTGACGAACGCCGCCACCAGCGGCGACGTTTCTTCTTCCCGTTGTGCAAGCAATAAGCTGGTCGTCGCCTGCGGGTCGGCGATCGGGCGGTAGCACACGCCATCCATGCGGATGCGGTCGAACGAGGCGGGCAGCACGGAAATGCCGCAGCCGGCCGCCACCAGGCCGATGATGGTGGACGCTTCGCCCGCTTCCTGCGCGACCTGGGGCACGAAGCCTGCCGCCTTGCACAGGCGGAAGATCTGCGGATAAATCCCCGTGCCCGCATCCTTGGGGTACATGACAAAACCTTCGCCCGCCATGTCGGCAATGGCAATCGCCTTCTTGGCCGCCAGCGCGTGGGCGACGGGCAGCACGAGGAACAACGGGTCTTGCCGCAATTGCGTCAGCTTGATATCGGAGGGGTACGTCGTTTCCGGCGGGCGCACGAAGCCCAGGTCCATCGTCCTGCCCGAGATCGCTTCGAGTTGATGCAGGGTCGCCATTTCGTGCAGGGTCAAGGTGACGTGCGGGAATTGCTGGCGGTAGCGGTTGATGACGGTGGCAAAATACGGCGTAAACGGCGTGGAAAACGTAAAGCCGATGCGCAATTCGCCCGCTTCGCCCCGCTGCGCCCGGCGTGCCGTCACGGCCGCCTGTTCCGACAGGGCCAGGATGCGCCGCGCATCGTCGAGGAACAGCGTGCCCGCCTGCGTCAGCCGCACGGAGCGCTTGTTGCGCTCGAACAACTGCGCCCCCAATTCCGCCTCCAGCGCCTGGATTTGCTGGCTCAGCGGCGGCTGGCCGATATGCAGGCGCTCGGCCGCGCGCGTGAAGTGCAGCTCCTCGGCGACGGCGACAAAATAACGCAGGTGGCGCAGTTCCATATTTGTCCAGTAATTGTTTTAAAGTATGAGTTGGGCCTTGAATATATATTGGACGATATGAGTTGGCAATCCTAAGATGAAGACTCGCTTCCTCTTCGAAACACGGCCATGTCTGATTCATCGCTTGCTTTTGCCTCCGTCGCCACTCCGGCGCTTGCTCCTGTTGCTCCTCCCGCTCCCCGTTCGGCCATCGCCAAAGGTACGGCGGAATTCAAGCGCAGCAACCGCGCCCTGTTCTTTGGCGGCTTTTCCACCTTCAGCCTGCTGTATTGCATCCAGCCCCTGTTTCCGCTGCTGTCGCACCAGTTTCATCTGACGCCGGCGCAAAGCAGCTGGTCCTTGTCCGTGTCGAGCGGCTTGCTGGCCATCTCGCTGGTGCTGCTGAGTGCCGTCTCGGACCGGGTCGGCCGCAAGTCCTTGATGGTGGCGTCGATGTTTTCCGCCGCGATCCTCACCATCTTGTCCGCCTTCGCGCAGGATTATGCGCAGCTGCTGGCGATTCGCGCCGCGCTGGGCATTGCCCTGGGTGGCATGCCGGCCGTGGCCATGGCTTACCTGGGCGAGGAAATCGAGGGGCCGTCGCTGGGCCTGTCGATGGGCTTGTATATTGCAGGCAGCGCGTTTGGCGGCATGTCGGGGCGGCTGGTGGCGTCCATGCTCAGCGATTTCCTGTCGTGGCGCTGGGCCCTCGGCGTGCTGGGCGTGGCCGGCGTGCTGGCGGCGGCCGAGTTCTGGCGCAGTCTGCCCGCATCGAAGAACTTCGTGCCCAGCACCAAGGGCTGGAACGCCTTGCCGCACGCCATCAAGCAGCATTTTTCCGACCGGGGCTTGCCATGGCTGTTCTGCCTGGCGTTCGTGCTGATGGGGTGTTTCGTCAGCTTGTATAACTACATCGGCTACCGCCTGCTGGCCGCGCCATTTGGCTTGCGCCAGAGCACGGTCGGCTTGCTGGCCTTCTTGTATCTGATCGGCATCTTCAGTTCCGTCTGGGCAGGCCGTCTGGTGGACCGCCTGGGGCGCCGGGGCGTGCTGTGGATCATGCTGTCGGTGATGCTGTCCGGCATTTTGCTGACCCTGTTCGATTCCCTGCCGCTGATCGTCATCGGCATGGCGCTGGCCACCTTCGGCTTCTTTGCCTCGCATTCGATCGCCAGCAGCTGGGTCAGCCGCCGTGCCCGCGCACCGCAGGCCCTGGCCTCGGCCTTTTATTTGCTGTTCTATTACCTGGGTTCCAGCCTGATCGGTTCCGCCTCGGGCATGATGTGGGGCTTCGACGGCTGGACGGGCGTGGTCATCATGCTGGGCCTGTGCCTGGGCGGCGGCGTGCTGATCGCCTTGCGCCTGCGCCATTTGCAGCCGCTGGGGGCGCGCGAAGCGGTGGGCTGAGGCAGCTATTTGGGGCACATGCCGATCATCGTTTCCCCCTGCTTGCCCGCGCGCGTGGTCACGCACAATGTACCCAGCGCGCTGGTGATTTTATAAGTGCGGCTGCCTTTGGCCTCATTCGCGCCGATCTCCTCGATTCTTGACGCTTCATACCATTTCGGCGGCACGGCTGCGTAGGCCTCGGCAAAGCCTTGCTGCATGCGCTTGAAGGCTGTGTCGTCCAGTTTTTGCTCTCCCCGCTGCGGGAATTCCTTGCGCAACTCCCTGTCGATCTTGCCCACGTCGCGCTTGGCTTGCGCCAGGATATCGGCCGCGCTGGGTGGCGCGACGAGTGTGATCGCTTCCGGCGTTGCTGGCGCCGGCGCCTGCTCGGCGGCGGGAGCGGGCAAGGGGCGGCTGACGGGCGCCGGCACGGGTAGGCGCGCGGCGGCTGGTTTTACGTTGGGCAATGGTACGGGGACCGGCTTGGGCGGCGCCGGGGGGGTGTAGCGCAGCCAGGCGATGGCCGGGCCCTGCGGCAGGTGTTCGTCCGTGATAGCGCGGGGCCGCGACTGCAAGACACTATATGCCAGGCCCACGTGCAGCAGGACAATCAGCAGCAGGCCGGGAGCGCGGCGGGGCAAGGTAGTCAGCGAGGTCATGGAGGGCATGGTGGTTCAGGTACGCCAATGTATCTGAAGGATTTGATAATTATCTAAAATGTCACAAGCGCTTACAAAAAAAGTGCCGCATGGAAATTTTGATGTGCTGGCCGCTGGTGGGGAACCCTGCGCCAGTCTGGTGATCCAATCCAGACACCACGCGAACAGGAGATCATCATGATGCAAGTAAAGGAAGTGGCACGGCGCTTTGGCGCCATTGAACACGCGATCGGCCAGGCAGCCCAGCTGTGCGGCAAGCAGCAGGGCATGCCGATGGACTTGAAGGATTGCATCAACCAGCTGGACCAGCAAAAGAGCGCCGTGCGGCAAGCCATCGACACGCAAGACGATGCGCGCATCCGGCAAGCCGTCGACCAGATGGAATCACTGGGCGACCGCGCCAAGCGGGCGTGCGGCACGGCGACCAGCGTGACGCCGGAAATGAAGAGCGCCGTGCTCAAGGTGCATGATGAATTGTCGGACCTGAAGCACCAGCTGCACTAGGCCCTACCTCTTGACCGCTTCACATCTGGCGGAACAAATGGGCATATAGAGGGCTGACGCGCAACTGCGCCGGGTGCTGGCGCAGGGTCAGCGACAGCTTGCCCGCCTCGTCGCGCACGGCCGTGGCGATGGCGCCGGCGTTGACGATGGTGCCCCGGTGAATTTGCCAGAATTGTTGCGGGTCCAGCTGGGGCAAGAGTTCCTTCAGGCTCGTGCGTATCAGCGCTTCGCTGTCCTGGCACACGACGTTGATGTATTTGTCCAGCGCCTCGAAATACACGACGTCGGCCAGGGCGATCATGCGCACGCTGTTGCCGACGGCCGCGCGTATCATTTGCAGGCGCGGCGCGGGCGGCAGCATGGCTTGCAGCTGGCTCAGCAGGCGGGCCATGTTGTCGTCGCTGGCGGATCCGGCTGCCGGTGTCACCGTGGCGGCCGTCGCTGTCGCGTTCGCCGGCGCTGCCGTACCGCCGCTGTCGCGCAAGCGCTGCTGCAGGCGTTCCACCGTCTTGCCCAGGCGCGCATCGTTGACGGGTTTTAAGACGTAATCGGCGGCCGCGTGCTCGAAGGCGGCCAGCGCGTATTCGTCGTAAGCGGTAACAAACACGATGTGAGGAAAAGGGACGCTGTCCGGCCATTGCTCTGCCAGCTCCTCGGCCGCTTCCAGGCCCGTCTTGCCTGGCATCTTGATGTCGAGAAAGAGGATGTCGGGCTGCAGCGCCAGGCCCTGCCGCAAGGCTTCCACCCCGTTGGGACAGGTGGCGACAATGTCGAGTTCCGGCCACAGCCGCTGCAAGGCGTGCGCGAGGGCGGCGGCGAGTATCGGTTCGTCTTCGGCGATCAGGGCGCGTGGCGCGCGTGCGGTGTGTTGGCTCATGCGAGGGGACTCGTGATGGTGGGTGGAAGGGGGAGTGTCAGGCGGGCGGTCGCGCCTGCCGGATGGTTGGCGGCCAGCGACAGGCTGGCGGCATCGCCGTGCATGCCGCGCAGGCGTTCGCGGATATTTGTTACGCCCAGGTGCGTGCCCTTGGTCTGGCCCGGATGGTCGAGGCCCAGGCCATCGTCGCTGACGGTAAGAATCAGCACGCCAGCGTCCGTGGAGGCGTGCACATGGATATGGCCGCCTTCGATCTTAGGTTCCAGGCCATGCTGGATGGCGTTTTCCACCAGCGGCTGCAGCAGCATGGGCGGCACCTTGACCTGGCGCAAAGCCTCGGGCAAGTCCAGCGCAAAGCTCAGGCGCGCGCCCATGCGGATGGACATCAGGCCCAGGTAGGCTTGCATCAGGGAAAACTCCTGCTCGAGAGTGGTCGATTCGGCGCGCGAGGAAGAGAGGGTGGCGCGCAAATACTGGATCAGCTGGTCGAGCAGTAACTGGGCGCGGTCTGGATCAAAGCTGATCAGGCCCTGCAGGTTGGCCAGGGTGTTGAACAGCATGTGCGGTTCGATCTGCGCTTGCAGCAGTTGCAGTTGCGCCTGCATGGCCTGGCGCGCCACGGATTCGGCGCGGGCCTTTTCCTGGGCTGCCGCCATTTGCAGGCGGGTAATCTTTTCGCGGCTGGAGAAAAACAGCACGGCGCCGCCCGTGGCCAGCAAGGTGAACACGAGGGTGCTGACCATCTGCGTGGGCAGCAGGTTTTCGAAGCCGCCCACGTCCACGCCCGTCAGCCAGCTGAACAGGGTCAGGCCCAGCACTTGCGCCACGGGCACGGAAATCAGGATGATGAGCATGAAGGGCAGGAATTTGGGCCGCTGGTCAGCGCCCCATAACGTCAGGCGCATGCCGTCGATCAGCAGGAAGGCGATCGTGCCGATGCACATCGAGGCGACCAGGTTTTGTCCAAAATGGCTGCCCGGGTTGAGGATGAAGGTAATGACCAGCGCGCAGATCACGTTCAGCGCCAGTGCGTAGCGCGCATCGTGCAGCATGCGGTAGTACGGAGACCTGGCCTTGGCTGCTGGCGCAGCGGCGGAGGGAGCGTCGGTTTTCATGTTGTTGTCTGCTGGTAGCGATGGGGCATTGTGTGCCAGCGCAAGCCAGGGCGCAACCGGGCTGCGACGAAACGCGCCTGGCGCGCCGCCATTCGCCGCGGAGGGTCGCCAAACGGGACCGCTTTACTTTTCAGGACAGGCACGCAATAGTATGGCAAGACAGTCTGTATCCATGGAATTGCTATAAAGGAAGCATCATGTGGCCCTATCCACGTACCCTGGCGCACCGCGGCGGCGGCACCCTGGCGCCTGAAAATACCTTGGCCGCCCTGCGCTGCGGCCTGGCCTACGGCTACCGCGCCGTTGAATTCGACGTCATGCTGGCGTCCGACGGCGTGCCCGTCGTCGTGCACGACCCCGAACTGGGGCGCACCGTGGCCGGCAGCGGGCATGTCAGCGATTACACGGCCGCGCAGCTGGGAGCGATGGAGGCGGGCGCCTGGTTTGGCCCCGCTTTCGCGGGCGAGGGCGTGCCCACGTTTGACGCCGTTGTCAGCTATTGCAAGACGCAGCGCATCTGGATGAATATCGAAATCAAGCCGGCGCCCGGCTTCGACGTGCCCACGGGCGAGGCGGTGGCGCGCGCCACGCGCGGTTACTTTGCGCAGGAAATCGCGGCAGGGGAATTGCTGCCGCTGCTGTCATCGTTCAGCATCGAAGCCTTGCAGGCGGCGCGCCAGGCGGCGCCGGAACTGGCGCGCGGCTGGCTGGTCGAACAGATACCGGATGGCTGGGAACGACAGGCGCGCGAACTGGGCGTGGTGGCGCTCCATTGCGATCACCAGCAGCTGACGCCGGAGCTGGCGCGAGAGATAAAGGAGGCGGGATACGGGTTGTTCTGCTACACCGTCAACACGCCCGAGCGGGCCAGCGAGCTGCTGGCCTGGGGTGTGGATGGGTTTTGCACGGACAGGATCGATCTGATCAAGGCGTAGGTCGGATTAGCGTAGCGTAATCCGACTTCATGGTGCCGTGGCAACGTCTGCTTAGGCGCCACGCGCTAAGCCGACCTACGCTTCCATCCTTAGAACGTCACGCGCATGCCGACGGTGACATTGCGCCCCATCAACGGCGCCGCATTCTTGATGAACGAGGTGTGGCTGTACGCCAGTTCATTCGTCAGGTTGTTTGCCTTGATGTAGAACTGGGCCGGCGTCGTGCCGATGCGCGTGTCGTAGTTGGCGGAGAGGTTCAGCATGTTGTAGCCCGGGGTTGCCGTTTCGAACGCTGCCACTTTATCCTGCTTGCCCACGCGGTAGAACTCGGCCACGCCGCTCCATGCCTGCCAGTTGGCATCGAACTTCACGCCGACGCGCTGGGCCGGGATGCGCGGCAAGTTGCCACCATCGTTGGCCAGCTTGGCCCGCACGTAGTCGCCGAAGACGCTGGCGCCGAACATGGGGTTCAGTTGCTGGCGGATCTGGCCTTCCACGCCCGTAAACGTGGCGTCGCGCTGGGCGTACTGGATCAGCTGGAAGCCTTCGTGGTTGTCCAGGGTGGAGCCGAAGATGTAATTATCTACCTTGTTGCGGTAGGCGCTGGCCGAGAAGGTCGTGGCGCCCGCATATTTGCGCAAGGTCAAGTCGATATTGTTCGACGTTTCCTTGCCCAGGTTTTCATTGCCCAGCTCATACGTGGCCGTGGCCATGTGCACGCCGTGCGCATACAGTTCCTCGGCGCTGGGCAGGCGGTGCGTGCGCGAGATGGTCGACCCGAGCGAATACTGGGGCGCGAATTTCCACACGGCGCCCAGAGACACGGACGTGCCCTTGGCGCTGCGGTCTTGCAAGGTGGCGCTGTCGACGGTGATGTCCTGCCATTCGTGGCGCAAGCCCGCTTCGAAGCGCCATTGGTCGAGCTTGTATTCTTCCACCAGGAAAGCCGCATGTTTCTTCGTTACCGTCGGCGCCACGTACGCTTCTTCACCGAGGGCGGAGAAATCGCGCTTCGACGTTTGCAGGCCGGCCACACCGCGCCAGCCGAAGACGGGATGGTGTTCCATTTCCAGGCGCGCATCGTGGCCCTTGTTCTTGAACGTGGTGGCGATTTCGGTGCCTTCGATTTCATCGTGCTTGTAATCGGTGAACGCGGCGCGCAGGCGCAGCTTGGCGAAGCCGGGCACGGGGTCGCGCAATTCGCCGCGCACATCCCAGCGTTCGCTCTTCAGCTTCACGTACGGCACGCTTTCATGCTCGTGATCGTGGTCGTGTTCCTCTTCATCGCCATGGTCGTGGCCTTCGTGGCCGCCGCAATGCAGGTGCGTGCCGTGCGGGTGGCAGCTTTCGAATTCGTGGTTGTGGCCAGGCAAGCCGTATTCCGCGTGCTGGCTGGTGAAGGCCAGGCCCAGGAAGCCGCGCGATCCCACCCACGACACGCCCACGCTGCCCGTGTCCGTCTTGTTGTAGCTGCCGCCTACTTTCGAGCCGCCTTCCCAGCCGCTGCCGACCTTGTATTCCTTCGCGTCGCGCTTGACGCCTTCCGCGTGGAAGGCGATGTTGCCGGAGCCGCCAGTCACTTCAAAGGCGCCCGCCTTTTCGCGCGCGGCCGAGTTGGCGCGCACTTCCGCGCTGCCTTCAAAGCCTTTCGCCGGCACGCGCGTGGGGATTTTCTTGTCGATCACATTGACGACGCCACCGACGGCGCCGCCGCCGTAGGCCAGCGCGGACGGGCCGCGCAAGACTTCAATCTGTTCCGACAGCATCGGTTCGGCCGCGACAGCATGGTCCGGGCTGATGGTCGATGCATCCTGCACTTCGGCGCCATCGGAGAGCACCTTGACGCGCGGGCCATCCATGCCGCGGATGATGGGGCGGCTGGCGCCGGCGCCGAAATGGCTGGACGTGATGCCGGGCTGGCCGGCCAGGGTTTCGCCCAAGGTCGCTTCGCGGGCGCGCACCAGTTCCTCGCCTTCGAGTACGGTCACGGGCGTGCTCATGTCGTCGCTGCCCAGGGCCAGCGCACTGGCCGAGACGGTAACGGCAGGCAAGGTGGCGGCCTGCTGCGCCAGGGCGCTGGCGGGAGCGGCAAAGGCCAGCATGATGGCCAGCGCGAGGGGAGTGGGTTGGTGAGGACGGACGGACATGGGCAAGGTTCCTTATCGGCTATCAGTGTTGGCAGGGTTGGGGCAGCGCGTGAAAAGGAAATAGCCTGCCCTAAGATGATAATGATAACCCATTATCATTACTGTGTGACAGTTTTTCCGGACGGTAGATATAGTCGGATGGTGTATTCTGTCGGCTATGGAACGCACAACACGTCAAAAAACCGCTATTCAAGCCGCCATCGAGTCGGCCCAGCGCCCCCTGTCGGCGCAGGAAATCCTCGAACAGGCCAGCTTGCAAGTGACGCAGCTGGGCATCGCCACCGTCTACCGCAATTTGAAGTCCCTGGTACTGGAAGAAAAAGTGCACGTGGTGACCTTGCCGGGTGAAAACCCGCGCTACGAGTCGAACACGGTCGCCAATCACCACCACCACCATTTCCAGTGCACCACATGCCAGCGTGTGTTCGACGTGCATGATTGCCCGGGCGACTTGAAGCGCATGGCGCCGCAAGGCTTTGTTGTCGAGCGCCACGAGCTGACCCTGTACGGCCGCTGCGCCGACTGCAATGCCGCCGCCGGCGCCACAGGCTCTGCGGCCAAAGGCGCCGCTGCCGGGGCCAAGGCCGCGCCTGCACCGCACGCCTGCGCCAGCCACCACGACCCGGCCTGAGCGGGCAGGTCGTCGATGTTGGCACGGGCGCAACAATGCCCTGGCCAGCCGTCATTGCCGCACCCCATATCACGTATAATCTTCCCTTTAAAGCTGCCGCCACTCTTTGCCAAAAAAACATGAAATCAACTGAAATCCGCGACAAGTTCCTCAAATTTTTCGAGTCCAAGGGCCATTCCATCGTCCGTTCCAGCTCCCTGGTGCCAGGCAACGATCCGACCTTGCTGTTGACGAACAGCGGCATGGTGCAATTCAAGGATGTGTTTACGGGCACGGACAGCCGTCCGTACACGCGCGCCACCTCGGTGCAGCGCTGCGTGCGCGCTGGCGGCAAGCACAACGACCTGGAAAACGTCGGCTACACGGCGCGCCACCATACTTTCTTTGAAATGCTGGGCAACTTCAGCTTCGGCGACTATTTCAAGCGTGATGCGATTCAATACGCGTGGGAATTGCTGACCAAGGTGTACGGCTTGCCAGCCGACAAGCTGACGGTCACCGTGTATATCGAAGATGACGAAGCGTACGATATCTGGGCGAAAGAAATCGGCGTGCCGACCGAGCGCATCATCCGCATCGGCGACAACAAGGGTGCGCGCTATGCGTCGGATAATTTCTGGCAGATGGCGGACACGGGCCCATGCGGTCCATGCACGGAAATCTTCTATGACCATGGCGCCGACATTCCTGGCGGCCCGCCGGGCTCGCCTGACGAAGACGGCGACCGCTTCATTGAAATCTGGAACTTGGTGTTCATGCAGTTCAACCGCGACGAAGCCGGTGTCATGCACAAGCTGCCGAAGCCGTGCGTCGACACGGGCATGGGCATGGAGCGCCTGGCCGCCGTGCTGCAGCACGTGCATTCGAACTATGAGATCGACCTGTTCCAGCACCTGATCAAGGCTGCCGCGCGCGAAACGGGCGCCACCGACCTGGAAAACAAGTCGCTGCGCGTGATCGCCGACCACATCCGCGCCGCCGCCTTCATGATCGTCGACGGCATCATCCCGGGCAGCGAAGGCCGCGCGTATGTCCTGCGCCGCATCATCCGCCGCGCCCTGCGCCATGGCCACAAGCTGGGCCAGACGAAACCGTTCTTCTACAAGCTGGTGGCCGACCTGGCCATCGAGATGGGCGGCGCCTATCCCGAGCTGGAAGAAGCGAAAGACAACGTCGCCAGCATGCTGAAAGCCGAGGAAGAGCGTTTCGGCGAAACCCTGGAAACGGGCATGAAAGTGCTGGAAGCGCAGCTGGCCAAGGATGCCACGGGCATCGACGGCGCCACCGCCTTCACCCTGTATGAAACGTACGGCTTCCCGCCAGACCTGACGGCCGACATTTGCCGCGAGCGCAATATCACGTTCGACCAGGCCGGCTACGACGCTGCCCTGAAGGAAAGCCAGGAATTGTCGCGCAAGGGCGGCAAGACGCACAAGGACAGCAAGGTCGAGTACACGGGCGAGAAAAACACCTTCGTGGGCTACGATCAATTGACGTTCAGCAGCAAGGTCGTGGCGCTGTACGCGGCCGGCACGCAGGTCACGGAACTGAAGGCGGGCCAGGATGGCATCGTCGTGCTCGACACCACGCCGTTCTATGCGGAATCGGGCGGCCAGGTGGGCGACCAGGGCGTGATTTCCTCGGGCGCAGGCAGCTTTGCCGTCAGCGACACGCTGAAAATCCAGGCTGACGTGTTTGGCCACCACGGCGTGCTGGAATCGGGCGTGCTGAAGGTAGGCGACGCCGTCTCGGCGCAAGTCGATACGGCCAAGCGCGCGCGCACCATCCGCAACCACTCGGCCACGCACTTGATGCACAAGGCCTTGCGCGAAGTGCTGGGCAGCCACGTGGCGCAAAAGGGTTCGCTGGTCGACCCGGACAAAACCCGTTTCGACTTCAGCCACAATGCGCCGATGACGGCCGAGCAGATCGCCGCCGTGGAAACCATCGTCAACAAAGAGATCCTGGAAAACCGCGCCACGCAAGCGCACCTGATGTCGTTTGACGATGCCGTCAAGCATGGCGCGATGGCCCTGTTCGGCGAGAAATACGGCGACGAAGTGCGCGTGCTCGATATCGGCAGCTCGAAAGAGCTGTGCGGCGGCGTCCACGTGCAGCGCACGGGCGATATCGGCCTGTTCAAGATCATAGCCGAAAGCGGTGTTGCCGCCGGCATCCGCCGCGTGGAAGCCGTGACCGGCGAAGGTGCGCTGGCGCTGGTGCAAACCATCAACCGCCGCCTGGTCGAAGCGGCCAACGCCCTGAAGGCGCAGCCGGAAGAGCTGACTGCCCGCATCGGCCAGGTGCAGGACCATGTGAAGGCGCTGGAGAAGGAACTGGCCGCGCTGAAATCGAAACTGGCCTCGGGCCAGGGCGATGAACTGGTCACGCAAGCCGTCGATGTCAATGGCATCAAGGTGCTCGCAGCCGTGCTGGACGGCGCTGACGTGGCCCGCTTGCGCGAAACCATGGACAAGCTGAAGGACAAGCTGAAAACGGCCGCCATCGTGCTGGCCAGCGTGGCGGACGGCAAGGTCAGCCTGATCGCCGGCGTGACGGCGGATGCGACTTCCAAGGTCAAAGCGGGCGAGCTGGTGAACTTCGTTGCACAGCAAGTGGGCGGAAAAGGCGGCGGACGCCCCGATATGGCGCAAGCTGGCGGCACCGATCCGAGCGGCCTGGCGAATGCCCTGGCTGGCGTGCCGGCCTGGGTCGGCGAACGCGCAAAATAAGGCGTAAGCTAGAGGGCATGCGGGGTTTTCGTCCCACAGCCCCTTGAAAACGGCCCGCAGACACTGTTTGTGGGCCGTTTTGCCGTGTGGAATCTCGTTGTGACACCACAACAGCCGATGAACTATTTTGGTGCAGCGCGTCAATGCCCCTGATTTAGAGTAGTATGTCGAAAATCAGTACAACAAAACAATGGTGGGATATTGATGATGAGCGACACACTACTTGATACCGAGATTATGGAATTTCACAAAGAACTCGACGCGCGGGGCTTGAATTGCCCGTTGCCGATTCTGAAGGCGAAAAAGGCTTTGTCAGAGCTGCAGAGCGGGGAAGTGCTGCGCATCATGGCAACCGATCCCGGTTCCGTGCGCGACTTCCAGGCTTTCGCCAAGCAAACGGGCAATGCCCTGCTGTCGCATGTGCAGACGGGCACCGAGTTCGTCTTCCTGATGCAACGCAAATAATTCTGCCAGCCGGGGCCGCCGTGGTGCGGCCTGGTTTCTCCTTGCCGTGCCGCGTCACTTTCAGGCCCTTTTGCTGCCCTGCAGCGTAGCGGCCGAGCCCCCTGAAATCCTCAAAGCTGGACAGTTTAGATGGATTGCTCTAACAAAAAATCGCACGATCGTGCTTAAATTCGGTTCAAGATTCAAATTTCTCTTATAATCGAACGCACAATCAGCACTTGATCCGTCATTTTTATAATTTCCCAAAGGCATAGCTATGAAAGTCTTGGTACCCGTCAAACGCGTGGTCGACTACAACGTCAAAGTCCGCGTCAAGAGTGACGGCACTGGCGTCGATACCGCCAACGTCAAAATGTCGATGAACCCTTTCGATGAGATCGCACTGGAAGAAGCGATGCGCCTGAAAGAAGCAGGCAAGGTCACTGAAGTGGTCGCCATCTCCTGCGGCGTGACGCAGTGCCAGGAAACCCTGCGCACGGCCATGGCCATCGGCGCCGACCGCGGCATCCTGGTGGAAACGACGACTGAACTGGAACCGCTGGCTGTCGCCAAGCTGGTGAAATCCCTGGCCGAGAAAGAGCAGCCGCAACTGATCATCCTGGGCAAGCAAGCCATCGATGACGACAGCAACCAGACCGGCCAGATGCTGGCAGCCCTGCTGGGTTGGCCGCAAGCCACGTTCGCTTCGAAAGTCGTGCTGGAAGACGGTAAAGTCACCGTTACCCGCGAAGTTGACGGCGGCCTGGAAACCCTGGCATTGACCTTGCCAGCGATTATCACCACCGACCTGCGTTTGAACGAGCCACGCTATGTGACCTTGCCGAACATCATGAAGGCGAAGAAAAAGCCGCTCGAGACCGTCAAGCCGGAAGACCTGGGCGTCGACGTTGCGCCACGCCTGAAGACCCTGAAAGTCGTCGAGCCAGCCAAGCGCTCGGCCGGCATCAAGGTGCCTGACGTCGCTACCCTGGTCGCCAAGCTGCGTACCGAAGCCAAAGTCATCTAAGCGCGGCCCCGCCGTTTATCCAGAACAATTACAGGACACATCATGGTCGCATTAGTTATTGCTGAACACGACAACGCTACCTTAAAGGGCAGCACCCACCACACCGTGACCGCGGCCGCCCAGTGCGGCGGCGACGTGCACGTGCTCGTCGCAGGTTCGAACGCATCGGCCGCTGCCGTTGCCGCCGCGCAAATCGCCGGCGTGACGAAAGTCATCGTGGCCGACGCGCCATACTTTGCCGACGGCCTGGCCGAAAACGTGGCCGAGCAAGTGCTGGCCATCGCCGGCAACTACAGCCATATCCTGGCCCCGGCCACCGCCTACGGCAAGAACATCCTGCCGCGCGTGGCCGCCAAGCTGGACGTCGCGCAAATCTCGGAAATCACCAAGGTCGATTCCCCTGACACCTTCGAGCGTCCGATCTACGCCGGTAACGCGATTGCCACCGTGCAATCTGGTGACAAGATCAAGGTCATCACCGTGCGCACCACCGGTTTCGACGCGGCTGCCGCCACCGGCGGTTCGGCTGCCACGGAAACCGTCGCCGCCGTTGCCGACAATGGCAAATCGGCCTTCGTGGGCCGCGAGCTGGCCAAGTCCGACCGCCCTGAACTGACCGCCGCGAAAATCATCGTGTCGGGTGGCCGTGGCATGGGTTCGGCCGAGAACTTCCACATCCTCGAGCCGCTGGCCGACAAGCTGGGCGCCGCCATGGGTGCTTCGCGCGCCGCCGTCGACGCCGGCTTCGTGCCGAACGACTGGCAAGTGGGCCAGACGGGCAAGATCGTCGCGCCATCGCTGTACATCGCCGTCGGTATCTCGGGCGCGATCCAGCATCTGGCCGGCATGAAAGACTCGAAAACCATCGTCGCCATCAACAAGGATCCTGAAGCGCCGATCTTTGCCGTGGCCGACTACGGCATCGTGGGCGATCTGTTCGAGATCGTGCCGCAACTGGTCAAAGAACTGGGTTAAGTCACACCCCTTCCGGTTTTGTTACTGACAAAGCCACGCCGGCCCGCCCCACACGGCGAGCCGCGCGTGGCTTTTTTCTTGGAGAAAAGAAGATGAGCTATCAAGCCCCGCTGAAAGACATGTTGTTCGTGATGAACGAACTGGCCGGCCTGGCCGAAATCCACACTTTGCCCGGCTGCGAAGACGCCACGCCCGACACGGCCGAAGCCGTGCTGGAAGAGAACGCCAAGTTCTGCGGCGGCGTGGTGGCCCCCTTGAACGGCCCCAGCGACAAGGAGCCGAGCTTCTGGCACGACGGCCAAGTCACCACCTCGAAAGGCTTCAAGGAAGCGTTCAAGGCGTATGGCGAAGCGGGCTGGCAGGGCGTGCAGCACCCGACGGAATTCGGCGGCCAGGGCTTGCCCAAGCTCTTGGCCACGCCGTGCATCGAAATGCTCAACTCGGCCAGCATCTCGTTCGCTTTGGTCGCTCTGCTGTCGGACGGCGCCATCGAAGCGCTGCTGACGGCCGGCAGCGATGAGCAAAAGGCGGTTTACCTGGAAAACCTGGTGTCCGGCAAGTGGACGGGCACCATGAATCTGACGGAGCCGCAGGCCGGTTCCGACCTGGCCGCCGTGCGCACGCGCGCCGTGCCGCAGGACGATGGCACGTATAAAGTGTTCGGCACGAAGATTTTCATCACGTACGGCGAGCACGACATGGCGGAAAATATCGTCCACCTGGTGCTGGCCCGCACGCCGGACGCGCCCGCCGGCGTGAAAGGCATCTCGCTGTTCATCGTGCCGAAATTCCTCGTCAACGCCGATGGCAGCCTGGGCGCGCGCAACGACGCCCACTGTGTTTCCATCGAACACAAGCTGGGTATCAAGGCCAGCCCGACGGCGGTATTGCAATTCGGCGACCACGGCGGCGCCATCGGCACCCTGGTGGGCGAGGAAAACCGCGGCCTCGAATACATGTTCATCATGATGAACGCGGCCCGCTTCGGCGTGGGCTTGCAAGGCATCGGCCTGGCCGAGCGCGCCTACCAGCAGGCCGTGGCGTTCGCCAAGGACCGCGTGCAGTCGCGCGACCTGGCCGGTTCGCCTGGCCCCGTCTCCATCATCCACCACCCGGACGTGCGCCGCATGCTGATGTCGATGCGCTCGCAGACGGAAGCGGCGCGCGCGCTGGCCTACGTGGGGGCGGCCATCAGCGACGTGGCGCACCACCATCCGGAGGCGGACGTGCGCGCGGAAAGCCTGGCGACGTATGAATACCTGGTGCCCGTGATCAAGGGCTGGGCCACGGAAATGTCGCAGGACGTCACGCGCGATGGCGTGCAAGTGCATGGCGGCATGGGTTTCATCGAAGAGACAGGCGCCGCCCAGCATTACCGCGACGCCAAGATTCTCACCATCTATGAAGGCACCACGGCCATCCAGGCGAACGACCTCGTGGGCCGCAAGACGGTGCGCGACGGCGGCGCCGTGGCGAAAGCCATCATCGCCCAGGTGCGCGCCACGGAAGCCCAGTTGGGCGAGCTGACCGGCGCCGACTTCCAGGCCATGCAGCGCCACCTGGCCGAAGGCAGCGCCGCGCTGGAAGCCGTGGTCGAGTACGTGGTGGCGAACATGAAGACGGACATCAAGGCCGTGTTCGCGGGCAGCGTGCCCTATTTGAAGCTGGCCGGCATCGTGCTGGGCGGCTGGCAAATGGCGCGCGCGGCCGTGGTGGCGCAGCAAAAGCTGGGCGAGGGCAGCGGCGACGCCTCGTTCTACAAGGCAAAAATCGCCACGGCGCGCTTCTTTGCCGACCACATCCTGTCGCAAGCGCCAGGATTGCGCGCCACCATCATCGATGGCAGCGCCGGCGTGATGGCCTTGTCGGAAGAGCAGTTTTAAGTTGAAGCTTGGCCAGTGCAAGCTGGTTGAATGCAAAAAGCGCTGGAGATCACTCTCCAGCGCTTTTTCTTTTTTAGCCCCAAAGCAAATTCTGGGGTCGTACCCTGAGGGACTCGGCGTCCCCGTACGACCCCGGTCTTTCTTGGGTTGGGCTTATCTTCTGGCAATACCATTACCCGAATTGCGCACCAGGTCGCCAGCGGCCAGGCCTGGATCCTGGTCAAATGCGAAGTCAGCCTTGGCGCCTGTTTCGTATTGCACGGTGACAGTCCACACCTTGCTGTTTTTCATGTGGCCTTCGACTTGCTTGCCTGCGAAAGCGCCGCCGGCGGCGCCGGCCAGGGTGGCCAGGTCCTTGCCGCGTCCGCCGCCGACCTGGCGGCCCAGCAGGGCGCCGGCCACGCCGCCGCCGATCATGCCCAGCGCGCCGCCTTCGCCCGCTTTTTCAGCGACGTTGACTGCCAGCACCTTGCCGCACTCGGCGCAGATTTGCTGCTGGGCTGGCTTGTTGTTCTGGCCTGCGTATGAATTGCCGGCCTTTTGCGCGGCCTTGGCGTTGATGATGGCCTGGTCGTATTCGCCCTTGGCGTCGCGCAGGCATTGCATGCGGGCTTTCGAGCTGCTTTCTTCTGCGCACAGTTTCTTGTCGTCCGCATAGCGCGTGCTGGCTTGCTTGGTGTCGTAGGCGTATTGCGCCTTCGGCGACAGGTTTTGCGCGAAGGCGGAGGTGCTGAACAGGGCCGTGATGGCGACTGCGAGGATGAGTGGGCGACGAATCATGATCTTCTCCTAGGGGGTGTTAAATGTGCCAGTAATGTCGGCATTGTGAATGCAGTATAGAGGAAAATCATGATTGCTTACCAACACTTACATGTGCGTGTGGCGCGCCATATCTGAAGTCATTTTCCGTATGGAAATTAACCGTAGGCACCGCCTGTATACAGCAAGTCGAACAGGCGCGCCATGGTGGCGATCAGCACGCCTGCGCCTAGCATCAAGGTAGCGACCAGCACAACGGCCAGGGGCCAGCCCGTATCCGACAGGCGGCCGGAGGCGGCGTTGTAGCGCGCATCCCACTTGTCGTCCGGCATCAGGCCCAGCACCAGCGCTTCCAGGAAGCCGCCCAGGGCGGACAGGGTCAGCGGCAAAATCTGGTAAAACCAGTCGGCCTCGGGAAACAGCTGGCGCAGCAGCAAGCTAGCGGGCAGGGCGGCCAGGTGTAGCCAGCCCCAGCGGTCTTTGCTGCCATGCAGGTAGAAGCGGTGGGCACCCAGCATGCCTAGCAGGAAGGCCAGTAGTGTCGTGAATGCCTTGTTCTTGTGCGACTGTTGCAAAATGGTAGCGGTGGTCATGGGACTCCAGAGTTGCTCATCGGTAAAGATTGCCAGTATCGGTCATTGCTTGCCGCAACGATAGCACTTTCAGGCGGCGTTCAGGCGATGCTGTCGTGCAAGATCATCGCCTGGACGTGGCATGGCAGGCACGATAGACGCACGCGCCTATTGCGTCTTCGGCCATGACTGGTCATAATGTTTGATTAGCCCAAATTACACGCCCGTCATCATAACGCTTGCTGCCTGGCGGTAAAGCGCGCTATAATTTGCGGCTTTTTCCGCCTCAGCACACTTTTTGGAAATATTATGGTCGTTATTCGTTTAGCTCGTGGAGGCGCCAAGAAGCGCCCGTTCTTCAACATCGTCGCTACTGATTCGCGCAATCGCCGCGATGGTCGCTTCATTGAGCGTATCGGTTTTTACAACCCGATGGCGCAAGGTGGCGAAGTTCCACTGCGTATCACCGCAGACCGTCTGGCCTACTGGCAAGGCGTTGGCGCACAATTGTCGCCAACCGTTGCTCGCCTGGTAGCCAGCAACAACAAAGCAGCAGCTTAATTAGATCACTGGTTTGACGGTCAAGACTGCATCCGGGGTGAAAGTCCCCGATGACCTGGTACAGGTAGGCTATGTCTCCGGTGCTTATGGCATTGCTGGCGGAGTCAGGATCACTCCTTTCTCCGAAGATGCGGATGCATTATTAAGCGTCAAAACCTGGTGGTTTGATAAACCGACCTTGCATGATGTTCAAGTCAGGCAAGCGAAGTTACACGGCGGCGACGTCGTGGCCCAGCTGGTGGGTGTGGTCGGGCGGGATGCCGCAGAAGCGCTGAAAGGCGTCTCTGTGCAAATTCCGCGTAGCCATTTCCCGACGCTGACGGCCGATGAATTTTATTGGTCCGATCTGATCGGACTGACAGTCGAGAATTTGCAAGGCGAGTGCCTCGGCACAGTGCACGACATGATGAGCAATGGTCCGCAGTCGATCTTGCGCGTTACGCCCGTCGCCACTGCCGATGAGACCGTTGAAAAGGCGCCTGAGCGCCTGATCCCGTTTGTTGGCCAGTTTGTCATTAACGTTGACAAGGCTGCCAGCAAGATCACGGTCGACTGGGGCCTCGATTATTAAACCGCCTGCGCTTAACTTTGCGCCGGGCAAACTTTGCAGGATGGTGAACGATGCAATTTGATGTCGTGACCCTGTTCCCGGAAATGTTTGCCGCGCTGACGCAGTCGGGTGTGACCCGGCGCGCCTTCGAGCAGGGGAAATGTGGCTTGTCGCTGTGGAATCCCCGTGATTTCACGACCGACAATCACCGTACCGTGGATGACCGCCCGTATGGCGGCGGCCCCGGCATGGTGATGATGGCCCGTCCCCTTGAAGCGACAATTCATGCCGCGAAGCAACGCCAGACCGATCTCGGCCTGGCGGCGCCCCGCGTGGTGTTCATGTCGCCGCAAGGCCGTCCGTTGACGCACGAGCGCGTCACGCAACTGAAAGCCGAACCTGGTTTGGTGATCCTGTGTGGCCGCTATGAAGCCGTGGACCAGCGTTTGCTGGACCGTTGCGTCGACGAAGAAATCAGCGTCGGCGACTTTGTCCTGTCGGGCGGTGAATTGCCTGCCATGGCGCTGATGGATGCGGTGATTCGCCTGTTGCCGGGTGTCTTGAACACCGAGGCATCGGCCGTCGAGGACAGCTTCGTCAATGGCTTGCTCGATTCGCCGCACTACACGCGGCCGGAAACATATGAAGGCATGGCCGTGCCGCCCGTCTTGATGGGTGGAAACCATGCCGAGATCGTCAAGTGGCGCCGCCAGCGCATGCTGGAAGCGACCGCGACAAAGCGGCCTGACCTGCTGGTCAGCGCGCGTGCCGCCGGCTTGCTCAGCAAGACCGACGAAAAATTCCTGGCCAGCCTGTAAGCCGTTTTCGGACTGCAAGCAGGGTGGCCTTGCAGTGCCGGGCATGTTGCCCAAATTGGTAATACCCATCCTCTACCGGGCGGATACTTGCTATCCACAGTGCGCCGGCATGATGGTTTTCGGAGTTATAAAAATGGACTTGATTCAACAATTAGAGCAGGAAGAAATTGCTCGTCTGGGTAAAACCATTCCTGAATTCGCACCAGGCGATACCGTTATCGTCAGCGTCAACGTAGTCGAAGGTACGCGCAAGCGCGCCCAGGCTTACGAAGGCGTCGTTATCTCCCGTCGTAACCGTGGCCTGAACTCGAACTTCATCGTTCGCAAGATCTCGTCCGGCGAAGGCGTTGAGCGTACGTTCCAACTGTACTCGCCGCTGATCGCTTCGATCGAAGTGAAACGCCGTGGTGACGTTCGCCGCGCCAAGCTGTACTATCTGCGTGAGCGTTCGGGTAAATCGGCGCGTATCAAAGAAAAATTGCCAAATCGCCGCGTTGTGGCGAAAGCAAGCGCGTAATATCAGCGTCTGCGTTGGGAAAAGGGGTGCCTGTTATGGTGCCCCTTTTTTTATTCTGAATTGCTATTGAGGCAAGCTGCCATGGCCACTATCGCATTTGATCCAAAACAACTCGCCATCGATTCGATCGCCGGCGAGGCGGCGCTGGACGCCGTGCGCCTGACGCCCGGCTGGCTGCGCCAGCGCCTGGCCGAACAGCCTGACTGGCAGCCCGAGATTACCCAGGATTTTCTTTCCGCCCGTGCCGTGCCAGTGCGCGCCGCCGTGCTCATTCCCCTGGTGCAACGGCCACAGGGCTTGACCATCTTGCTGACCATGCGCACGGACCACCTGAGCAGCCATGCGGGGCAGGTCAGCTTTCCAGGCGGGCGCAGCGAAGCCTTCGATGCGTCGCCCATCGCCACGGCCTTGCGCGAAACGGAAGAAGAAGTGGGCCTGGCGCGCGAGCATATCGAAGTGCTGGGCTGCCTGCCCGATTACCTGACGGGTACCGGCTACCAGGTCACGCCCGTGGTGGGCCTGGTGACGCCGCCGTTCGAGCTGCGCGCCGACCCGTCCGAAGTGGCGGAAATCTTCGAAGTGCCGCTGGTCTTCCTCATGGATGGCCTCAACCATCAGCGCCTGTCGGTGGAGTTGCCCGGCGGACGGCGCTCGTTCTACGCCATGCCGTACGAGCGCTTCTACATCTGGGGCGCCACCGCCGGCATGCTGCGCAATCTGTTTCACCTCTTGCGCGCGTAAAATGGCGCCCCGCACGTAATAAGTTTGATTCCAGCACTGCACTGCGCTATCGTAGCGGGCATTGCGGTATTGCTGAAAAAGACAAAAAGGACGTTTGATGACATTTCTCTCCATACTTTGCGCATTGCTGATCGAGCAGCTCAAACCTTTGCGCGCGGACAATCCGATCTACGCCGAAATCAAGAGCCTGGCAATGCGCATGGAGACCTGGTTCAATGCCGGCCACGCCAACCATGGCCGCATGGGCTGGTTCCTCATGATCGGCGTGCTGATGGTGCCGACGGCCGGCATTTACTGGCTCTTGCAGCATTATCAGCTGACCTTGCTGGCCTTTGCCTGGAACGTCCTCATCGTCTACCTGACCCTGGGCTTCCGCCACTACAGCCATTACTTCACGTCGATCCAGCTGGCCCTGAGCGCCGGCGACGAAGCGACCGCGCGCACCTTGCTGGCCGAGTGGACCAAGCTCGACACGGTGGGCATGGAAGCGAGCGAAATCGCCCGCATTGCCGTGGAAAAAGCCCTGGTCACCACGCACCGCAATGTATTTGGCGTGTTCTTCTGGTTCCTTATGCCGCTGGGCCCTGCCTGCGCCGTGATGTACCGCGTGGCCGAATACCTGGCGCGCGCCTGGAACGAGCCCGAGCACATGCGCAATGAAGCGTTCGGCCAGTTCGCCGCGCGCGCCTTTTACTGGATCGACTGGATTCCCGTGCGCCTGACGGCCGTGGCGTTTGCCGTGGTCGGCAATTTCGAGGATGCCATCTACGCCTGGCGCAACTTCGCCCAGCGCTGGCAGGACGAGGCCATCGGCATCATTTTGACGGCCGGCGGCGGCGCCATGGGCGTGCGCCTGGGCACGCCAGCGGAAACGGCGGCCCGCGTGCTCGTCACGCCGGACATGGCCGTCGATGACAGCGACAGCGAAAGCGATATCCTGCCAGGCGAAGAGCCGGGAGCGCGCGCCTTGCAGAGTACGGTGGGCCTCGTGTGGCGCGCCCTGCTGCTGTGGATGCTGCTGCTGCTGTTGATGTCGGGCGCCGTTTTCCTCGGCTGACGCGGGCGCACATGCGCCATCCATGCGCCTTGCGCGTGGAACAAGGTTAAAATAGGGGCTGGCGCGCAAGGCGTGCCAGCCCCTGTTTGCATAGTCAGGGCAGATCGAGGTAGAACCCAAGTCTTCTATAAGATATAATACTGGCTTACCGCAGCAAACGTAGTTGAATTACCAGCCCGGCTTACCCGCCGGGGCCATTCACGCAATCCAGTCCCGACAAGCCACATGGCCGAGTTATCTCAAAAAACAGGGGAACTCTCAGACGAGTTCTTCATCCTTGGTCTCACCAGCAATGGCAAGCAATTCCGACCCAGCGATTGGGCCGAGCGCCTTTGCGGAGTGATGTCCTGTTTCAATCCCGAAGGTGGCGGGCGCAATGCGCACCTCCAGTATTCGCCCTACGTGCGCCCGACCGTCGTCAATGGCGTCAAGTCGGTGGTCGTCAACATCAAGTTGCGCGAGATCGAACCGATGGCGTTTCACTTCGTGCGCGAATTTGCCAAGGATAATGACCTGCAAATCGTCGAAGCCTGCTTCCTGCCGCCTCCCGAAGAAAAGTAAGACCCGTTTCATTGATGTGCCTCAAACCCGCCACGGCGGGCTGGCGTAGCGTGGACACTCGGCCTCAAACGGAGTGGCGACATGCGCATCGGCGACATCTGTACCCTGCACACCATCCATTGCCAGCGTGACACCAGCGTGCAGGACGCGGCGCTGCTGATGCGCCAGCACCACGTGGGCGACCTGATCGTGGCCGAGCAGCCGAACGGCGAGCGCGTCCCCATCGGCATCCTCACCGACCGCGACATCGTCATTTCCGTCATTGCCCTGGGCCTCGACCCCGCCAGCCTGCTGGTGGGCGACATCATGAGCGCGCAGCTGCTGACCGCCAGCGAAGACGAGGATGTCTATGACATCATCGAACGCATGCGCGTCAACGGCATCCGCCGCCTGCCCGTGGTCAACAGCCTGGGCGCGCTCTCCGGCGTCGTCAGCATCGACGACCTGCTTGCCTTCCTGGCCCAGGAAATGGCCGAGCTGGCCCGCATCAGCAGCGGCCAGCTGGTGTACGAAAAGCGCACCCGGAAGTAGGAACACCTGTCAAAACCTACTGCGCGTCGCGCTTTGCGGTCGGCGATGCTCACCGTACTACAGTACGCCTGCGCTTCTCAACCACAAATCACTGCCGCTCGCTACGGTTTTGTCAGGTGTTCAGTGCGCCGGTTATTGCGCAATTCCGGTCAAGTGGTGGCTTCCCGAAAATGCTACAGTCGCTGCTCGTTCAACGGGAAGCGTTCATGCACTATCTGGCCAAGGCACTCTGGTATATCGAATCGCACTATGCGGAGAATATCTCGCTCGGTGACATCGCCAATGTGGGCGGTGCCTCGCCGTGTCACCTGACGCGTGCGTTTGGCCTGGCCACGGGCCATTCCGTGATGCGCTATGTGCGGGCGCGCCGGCTCAGCGAGGCGGCCCGCGCGCTGGCGCAGGGCGCGCAAGACATCCTCGCCGTCGCGCTGCAGGCCGGCTACAGTTCCCACGAGGCCTTTACGCGGGCCTTCCGCGAGCAGTTCCAGATCACGCCGGAAAAGGTGCGGGCCCAGCGCCACGTCGCCAACCTCGCGCTGGTGGAGGCCATCAGAATGGATGTGGCGCCTGGCGTGCCCTTGGAAGCACCCCGTTTCGAACAGGGCCCCGCCTTGCTGGTGGCGGGCTTCGTCGAACGTTATTGCGCAGAGACGGCTGCCGGCATCCCCGCCCTGTGGCAGCGTTTCCTGCCCCATGTGGCGCCCGGCCAGCTGGTGTATGGCGTGTGCTGCAACAATGACGACGCGGGCAATTTCGACTACCTGTGCGCCATGCCGGTAAGCGACTTTTCCCAGGCCCCCGATGGCTGGACGCGGCTGCGCATCGCGCCGCGGCGCTATGCCGTGTTTCATCACCGCGGGCATATTTCCACCATCCGCGCCACCTGGCACACGGTGTGGAACGAATGGCTGCCCCAGTCCGGGCTGGAGGTGGCCGACGCGCCCGATTTTGAACGCTACGGCCAGCATTTCGATCCCGCCAGCGGCATCGGCGGTGTGGAAATCTGGCTTCCCTTGAAAGCATGAGCATGTTCCCGACCTTGACTACCTCGGCTGCGTTTGCCGGCGGCACCGCGCTGCGCCAGCGCCTGTTGCAAACCGCCGCCGCGCTGGCGGCGGGCCTGCCCCTGTACTGGGTGCTGGGACCGCAGCCGCTGGGCTGGCTGGCCTGGTGCGCGCCGCTGCCCGTGCTGTGGCTGGCCCTGCGCTCGTCGCGCCGCGATGCGGCCTGGATGACGTTCCTGGCCGCCGTGCTCGGCCTGTCATCGAACTTTGCCTATTTCCGCCTGCTCATGCCCTTGCCGGCCGTGCTGGCCGTGATCGCCGTCAAGGCACTGTTGTGGCTGCTGGTGGTGCTGGCCGCGCGGCGCCTCGTGCTGCGCTACCGGGCGCCCTGGACGGTGCTGGCGTATCCCGTGCTGTGGGTGGCCATCGATACGCTGATGGCGGCCTTGCTGCCGGACGGTAACTGGGGCAGCCTCGCGTATTCGCAAGCGGATAACCTTGCCGTGCTGCAGGTGGCGGCCCTGGCGGGCGTGCCTGGCCTGCTGTTTTTGCTGTGCCTGGCGCCATCCGCGCTGGCCTTGCTGCTGACGGGCGGCCGCGCGTATGCGCCAGCGGCCGGCGCTGCCGTGCTGCTGCTGGCGGTGGCGTTTGCCGGCGGCGCCTGGCGCGTGCAGGGCGCTCCGGCATCTGGCGGTTCGCTGGCGGGCCTGGTAGCCATCGATGACTTCATCGGCCCGGCCACGCCGCCAGCGCGCGCGCAAGCCATCTGGGACCAGTATGCGCGCCACGTGGTAGGGCTGGCTGGGCAGGGCGCCAGGCTGGTGCTGTTGCCGGAAAAGATAGCCGTGCTGGCGCCAGCGCAGGCGGACGCCGTGCGGCAGCGTTTCCAGGCGCTGGCGCGCAGCACGGGCGCGTGGATCACCTTGGGGCTGGGCGTGCAAGATGAGGCCGGCCGGCGCAACCTGGCCTGGCTGTTCGCGCCCGATGGCGCCGCGCCTGTCAGCTATCAAAAACATCATCTGGCGCCGCCCGAGCGCGAGTTTCTTGCTGGCAGCGCCTATGCCGTGCAGCCGGTAGCGGGGATGGCCATGGGACTGGCCATCTGCAAGGACATGCATTTCGCGCCCCTGGGGCAGGCGTATGGCGCCGCCGGGGCGCAGGCGATGCTGGTGCCGGCCTGGGATTTCCAGCTGGACGCCTGGATGGGGGCGCGCATGACGGTGGTGCGCGGCGTGGAAAACGGTTATGCCGTGCTGCGCGCGGCGCGCGAGGGTATGCTGACGGTCAGCGATGCGTATGGACGCGTGCTGGCGGAGCGGGCCAGCAGCGCCATGCCGGGCAGTACCGTGCTGGCGCCGCTGCCGGCGCACCCGAGCGTCGCTACCTGGGCCGGATGGCTGGGGCCGCTATTCGGCTGGCTGTGCGTGGCGCTGGGCGTGATTTTGCTGTGCGTGGGCCGCCGCGCCGCCCCCGCTTCCTGACGGATAATCTCCGTTTTGCTGCAATGCGCAAAAAGCGTATTGCACGCTCTTATTTTATATTCCGCGCAGGCAGCCACATAATCGCCGCCGATGATTGCACCATTGCCGTGCATATATAGCCGCGATGCCGGCATATATATTGCACTGCAATAAGTGGTTTTATCTGGTATTCAGAAATTCGGGCAGCTGGTATTAATTGGTACTTAATTCAGCCACGAAATCATACATATCGCCGCGGAAGTAGGAGCGGCAAAATTCCACGGCGCGGCCATCGCGCAAAAAGCCCAGTCTTTCCACCGATAATCCCGCGTCGCCTTCCTCCGCCTGCAACAAGCTGGCCTGCTCCCCCGTCAACAACAAGGCGCTGAGCCGTTGCAAGGCGCGCACGGGCCGGTTGCCCGCCTGTTCCAGCGCGTCATACATGGAGATATCGACAGCGTCGAGGTTCGGCAGGCAGCTGGCGACGATGGTCGCGTATTCCAGGCACATCGGCACCTCGTCCGCATAGCGGATGCGGTGGAAGCGGTACACGGGCGCGCCCGGCGACAGCCGCAGGCGCAAGGCCTCTTCCGGCGTGACGGTGCCCTCCGCGCGCTTGAGCCACACGCTGCGCGGCGTGCGTCCGCGCGCCCGCATATCCTCGGAAAACGAGGTCAGCTTGGCGAAATTTTTCTCGATGCGCGTATTGATGAAATTGCCCGAACCGGGGCGCCGCACCAGCAAGCCCTCGTTGACGAGGCCATCGATCGCCTTGCGCACGGTGATGCGCGAGACGGACAGGTCGCTGGCCAGCTGGCGCTCGGCCGGCAAGGCTTCCTCGGGGCCGAGGATGCGCTTGTCGATCGCTTCGCGCAGCGCGCGCTGCAGTTGCTGGTACAGGGGCAGGCTACTCGTCTGCCCCAGGCCTTGCATGATGTGAGCCAGGGTTGTCATACGCTGAGGGTCTCCGTTACGGCGCGTTGCAGACGCGCTCTGTATCTGTTTTGTGTCGCTGGATAATACCAAAAAAGGCCGTTATAAAACCAATTTGAATTGTCATGCCAGCAATTTATGCCTGGCTTCGCCGGGATTTAGCCTGCTCATACGGGCTACGGATTGATTTAGATAAAGTGGTCTGTGTGATTCAAGCAACGTTATAAAAAAAAAGTTGCAACTGGTAGTGTTCTGGTATTGGATAGTAGTATATTGGCGTTGAATTGGTTTTGTAAGTGGTTGTGCCGAAGGGTCTGCAGCATGCCGGCGAGAGTGGGCGGCTGGAAAGAAGACCTACATTAAAAATGAAAAGGATCCAATCCTGGAGCCTAAATCAAGGGGGAGTACATGAAACGCAATTTGACACCTGCAGCTGCCGTCGTGAAATCCGGTTCGCGTAGCCGTACGCCGATCGCCGCGGCCGTTGCCGTGATGGTCGCCGGTCTGTCCTTTTCGGCGCAGGCGCAGGAGGCGCCCGCCGAAGACGTGGCCACCGTGGTGACGGTGACCGGCGTGCGTGCCTCGCTGGAAAAATCGCTGAAGCAAAAACGCAATGCGGATTCCGTGGTGGAAGTGGTCACCGCCGAAGATATCGGCAAGATGCCAGACCGTAACGTGGCTGACGCGATCCAGCGCCTGCCAGGTGTGAATACCCAATCGTCTGCCGGTGGCGAAGGCGGCTTCGGCGAAAACGATCGCGTCAGCTTGCGTGGCACTAGCCCCAGCTTCCAGCAAACCCTGTTCAACGGCCACGCCATCAGCACGGGCGACTGGTTCGTCCTGAACCAGTTCGGCGGCAATGTCGGCCGCAGCAGCAGCTTTTCCTTGCTGCCATCGGAACTTGTGAGCTCCGTTGTCGTACACAAGAGCGCCACGGCGGACCTGCCTGAAGGCGGCGTCTCGGGCGTGATTGACGTGATCACCCGCCGTCCGTTGGAATTCAAGAACCAAATTACGGCAGAAGGTTCGATCCAGGCTTTCCACAATGACCTGGCCGGCAAGACCGATCCGCAGTTCTCCGGCCTGGTGAACTGGAAGAATGACACGAATACCTTGGGCATCATGGTGCAAGGTTTTTCCCAAAAATCGACCGTGCGCCGCGATGGCCAGGAAATCCTCGGCTACACGCCCATCGCCGCAGGCAGCAACGCGGCCAAGGCCCATCCTGAACTGGCCGGCGTGAAAGTGCCGACCTTTATCGGCGCCAGCCTGTTCGAGCAAAAGAAAACCCGCGAAGGCGGCGCATTCGACATCGAATTCAAGCCCAGCAAGGACTTGACCCTGGATGTGAACGGCTTCTATTCGCAATTGAAGGCGCCGCATCAAAACACCAACTGGCTGGCTGCGCCTGCCAACTCGATTAATAGCACGGACGACAAAGGCGTGTCGACCGGCCAGGTGCCGACCAACTACACGGTCAAGAATGGTACGCTGACAGGCGCCACCTTCGCCAGGAACTCGGGCGAAGTCGATAATATCTACCGTCCTGACGCCGGTGGCGAATCGTACTATCTCGATTTCAACTTCAAATACCGCGCCACCAAGGACCTGACACTGACCGGTAAACTGGGCAAGACCCATGGCGTCGGCTATGACCGTGACGATGTGTACTACCAGAACAACGTCGATGGCGGCATGGTGTATCAATTGAATGGCATGAGCCCGGCCAGCGTTTCCTATCCGGGCGGCACCACCACCAAGCCTGGCTCGACGGCATGGGCCGGCGGCGGCGAATCGCGTTCCGTCGACCAGGAAAAATATGCCCAGATCGATGCGGAACTGCGTCTGTCGTCCGGCATCTGGGATTCGGTCAAGTTCGGTGGCCGCTTGACCGACCACAAGCGCGATGCCGAGCATCCGTTTGAGACCCGTCCGGGCGACCTGGGTTTCAGCAACCCTGGCCCGGCATGGAATGGCAGCATGTACCCAAGCGACTTCGCCAAGGATCTCGGTGGCAACCTGTCGAGCAATTACTTCAAGTACGACGGTTCGGCACTGGGCGCATGGGGCGCGGCTCCTGGCAACCGTCTGTTTGACTACGTGCGTCGCCATAACTGGACCGACGAATTCAAACTGAAGGAAAAAACCTCGGCAATCTATGCCATGGCCAACCTGACGGGCGACAACTGGAGCGGTAACTTCGGCCTGCGCGCCGTCCACACCAAGCAATCGACGCTGGTCAACCAGGCTGGCGGCCCGATCACCGGCTCCGACTGGGGCGCATACTCGCAGCACCTGTACGAGCGTAGCTACAACGACTACCTGCCTAGCGCCAACATCAAGTTCGACGTGCGCAATGACCTGGTCGTCCGCGGCGCCATTGCCCGCACCATCGCCCGTCCTGACTACAGCGCGCTCGGTGGTTCGGTATCGCTGAACGACGATGCACTCAGCGGTAGCGGCGGCAACGTCAACCTGAACCCGGTCAAGTCGGATAACGCCGAAGTCAGCGCCGAATGGTATTTCGCACCGAAGTCGGCTTTCTCGGTGGGCCTGTTCTACATGGACTTGAAATCGGTCGTGTCGAATGGTACCGTCAACGCTACCTACTTCAACAGCAAGCGTAATGCCAATGCCGTGTACCAGATCACGTCGCCATTCAACACCAGCGGCAAGAACAAGGGCGCGGAGTTCAGCTACCAGCAACCGCTGTTCGGCGACTTCGGCATCCTGGCCAACTACACCTATGCCGACGGCAAGCTGGACAATGGTGATGAACTGGTCAATGCATCGCGCAGCACGTATAACCTGACGGCCTTCTACGAAGCCAATGCCCTCAGCGCACGCCTGGCCTACAACTACCGTTCCGCTTACAAAGCGGGCGTGGACCGTGGCGCCAGCCAGCACGTTGCCGGCGCGGGCGGCCTGGCCGGTTCGCTCAACTACAAGATCAACGAACACTTCACGATCACGTTCGATGCGCTTAACTTGACGAACACGACCATCAAGATGTACGCGGAAAACAAGGATCAGCCACGCGCTTTCTATAGCAATGGCCGTACCTTCTACCTGGGTCTGCGCGCCAAGCTGTAAGCAAGACGATCTGGCCTGATGCATCCGCGTCGGGCCCGGTCTTCCTCGGTCTTTTCAAGGCAAGTTCCTGTTTCGGGAGCTTGCCTTTTTTTTCGACGCCCACTGGCAGGGCGCCTGCCGTCTGTACTCATATAAAACCGTCTGGCCACTGTGGCGGACATCTATAACGAGGAGTCTATGAACAGTCGTTTGCACCCCGTATTGCACCCCATCGCCGCCGCTGCAGCCTTGCTGTCCATGAGCATGGCGGCCCAAGCGCAGCAGGCCCAGGTCGCCGCTCCATCGATGCAGGAGGTCGTCGTCACCGGCATTCGCGCCTCGTTGGAGCAGTCGCTGAGCCAGAAGCGCAACAGCGATTCCGTGATCGACGTCGTCAGCGCCGAAGACATCGGCAAGCTGCCGGACAAGAACGTGGCCGACGCCGTACAGCGGGTGCCGGGCGTGAATATTTCCTCGTCGGCAGGCGGCGAGGGCGGTTTTTCGGAGAACGACCGGGTCAGCATTCGAGGCACCAGTCCCAGCCTGACGCAGACCCTGATCAATGGCCACGCCGTCGGCACGGGCGACTGGTTCGTCACCGACCAGGTGGGCACTGTGGGGCGCAGCGTCAGCTTTGCCTTGCTGCCATCGGAAATCGTCAGCCGGGTCACTGTGCAAAAGAGTTCGCAGGCGGACCTGGTGGAAGGCGGCGTGGCTGGCTCCATCAATATCGAGACGCGCAAGCCGCTCAGTTTCAAGCAGCCGTTCACAGCCGAGCTGGCCGTGCAGGCGATCTATGCGGACTTGCCGGGCAAGACAGATCCGCAAATGAATGCCTTGTTCAACTGGAAGAACGAGGCCAAGACCCTGGGCGTGCTGTTCCAGGTGTTTTCCGAAAAACGCCATGAGCGCCGCGATGGTCAGGAATTCTTCGGTTATGGCGCCATCGACGCCAACAGCCCGGCCGCGCAGAAATATCCGCAACTGGCCGGCGTGCTGGCGCCGCTGGGCATCAACTCGGCCCTGTTCGAACAGGTGCGCAAGCGCCAGGGCGGCAGCATCGACCTGCAATTCAAGCCGACGTCTGATTTGATGCTCGACGTCAACGGTTTCTATTCCAAGCTGGATGCGGCCAATTACAACCGCAGTTTTTATAACCAGCCAGGCGCCAACCTGAATGCCGTCGACAATGACGGCAAGCACGTCGGCGTGATTCCCAGCGCGTTTACGGTGAAGAACAACACCTTGGTGGCAGCCGATTTTCCCGCGTCGCAATTTCCTGCCGCGAATGCCACCACGCCGTATAACGGCCAGCTGTACCCGGCCCTGGTCGACCAGATCTACCGTCCCGGGTCGAACTCGTCGACCGCGTATGTCGACTTCAACGGCAGCTACCGCGCCAGCGAGCGCCTGCGCATCACGGGCAGTCTCGGCTACACTCGCGGTATCGGCGAGACGCCCGTCGACCTCGGCTATGAGGCAGGCTTGACGGGCGTTGGCGTGTCGTACCAGCTGAACGGTCTGTCGCCGGCCAGACTGAATTTCCCTGGCCTGGACATTTCCAGGTTTTCCAACGTGGTCACGGCGTCGGCCTGGGGTTCGCATGTGGAAACCCTGGACACGGAAAAATATGGCCAGGCGGACGGCGAGCTGAGCATGGATTACGGCGTGCTCGAATCGTTGAAGTTCGGTGCCCGCTACGCGGAACATCACCGCAATGTGTCGTGGCCGGAAAATCGCAGTTGCGCCGTATGCGACGGCACGACGAATGCACCCTTGCCGAAGTGGAATGGCGCTACATACCCAGGCGACTATGGCAAGGGGCTGGGCGGCAATGCGCAGGGCCGCTATTGGCAGCTTGATCCGGCCGACCTCGTGGCGTGGGCCAACAAATACGACAATTCGGGCGGACCGAATTCGCGCAACTGGCCGGCCGAGCTGGACGTGAAAGAAAAGGATAGCGCGGCCTATATCATGGCCAATCTGGCGGGCAACAAGTGGCGCGGCAATGTGGGCGTGCGCGTGGTGCGCACGCAGCAGACGACGGTGACGAACGTGCCGGGCGGCGAAAATCCGATCGGCCAGGAAAACATTTTCGGCACCTACACGCCCACCGTCGTCAAGCACAGCTACACGGACGTGCTGCCCAGCGCGAATATCAAGTTTGACTTGAGCAAGGACCTGGTGGCCCGCGCGGCCGTGGCGAAAACCATGGCGCGCGCCGACTATAGCGCTCTGGTGGGTGCTGTCAACCTGAATGACCAGTTACTGACGGGAACGGGCGGCAATCCGGACCTGAAACCGATACGCTCGACCAACTACGATGCCACTCTGGAATGGTATTTTTCACCGAAGGCCATGCTGTCCGTGGGGGCCTTCTATATGGACATGAAATCGTACGTGACGTTTGGTACCGCGCCCGTGAGCTACTACAATAATACCTTCAAGAAATTCAACACCTATGTGATCCAGTCGCCGACGAATATCGGCGCCAAGAACAAGGGTGTGGAACTCAGTTACCAGCAGGGCCTGTGGGGCGGTTTCGGCGTGGTGGGCAATTACACCTATACGAATGGCAAGGCCGACGATGGCGCCGCCGTGGTCGGTAGCTCGCGCGGCACCTACAACCTGGAAGGCTATTACGAGGATGAGCGCCTGAGCGCGCGCCTGGCTTACACCTACCGTTCCAGCTTCCTGGCAGGCCTGTTCAGCAGTTCGCCACAGTATGTGCATGGCGTGGGCAACCTGGCCGCGTCGCTCAACTACAAGATCGACGAGCGCTACTCGTTGACCTTCGACGTGCTGAACCTGAATAATCCGGTACTCAAGTATTACGGCGCCAACCAGGATCAGCCGACGGCCCTCTACTCGAACGGCCGCCAGTATTACTTTGGTCTGCGCGCCAAGCTGTAGGTTTTTTTTGCCGGCTTTCTGCCACAAGCGGGGAGCTGGCTGTTATCTTTTGGAATTGTTTGACATGACTATTGCACCTCAACGTTACCTCGCCCTCGACGTCCTGCGCGGCCTGACCGTCGCCCTGATGATCGTCGTAAATACGCCTGGCGACTGGGGCAGCGTGTATGCGCCGTTCCTGCATGCCGAATGGCATGGTTTTACCGTGACGGACCTGGTCTTTCCCAGCTTTTTGTTTGTGGTCGGCAATGCGCTTGCCTTTGCGCTGGGCAAGTATGAAAACCTGGGCCATGGCGCCGTGCTGGCCAAGCTGTGCAAGCGTAGCGCGCTGATCTTTTTACTGGGCTTCCTGCTGTACTGGTTTCCCTTCTTCAAGCTCGACGATGCGGGCCAGTTCGCCTGGTCGCCCCTGTCGCACACGCGCATCCCCGGCGTGCTGCAGCGCATCGCTGTATGCTACCTGGCCGCCGCGCTGATCCTCCATTACTGGAAGACGCGGGGCGCGCTGGTCTTCAGCGCCTGCGCCTTGCTTGGCTACTGGGCCATCCTGGCGACCTGGGGCGACTACAGCTTGCACGGCAACGCGCCGGCCAAGCTGGATCTGATTCTGCTGGGCGACAGCCATTTGTACCACGGCGAAGGCATCGCCTTCGATCCGGAAGGCATCCTCGGCACCTTGGCAGCTATCGTCAATGTGATCGCCGGCTACCTGGCGGGCAGTTTCCTGCGCCAGACGGCGCCGGCGCAGCTGCGCGCCAGCCTGTATCAGCTGGCCGTGGCCGGCGCCATTTGCGTGGCGGTGGCCCTGTGCTGGAATGAAGTGTTTCCGATCAACAAGAAGCTGTGGACCAGCTCTTACGTGATGCTCGGTATCGGCCTGGACTTGCTGCTGCTGGCGCTGCTGATGTTCATCATCGACGTGCGCAAGATCACGGGCTGGACCTACTTCTTTGAAGTCTTCGGCAAGAACACCCTGTTCATCTACCTGGTGTCGGAAGTGCTGGTGATCATCGCGTTTACCGTGCGCATCGGTGGCGGCAACCTGTACCAGTGGCTGTACCAGCAGTGGTTTACGGGCTGGGCGCCGGCGCGCGTGGGCTCCTTGCTGTTTGCCGTCAGCTTCATGCTGCTGTGCTGGCTGATCGCGTACGGCATGGACAAGCGCAAGATCTATATCAAGGTCTAAAACTTCAGCTTCAGGCCATAGCGTGTGGCCAGGGCCGTGAAGAGCAGCATCAGGGTGGTGACGGCGGCGGCATTCCACAGGCCGGCCGCGCCGCCCGTTTCCAGATACGGCCACCAGAAGCGCGGCAGGTGCAGCACGGTTGCCAGTTGCTGCCACAGGTCGGGCACGATGTAGGCGAACAGGGCATTGGTGCCGGCGGGCAATAGCACCGCCGCCCAGGCGCGCCAGCGCCACACGTCGATGACGACATAAAACACGAGGAACAGGGCCAGGATGATGGCGCTGCACACGAGCGTGTAGGATTCCGTTGCCGCGATCTTGTTGATGTGGTGATACGGCCGCAGCAGCAGGCCGGCCACCAGCAGGCCCAGCGCGAACCACGCCATGAAACGTATCCTCTGGGCATGGTTCAATGCTGCGCCACGCAGGAACAGCCGGCCCACCAGGGTACCGGCCAGCACATTCGCCGCCGTCGAACCGAGCACTTGCGGCACGTTGACAAACCCGTTGATACCCGCCGGCAGGAAATCCAGGCTGCCCGCCGTGCCGCCCATGTACAGCGCGATCAGCAGGGAAAGCACGCCCATCAGCGCCGTGCCGCTGCCCTGGCATGCCAGGTACAGCAGGCTGCACAGCAGGTAAGACCAGCCGATCATGCCGAGGATGCCCCACCAGGACGGTTGCAGCCAGGTGCTGGAAAATTCCGCATTCAATTCACCGCGGAACGTCGCCAGCAGGAACAGCATCAGGGCGCCGCCCGCGGCCAGCTCAAGCTTGCCCGCACCCTGGCGCCACAGCAGGATCATGGCCACGTAAAACAGCAGGAAATACACGGCGTGCGGCAGCAGCGCCGCCTGCGCATCGTAGCGGTAGGCGTTCGCCAGCACCACGCCGGCCAGCATCAGGCTGGCGGAGCGCCACAGCAGGCGTCCCAGCAGGGCTGGTGTGACGTGGCCGCAATGGCGCTGCAAGGCCAGCGGAATGGCCATGCCGACCATGAACAGAAAGCCGGGAAAGACCAGGTCCGGCACGGTGATGCCGTCGGCGCGGGGACCCGCATGTTCGAGCCACCAGGCAATGCCGGGCATGCCGGCCAGGTAGTTGACCCAGATCATGGTGACGATCACGAAGCCGCGAAAGGCGTCCAGGCTGGTCAATCGTTCGGCGGCGGTGGCGGTGGCGATAGTGGCTGGCGGCATGGAAGGATGAAAAAAGGTCGAAAAAAAAGCAGCCCCGGCCTGAGCCGGGAACTGCCTTGCGCATGCTGGACGGAGCGGGAATTACTGTGCCGCTGCTGCCGGTGCCGCCGCTGCCGTGGCAGGGCGGTTCAGCCACAGGATCCAGTAGCGGGCCAGGTCGCCCACGCCGTCGCCGCCCTTGACCGTTTCCAGGACTTTGATGGCGTCATCTTTCTTGCCAGCCATGGCGTAGGAATAGCCGAGGCGCAGCTTGGCGTCTTCAGCACGTTTCAGGCCGCCCTTGGCGATGCCTTTCTGGATCAGGTCGATACCTTTGTCGAACTGGTCCATCGTCACGAAGGCGTAGCCCAGATTGATCAAGCCCGTGCCATCCTTGCTCTTCATGGCCGACGCTTCGCCGCTGGCGATGTTTTTCGCATCGTCGGCGGCAGCCTTGTTGGCCTGGTCGCGCAGTTTCTTGTGCTTGGCCGCATTCGCGCCCGTGCCCAGCACGCCCTTGGCAAAGCCGGCGTCGAGGACTTTTTTCGCTTCCGTCGGGAAGGCGTTTTGCAAGGCGATTTCAGCCATGTCGCTGTAATCTTGCGGCGACATGGTGCCGACGGCCTGGAATTGCAGGCGCAGCACGTCCAGCGCAAAGCGGTCGGAATAGCCGGCCTTGCCCTGCAAACGGCCCAGCAGGTCGGTCCAGTAGTCGTCCGACGGGTAGTAGCGCACCAGGTTTTCCATGGCGATCAGGTAGGTGGCCGGATCCTTGCTTTTCGAACCCGTGTTGGCCAGCAATTGCAATTCTTCCAGGCTAGGTGTCTTGCCCGCTTGCTGTTGTGCCGTGATATCGGCCAACAATTCCTGCTTTGCGCGCGCAAAGTCATTGCCCAGGTAATAGGCGCGCACGATGTACTTGCGTACGCTGGCGACATCGCCCGTTTCCGTCTGGTAGCGGGTGAACCATTTGATGGCGTTCGGGTAATCCTTGGCGTTGTAGTGGTAGTTGGCCAGCGCCTGGATGAAATCGCCCTTGACGTTCTTTTCCAGCTTGCCCGATTCGATCACCGCTTCCAGTGCCGTCATGGCCATGGGCGCATTGTTGGTGGCCGATGCCAATGCCACGCGCAGGCGGTTCAGCACGAACGTTTCATACGGCGTCAGGGCCGGAATGGCGGCAGCCTGGTCGATGCGGCTTTGCACGTCGGCGTAGTTCTTGGCATCCATCGATGCCTTCACGGCGGTCGGATCGAGCAGCTTGAACACTTCAGGGCGCACCGATTCGGCCGGAGCGGCAGCCGCGGCGGCGGCTGGCTTGGCATCCTGCGCGTGCGACAGGGATGGCAGGACATTCAGGCCGATGGCGGCCAGGAGCAGGCTAAGACGGGCAAGACGGAATTGGGACATGGTCAATCCTTCAATCAATAACAAAAATACGCACCGGCACTGGCAACCGCAACATCGTGCAGTGGCATTGCCAGAGGGGCAAGGAAGCTCGAAAAACACATTTCTGCCGTTCTGCCTGCATAGGTCAAACAGAAGCGGCATGATACAAAACGGCTATTGTCACATAAACGGCTGAGCGGGTGCGGCAAACGTGCGTGCCAGGGCTTGCCCTGCGGCATCGAATAGCAGGCAGCGCTGCGCTGGCAGGTGCAGGCGCATGGCGTCGCCTGCCTGGCGCAAGCCTTCCTCGGCCGGCAGCTTGACGGCCAGCATCTCGGCCACGCCTGGCATGCTGGCGTAGACGATGGCCACGTCGCCCAGGTATTCGACATGGCTGACGGCCGCGTCGATCACGTTGCCGTCCGCATTGTCCCCGTGCTGCAGGCTGACATGCTCGGCGCGCACGCCCAGGGTCAGCCCGTCGCCCTGCGCCACGCTCCCGCCCTGCGCCTCGACGTCGATGACGGCGCCGCCGGGCAGGCGCACGGCCACCGAGCCGGGGCCGCTGGCAACGGCCGTGCAAGCGATGAAGTTCATCTTTGGTGCGCCGAGGAAGCCGGCCACGAACAGGTTGCCGGGATTGTTATACAGCGCGTGCGGACTGCCCACCTGCTCGATGCGCCCGCCATTGAAGACGACGATGCGCTCGCCCAGGGTCATCGCCTCGACCTGGTCGTGCGTGACGTAGATCATGGTGGTTTTCAGTTCCTGGTGCAGGCGCGAGATTTCCACGCGCATCTGCACGCGCAGCGAGGCGTCGAGGTTCGACAGCGGTTCGTCGAACAGGAAAACCTGTGGCTTGCGCACGATGGCGCGGCCGATGGCCACGCGCTGGCGCTGGCCGCCCGACAGGTCCTTCGGCTTGCGTTTCAACAGTGGCGTGATCTGCAGGATGTCGGCCGCGCGCTCGACGGCGGCGCGCACCTCGGCCTTCTTGTGTCCCGCCAGGGAGAGGGCGAAGGCCATGTTTTCGTACACCGTCATGTGCGGATACAGGGCGTAGCTCTGGAAGACCATGGCCAGGCCCCGCTCGGCCGGCGCGATATCGTTGGCCAGCTTGCCGCCGATATGCAGCTCGCCGTCGGTGATGTCTTCCAGCCCGGCGATCATGCGCAGCAGGGTCGATTTGCCGCAGCCGGAGGGCCCCACGAAGACGACGAATTCGCCGTCGCGGATATCGAGGTCGATGCCGTGGATGACCGGGTGCTTGTCGTCATACAGCTTGACGATATTCTTTAATGCGATGTGTGCCATGGACTGTGCGATTCCTAGCTTGCGCTGGCCGGCGCGGACGTGGCGCCGGCGTCAGACTGGTCGGAGGTATCCTTCGGGCCGATGCGCATGAAGCGCGACAGGATCAATACGGGCACGGCCGACACCAGCACCCACAGGAAAAACGTCTTGTAGCCGAGCGCCGTCTGGATGTCGCCGCTGATCATCTTGAACAGCACGAAGCCCAGCTGCATCACGCCGGTGGCGAACGCATAGTGGGCCGTCTGGTACTTGCCGACGGAGACCACCTGCATCATGAACAGGATCAGGCCGACGAAGCCGAAGCCATAGCCGAACATCTCCACGCTGAGCGCGGCCGTGATCAGGGTCAGGTCGGTCGGCATGCTGTGGCTCAGGTAATAGAACACCAGATTCGGCAAGTTCATGGCCAGGATCAGGAAGAACATGGCGCGCTTCAGGCCCAGCCACGAAGTGAAGTAGCCGCCGCCGATGCTGCCCAGCAGGAATGCCACGGTGCCGGCCGTGCCGTACACGGCGCCCACTTCCGTCGTCGACAGGCCCAGGCCGCCCAGTTCGCGCGCTTCGCGCAGGAACAGCGGGCCGATGGTCTGCACTTGCGCCTCGCCGGCGCGGAACAGGATGATGAAGGCGATCATGCCCCAGATGCCGGGCTTTTTCAGGAAGTCCACCAGCACGTCCCACAGGGTGCGGCTGATGCCGGCCACGCTCTTGTCGGCCACGGCCGCATTGCGCACCTGCGGCAGCGCCCACAGGTGGTACGCGGCCAGCGACAGCATCATGGCGCCGATGATCAGGAAGATCACCGACCAGGCGGGCTTGATGCCGATTTTTTTCTCCAGGTAGCCGGCCAGGATCACCAGGCCGCCCAGCGAGATGAACTTGCCCGCATTGAAAAAGGCGCCTTGCCAGCCCGCGTAGGCCGCCTGCTGCTTGTCCGACAGGCTGGCGATATACAGGCCGTCGCAGACGATGTCGTGCGTGGACGAGGCCAGCGCGGCGACGAACAGCACGGCGATGCAGGCGGCGAACCACAGCGGCGTTTGCAGGGCCAGCGCGATCAGGCCCAGGCTCAGGCCACCGGCGAACTGGAACAGCACCACCATGGTCTTCTTGCTCGACGCCAGTTCCAGGAAGGGGCTCCACAGCGACTTGAAGACCCAGGCAAAGCCGATCAGGCCCGTCCAGCGGGCGATCTGGTCGTTCGGCACGCCCATGCTCTTGAACATCAGGCCGGCCACCAGGGCCACGGCGTAGAACGGCAAGCCCTGGGCGAAGTACAAGGTGGGCACCCAGGAAATCGGGCTGCGGACTTTTTTGCTGATGCTGATGCGCTGGTCGTGCATGGGGGCTTCCTTATCGAGAGACGTTTTCATTTGACTGCGCCGTCCATGCCGCGCATGAAGAAGCGTTGGGTAAACAGGAAGGCGAGCAGGGTCGGCACGATGGTGATCAGGGTGCCGGCGGCGATCACGCGCGTACTGCTGCCGAAGGTGCCGCGCAAATACAGCACGCCCACCGACAGGGGGAATTCATCGGGTTTGCTCATGACGATGGAGGGCCAGATGTATTCATTCCACGATTCGACGGCCGTCAGGATGCCGACGGTGGCCAGCCATGGCGTAATCAGCGGCAGCATGATGCGGCTGAAGATGACCCACTCGGTAGCGCCATCGACACGCGCCGCGTCGATCAGGTCTTGCGGCACTTCCTCGAACGCCTGCTTGAGCAGCAAGATGGCCACGGCCGTCACCACGTTGGGCAGGATCACGCCCGTGTAGGTATCGACCAGGCTCATTTGCGTGATGGTGATGAAGTTGACGAGGAAGTTGACCTCGGACGGCAGCACCAGGGTGGCGAGGATCAGGCCGAACACGAGCTTGCGGCCACGGAATTTCAGGCGCGCCAGCGGATACGCGGCCAGTGAACACAGCAGCAGTTTCCAGAACACGGTGAACACGGCGATCAGCACGGAGTTCTTGAAGAACGACCAGATCGGGATGGCATTGAACACTTCGATGAAGTTGTCGAAGGACGGCGCCTTCGGCCAGAAGGTGGGCGGGAAGGCGAAGATATTGCCTTCCGTGGAAATGGCCGTCACCAGGGTCCACCAGAAGGGGAAGACGCAGACGACGGCGATCGCGCACAGCACGGCATAGTGGCCCAGTATGTGCAGGCGCGTTTTCAGGGAGCGGGAACGGGTTTTCATGGTCATTCCCCTGTCAGCGGTGCTTGGGTTTGAGGTAGCGCAGACACAGCAGGGCGATGCCGATGCAGAACAGCGAGACGACGAAGCTGGCCGCTAGCGCGCGCGGCAGTTTCAAGTGCTTGAGGCCCTGGTCATACGCGTAGTACAGCGCCGTGAAGGTGGAATTCATCGGGCCGCCCTGGGTCAGCACATCGACTTCCTGGTAAGCCTTCAGGGCCGCCAGCACGGACAGGATGGAGCACAGCATGATGGTGGGGCGCAGCATCGGCACGGTGATCTTCCAGAAACGCTGCCAGCGGTTGGCGCCATCGAGCATGGCCGCTTCCTGCATGTCCGACGGGATCGATTGCAGGGCCGCCAGATACATCACCATGTACCAGCCCAGGCCACGCCACAGGGTGACGAACATCACGGCAAACAGGGCCAGGCTGTCGTTCGACAGCCAGCCCACGGGCGCGTTCACCAGCTTCAAGGTCATCATCACGTAGTTCAGCGCGCCCTGTTCGTGGAACATGAAGCCCCACATGATGCCGACCACGGAAACGGTGGTCACCACGGGCACGTAGAAGGCGGCGCGGAACAGGCGAATGCCGGGCAGGCGGTTGTTGACCAGCACGGCCAGCACGATGGCGCCCACCTGCACGAAGGGTACCATCAGCAAAAACATCAGCGAGTTTTTCAGGCCCGAGACGAACATCTCGTTGTTGAAGATGTAGCGGAAGTTATCGAGGCCGACGAAGCGCGTCTCGCGTATCAGGCTGTAATCGGTGAAGGCCAGCACGGAGCCGTAGCCGACGGGCCAGAAGGAAAAGGCGGCCAGCAGCAGCAGGGCGGGGGTGAGGAAAAGCCAGGCTTGCACGGTATGGCGGTGGGTAAGTTTCATGGCGTCCTCAGTGGCGCGGCATGGTGGCCAGCTTGCGGTTCCAGATGGCGACGGCCTGGTCCAGCGCCTGCTTCACATCCTGCTTGCCCGTCACGCCCGCCTCGACGGCTTTCACCAGCGAACGGCGCAACTCGTCGTAGTCGTCGATGCCGGCCACGTACAGGGTGCGCGAGTGGCCCATCGACAGGGCGCCGGCGGCCACCGCCTTTTCGGCCGCACCCGCGTTCTGCGGCGTGGCGAGGAAGAACGGGTCGGCCGCCGCTTTCACCGTGGTGGGGAAGACGCTGGCCTGCTTGGCGAAGGCCAGCTGGTTCTCGTCGTTCGTCAGGAAGCGCGCGAACTTGCCGACCGATGGCAGCTGGCGCGCCGGCACGCCTTTCGGAATGGCGAAGTGCACCAGCCAGCCGCCGTCGGCGATGCCGGTCGGACCCAGCGGCGCGGGCGCCACGTCGGTGATGGCGTAGATGTCTTTCGCATCGCCGCGGATGCGCTGCATGGCCGTGGGCGGCGCCAGCAGCATGCCCAGGCGGCCGCCCTTGTAGGCGTCGATCACGGCGGGGAAATTGTCTTCGGCGAACAGGCTTTCCTTCAGCAGGCCGCCCACTTTATAGGTGTCGGCCAGTTTCTGCACCAGCGCCACGTGCTGCGGCGAATTGAAGACGGCGCGGTTGCCGGTGATGACGGCCAGGCCCTGCTGCATGAACAGGCCATCGATCTTCGACAGGGCGGGCGCGATGCCGGCCTTGCCCGTGCGTTGCGCGATCTGCCGCGCGTACGCCAGTTGTTCATCGAGGCTGGCGGGGCCGCGCGTGAGTCCCGCCTGCTTGAAAATGGCGGTATTGAAGGCGATCACCGCGACATTGCTGTACATGGGGAAGCCGTAGGTGCGGCCCTTGAAGCGCAAGTCGTCCAGGGCGCTGGGAATGTAGCTGGCGCGCGCTTCCTTGATCAGGCCATCGACGGGCGTGAGCAAGCCGTCGCGCGCAAATTCGTCGGCCCAGGGTACGTTCAGGCTGACCAGCGCGGGCGGCGTGCCGGCCACGATGCGCGTGACCAGCTTGGTCTGGATGACGTCCCACGGGAAGTCGATCCATTCGATCTTGACGTCGGGATTCTGCGCCTCATAGCGCGCCACCACCGCATTGAAATACGGCGTGAACTTGGGCTTCATGCTGAAGGTCCAGAATTCGATTTTCTCGGCAGCCCATGCCTGCGGCGCGAGCAGGCCCGCGCAGGCAACAACCGCCAACAGTCTCTTGATCGTCATTTTTATCCTGGAGCGTGGCGCTCCAATGTCCATGAGTCCGCGGCGCGGGTACATGCCCTTGCCGTCGCTTATATTCGGGTGCTTCTGCCGGCAGCCCCGCCCCGTGCCGGGGGCGGGTTGCCGGGTACTGCTTAATTGGTTTTCGTGACCTTGCTCAGGTGACGCGGCGCATCCGGGTCCATGCCGCGCGCGGCCGACAGTTTCGCCGCCATCACGTAGAAGGACTGGATGGCGACGATCGGATCGAGATCCGGCGTGGCCGCCACGGGCAGGGTCAGGTCGCGCTCGGCCACATCGCTTGGCGCCGCCAGCAAGACCTTGGCGCCACGGCCGCGCATCTCCGTTGCCAGCTGCAGCAGGCCGGCTTGCGTCGGGCCGCGCGTGGCGAAAATCAGCAGCGGGTAACCGTCTTCGATCAGGGCCATCGGGCCGTGCTTGATTTCGGCGCCGCTGAAGGCTTCCGCCTGCAGGGCCGAGGTTTCCTTGAATTTCAGCGCCGCTTCCAGCGCCACGGGGAAGCTGATGCCGCGTCCCACGACCATGATGTTGCGGGCCGGAGCCAGCACGTCGATGGCGGGCGACCAGTCGACGCGGGTCGCTTCGAGCAGCGCTTCAGGCAGCGCTTCCAGGCCCGCCTGCAGTTCAGGGTCGTTCTGCCACTGGGCCACCATGCGTGCGCCGGCGACCAGGCTGGTGATGAAGCTCTTGGTGGCGGCAACGCTTTGTTCCTTGCCGGCGCGCAGGGGCATGGCCCATTCGGCGGCGTGCGCCAGCGGCGACTCGATATCGTTGACCAGGGCCACGGTGGTGGCGCCGCCGTCGCGGAAGTAGCGGATCGGCTCGACCACGTCAGGGCTCTGGCCCGATTGCGAGATCGAGATGGCCAGGGTGTCGCGCGTCACCAGCGGCGACTTGTTCAGGGTCACCAGCGACATCGGCAGGGATGCGACGACACGGCCCAGGCGCGCCATGATCAGGTAGGCGACGTAGTTGCAGGCGTGGTCCGAGCTGCCGCGCGCGATGGTCAGCGCGGTCGAGAAAGAGGTGCTCCTCAATTTGCGGCCCAGTTCCGCGTAGCGTTCCGTGTCGCTGGCCAGTTGCAGGGCGACGCATTCGGCGGCGGAAATGGCTTCTTTAAGCATCATTGAGGTCACAGATTTCTCCTTCTATATACACAGCTTTGAGTTTGAGATCGCGATCGAGTACCACCAGATCGGCGTAAGTACCGGGGGCCAGCCGGCCGCGTTCTTCCAGGCCCAGGTAATCGGCGGCATTGGTCGACACGCGCTTGGACGCGTCGGCCAGGTCCAGTCCCAGTCCCACCAGGTTGCGCAGCGCCTGGTCCAGGGTCAGGGTGCTGCCCGCCAGCGTGCCGTCGGGCAGACGCACGCCGCCCATGCATTTCTGCACGGCGTGGCGGCCCAGCATGTATTCGCCGTCCGGCATGCCGGTGGCGGCGGTCGAATCGGTGACGCAGTACAGGCGCGGGATGGCGCGCAGGGCCACCTTGATGGCGCCCGGATGCACATGAAGCAGGTCGGGGATCAGTTCGGCGTATTCGGCGTGCGCCAGGGCGGCGCCGACCATGCCAGGCTCGCGGTGGTGCAGGCCGCTCATGGCGTTGAACAGATGCGTGAAACCCATGGCGCCGTGTTCCAGCGCGGCCACGCCGTCTTCATAGGAACCGAGCGTGTGGCCGATCTGCACGCGCACGCCGGCATCGGCCAGGGCGCGCACCAGGTCCAGGTGGCCGGCGATTTCCGGCGCGACGGTGATGACGCGCAGCTTGGCCAGGGTTTGCAGGCGTTCGATTTCGGCCAGGTTGGCGGCGCGCGCATAGTTCGGCTGCGCCCCCAGCTTGCCGGAATTGATGTACGGACCTTCCAGGTGGGCGCCCAGCACGCGCGCCGTGTTCGGGCGGCGGTGGTTGGCGGCGATGCCGATGGCCGTCAGGGCCATGTCGATATCTTCCGGCGGCGCCGTCATGGTGGTGGCCAGCAGGCTGGTGGTGCCGTGGCGCGCATGGATGGCCGCGATGGTGTAGACGGCTTCGCCGCCTTCCATGATGTCCTTGCCGGCGCCGCCGTGCACGTGCAGGTCGATAAAGCCCGGCAAAATATAGTCGTCGCTGTTGCCCGACGGGTGAAGGGATTCGCCCGTGATGCTGTCGACGCGCTCGCCGAAGGCGATGGCGCCGTGGATCCAGCCGCCGGGGGTAAGGATATTGCCTTTGATAGTGCTGCTCATCTGCGCGACTCCGCTACGAATTCATAATAATCACTGCGGCAATACGAGTGGGTCAGTTCCACCGCTGCGCCGTTGTCGAGATAACTGACACGGGTGATGTGCAGCATGGCTTCACCCGTCTTGATATTGGCCAGCTTGGCCTGTTCCGCCGTGGCGTTGACGGCGCGGATATGCTGCAGCGCGCGCATCGGGATGGTGCCGCGCGACTCCAGATAGCCGTACAGCGAATCGGTCACCTGCTGCGGGTCCGGCATGTAGAGCGCGGGGATGGTGGTCGTTTCGATCGCCATCACCACTTCGTCGGCCGTGCGCAGGCGGCGCAAGCGCGCCACCGGCATGTGCGGCGACAATCCCAGCGACAGCAGCTCCAGCGGCGCGGCCGAGCCGATATCGCGCTGCAGCCAGCGCGAGCCGGCGGTAAACCCCCGTTGGCGCAACTCTTCCGAAAAGCTCGTCAGGCGCGACAGCGGCTGTTCCAGCTTGGGCGTGATGTAGGTGCCCGAGCCGCGCTTGCGCGTCAGCATGCCCCGGTCGCACAGCATGTCGATGGCCTTGCGCGCCGTGACGCGCGAAATTTCCAGGATGTCCGACAGTACGCGCTCGGAAGGCAAGGCCTGGTTGGCGCGCCAGTCGCCGCTGGCGATGCCGTCCGACAGCATGTTCGCCAGCTGCATGTAGAGCGGCGTGTCGCTGGCCGGATTGGGTTTGAAGGCGGACAGTTTGGCCAGCATGGTCATTGCTCCTGCAAGTACTTGCGTATCAGGCGCAGGCCGCCTGCGGCCGAGTCGCCCTGTGCCGGCACGACCAGTTGCAATAAGTCCGCCGGCAGGTAGCTCGACAAGGGCGCCGCCAGGCCGCCGCACAGGGCCACGGGCAAGGTGCCAGCCGGATCGAGGGCCCTGGCGATGAGGGCGATCTGCTGCCCCGCATCCATCAGGATGGTGCGCGCCACCGCATTGCTGGCCGCGTGTTCGAGCACCAGCCGCGCCAATTGCGCGAAATTGGTCTGGCTGGCGGCGGCCAGCCACACCTGCATGGCGTCGCGCTGGCCGCCGCAGGCATCGATGATGGCCGTGGCGAAGGCGCTGCCGGGCACGCGCCCGTCGACCACCTGCTGCGCGTGGTTGATGGCGCGCATGCCGATCCAGGCGCCGCCCGCCTCGTCGCCCGAGGGGAAGCCCCAGCCGCCCACTTCATGGCGGCTGCCGTCCGCGTGCAGCACTTCGCCCACGCTGCCCGTGCCGATGGCAACGATGGCGCCCGGCTGGCCCGCATGCGCACCCAGCAGGGTGGTCAGGGCATCGGATTCGAGTGCCACAAAGGCATAGCCGGGATTGTGTTCGACGAAGCTGGCGGCCCACTGCTTGTTGTGCACGCCGGCCAGGCCCAGGCCGATGGCCATGCGCTGCAGCGGCGGCTGTTCCAGGCCGGCGGCGCGGAAGGCCAGGGTGACGGCATGCGCCACGGAAGTCCAGGCCCGTTCGATGCCCAGTCCCAGGCCGGAAGGGCCGCTTTGTCCCTGCGCCAGTTCCTGGCCGTCGAGGCGCGCCAGGCGTACGCGGGTTCCGCTGCCCCCGCCGTCGACGCCGATTATGTATTCGATCATGTTGTGCAGTCCCGCGTTTGGTTGAATGCGCCTGTCTCGGTTCTTTTATTTGTCGGGCGGCGAAAAAGCTGAAGGCACTATATTGTCGCCCCGATGGCTTGTCAACAGGTATTTAAGTGGTATTAATAAATGCGTTGCGCGATGGCGCGCCGTGCCCGAGGGTGTGATTGCAAGTGTTTGTTAATAAAGGAGTTTTTGTGCGTCGTGAATGGTATTGAAATTGGCCTTGTTTAATGCCAATTTTTTCAGACTGGTCTGTGCCGCGCGCTGCAGTATTGCTTGGCAAGGGACGCCATGAAGAGTAAAGTCCGCCTTTTACACCTGAGTTGGAAGAGCATGATGAACGACAAGGCAGCAAAGAGCGAGTACTGGGACGACTGGCAGCAAGAGGCGCTGGCCGCCGGCGTGTCGGCGCCGCTGGCCGCGCTGGGCATGGAAATGATGCGCACGCACCGCAAGAACCGCTGGCCGAAGGATTTCCTGGGCCGCGAAAGCGATGGCCCGGTCATGATCGAAATGTGCCTGGAAGACGAGGCGGAAACGGAATTGTTCTTTATCGAGAACCTGTATCCCTACGATGCGGCGCTGATCGAAAAGACGCGCCGCCGCCTGTGCCTGCACTGATAGTGCGCTGACGTGTGGATGGAACGGCCGCCTTGCGCGGCCGTTTTCACGTCAGGTACTGAATTTTTCGCTGCTGGGGCGCGCGCGCATGCGCAGGCTCAGCAGCAAGATGGCGACCAGCAGCAGCGAATGGGTGGCCGGTTCATGCGGGCCGGAGGCGTGCCGGCTGGCGTTCGGTGACTGGAAGCTGGCCAGCTGCATGGCCAGGGTGGCGGGCGCCGCCTGGTAGGCGGCCACTTGAATCGGCGGCGTGTCTGCCGCATGCATGTTGCCAGCGGCCCAGAGTGACAGGGCCGCGCCCAGCAAGATCATCTTTCTCATCATATTGTCTGTTTCCGCCGAGGGCTGTAAGTCGATGACACATGGTCCCGCCGTATGCCGGCCCATGTCCTGTCCCCAGTTGGTATGCTTTCCGGCGCTGCTCATGCCGCACCGAAATGATATCTATTTATAAATTTCGTGTATTAAAACATAATAAAATCAAAATGCAAACGTCTTTTTGCAAATAAGTGCATGCGCTGCCTGTGCTTGCCGGGCGGGATTCATTGCATGGGGGAAATGACGTGGCATTTTCATGGGGGAGTGTCATAATGGCCCAGGCATTTCCGCCCAGGCATGGAGTAGATGATGAGCAAGGCACAGGACAGCAAGAAGGAAGCCAAGAAGGAACCGGCCAAGACCATGAAGGAAAAGAAGGAAGCCAAGAAGGTCAAGAAAGAAGAGCGCAAGCACTGATCATGCGCGTGCGCCGTGCATTGATGCGCCCGTGGCGTGCGCCGGCCCTGCTGGCGGCGTTCGCCTTGCTGGCCATTGGCGTGCCCGTGTCCGGCGTGCTGGCGCAGCAAAAGCCGCCGCCGTCCACGTTCGGGCAAGTGGTGGGCAATGCCGTGCTGTGCATCGACCAGATCGACAACAAGGCCTTCTATGCCTATTTGCTGACGGCCTTCGGCCCGGCCTACAAGCATGAAGGGGGCGCCTACTGGTTCCGCACGGACGCCACCTTGTGGGGCGCGCCGATTACCGACGTGATCGTCAGCGACGACACCAGCCCCCTCGTCTTCATGGGCGTGGTGGCGGACTCGACGCCGGAAAAGCTGGAACCCGCCATCCGCGGCGCCTTGGGCCTGCGTTTCAATAAACTCGACAATTCCGCCTTTCCTGTCCGTGGTTCCGTGCCTGGCAGTAAAATCGTCTACTTCCGTAGCAAGGCGAAAGTGTATTGCGCCAAATACAAGCCGTTGCCGCCCGCCCGCACCCGATGAGGGGTTCGGCTTGGCGCCGCGCATTTTGATCGTTTCATCCGCAGGGTCTCCATGTACACGCATTATTTCCAGCTCAAGCAATCGCCGTTCTCGATCGCCCCCGATCCGCGCTACCTGTTCATGAGCGAACGCCACCGCGAAGCGCTGGCGCACCTGCTGTATGGCGTGGGCAGCGGCGGCGGCTTCGTGCTGCTGACGGGAGAAATCGGCGCCGGCAAGACCACCGTGTGCCGCTGCTTCATGGAGCAGATTCCGGAAAACTGCCAGCTCGCGTATATCTTCAATCCGAAACTGTCCGTCGAGGAATTGCTGCTGTCGATCTGCGAGGAATTCCGCATCGCCGTGGCGCCCGGCGTGGCCAGCGTGAAAGGCTATGTCGACGCCATCAATGCGCACCTGCTGGCCAGCCATGCGCAGGGCAAGAACAATGTGCTGATCATCGACGAAGCGCAAAACCTGTCCGCCGCCGTGCTGGAGCAGTTGCGCTTGCTGACCAATCTGGAGACGAGCGAGCGCAAGCTGCTGCAGATCATCCTCATCGGCCAGCCGGAATTGCGCGCCATGCTGGCCCGGCCGGAACTGGAGCAGCTGGCGCAGCGCGTGATCGCCCGCTATCATTTGGGGTCGCTGACGGCGGACGAGACGGCCAGTTATATCCGCCACCGCCTGGCCGTGGCGGGCAGCACGGCGCAGACGCCGTTCGCGCCGCGCCTGATGGCGCCCATCCATGCCATGAGCCACGGCGTGCCGCGCCGCATCAACCTGCTGTGCGACCGCGCGTTGCTGGGCGCCTACGTGGAAAACCAGCCGCAGGTGACGCGCCAGATCCTGCGCCGTGCCGCCGAGGAAGTGTTTGCGGAAGAGGGCAAGCCGGCTGCCGGACGGGGCCTGCGCTGGGTCCACGTGACGGGCGGCGTGCTGGCCGGCGCCGTGGTCACGGCCGCGCTGGCCTGGCATTTCATGCCGCGCCCGTCCGCTGTGCCCGCTGTACCTGCCGTGGCAGCCTCTGCGCCGGCCGCATCCAGCGTGGTGGTTGCCGCAGCATCCGCATCCGCGCCCGCGCCCGTCAGCGTGCCGGACCGCAACGCCGTGCTGCGCCAGCTGGCCAGCCTGTGGGGCGAGCAGTTGCCGGCCGGCGACGCTTGCCAGGCGGGCGCCCGCGCCGGCCTGCGCTGCCTGCACAGCCGGGGCGGCATCGCCGAACTGCGCGTGCTGGACCGTCCCGCCATGCTGGCCTTGCGCGGTGCGGAGGGTGTGGAACAGCTGGCGCTGCTGACGCGCTTGCAGGACGAGACGGCCACACTGATGCTCGATGGCAAACAGCAAAGCCTGCCGCTGGCCCAGTTGGCACAGCGCAGCGATGGCAGTTTCACGACCTTCTGGCGCGCCCCGCGCAACTGGCGCGACGAAGTGCCGCTGGGCGCCCGCGGCGCCGACGTGGACTGGCTGGCGCAGCGCCTGGCGCAACAGCAGGGCTTGCCGGCGCCGGCCGCCAATCTGCCGCTTGATGCCGAGATGCAAGGCCTGTTGCGCGCCTTCCAGCAGCGCCAGAACCTGCGGGCCGATGGCCTGGCAGGCCCGAAAACATTCATACGCCTGATGCAGCTGGGTGACAATTCGGAGCCGCGCCTGAGCAGCGCAGCTCCTGCCGTGGCGGCGCCCGCTGCGACGGCGCTGGTGGCGGGGAAATAAGATGTCCTACATACTTGAAGCACTGAAAAAATCACAAGCCGAGCGCCAGCTGGGCGAGTTGCCGTCGATCCACGCACTGCAAGTGCAGCTGCACGACACCGCCGCGTCCGGCGTGGCGCGGCGCGCGCCCGTCTGGCTGGCGCTGGGCGGCGTGACGGTGGCCGTGGCTGCCACGCTGCTGCTGTGGCAGCCTTGGCAGGCCGCGGCCAACGCGCCTGCGGCGATTCCTATCGTTCCAGCCGTGCTGGCCCAGGCCGTGCCCGCGCCGATGCCGGCAGCGCCGCCACCAGCGGCTCCCGCGCCTGCGACAGTTCCTGTCGCGCAAGTCCCCCCCGTGCCGGCGGCGGTCGCCGCCGCCCCCGTGCACCATGCCAGACCTGTGCCGGAGCCGAAACAAGAGTCGCCAGGGCAGGCGGCTGCGCCAGTCCCCGCTCCCGCTGCGGCGCCGACTATGCCCGCGCCCGCGCCGTCAGCCGAAGAGACGGTGCCCGCCATGCGCGACTTGCCCGAGCCGATACAGCGGCAAATTCCCCCGGTCGCCATCGGGGGCTATATCTACTCGAAGAATCCGGCCGACCGCCTGTTGTTGATCGACAAGGTACTGCGCCACGAAGGCGAGGAGCTGGCGCCCGGCCTGGTGCTGGAAAAGTTGCAGCCGAAGGCAGCCATCTTCAGTTTCAAGGGCTACCGCTACCGCGTGCCGTATTGAGCTGTTGCGCATCAAGACCGGACCGCTAACGCTGAACCATACTGGCCAGGCCTGGTCGAACCAGGGTCGCTGCGACCGTGTGCGCGGCCGGGGGAGTTCCGATGATTGCTGCCGCAGCTGGTGAGGGTGTCCTTGATGTGGATGTGCCTGAAAACCTGGCGCGCATCGACCATATCGTCGTGCTGATGATGGAAAACCGCTCGTTTGACCACATGCTCGGCTACCTGAGCCTGGAAGGCGGGCGCACCGATATCGACGGCTTGCAGGCAAGCCATGCCAACGTGCATGCGGGCGTGACCTACCCCGTGCACCATTTGCGGCGCACGGCCTTTGGCCCGCAGCAAGACCCGTCGCATACGGGCCTGTCGGTGGCGCAGCAATTGCAAAACAATAACGGCGGCTTTGTCGACGACTATGCGCAAACGCATCCGGGCGACCCCGACATCGACCTGGTGATGGGTTATTACAATGGCGCCGACTTGCCGATGTACGATTTCCTGGCGCAGCAGTTCTGCGTCTGCGACCGCTGCTACAGTTCCGTGCCGGGGGCTACCTGGCCCAACCGCCTGTATGCGCTCAGCGGCAAGGCGGCCGGCAGCAAGGACAGCAAGCGCGTGCCCCTGTATGCGAACAAGTCCTTCGTGCGCCACCTCGAGCGTGCCCAGGTCAGCTGGAAATTTTATTCCGCCTGGAAGCCCTGGAGCCTGGCGCTGACGGACGACCATTACCGCTCGTCCGAATGGTACGAACCGTTCGGCTCCAGCGCGCGCCGCTATGGCTTCATCGGCGATGCCCTGGCGGGTGCCTTGCCCTCGGTCAGCTGGATCGATCCGCATTTCTTTGAGAATGACGACCATCCGCCAGCCGATATCCGCGCCGGCCAGGCGCTCGTGGCGCAGGTCTACCAGGCCCTGTCGCGCGGTCCCGACTGGACGCGCACCTTGCTGATCCTCAGCTATGACGAACACGGCGGCTTTTTCGACCATGTGCCGCCTGGCCCCGCCATCGACGACGACCCCGCGTTTCGCCGCTACGGCGTGCGCGTGCCCATGCTGCTGGTGTCGCCGCTGATCGCGCCGGGCAGCGTCAGCCACGAGGTGGTTGACCACACGTCGATCATCAAGACCATCCTGCAGCGCTTTTGCCGTGCCGCCGATGGCGCCTTGCCCCAGATGGGCGCGCGCGTGGCGGCCGCCAGCGGCCTGGGGAACGTGCTGACGCTGGCGCAGCCGCGCGCGGCGCCTGCCGTGCCCGCCGTCGTGCTGGCGCAGCGCGCCGCATGGGAGGCGGATGTGCGGGCGCAGGATTTCATGCCGCTGGCGCCCGCCTGCCCGTCTGATGGCGAGGGGGCCGCCGCTGCTGCCGCCCCGTCCCAATCCGATGCCGAGGCGGGCGCGATCGCCGCCCACCGGCAATTGGCGCGCATGGCCAGGAATGCGCAGGCGGTGAAAAATCAAACGGCGAATAAAACGGCGGGCAGGACAGCGGACAGGCGCCGGCGGCAGGGCGGCAAGCCGGCGTCCGCCGGCGCCGGGAATGGCGGGAAATCCACAGGCGCTTGACCTGGGCGATGAGGTGGGCAATGCACGGCGCCTGCGCCAGGCGGTGGCGCCCGTGGGGCTGCGTATAATCATTCCTTCTCAATCAAGGAGTGACCATGCACGATGCGATGCCCGCACACCCGGTACTTGGTGTGATCGGCCGTTCCGGTAGCGGCAAGACGACCCTGCTGGAATTTGTGGTGAAGGAATTGGCGGCGCGCGGCTTGCGCGTCAACCTGGTCAAGCACAGCCACCATGACCTGGCGCTGGAACCGCCGCAAAAGGACAGCGCCCGCCTGCGCCTGGCCGGTGCGGCCGAAGTGCTGGTGGCGTCGCCGTACCGCTTTGCCATCGTGCATGAGCTGCGCGGCGCGCCGGAACCGAGCCTGGCGCAGCAATTGTCCCGCATGGGGCCGGCAGACCTGACCCTGGTCGAAGGTTTCAAGACGGACCCCATCCCCAAGCTGGAAGTGTTCCGCCCGGAAGTGGGGCAGGCGCCCCTGTATCCGCACGACCCGCATGTGGTCGCCGTCGCGTCCGACAGCCCGGCGCCGGCCGATTTGCGCGAGGGCGTAGCATGGCTGGACTTGAATGCGCGCGAGCACGTGCTGGCCTGGCTGCTGCAAAGACTGGAAAAATAAGCTAAAGGTTTGCCGGCGGCATCCGTTAACAAGGGTAGAACCTCATTGGAGAAACGTATGGACGTCGGAAGCATTGCTCAACTGTCAACCACGATGGCGGAGACAGGCACGCGGCAAGCCGTCGGCTTGACTGTCCTCAAAAAAGCCCAGGATATCCAAAGCTCGACTGCCACAGCCTTGCTGGCAGCGCTGCCACCGGTACAGTCGGCGCCGAGCCTGCCGGCCCACCTCGGTAACCGCATCAACACGACAGCCTGAGCGCAGTCCCGCGGCGCCGGTCTGGCGCTCGCCATCGCTATGCCCACACCACCGTCTTCGACGGTGGCGAGTGGGCGTTTTTGTCTGTCTTCCTGCCTTCCCTTCCTTCCTGTGAAATTGACTAATTGACCATGGTTCGCCATGGCGCGGCCGATTCAGTAAAATGATGTCCACCACCTCGCGTTGCCCATGGCGCAGCCCGGGGCGCGCCATCACTTTGACCCATGCAAGAGGAATCACCATGAACAAACGTCAAGCTCTCATCGCTGCCGCCCTCGCGGGCATCTGCGCCGGCACCACCATCAACGCGGCCGCACACGATGGCCCCGCCCCTGGCGACAAGGAAAAATGCTATGGCGTGGCCAAGGCGGGGCAGAACGATTGCGCCTCGTCCGATGGCGCGCATTCCTGCGCCGGCCAGGCGGAAGCGGACAACCTGCCCACGGAATGGACGTATGTTGCCAAGGGCACGTGCGAACAGACGGGCGGTTCCGTCAAGCCCATCAAGGCCGGCAAGGCTGCCAAGCCGGCCACGCAACCGTAAGCGTCCGCCGCCTGCCCATGCCGCCGACCATCCAGGCCCTTGCCGGCGTCGGCCTGCGCGCCGTGCACTACCGCGACTTCCTGGCGCGCCGGCCCAAGGTGGGCTGGCTGGAAGTACACACTGAAAATTATCTGCAGCCGTCGGGCTGGGATCATCATGTGCTGCAGACCCTGCGCCAGGATTACCCGATCAGCCTGCATGGCGTGGGCCTGGGCCTGGGTTCCGTGCGCGGTTTTTCCGAGGCGCACCTGCAGCGCGTGCGCGCCGTGGCCGAGCGCATCGAGCCCGCCCTCGTGTCGGAACACCTGTGCTGGGGCGCCGTGGCGCAGCGGCAACTCAACGATCTGTTGCCGCTGGCCTTGAACGGCGCCGCCCTCGATTTACTGTGCGCAAGAGTGGGGCGGGTGCAGGATGTGCTGAAAAGGCCGATCTTGCTGGAGAATGTCTCCACTTACCTGCGTTTTGCCGACGATGCCATGAGCGAGGCGCAATTCCTGGCGGAACTGGCGCGTCGCAGCGGCTGCGGCCTGCTGCTCGATATTAATAACTTGTATGTGAACCAGTGCAACCACGGCGAAGACGCCTTGACGGCCATGCAGTCCATTGCGCCGGGCAGCGTGGGTGAGCTGCACCTGGGCGGCCACCTGCTGACGCCGCACGCCGTGGTCGATCACCATGGCGCCGCCGTGGCCGATCCCGTCTGGGACTTGTATGCGGCCGCCTTGCTGCGCTTTGGCGCCGTGCCCACCCTGGTCGAATGGGATACGGATCTACCGCCGCTGGATATCCTGCTGGGCGAGGCGGACAAGGCGCAGGCCATGCTGGCGCGGCATGTGCCGCAGACGCCATGGCAGGGAGCGGCGCTGCCGTCCTCGCCAGCGCCAGTGCCGCTTGACGCGCTGGCGGCTGGCCAGCAAGCGTTTGCCGCAGCCTTGCTGGATACGGCGGCAGCCTTGCCGCCGTTCGCGGGAGACGCGGTGCCGCAGCGTTTTTCACTGTACCGCGGCAGCCTGGGCGCCAACTGGCGCCGCACGCTGAGCCAGGTCTACCCCGTCGTGCTGGCGCTGGTGGGGGAGGAATTCTTTGGCGGCCTGGCGCACGCGTATGGCCGGCAGATGCCATCCGATAGCGCTGATTTGAATCAGTTTGGCGCCCGTTTCGCCGATTTTCTCGCTGTGTTCCCGCCCGTGGCGGAGTTGCCCTATCTGCCGGACATGGCGCGCCTGGAATGGGCCTTGCACCTGGCACATTACGCAGCCGATGCGCAGGGCCTGGCGCCAGAGGCGCTGGCCGCCCTGCATCCCGATCAACTGGAAGCGCACTGTTTTACCTTGCATCCCGCTTGCGTTTTGCTGGCGTCCGGCTGGCAGGTGGCGGCCCTATGGCAGGCGCATCAGGATGGTGAAGGGCAGGGGATGTTTCCGCAAGAGATGCAGGTGGCCAGCTACGCGCTGGTATGCCGGACGCGCTGGAAGGCGCAGGTGCTGGTACTGGATGCGGCCGCGCATGCGGCATTGCTGGCCTTGCAGCAGGGGCAGACCTTTGGCGCCGCGCTCGATGCGGCGTTCGAGCTGGATCCGGCATTTGACCTGGCCGCATACTTGCGCCAGTGGCTGGCGCATGCGGTATTGACGACCTGACGGTTTAGTACGCCTATCAAAACCTGCTACGCGTCGTAATTTGCGGTCTGCGATGCTCACTGTACCTTCGTACAGTTGCGCTTCTCAACCACAACTTCCTTCCGCTCGCTACGGTTTTGTCAGGCGTTGTTATTCGAAGGCCCGCAGCACGCGCGCTTCGCCCGTCTGATCGCGGTACAGGGTATTCGCGGCCAGGGTGGCGTCCATCATGCGCGTCACTTGCTCTTCTTCAAAGCGGGCCAGCTCGGCTGTGGCCGCGACGAGGGCCAGTTCCAGCCTGGCGCGCGCCCCCTGGTACAGGCTGCTGGTGTATTTGTCTGTGTTACGCAGCAATTCTTCCGCGTTTTCTATTACCTGGCGCAAGTCGCCGATCAGGCGTTCCTGGCTGCGCGTACCTTGTTCGGGATGGTCCATGGCGCTTCCCTTCTGCAATCGATATTTATCTGGCAATAACGACATGTTGCAGCTTGATCCAGGCAGCCGGCTGGCAGCGGTGATGGCTGGACGCATGGGGCTGCTTTCGCGCCCCATGCCGGCATCAAGCGGGGCCGACGACCGTGATACGGATATCGCCCACGCTGACGACCTGGCCGGCGCGGATCTTGGCGGTCTTGCGCAATTCCTTCTTGCCATCGACCTTCACCACGCCGCTATCGACCATGACCTTGCCTGCGCCACCGCTGTCGCACAGGCCGACCAGTTTCAACAGCTGGTTCAGCTCGACGAACTCGGATGTTAAATCAAAGCTTACTTTTTGCATTGTATCCCTTATTGCAATGATGTGTTTTAAACACTTGATGACGACCTCAACTAATCCCTAGTTTACCTGAAGCCGCCAGCAATGCAGGGTGCAGCCTCAGCTTTTGTTGGGGCGCGTCATCTCCAGGGGCACGATCCAGGCACTGAATTGCTCTTCCGTCACAAAGCCCAGGGCCAGCGCCGCTTCCTTCAGGGTCGTGCCTTCATGCTGGGCCTGCTTGGCGATTTGCGCCGCCTTGTCGTAGCCGATGTGCGGCGCCAGCGCCGTGACCAGCATCAAGGAACGCTCCATCAGTTCGGCGATGCGTTCGCGGTTCGGCGCGATGCCGTGGGCGCAATGCTCGTCGAAGCTGCGCATGCCGTCGCCCAGCAGGCGCGCGCTTTGCAGAAAGTTGTGCGCAATCAAGGGTTTGAAGACATTCAGCTCGAAATTGCCCGAGGCGCCGCCCACCGTGATGGCGACGTCGTTGCCGAAGACCTGGCAGCACAGCATGGTCAGCGCTTCGCACTGGGTAGGGTTGACCTTGCCCGGCATGATGGAGCTGCCCGGCTCATTTTCAGGGATGGTGATTTCGCCCAGGCCGGAACGGGGACCGGAGGCCATCCAGCGCACGTCGTTGGCGATTTTCATCAGGGCCGTGGCCAGGGTTTTCAGCGCGCCATGGGCGGCGACCAGGGCGTCGTGGGCGGCCAGGGCGGCGAACTTGTTGCTGGCCGTCTCGAACGGCTGGCCCGTCAGGCGCGCCAGCTCGGCCGCGATGCGGCCGGCAAATTCCACGTGGGCATTCAAGCCCGTGCCCACGGCCGTGCCGCCGGCGGCCAGTTGCAGCAGCGGCGGCAACGCTGCCGTGATGATGTGCTCGGCAAAGTCCAGTTGCGCCACGTAGCCGGAAAATTCCTGGCCCAGGGTCAGCGGCGTCGCATCCTGCAAATGGGTGCGGCCGATCTTGACGATGTCGGCAAATTCCGTGGCTTTCGCATCCAGGGTGGCGCGCAGCTGGCGCAGCGGCGGCAAGACCGTGTTGGCAACGGCCAGGGCGGCGGCCACGTGGATGGCGGTCGGAAAGATATCGTTCGAGGACTGGCCCAGGTTGACGTCGTCGTTCGGGTGCAGCAGGCGCTCGGCGCCCCGCAAGCCGCCGATCAGCTCGGAACCGCGGTTGGCCAGCACTTCGTTCATGTTCATATTGCTTTGCGTGCCAGAGCCCGTCTGCCAGACGGCCAGAGGGAATTCCGCGTCGTGCTTGCCGGCCAGTACTTCGTCGGCCGCCTGCGTGATGGCCACGGCTTTCTTGCCATCTAGTAATCCCAAGTCCAGGTTGACGTGGGCGGCCGCGCGCTTGACGGTGGCCAAGGCGGCGATCAGTTCGGGCGGCATCTTTTCCGTGGAAATGTGGAAGTGCTCGAGCGAGCGCTGCGTTTGCGCTCCCCACAGCCGGTCGGCGGGTACGTCGATCGGGCCGAAACTGTCGCGTTCGATTCTGCTACTCATGACATCCCTTTCATCGATAGAGGTGGATCGAGTGTACTCCAGGCGCAAAAAAGGCACAGGATGATGCTGTAATGCATCATTTTTACCCTGGCCTATCTATATTTTTGCGTTTTCCTGCCGTTAAAGACAGGCGAGTTCCCCTTATTTATCCTGTTATCAAAGTGATCAGTCCATGCAGAGCAGCAGCCTTCCCCGTTGGTCCCTGATCGCGTGCGCCGCCGCCAGCCTGGCCTTGCCACCCGTCATGGCGGCCGAACTGGGCGAGATGGCGGTGCTGTCGCATGTGGGCCAGCCGCTGCTGGCTGAAATCGAACTGACAGCCCTGGCGCCCGAGGAAGCCAATGGCGTGGCCGTGCGCCTGGCTTCGCCCGATGTGTACCGCGGCGGGGGCATCGGCATGGATCCGGCCCTGCAAACATTGACGATCAGTCCGCTGGAACGCGGCGGGCGCCACTATGTGCGCGTGAGTACCCGGCAAGCGATCCAGGCGGGTCATGTGCATCTGTATTTGTTGTTGGGCAGTGGCAATGGCGCCGTCGTGCGCCTGGGTACCGTGTGGCTGACGGCGGCCCCGCCTGCGGCTGCCGTCAGTGCGCCAGTCCGGCCCGCGATTCCGTTGCCTGCGCCCGTATCCGCACCGTTGCCACGGGCTGCGGCCGGCGCGCCGTCACCCGATGCCGCCGCGCTGGCGGCCCGCGCGCGCGCCGAGGGCCTCGTGCGCCCGGCGCGCGTGTTCGTGCCGCCGCCCGCCGCGCCCGCGCCGGCTGTACCCGCGCTGCGTCCGGCGCCGTTGCGCCGCGCGACGGCGCCCGTCGCCGCCTGCGCGCCGCAGGCCAATGTGGAGCAGGCGCAAGCGTGCGTGGCGCTGGATGAGAAAAACGCGGCTTTGAATGAGAAGCTCGGCGAATTGGAAGGCAAGCTCGGCGCCTTGCAAAAGGCGCTGGCTCAGCCTGCCACCGCTGCCGCCGTCGCTGCGCCTGCTGCCGCGCCGGCCGAGGCGCGGGTGCCGCATGCCAAGCCCAAGCCCCTGGTGCCGCCAGCGGGCGAGAAGGCGGCGGGTGGCAATGGCTTGCTGTGGCTCGGCATCGGCACTCTGGCCTTCCTGTTGCTGACGGCGGTCATCGTGTATGTCGCGCGCAAGCGCAAGCAGGCGGCCGGGCCGGGCGCGCCGTCGAAATACTGGGTCTTGCTGCGCAAGCCCTTCAGCCGCAAAAAGAAGGATGTGCCCGTGCTGACGGAAGCGGTGGAAGGCGGGGTAGGGGCCGAGCCGGAACCGGAGCCGTTCTCGCGTTAACGCGATGCAAGGCGGCACGACAATTTGATATAAAAAAAGATATTGAAAAAATACATGGAAACGCTTGCCAATCGCGTTGCTTATTTCTTAAAGATGGTGATATGATTAATTCAGTGGACTTGCTCTACGATAAAACAGCCCCAGCCTGGCGCAGTCACCAACGATAGTGTGGCGCGGCAAACAGGTGTAGCGTTGCATAAACGCCTGGGTCTGGAAGCGGTTTGCGATGCCGACGATGTGCTCGCGAACGCCGGATGCAACCGGCAGCGAGGCGACGCCAGGAGATACCTGGGGCTCGCCTTCCAAATTCCCCCTCCTTGCCCGGTGCCGCAGATGGCGCGCTCCCTGGTACGGAGGCAGACGCAAAAAAAGCACCCGCAGGTGCTTTTGTCGTTTCTGGTGCGGCAAGTTTCTTACATGCGGGCGCGCGAACCTGGCATGGCGCTCGGCAGCTGCGTCATCCACGGTTCCGTGATGCTGCGGATTTCGCGGTCATTTGCCAGGATTTGCTTGAGCAAGTCGATCTTGCGCAGGCGCGAGGCGCCGGCCAGGGCGGGTACCTTGCCTGTCATGGTCGCGCTGGCGGCGCTGGCGCACTGGTTTTCCAGGGTATCCAAGCCATCCCAGTCGCTCGAACGTGCGGCCACGACCATTTTATTGGTCATTCCTGCAATATTTTCATACATCGAGAGAACGTCGTTGGAGGTCATGAGCACACCCGTAACTAGTGAATGGATTACCGCTTGTCTAGATTAACGGCAGCTGCAACGGGAACTTGAGGGTGTTTTTGAAAAAAATGAAAATAATTTAGATGATTGCTTACCTGCCGCCGGAATCGCCTCCCAAGCCGCATGCCTGCTGGCGTCGTGGTGACAGGGGAATGTGTTGCGGCGCTTCAAAACGCGTTATGATTTTGCATACTACTGTCGTTACTTTGCCTGAAAGGATCACCATGCGCGTTGTCACTGCTGCCGCTTCCTCTTTCCCTGCTTCCTGGCGCAAGCGCGTCATGGCGCTGGCCCTGTCCGGCATCGCCCTGGCCGGGGGTGTCGTCCACGCGCATGGCCAGGAAGCGGCCGCCAGTCCTGCCGCCGCGATGGCGGCACCCACGGCTGTCTTGCCCGGCGACGATTTCTACGATTACGTGAATGGCGACTGGCTGCGCGGCACGGAGATTCCCGCCGACCGCAGCAGCTGGGGTTCGTTCGCCATCCTCGCCAATGCGACCAACGAGCGCATCATCGCCCTCGTCGAAGGCCTGGCGGCGGCGCCGCAGGCGGATGCATCGGCGCGCCAGGTCAGCGATTTCTACCGTTCCTGGATGGATGAGTCAGCTATCGAAGCGCAAGGCTGGGCGCCGATCAAGCCGCTGCTGAAGAAGATCGATGGCATACGCGACCAGGCAGGGCTGGCCCGCGCGCTGGGCGAGAGCTTGCGCGCCGATGTCGATCCGCTCAATGCCACCAATTTTTATACGGAAAACCTGTTCGGCCTGTGGGTGGCGCAAGACTTGAACGACACCACGCGCAACGTGGCCTATCTGCTGCAGGGCGGGCTGGGCTTGCCCGACCGCGCGTTCTACCAGGGGGAAAGCGCCCGCATGCAGGGCTTGCGCGCGGGCTACCAGGCGCATATCGCCGCCATGCTCAAGCAGGCCGGCTACCGCGATGCGCCGGCCCGCGCCGCGCGCGTGTTTGCGCTGGAACAGCAAATTGCCGCCAGCCACGCCAGCCGCGAAGATTCGGCCGATGTCGCCAAGGGCAATAATGCGTGGCGTGCAGCCGACTTCGCCAGCAAGGCGCCTGGCCTGGACTGGAAGGCCTTCTTCCAGGCGGCGGGCCTGGGCAGGCAGACGGACTTCATCGTCTGGCATCCGACGGCCATGACGGGCAGCGCGGCGCTGGTGGCGAGCGTGCCGCTGGCCACGTGGAAGGATTTCCTCGCCTTCCACGCGATCAACCATTTCAGCACGACCTTGCCGAAGGCCGCCGCCGACCAGCGCTTCGCCTTCTACGGCAGTGCCCTGAGCGGCACGCCGCAGCAGTCGCCGCGCAGCAAGCGCGCGCTGGCGGCAACCAACGCGGCCCTGAGCGACGCCGTCGGCAAGCTGTACGTGGAACGTTATTTCCCGCCGGAATCGAAAGCCCGCGTACAGGACATGGTGACGAATATCGTCGCCGCCTTCTCGCGTCGCATCGACAAGCTGGACTGGATGGCGCCGGCCACCAAGGAGCAGGCGCAGGAAAAACTCAAGACCCTGTACGTGGGCGTCGGCTATCCGGAACGCTGGGACAACTATGCGGGCTTGCGCGTGGTGCGCGGCGATGCGCTGGGCAATGTGCAGCGGGCGGAACAGTTCCACTACCGGCAGGAGCTGGCCAAGCTGGGCCAGTCGCCTGACCGCAAGGCCTGGGCCATGCCGGCACAGCTGGTCAATGCCGTCAACCTGCCGCTGCAAAATGCGCTGAACTTTCCGGCCGCCATCCTGCAGCCGCCATTTTTCGACCCGCAGGCATCCGATGCGGCCAACTATGGCGGCATCGGCGCCACCATCGGCCACGAGATCAGCCACAGCTTCGATGACCAGGGCGCCCAGTTCGACGCCCAGGGCAAGCTGCGCGACTGGTGGACGCCGGCCGACCTGGCGCACTTCCAGTCGGCATCCAAGCAATTGGTGGCGCAGTTCGCGGCCTACAAGCCGTTTCCCGACCTGGCCGTGAATGGCCAGCTGACCCTGAGCGAAAACCTGGCCGACCTGGCCGGCGTGGCGGCCGCGCATGACGCGTTCAGCTTGTCGCAGCAGGGCAAGCCGGCGCAGGCGGATGCGGACCGCGATTTCTTCACGGGTTATGGCGTCAGCTGGCGCAGCAAGGCGCGCGAAGCGGCGGCGCGCCAGCAGATCCTCACGGATGGCCATGCGCCGGCGCAATACCGGGCCGCCACCGTGCGCAACCTCGACGCCTGGTACCCGGCCTTCGACGTCCAGCCGGGGCAGCAGCTGTACCTGGCGCCGGAACAGCGCGTGCGCGTCTGGTAGTTATAAAGCGGTGCCAGCGCGCAGTGCGCTGGCACCGTAAAATGGTGGCACATATAGACAGGACCGCCATGAAGCCAACCCCGCCGCAAGACCCGCAAGACCCCATCCACGCCATCACCGGGCGCACCCTGGCTCATTACGACGCCAGCGCCGAGCAGTTTTTCGAAGGCACGCGCGACCACGACGTCAGCCAGAACATCGCCGCGCTGCTGGGGGCCATCGGCAAGCCGGCGCCCCTGGATATTCTCGACCTGGGCTGCGGCCCTGGCCGCGATCTGAAAGCGTTCACGGCCATGGGCCACCATGCCGCCGGCGTCGATGGCTGTCCCCGCTTCGTCGAGATGGCGCGCGCCTACAGCGGCTGCACCGTATGGCAGCAGGATTTCATCGACCTCGATCTGCCCGCCGCGCACTTCGACGGCGTGTTCGCCAATGCCGTGCTGTTCCACGTGCCCAGCGCCGCCTTGCCCGGCGTGCTGCGCGCTTTGTACGCGTGCCTGAAGCCCGGTGGCGTGCTGTTCAGCTCGAACCCGCGCGGGCAGAACCAGGAAGGCTGGAATGGCGCGCGCTATGGCAGCTATCACGACGAAGCGACGTGGGACGCCTACGTGCAGGCGGCCGGTTTTACCTTGGTCGAGCAGTACTACCGCCCGCCCGGCTTGCCGCGCGACCAGCAGCCGTGGCTGGCCACCGTGTGGCGCAAGCCCGTGTGATCGCCGATATTGGCGCAAATTGAGCATGTGTTAGGAACCGTACAGAGCATTGATCCCCCACCCCGTAGTATGGACACATCGACACGCAGCAAGCAGTTTGCAACAGCGTGTGAGCCGCAGTACCGGCCCTTCGGGGCCGGACAACAGATGTACCAACTACAGTGAGGATCCATCATGAACAAAGATCAAGTCGAAGGTAAACTGAAGGAAGTCGGCGGTAAAATCCAGGAAGCCGCTGGCAAAGTCGTCGGCAGCGAAGAACAGCAAGCCAAGGGCCTGGCAAACCAGGTCGAAGGCAAAGTGCAGAAGAAGGTTGGCGACGTCAAGGATGCGGTCGAGACCGTCACGCGCAAACCTTAAGCTGACGCACGCTCAATAAAAAAACCGCCGCCTGTCGCGAGACAGGCGGCGGTTTTTATTTGTGGGCACGTTTTACTTCGCTACGCCCAGGTTCTGCTTGAAGAACATCTCGATTTTCTTGTACACGTGGCGCTGGCCCGCGCGCGACGAGATGCCGTGCTTGGCGCCCGGATACGTCATCAGGTCGAACTGCACGCCGCGGTTCACCAGCGCGTCGATCAATCGCGTGCTGTTGCTGAACAGGACGTTGTCGTCGGCCATGCCGTGCACCAGCAGCAGCGGCGACTTCAGGCCGTCGAGGTGGGCGAACACGGTACTGGCCTTGTAGCCATCGACGTTTTCCTTCGGCATGCCGAGGAATTGCTCCGTGTAGTGGGTGTCGTACAGCGACCAGTCGGTGACGGGCGCCACCGAGACGCCCATGGCGATCTTGTCCGATGCCGCCGACAGCAAACGCAGAGTCATGAAGCCGCCATAGCTCCAGCCGAACACGCCGATGCGTTTTGCGTCCACGAAGCTTTGCTTGCCCAGCCAGTCGATGCCGACCAGCTGGTCGGCCACTTCGGCCGCGCCCAGGTTGTGGTAGATGGCGTCCGTGAATGCGCGCTCGCGGCGCGACGAACCGCGGTTATCGAGGCGGAAGACGACAAAGCCCTGCTGCGCCATATATTGGTCGAAGTTGTTGCCCCAGCGGCGAGCCACGTGCTGCGAGTGCGGGCCGCCATACGTCGACAGGTAGACCGGGTAGCGTTTGGCAGCGTCGAAGTTCGACGGCTTGACGATGGAGTAATACAGCGTCTGGCCATCGTTGGCTTTCAGGGTGCCGTACTCCGTCGGCAGGTGGTCCGCCTTGTACTTGGCGTATGGGTGGCTGGCGTTCAGCGCGTTTTCTTCCAGCCAGCCCACCATGGCGCCGTCCGGGCGGCGGATGCTCACTTGCGGCGGTGTGGCCGGGTCGGAATACGTGTCGACAAACACTTCGCCATTGCGCGAGAACGTCGTGTCATGCCAGCCATCGGCTTTCGTCACGCGCTGCGGCTTGTCGGCCGTGCTGCCATCGAGGGCCAGCGCGTAGGTCTGCTTGTCGATCACCGCGTCGCGGTTCGACGAGACGAACACCTTGCCTGTCTTCTGGTTCACGGCCAGCACGCTGTCGATGCCCCATGCGCCGGAAGTGACCGGGTGCAGCAGCTTGCCGCCCATGTCGTACAGGTACAGGTGGTTGCGGCCCGTGCGTTCGGACGACCAGAGGAAGGTGCCGTTCGACAGGAAGCGCAGGTCGTCATGGATGCTGACCCAGGTCTTCGACGTTTCCGTCAGCAGGGTGCGCTGCGCCAACGTGGCTGCATCAACTGCCACCAAATCGAGGGTCTTCTGGTCGCGCGACTGGCGCTGGTACACGAGCGACTTGCTGTCCGCGCTCCAGTCGGCGCGCACCAGGTAGATGTCCGGGTTCGTGCCCAGGTCCACCTGGCGCTGCGCGCCCGTTTCCGGCGAGACTATCAGCAGTTGCACCAGCACGTTCGGGTCGCCGGCAGCCGGGTAGCGCTGCTCGACGACGTCGGTGCGGTCGGCGAAGATTTCGAAGCGGCGCACGACGGGCACGGGCGCTTCGTCATAGCGCTTATACGCGATGGCGGAATCGTCGGGAGCCCAGTAGTAGCCGGTGCGCTGGCCCATTTCTTCCTGCGCCACGAATTCGGCCTCGCCGTTGCGGATGGTGCCCTTGCCGTCCGTCGTCAGCTGGCGTTCCTGGCCCGACTTCAGGTCGATCACATAGATGTTCTGGTCGCGCACGAACGACACATAGCGGCCTTTCGGCGAGATTTTCGGATCGAGCACATTGCCCTTGGCGACCAGGCGCGCCTTGTCCGGATGGGCCGCATCGACCAGGTACAGATTGCCGGCCAGCGGCACCAGCAGCTGCTTGCCATCGGGCGACCAGCTGTAGCTGAGAATGCCGTTCAGGCTGGCCGTGCGCTCGCGTTCGCGGCGGGCCTGCTCTTCGGGCGAAATCGTTTCATTCGGCACCAGCGCCTTGGAGTCGACCAGGCGGTGCGTGCTCTTGTCCTTCAGCTTGAATTCCCACAGGTCGAGCTGGAACTGGTTGTCGGCGCGGCCGCGCAGGAACGTGACGCGCTCGCCATCGGGCGAAACCTTCAGGTTGCGCACGCCGGGGCCGGCCAGCGCCGGATCGGCGTGGATGCGTTCCAGGGTCAGCTTTTCAGCCGATGCGGGAACGCTGGCCATCGCGGCCAGAAAACAAAGAATAAAACGCATGGATGTCTCGGTGATTGTAAAGGGATGGTCAAGAAAGATGCTTGACAGCAAACGATACCAGAGCACGGGGTTTAATGCGATAGGGCCAGCCACGGAATAATCCGGCAATTGCCTTCTTTACTTTGGCGGAAAGAGTGAGGAAGTGGTGCTTTGTATGGCGAAGCAGGGAGGGCGGCACGCATAAATTGCGCGCCGCCCTGTGTTCAATGCATTGTTTCAATGCGCCGCGCGCAGGCGCTGCAGCGACAGGCGGTTCAGGTACCAGGTCAGCAGCACGGCCGCCACCGTCAGGCCCGTGACGAGGCCGATCCAGAAACCGGCGGCGCCCATCGGCTCGGCCGGCGACCAGGGGAAGCCGGACGGCGCGAGGCCCAGCACGTAGCCGATCGGCAGCGAGAAGCCCCAGAACGCCAGCAGCTGTATCAGCATCGGCTGGCGCGTTACCTTGTAGCCGCGGATGGCGCAGGACGTCGCCACTTGCGTCGCGTCGGACAGCTGGAACAGGGCGGCGAACAGCAGCAGCTGCGCGCACAGGGCCTGCACCTGCGGGTCGGACGTGTAGGCTTGCGCGATCTGGTGGCGGAAGATGGTGATGACGGCAGCCGAGACGATGGCCGCCGTCAGCGACATGGCCACGCCCACCCACGAAATGAAGCGCGCGCGGCGCAGATTGGCTTCGCCCACGGCGTGGCCCACGCGCGTGACCAGCGCGATGCCGAACGTGAGCGGCACCATGAAGACGACGGACGAGAAATTCAGGGCGATTTGGTGCGCCGACACCTGGATCACGCCGAAGCGCGCCACCAGCAGGCTGATGACGCCAAAGGCGCTGACCTCGGCAAAGTAGGTCACGCCGATGGGCAGGCCCAGGCGCAGCATGGGGCCGATGGACGACAGCTGCGGCCATTCCCAGTGCGTGAACGGATACGTGGAGCGGTAGGCGGGGGCGATCCTGATCCAGGCCAGCATGGCCAGCAGCATCATCCATACGCAGCAGGTGGTGGCCACGGCGCAGCCCACGCCGCCCATCTTCGGCATGCCCCAGTGGCCATAGATCAGCAGGTAGTTGACGAGGATATTGAGGCCCAGCGCGGCCAGCGCGATCACCATCACGGGCTTGGTCTGGTTAATGCTGGTGCTGTAGCCGTACAGCGCGCGGTAGGCGGCGAACGGCGGCAGCGCGCAGCTGATAATGTGCACGAACAGCTTGGCCTTGGCCGCGACGGCGGGTTCCAGCATCAGGTGGTCGAATACCAGCGCCGCCATGTTCGTCAGCAAACAAGCCACGAGGCCCACGAGCAGCGCCTTCCACAGCGACTGGCGCACGATGTGCGGCACCCGGTCGTGCCGCGCGGCGCCGATTTCATGCGCCACCAGGGTATTGATCGCCATCATGATGCCGCTCACGGTGACGAGCACGATGGACCAGATGGCCGCGCCCAGCGACACGGCGGCCAGTTCCTCGGGATTCGTATGGCCCGTCATCGCCACGTCGGCCGCGCCCATGCCGACGGTGGCCAGCTGACCGATCAGGATGGGCCAGGCCAGCTTCCACAGAGACGAGACTTCAGTGCGGATGGCGGGCAGGGTGAACGAGGTAGTGTGTGGCATGGGCGGCAAGCTTGACTAAACACAAGATTCTACCGGCATTCGCCGTGCTTGTCCGCCGCCGCTCCCGGGAGATGCCCGGAGGGGGCCGGGCGCGGTAATCATTTGTTACAGCTAAGTGGACCGGTCGCGGATAGACTGCGTGCTCTATTTGGCAAAATGACCAAATAGTCAACCGCAGTACCCTGACTATGGAGTAAGACCATGTTGAAGAAAGCCTTGAATTGCGCCCTGTTGCTGGGCGCCGCCATGACGGCCGAACTGGCCGGCGCCGGCGAACTGACCCTGTATTCGCGCGACGATTATCACGGCCGCTCGCAGACCGTGCGCGACGCCGTCGCCGACCTGGAAGATGTGCGTTTCAACGACACGACGCAAAGCATCCGCGTGCGCTCGGGCCGTTGGGAGGCATGCGAGGAAGCCGATTTCCGCGGCGCCTGCTTCCTGCTGGAGGCGGGCGAGTATCCCTCGCTCGATGGCCGCGCCAACAAAATCACCTCGCTGCGCGAAGTGCGCGGCGGCTGGGGTGGTCATCCGGGCCGCGATCGCGACGGTGATCGTGACCGTGGGCGCGACTGGGACGGCCGCCGGGACCGCGACCGTGAGCACGGCCATTTGCCAGGGCGCTCGCTGGGCGGCGAACTGACCTTTTATACGCGCGACGATTTCGCCGGCCGCAGTTTGACCGTGCGCAACGCCTCGGCCGATTTGCGCGAGCGCGATTTCAACGATACGGTGCAAAGCGTGCGCGTGCGCTCCGGCTATTGGGAAGTGTGCGAGGACGTGGATTTCCGTGGCCGTTGCCGGACACTGGTCCCCGGTGAATACGCGAGCCTGGAGCGCATGAGCAACCGCATCTCGTCCGTGCGCGAAGTGCGCTGACGCCAAGCGGGCAGGAACGACCGGTCCCTGCCGGGGCCGGTTATTGCTTTTGGTAACAATTTATTGTGCTTTTCCCATACTTTGTTACACCGTTTTTTCTGCGGATGGTTACACTGGCATCAGTTGTCATGTCGATCACTAATTGACCTTTACCGGTACTGGAGACCACCCGATGAATCGTCCGCTGAGTCTTGCGCTGCTGTGTGCCAGTGCGCTGTTAGCCCATGTGTCGGCGCACGCCGCTGAAATCAGCTTGTACACCGATGATAATTTCAAGGGCCGCATGGTGGTCTTGCGCGACACGACGGACGATTTGTCGCGCATGAATTTCAATGACAAGGTGTCGAGCATCAAGGTTGCTTCGGGCCGCTGGGAGGTGTGCGCGCATGCCAACTTCAAGGGCGCATGCAAGACGTTCGAGCGCGGCGATTACCCTTCCATGCCCGGCATGAACGACAAGATTTCCTCGGTGCGCCTGGCGGACGGCAGGGGCGGCGGCAGCCGGCCCGAAACGCCATCCGCGCCGTCGCCATCCTCGCCAGAAGTGTCGCCGTCGCCAGAAACGTCGCGGCCACCGCCAGAGCGAGAACGCGAACGCGGTGCGGCGCTGCAAGTGTTTGATACCTCGGCGCAGCGCGGTGCCTCGGTCGACATCAATAGCGACCGCGACGACTTTGTCGATATCGGCTTCAATGACCGCTCCGCCAGCATCCGGGTGCGCCACGGTTACTGGCAACTGTGCAGTGACTCCAATTTCCATGGCAGCTGCCGAGTGTATGCCCCGGGCAGCTACGAGTTGCCACGCAATCTGCAAGGCAAGACGTCATCGGCACGCCTGGTTGACCCGCGCGAGGAAAACCAGCCGGCCAGCGAAGACCCGATGCTGCTGCTGTACCCGCGCTCTCATATGGGGGGACGCGGCCTGCCGGTGAATCGCGATGTGAGCGATCTGGTACGCATGAACTTCAACGACCAGACCAATTCCATCGTGATCAATGCCGGCGACTGGGAAGTGTGCGCCGATGCGCATTACGGTGGCCGCTGCGAGATCCTCGAGCCCGGTATCTACAATACGCTTGATGCACTCGACGGCCGCATTTCCTCGCTGCGCCGCCTGCGTTGACACGGCACCGCAATGCATGAAGAATAACGATTAATTAACTGGAGTTGAGAATGATATCCCCTAGCCTGAAACTGGCGCTGTTTTCCAGCGCCGTCCTGTTCACCCACCTGGGCGCCCATGCGGGCGAGATCACCCTGTTCGAGGATGATAATTTCCGCGGCCGCGCCGTGACGCTGCGCGAAACGACGGATAACCTGTCGCCCCAGGGCTTCAACGACAAGACGTCCAGCATCATGGTGCGTTCGGGTACCTGGGATGTGTGCACGGATTCCGGTTTTCGCGGCAATTGCCGCAGCCTGGGGCCAGGCGAATACCGCTCGATGCCTGGCATGAACGACGCCATCACCTCGGTGCGCGAAACGGGGCGCGGCGATGGCTACAATCCGGGACGCCCCGGGCGCGATCCAGACCGTGGCCATGGCGGCTATGGCCGTGGCGGCACCCTGGAAGTGTATTCGGGCGCCGGCCAGAATGGCGGCTCGGCGCGCCTGAACCGCGATACGGACGATTTCGTCAGCATCGGTTTCAACGACCGCACCAGCAGCATCGTCATCTATAACGGCTACTGGCAGTTGTGCAGTGACTCGAACTACCAGGGCACTTGCCGCATTTTCGGCCCCGGCCGTCACGACGACCTGGGGCGCGGCCTTGACGGGCGCGTCTCCTCGGCGCGCATGGTCGACGAGCGCGAAGCGCGCCGCCAGCAGCAGTATGAGCGGCCGCAGTACGAGCAGCAGTATCCGCAATACCAGCAGCCGCAGTACCAGCAGCGCGGCGCCGTCCTGCTGTTCCCCGAGGCGGGCATGCGCGGCGAACCGCTGGCGCTGGATCGCAGCACGGAAGACCTGGTGCGTCTCAATTTCAATGACCGCGCCTCGTCCATCGTCGTCAATGAGGGCCAGTGGGAAGTGTGCAGCGATTCGAACTTCCGCGGCCGCTGCGAAGTGATCGGGCCGGGCGAATATGGCCGCCTGAATGGCATGGAAAACCAGATTTCCTCGCTGCGCCGCGTGCGCTGACCGCGTCCTGACGCCGTGCTGACAGGCCGCCTGCCGGGAATGCCCCGCCAGGCGGCTTTTACATTCCCAGCCGTGTGCTGACATTTGCTTGCCCTTTGTTACACTCGCCGCCTGCCGCCTGGACTACACTGGCGAAAATGTCTCAGTATTGGAGTTGTCATGGTTCGATCTTTCCGCCCCGCGCTGCTGTGCGCCGCCACCTTCCTCGCCCCCCTTGCCGCATCCGCGGGCGAAATCACCCTGTTCGAGGACGCCGGTTTCCGCGGCCGTCCCGTCACCCTGCGTTCCGATGCGGGAGATTTGTCGCGCATGGGCTTTAACGACAAAACCTCCAGCATCATCGTGCGCTCGGGCACCTGGGAAGTGTGCAAGGACGCCAATTACCGGGGCAACTGCCGTACCCTGGGACCGGGCCGCTACAGCAGCATGCCGGGCATGAACGACGCCATCTCTTCGGTGCGCGAAGCGGGCCGCCCGGGTCATGGCGGCGGCGACCACCGTCCCTACCCGCCGCGCCCTCCGCGTCCGGAGCCGGAGCGTCCTTACCCCGGCCATCCAGGTTATCCCGGCCACGGCGGCGGCCACCATCCCGACATGAATGGCGCCGTGCTGATGTTCCCTGACGCCGGCATGCGCGGACGGCCCGTGCGCCTGGACCGCGAAGTGCATGACTTGAACCGCTATGGCTTCAACGACCGCGCCGAATCGATCGTCGTCAATTACGGCCGCTGGGAGTTCTGCGTCGATGCCAATTTCCGCGGCCGCTGCGTGGTGATGGGGCCAGGCAGCTATGGCCGCCTGCATGGAGGCCTGGACCGTCGCATTTCCTCGGTGCGCCGCGTGCGCTAGGCATTTTCCGCTGCCATTTTCACCGCCCGCGCGCCCCGTGCCCCGCGGGCGGTGTTGTATTGTGCGCACGCGCTGTCGGCGCCAATTCGTGTACTCTTCCCATAGGCAGTTCAACCATGGGGAGCAAGCACGGTGGAATACAAGGACTACTACAAGGAACTGGGCGTCGAGAAGACGGCGACCGAGGCCGAGATCAAGAAGGCGTACCGCAAGCTGGTGCGCAAATACCATCCCGACGTGAGCAAGGAGCCGGACGCCGACAAGCGCACCAAGGCCCTGAACGAGGCCTACGGCGTGCTGGGCGACGCGGAAAAGCGCGCCGCCTACGATGAACTGGGCCGTAACCAGGGCGCGCAGGGCCAGCCCTTCCGTCCGCCGCCGGACTGGGGTTCGGGCTACGAATCGTCGGGCGCCGACGACAGCGATTTCTTTGCCGACCTGTTCGCCCACGTGGGCGGCCGGCGCCGCGCCAACAGCACCTTCCAGATGCAGGGCGAGGACAGCCACGCGGCCATCACCATCGACCTGCAGGACAGCTACCAGGGCGCCAAGCGCCACATCGTCATGCGCGTGCCCGAAGCGGATGCGCAAGGCCACGTGGTAACGCGCGAGCGTACCCTGGAAGTGACGATACCGAAAGGTGTCACGGAAGGACAGCAGCTGCGCATGAAAGGGCAGGGCAATCCCGGCAGTGGCGGCGCTCCCGCCGGTGATTTGTACCTGGAGATCCGCTTCCGGCCCGATGCGCGCTACAAGGTGGAAGGGCGCGACGTGTTCGAGACGGTGCCCGTCACGCCATGGGAAGCGGCGCTGGGCGGCGAGATCGACGTGCCCACGCCATCTGGCACGGTGTCCGTCAGCGTGCCGCCCAATTCGCAGACGGGGCGCAAGCTGCGCCTGAAAGGGCGCGGCATTCCCGCCGCCCAGCCGGGCGACCTGTATCTGCTGCTGGAAGTGGTGCTGCCGCCGGCGAACGACGACAAGGCGCGGGAACTGTATGCAACCATGGCGCGCGAGATGGCTTTCAATCCGCGCCAGAAGCTGGGAGGGTAAATCATGACAAACAAGGTAATTGGCGAATTGCTCGAAGACCGTGCCCTGAGCCTGGAAGAACTGGCGCGCGCCTGCGCCGTGGAGCCGGATTGGGTGGTGCAGCACGTGCAGACGGGTGTGCTGCTGCAAAATGGCCCGCCGGCGGGGCAGCTGACGGCCTGGCGCTTTACCAGCCTGGACCTGGTGCGCGCGCGCCGCCTGCACGAAATCGAATCCGTGTTCGACGCGAACGCCGAACTGGCCGCGCTGGTGGTCGACTTGTCGGAAGAAGTGGCGCGTTTGCGCCGCCGCCTGCACGTGCTGGGTGTGGAGTAGTCCCTATGCAGGCTCGCCGTGCCGCTGCACGGTGAGTCTGCCGATATAGAATTGCCCATTGACGACGACCCGGTGCGGGATGCCGGCCACGTCGAAGCCGGGGCCGCCGTCTTCCATCCATTCCTGCGCCAGCGAGTCGAACTGCTGCGGCGTCATGCGCAGCATCTGCGCCGTGATGACGAAGCGCGCGCCAGGTTTTTGCTTGTTGACGAAGTCGTCGATGCCGGCCATGTGGTTCCTTATTAAAGTGTTACCCGCATCATACCTGTGTCAATTGTGAACTCACAACGCCTAACAAAACCGTAGCGAGCGGCAGCGATTTGTGGCTAAGAAGCGCAACCGTACTTTAGTACGGTGAGCATCGCAGGCCGCAAAGCGCGACGCGCAGTAGGTTTTGTTTGGCGTTTAAAACCCTTGGGCCAGCAACGGCAACTGCTCCGCAAACCGCTCCGTCAGCCACTTGCCCGCCTGGCCCGGCGGCGTGTCGGCGCGCTGGATCAGGTAGATCGGGTAATTCTCGCCATTGTCGACGGCCAGCGGCAGGTGCACCAGGCGGCCTTCGGCCAGGTCTTCCCGCACCATCGCTTCGGGCATGTTGCCCCAGCCCAGGCCAGCGCGCAGCAGCGCGTGCTTGGAACCGAGGTCGCCCAGGCGCCAGTTGCGCAAACCCAGCACGCCAAAATCCTGGCCCTCCGTCAGCACGCTGCGGTCGCTGAGCACCAGTTGCACGTGTTCGCGCGCCACGCTGGAGGCAATCGGCCCTGCCTGCTGCGCCAGCGCGTGGCTGGGGGCTGCCACGGGAATCAGGCGCACATGGCCGACGGCGAGGCGCTCGAAGACGCTGGCCGTGGCCGTCATCCAGCCACCGAGGCCGATGTGGCAGCTGCCATCCATCACCAGCTGCGCCACGGCGCCCATGGCTTCGATGCGCAGGCGCAGGGCGACGGTGGGGAACTGCGCCTGGAACGCTTCCAGGACGCGCACCAGCACGCAGGTGGGAAACATCACGTCCACCACGACCGATACTTCCGCTTCCAGCCCGCCCGCCAGCGCCTTGGCGCGCGCGCGCATGCCGTCGACCTTCAGGGCCACGGCGCGCGCGTCGGCCAGCAGGGCCTTGCCCGCGTCAGTCAGGGTGGGTTTGCGCTTGCCGCGGTCGAGCAGCACCACATTCAGCTGTTCTTCCAGGTTGGCGACGGTGTAGCTGATCACCGATTGCGTGCGGTGCAGCTGGCGCGCCGCGTGGGCGAAGCCGCCCGCGTCGATGACGGCGACAAACACGCGCAACTGGTCGAGCGAAGGCTGGCCCGGTTCTCTCATGGTGACTCCATATCTAAAAATTCGATGCTAATCATTTATATTTATACGGTTTCATCGATGGTAGACCCGAACTATGCTGTGTGCAAGGGCCGCGATGCGGCATTCCAGTCTACCGTTTTCGAAGGAGCATTTCATGAGCAAGGTCTTGTACATCAATAGCAGCGTGCGCAACAGCGGTTCCCTGTCGCGTCAATTGTCCGGCGAATTCGTCGCCAAACTGGCCGCGCAAGGCGCCAGCGTCGTTGAGCGCGACCTGGCGGCGCAGCCCGTGCCGCACCTGACGGAAGAAGTGATGGGCGCCTTCTTTACGCCAGCCGACCAGCGCAGCGCGCAGGCGGCAGCGGCCGTGCAATTGTCCGATACCCTGGTCGATGAATTGCTGGCCGCCGACGTGCTGGTACTGGCCGCGCCCATGTACAACTTTTCCGTGCCGTCGACCCTGAAGGCGTGGATCGACCACGTGGCGCGCGCGGGACGCACGTTCCAGTACACGACGACGGGCCCCGTCGGCCTGGCCACGGGCAAGAAAGCGGTTATTTTCACGGCCAGCGGCGGCGTCTACAGCGAAGGCCCGGGCGCCGCGTATGACTACCTGAGCACCTATCTGCGCACGGCGCTGGGCTTCATCGGCATCACGGATATCGAGTTCGTGCAAGCCGAAGGCGTGGCCATGGGCGAGGAAGCAGTCAGCAGCGCGATCGCCAAGGGCCGTGCCTCGATCGAGGCGCTGGCTGCCTGAGTCAGGCTCTCCTCTAGTTCCAAAGAGGGATTGCCAATCTGCCATGGTTGACATAAGCTTGCCAGCGGCACGCCCCGTGCCAGCCTGGCGAGCCGTTCGCCATGAAAGTCCCTCATGCACAAGTTGGCAAGCGCGGTATTGTTCGGATGTTCCTTGTTTTCAGCAGGCATGGCGCTGGCGCAGACCGCGCCACCTGCGCCGCCTCACGTGGGGCGCCACGCCTCCACGCCCGAGGATATCCGCGCCATCGAAAAAGTCGTCGCCGACTTCCAGGCGGCGCTGATCGCCAAGGATGTCAAGCTGCTGTCGTCGCTGCTGCTGCATACCAACATCCTGTTCGCCTCGCCGGCCGACGACGGTTTCATCAAGAAAATGCGCGACACGACGGACGTCCACTTCGACGGCGTCGGGGCGGCCGGCTATGTTGCATTCGCCAACTTCATCAAGCGCGAACCGCAGCGCACGGAAGAAAAATTCTACAACGTCAAGATCACCCAGGACCGCCATGTGGCGTGGGTCAACTTCGACTACGAATTCCTCGTCGGCGACAAATTGTCCAACTATGGCGTGGAAGCGTGGCAGATGGTCAAGCGCGATGGCGAATGGAAAATCCTCAGCGTCGTCTGGTCCATGCATCCCGCGGCCGAGGCGGGAAAATAGGCGCCAGACAGGCCGCGTCAGTCGCGCGGCAGTTCGCGAATTTCCACCGTCCCCCCTGCGTTCAGTACGGGGTTTCCGATTAACAATTTTTTTGCATCGTCTATACTTTCAGCTTGCACACGTAGATAGCCTGACAAGTGTGACGTGACCGGCCTGGCTTGGCCGGACTGGTGCACGCAGATACCGGGCCCGATGGAACTGCCACCGCAGAAGCGGCCACTGGCCCTGAGCATGGCGAAGTAGTCTTCCCAGGCTGAGGTGGCGACGTCCACCGGTGTTTCCGTGTCGTCGTGCATGAAGATAATGTAGTCATTCATCTTTTTCTCCTGTGCCGCGTTATAAAAAGAGAGCTGAATTGAGTATCCTGAGCAATCGCGAGCGCATGGTTTTACCCTCACCGCGTCAGTCCGTAGAGACAAGCTGTCCGGCCATGTCATTTTTGGAGCGAACATCGTGCCGATAAAGTATGTTGATTTTTATGAGGTGAATTACACGGCAGAGCGCTTGCCGGGCTGCAAGCTATGGGGCGCCTACGTCGCCATCTATGCCCCTTCGCCCAATCCCATGCACCGGATGAATCTGGTTCGCAAGCGCCGGGTGTCGGCCGACCACCAGTTTACAACGGAAGCGGACGCCATGGCCGAAGCGGGCGAGGTGGCCGTCAAGCTGGTCGAGCGGCGCCAGCGCCGATACGTCTTCCATCCCTGAACCGTCGCGTGGCTTGTTTCGGCGCAAGTTATTACGAGTGAGCACAGTCCTGGCGTAGCCGGTGCAGGCGCGCCGGCGAAGTTGCCCGTATCATGCGAGATATTGCCACGCCAGAGGACCGCCATGAAACGCCAGTTGCACCTGCTTGTCATCGATCCGCAAAACGATTTTTGCGACTTGCCCGCCGCCTGGCTGCCGCCAGATACCGCACCGGCGCTGGCCGTGCCCGGCGCCCACGCCGACATGCTGCGCGTGGCGCAACTGATCCGCGAAGGGGGCAGCGGCCTGACGCAGATCAGCGTGACCCTCGACGCCCACCACCGCTACGACATTGCCCACCCCGCCTTCTGGCGCACGGGCGATGGCGGCGCCGTGCCGCCATTTACGCAGATCAGCGCGCAGCAGGTGCGCGACCGCCTGTTCCTGCCCGCCGCCAGCGGCGCCTTGCCGCGCGCGCTGGCCTACCTCGATGCCTTGCAGCAAGCGGGACGCTATCAATTGATGGTGTGGCCCGTGCATTGCGAGATCGGCAGCTGGGGCCAGAATATCCATGCGGCCGTGCGCGCCGCCTACAACGCCTGGGAAGTGGATCACTTGCAAGTGGTGGCCAAGCTGAGCAAGGGTTCCAATCCATGGACCGAGCATTACTCTGCCGTCATGGCGGAAGTGCCCGATCCTCAGGATGCGGCTACCCAGCTGAACCTGGATTTCCTTGCCACCTTGTTGCCGGCGCAGCAGATTTATGTCACCGGCGAGGCGGGCAGCCATTGCGTGAAAGCCAGCACCGAGCACATCGCCGATTACCTGGAAGCGCAGCAAGGCAAGCCGGCCCTGTCGCGCCTGGTATTGCTGACGGACTGCATGAGCCCCGTCACGGGCTTTGCATCGCAGCAGCGCGACTTCCTTGCCGCCATGCATGCACGCGGCGCGCGGCTGGCCACCTCCGCCGACGTCTTGCCTGAATTGTTGGCCAACGGGGTTGCCTGAGCCATTATTAATCGTGCCCTGCTGAAATGCTTGCGGTGGCGTACTATTCTGGCTTCAGGAAGTTGGAGAAAACACACATGACCCCGATAGTGCGCAGTTTGCTGGAAACCGATCTGTATAAATTTACAATGTGGCAAGCGTTGCTGCACGGTCATCCGAATACCCATACCGAATACGAATTTGTCTGCCGCAACGCCACCGCCTTTCCCCTGGCCGAACTGAAGGGCGAACTGGAAGAACAGCTCGACCATTTATGCTCGATGTCGTTTGCCGACGACGAGCTGGCCTATCTGCGCACCCTGCGCTTCATGAAGAGCGATTTCGTCGACTTTTTGACGGTGTTCCGCTTCCAGCGAAAATTCATCGACGTCAGCACGGATGGCGACACCTTGCTCGTGCATGCGGCCGGGCCGCAGGTGCACGTGATGGGCTTCGAGATTTTCGTGCTGTACATCATCAACGAACTGTATTTCCGCCGCTTCGACCTCGATGCGGCCATGCGCGAAGGGCGCCACCGCCTGGGCTTGAAAGTGGCGGCCGTCAAGGAATTCGGCAAGCTGCCGCGGCGCAAGCATCCGTTCGAGTTTTCCGACTTCGGCGTGCGCCGCCGCTTTTCCGGTGCCTGGCATGACGAGGTGGTGCAACGCCTGGCGCGCGAGGTGCCCGAATATTTCAAGGGCACGTCGAATGTCTACCTGGCGAAAAAGCTGGGCATCGTGCCGATCGGCACCATGGCGCATGAATACATGCAATCGTTCCAGTCCTTCGGCGTGCGCCTGCGCGACTTTCAAAAGGCGGCACTGGAAGACTGGGTACAGGAATACCGGGGCGACCTGGGCATCGCCCTGACGGACGTGGTCGGCATGGATGCCTTCCTGGCTGACTTCGACCTGTATTTCGCCAAGCTGTTCGACGGCTTGCGCCACGATTCGGGCGACCCCGTCGAGTGGGGCGAGAAGGCACTGGCCCACTACGCGGCCCTGCGCATCGACGCCAATACTAAGCGCCTCGTGTTTTCCGACGGGCTGGACCTGGACAAGGCGTTTGCCCTGTACCAGCACTTCGCCGACCGCATCATGACGGGCTTTGGCATCGGCACCAATCTCACCAACGATGTCGGTTTGACGCCGCTCAACATCGTCATGAAACTGGTGCGCTGCAATGGCCAGTCCGTGGCGAAACTGTCTGATTCGCCGGGCAAGACCCTGTGCAAGGATGAAACCTTCCTCGCATATTTACGGCAGGTGTTTCACCACCCGGCAGTGTAGGTACCTGGCTAGAAGCCCGTCACTACCGTGTTCATGTGCTCGACCTGGGGCGGGGCGGCGAAAAACTCACCGACGAGGCCGCGCCATGCCTGGAAGTCGTCGCTGCCGCGGAAATGCACGGTATGGTCTTCCAGGGTCGTCCAGCCCACCACCAGGCGGTAGGCATCGCCGTTTTCGATCGAGCGCTCCAGGCGCATCGATTCGCAGCCGCGTGCGCGCTGGAACAGGGGGATGGCTTTCGTCACGGCCGCTTCGAAGGCAGCATGCGTGGCCGATTTGATCTGGATGTGGGCAATTTCAAAAATCATGGCAAGTTCCACTGTGGAATGAAGGAATGCTGATCTTGCCATAATTTCGCCGCGCAGGGGGCGGAGGTCAGCCTGCAAGCGCCTGTGCGCTTGCGCGCTGGCCGCCCGCGTGGCTGGCCGTGCGCTGTTCGATGTCGCAGCCATTGCATGCCTGCACGATGGCGTGCGCCCGTTCCCGTTCCTGTGGGTTGCTGATGGCCACGACGAGGCGGAACATGCCGCGCCATGCGGCCTTGCCCTGTATGGGGACGGTGGGGACGGCCTCGTCGTCGACCGTGTCGAGCTGCACGGCGTGCGCGGGGAAACCATCGTCGAGCAGGGCGCTGCGGGCCTGCTGCGCATCGGCAAAATGGTCGAAGATACGGATCAGGGCAGATGGGGCAAGGGAGTGCGTGGCGGTGCTCATGGTCTGGCTCCCGGAAGGTGTCGTTTGAATTTGACCGGCAAGCCTGTAAAAAATTCTGCCTCAGCCTGTAAAATCCTCGATCAAGGCGCAAAAGTTTGATAAATATCCAGTATGGCTGCCAAGTCGCGCTAAGATACGCCTTGCGGTGCGTCCTGCAGACAGGGATGCGGGATCAATCTTTCATAGGAGAACCAAATGGCAGCGAAGAAAATTCTGTTTTTGACCGGCGATTTTGCAGAAGATTATGAAACGATGGTGCCCTTCCAGGCCCTGCTGATGCTCGGTCATACCGTGCATGCCGTCTGTCCCGGCAAGAAAAGCGGCGAGACGATCAAGACGGCCATCCACGATTTCGAGGGCGACCAGACATATACAGAAAAGCCGGGCCATTTGTTCACCCTGAACGCCAGCTTCGACGAGATCGACCCGGCCCACTATGACGCCGTGATGATCGCCGGCGGCCGCGCGCCCGAATATCTGCGCCTGAACGAGAAGGTCATCGCCGCCGTGCGCCATTTCGCCGAAGCGGGCAAGCCTGTCGCGGCCGTCTGCCACGGCGCGCAATTGCTGGCCGCCGCCGACGTCATCCGCGGCAAGCGCATTTCCGCCTATTCCGCCTGCGCGCCGGAAGTGAAACTGGCGGGCGGCACGTATGCCGACATCGCCGTCACGGACGCCGTCACGGATGGCCAGTTCGTCACGGCCCCCGCCTGGCCTGCGCATCCGGCCTGGCTGGCGCAGTTCGTCAAGCTGCTCGGTACCGAGATCCGTTTGTAACCTTTACCAGCCCGGCAGGCCGCAGCGCTTGCCGGGCGCACCACTTTTCAGATTCGAGTTCTTCATGCATGCGCTGCGCAGTCAATCTTCCCGCAAACAACTTCCAGCCTCGCGCTGGCGCCAGCGCCGCCTGGCGCAAGCCGCATCGGGCCTGAGCGCCGCGCAGGAACGCCAGCTGGCCACCCTGCACGAGATTTCCACCTTGCTGGCGGGGCAGCACGCCATCGATGCGCTGTGCCGTGGCTTCCTGCGCCACGTGATGCAGTTCGCGCAGGCCGAAGGGGGCACCGTGCGCATCCTCGACCCGCAGCACGATACCGTGCATATCATCGTGCACGAGGGCATTTCCGATGCCATGGTGGAAGAGGAACACTGCATCCGCAACAACGATTGCCTGTGCGGCGCGGCCGTGGCGCAGGGCGTGATCCAGATCCGCGATTTCCGCCAGGTCGATGCGCTGCAGCGCTACCGTTGCCAGGACGAAGGCTTTATCGCCATCGCCGTCTTTCCCATCCTTGCGCGCGAGCAGGTGGTGGGCAGTTTTTCGCTGCACTTTGCGCGCCCGCAAGCCGTGCAGGCGCAGCAGCAGGGCTGGCTGGAAACCCTGGGCCAGAGCCTGGGCATCGCCATTGAAAACCAGCGCCTGATTGCGCGCGAAAAGGAATTTGCCGTGGCGCGCGAACGCAGCCTGCTGGCCGAAGGCTTGCACGACAGCATCGCGCAAAGCCTCAATTTCATCAGCCTGCAAGTGCAGATGCTTGACGATTCCGTGCGCCGGGGGCAGCTCGATGAAGCGGCCGAAGTGTTGCCGCTGATGCGCATGGGCGTCGAGCAAAGCTACCAGGACGTGCGCGAATTGCTGGTCAATTTCCGCACGCGCTGGCATGGCAGCGACCTCGAAAGCAAGCTCACGGAAGTGCTGGCCAAGTTCGAGCTGCAGACGGGCGTCACGGGAACCCTGGAGATGAGCGGCAATGGCGCGCCGCTGGCGCCGGAACAGCAGTTGCAGATCCTGTTCATCGTGCAGGAGGCGCTGTCGAATATCCGCAAGCACGCGCAAGCGGGCAGCGTGACGCTGCGCGTGGAAAACGGGCGCGATTTTGCGCTGCAGGTGCGCGACGATGGCGAAGGCTTTGCCGCCAACCTGCGCGACAAGAAAACGGAATTGCAGATCGGCTTGCGTATCATGCAGGAACGGGCCGAGCGGCTCGGTGCGCAATTTGCCATCGACAGCCGGCCCGGCGCCGGCACGACGATCTCGCTGGCCTTGCCGGCAGCCCGGCGCCAGGCCGCGTAACAGATGACTTATCCCTATCAGGCAACAAACATAGTGAACGCACCAATCAAAATCCTGCTGGTCGATGACCACACCTTGCTGCGCAGCGGCGTCAAGCTGCTGTTGCAGCGCAATCCTCAATTCCAGGTGGTGGGCGAGGCTTCGAACGGGCTGGACGGCGTGCGCCTGACTGCTGAACTGCGGCCCGACGTGGTGCTGATGGACTTGAACATGCCCGGCGTGTCCGGCGTCGAGGCGCTGCAGCTGATCTTGCAGGACTTGCCGCAGATGATCGTGCTGATGCTGACCGTGTCGGAAAACGCGGCCGACCTGGGCGCGGCCTTGCGCGCTGGCGCACGCGGCTACTTGCTGAAAAATATCGAAGCCGAGCAGCTGGGCCAGGCCATTTGCCGGGCCGCCGCCGGCGAATCCGTGATTGCCGACGCCATGACGGCCAAGCTCGTGTCGCAGTTCCGCGCGGGACAGAATGCGCCCCAGGCCGACTATGACAAACTGACGCCGCGCGAACGGGAAGCCATGGCCTGCCTGGCGCAAGGACTGAGCAACAAGGAAATCGCGCGCCAGCTGGACGTGGCCGAAAGCACGGTGAAAATCCACGTGCAAAACATCCTCAAAAAGCTTAAGCTCAGCAGCCGCGTGCAGATCGCCGTCTACGCCGTCGAGCGCGAATTGAGTAAATAAAGATCAAACAACGCGCAAATAGTGCGCAAGGAATCCGCGATTGTTTGATCTGCATGGCGTTCCGGCCTAGACAACCCTAGTTCCTTTGACGTATGGCCTTGACCGTGCCTGCGCATTACACTCTTAGTCATTCGCTAATCTAATAAGAGAGTGTCATGCATAAGGTCAACGTCGATGGCTTGCTATCGAGCCAGGCTCTGTTCCGCCATATTTCCCCTTCGCAATTAGAGCAATTGCGCCAGGATGTCGTGCGCGTCGAAGTGGAAAAAGGCAAAGTGCTGTTCCGCAAGGGCGAGGTGGCGGAAGGCGCCTATGTGGTGGTCTTCGGCCTCGTCAAGCTGAGCGTGTTTTCCATGGAAGGCACGGACAAGGTACTGGAATTGATCCGTCCGGGCCAGAGTTTCGGCGAAGCCATGATTTTCCTCGATGAACCGTACCCGTTCTGCGCCGAAGCGCTCGAGCATTGCCTGCTGCTGCGCATCCCGCCGCACGCGCTGCTGCGCCTGCTGGACCAGTCGCCACGCATCGCGCGCCAGATGATGAACAGCCTGTCGCATCACCTGATGGGTTTTATCCGCAACGTGGAGCGCTGCTCCGTGCAGAACGCCACCCAGCGCGTGGTCGAGTACCTGCTGCAGGCATCGGACCAGCAGCGTTCGAACGAGGTCAAACTGGACCTGAAGAAAAGTCTGTTGGCATCGTTTTTGAACCTGGCGCCCGCTACCCTGTCGCGCGTGCTGCACCAGCTGACGGACTTGCACCTGATTAAAGTCAGCGGTTCGCTGATCCAGATCCAGCCGGACGCCTTGAAAACCTACCGCCATGGTTCTACCGCGGCCATGCTGAATTAAGCCTCTAAGTTTTTTCAGCAGGCAAGGTCAGCCGCCAGAACAGCAGGGCGAGCAAGCTGACCGCCGCGCCCAGCGCGCACACCCCATGCCAGCCCGCCAGCGCATACACGCTGGTGGCGGCAATCGCACCGACTCCGCTTCCCACCGCATAAAACAGCATGTAGCACGCCACCAGGCGGCTGTGCGCATCGCTGTCCTGTTTGAAAATCAGGCTCTGGTTCGTCACGTGGATGGCCTGGCCCGCCAGGTCCAGCGCGATGATGCCGACGATCAAGGGCCACAGGGCCGCGCCCGCAAAGCTCAGCGGCAGCCATGCGGCCAGCAGCAGCAACAGGGCCGCCCCCGTCGTCCATTGCGCGCGTCCGCCGTCGGCCAGCGCCCCGGCGCGCGCCGCGCCCAGCGCGCCGATCACGCCCACCAGGCCAAACGCGCCGATGGCCGCATGCGAATAGCCTTGCGCCGTCAACGGCAGCACCAGGGCGCTCCAGAAAATATTGAAGACGGCAAACATCAGCAGGGCCAGCATGCCCCTTACGCGCAGCACCTTGTGGTGCAGCAGCATGTCCAGCATCGAGGCGAGCAGGGCGCCATACGCCAGCTTCCGGCCTTGCGGCCTGGCCGGCGGCAGCTTGCGCCACAGCAGCAACAGCAGGGCGCAAGCGATGGCCGCCGAAACAAAATACACGGCGCGCCAGTCGGCGAGATCGGCCACTACGCCGGACAGGGTGCGCGCCAGCAGCAAGCCGATCACCACACCGCCCTGCGCCATGCCGACGACTCTGCCCCGCTCGTGGCTGGCTGCCGCGCTGGCCGCATAGGCGATCAAGCCCTGCGTCATGGCCGTGCCCAGCAGACCCACCAGCAGCATGCCGCCCAGCAAACCGGCCGTGGAACGGGCGCAGCCCAGCGCCGCCAGCGTGACGGCCAACAAGCCCAGCTGGAACAGGGTCAGCCGGCGCCGGTTCAGCATGTCACCCAGCGGTACGAGCAAGAGCAGGGCCAGCGCGCAGCCGAGCTGCGTGGCAGTGACGACCATGCCGCTGGCAGCGTCCGTCATGCCGAATTCGTGCGCCAGGGTGGCGAGTAAAGGCTGGGCGTAATACACATTGGCCACGCTGAGGCCGGCCGCCGTGGCAAACAGCCAGACGAGGGAAGAGGGAAGTGCTGTCGTGATGGGTGGGTTGGTATCGCGCATGGGCTTGTATGTAAGTGGTTTTAAATTAAAACCAGTTGGAGTCTACGCCGAGAAGTTTTAAAATGCAACCACTCAATCCTGGAGAATGCCCGTGGCCAAGCGCAAGAGCCTGAAAACCGACCCCTGTCCCGTGGCGCGCGCGCTTGACGCGATCGGCGAGCGCTGGTCGCTCCTGATCGTGCGCGATGCCTTCGACGGCATGCGCCGCTTTGGCGAATTCCAGAAAAGCCTGGGCGTGGCGAAGAACATCCTGGCCGACCGCCTGCACACCCTGGTGGAAGAGGGCATCTTTACGGTTGCCCCCGCCTCGGACGGCACGGCGTACCAGGAATACGTGCTGACGCAAAAGGGGCTGGCCCTGTTTCCCGTCGTCGTCGGCTTGCGCCAGTGGAGCGAGGCGCAATTGTTCGAAGCGGGCGAGGCGCATTCCACCTTGCTGCAACGCGGTTCAGGCTTGCCCGTGCGCCGCATGGATGTGCTGGCAGCGGATGGGCACGTGTTGCAGGCGGGCGACACGGTCGTGCACAAGGTGTTGCCGCAATGAGCCGCGTGGCCGTGCTGGGCGCGGGCATCACGGGCGTGACGACGGCGTATGCGCTGGCGAAACGGGGCGTGGACGTGACCCTGATCGAGCGCCACCGCTATGCCGCCATGGAAACGTCATACGCGAACGGCGGGCAATTGTCGGCCTCGCATGCGGAAGTGTGGAACCACAAGGCAACGATACTCAACGCCTTGAAATGGATGGCGCGGCGCGATGCGCCACTGCTGCTGCATCCATGGCCCAGCTGGCACAAGCTGAGCTGGTTTGCGGAGTTTCTTGCCGCCATGCCCGCCTACGAGCGCAACACCATCGCTACGGCGCGCATGGCGATCGCCGCGCGCGAACATTTGTTTGCGTGGGCGAAAGAGGAAAATATAGCTTTCGATCACCGCCGCGCCGGCATCCTGCATGTGTATCGGGAGCGTGCCGGCTTTGAGCGGGCGGCTGGCGTCTCGCGCCTGCTGGCACAGGGCGGACTGGAGCGGCGCGCCGTCACGCGGCAGGAAATGCGCGCCATCGAGCCGGCGCTGCAGGGCGACTTTTATGGTGGCTACTACACGGACAGCGATTCCACGGGCGACATCCACAAGTTCACCAGCGGCCTGGCCGATGCCTGCGTGCGCCTGGGCGTGGCGTGCCGCTATGGCGCAGAGGTCACGGCGCTGGCGCGCGAACACGGCAAGGTGCGCATTAGCGTGGGAGACGGCGTGGGCGAGGACAGCACCCTGTTCGACGCCGTCGTGATTTGCGCGGGCACGGCCAGCCGCGCCCTGGCGGCATCGCTGGGCGACCATGTCAACGTGTATCCCGTGAAAGGCTATTCCATCACCGTGCAGCTCGATGACCTTGCCTGCCGCGCGGCGGCGCCGTCCGTCAGCCTGCTCGACGATGCCACCAAGCTGGTCAGCAGCCGCCTGGGCGAAGACCGGCTCAGAGTGGCGGGCACGGCCGAATTCAACAGCATCAACCATGACATCCGCGCCGACCGCATCCGGCCACTGCTGCAGTGGGTCGAGCAGTGCTTTCCGGGCATCAATACGCGCAAGGTGATCCCTTGGGCGGGCTTGCGCCCCATGCTGCCGGACATGCTGCCGAAAGTGGGGCCGGGCAAGGCGCCGGGCGTGTACTACAACACGGGCCACGGCCACCTGGGCTGGACCCTGGCGGCGGCCACGGCGGAGATGGTGGCGCAGCAAGTGGCTGCCGTGGCGCGGAATTGAGCCATGCCAACGATCGCCATCCTGATCTTTCCCGGCGTGCAGGCGCTCGACGTCAGCGGGCCCATGGACGTGTTTGCCGAGGCGAACAGCTTTCTGCCGCCAGAACGGCAATACCGGATCGAGGTGCTGGGCACGCAGGAAGGCTTGCTGCGCTGCTCCAACGGCTTATGCCTTGCCGCGCACCGGCATTATGCGCAGGCGCACGACGCCTATGACCTGTTGCTGGTGGCGGGCGGCCCCGGCTTGCCGGCGCAACCGGTTGACGCGGACCTGAACGCCTGGCTGGCCAGTGCGGCCGGCAAGGCGCGCCGCCACGGTTCCATCTGCAATGGCGCGTTTTTGCTGGGCCATGCGGGCTTGCTCGATGGTAAAAAAGTGGCCACGCACTGGAACGATGCGGCCGCGCTGGCCGCCCGTTTTCCGCTGGCGCAGGTCGACGCGGACAGCATCTATGTGCATGACGGCAATCTGGTCAGCTCGGCGGGCGTAACGGCCGGCATCGACCTGTCGCTCTCCTTGCTGGCCGAAGCAGGCGGGGTGGGCGGGGCGCAGCTTGCGCTGCAGGTGGCGCGCCGCCTGGTGGTGTACACGCAGCGCCAGGGCGGGCAGTCGCAGTTCAGTCCGTATCTGACGCCCGTGGTGGATGCGGCTTCTCCCGTGGCGCAGGCGCAGCAATACGTGCTGGCGCACTTGGGCGAAGCGCTCGACGTGGACACCCTGGCGCGGCTGGTGGCCATGAGTCCCCGCAACTTTGCCCGCGTCTTCGTGCGCGAGCTGGGTGTGACGCCAGCCCAGTTCATCGAAAGCGCCCGGCTCGATGCGGCGCGCGCCCTGCTCGAAGCGAGTAGCGAGCCGCTGAAAACCGTCGCCTGGCGCTGCGGCTTCGGCACGGCCGACCAGTTGCGCACGGTGTTCCTGCGGCGCCTGGGCGTATCGGCCAAGTAATACCGGCAACATTTCTCCAGTTACCGGCAAGCCTGATACTGCGCATGGCAGGAATCCCCGCCATGCTGTCCGGAAAGCGCGGCAGCCAGCCCCCCCGCTGCGCCGGACGTAAATCTATACTTTTCCTGCTGGCGCGCCACTTCGGCCGCGCCCTTGAGGAAGGTCAAACATGCACACGACACTGGACGCCGAGCGGGTCGGCCCCGCCTATACCGAGGACGGCATGCTGCTGGCGCGCCGCAAGACGCGCGAGGCGATTGCCGCCATCGCCGCGCGCATCCGCCCCGGCATGCTGGAAGAAGACGCTGTCGCCATGGCGAAGCAGGTGCTGCTGGACATGGGGCTTGCGCTGAGCTGGCACCCCACGCGCGTGCGCTTCGGGCGCAATACCACGAAACCGATGAAACGCGCCTCCGAGCCGGGCGTGATCCTGCAAGAGAGCGACATTTTCTTCCTCGATATCGCACCGCGTGTGCAGGCGTGGGAAGGCGATGGCGGCGCCACGTTTACGGTGGGCGCCAGCGAACAGCAGGCGGACTATGCCCGCTGCGCGCGCGATGCGGAATGCCTGTTCCACCAGGTGCGCGCCGTGTGGCAGCGCGACAGGCTGACGGGGCAAGCCCTGTATGCCTACGCAGAAGAGGAAGCGCGCAAGCTGGGCTGGGAATTGAACTTTGACCTGGGCGGCCACCGCGTGTCCGACTTCCCGCACGCGACGATCTACGCGGGCGCGCTGGCCGACGCGGATTTTTCGCCGTCACCGATGCGCTGGATCCTGGAAATCCATCTGCGCCATCCGACCTTGCCGTATGGCGCTTTCTTCGAGGACATGCTGCTCGATGACAGCTACTATGCTTAGTTCTTCGGCAGCAGATCGCTGAGCGCGGCGCGGCCCTTGACGGTGAGGAAAGGGCCGACCTTGCTGTAGGGAAGTAAAAAATCGTTTTCACAGCCGCTGCCGTTCGAGTCTTCCCAGAAGGACACGCCTTCGGGTTTCAATGACAGGTGGAAGCGGCCACGGCCGTCGTAATCCGTGCCCTTGCACTCGGCATCGATTGTCACATTCTTGAAGAGGGCCTGGCGCAGGCGGTCCGGCAATTCGGCCTTGTCGTCGCCATCGCTGGCGCTGGCGCCAAACCAGTTCCACACGTCCGTTTCCTGGCCCGTCTTCACGTCCCAGGTGCGGAATTTGATGGAGATGCCGCTGGCGCCATAGCCGGCCGGCCAGCGGTAGAACTTGACCGTTACCCAGCGCGGCGACCAGTAGGTGGGTTCCGCATACACTTCGTCTTCTGTCGTGAAGCCGTTGCGGCCCAAGTATTCGCGCCGAGTGGCATAGAAGTCTGCCAGGTCTTTCTTGTTTTTTGCCAGCACGGCGCGCAGCTGCGTATTGATTTTCGCGATGCCGTCACCGGGCGCCATCAGTTCCACGGTGATGGTGTCGCCCACTTGCAGGTTGCGGTATTGCTTGCCTTCGAAGGCGATCGGTTTGCTCGTCTTGGTATTGGGAAAATCTTCCAGCGCCAGGTTGTAGGCATCGCTGGCGCAGGATGGATGTTCGCGGTCGCCCGCCGCTTCCAGCAGGGTCAAGGCCAGGGGCAGGGTCTTGCCGCTTTTCGGGTCCGTCCACGTGCCGGTGACCTTGCCGTCTTGCGGGGCTTCCAGGCTCCACGTGCCCGTCGTGTCGCCCTTGGCGTTGAGTTCCTGCCACAACGCCTTGCCATTCGGCTTGGACAGCATGATCGGCGTCTTGTAGCGCGTGTAGTAATAGTTGCCGCTGCGATCAGACCCTTGCGTGGGACTGGGCTGGTTGAAGCAGGCCACGATATTGGCCTTGCCCACAGTGCCCTGCCACACCCCTTGCACGGGCGGCTCGGCAGCCATGGCGGCATGCAGGGCGGGCAGGGTCAGGCAAGCAAACAGAAAGCGGCGCATCGGTTTTTCCTCTCGTGGGCGAAGGCCGATTCTACATGGCCCCGCCCACGAGATGCCACACGTCAACTTAAGCGCCCGGGCGCTCCTGCGCCACCACGGCCATCGCCGCGCCCAGGTATTGCAGCATGGCTCCGTCGACGAAGCTGCCTTCCATCAGACGCGGTTCCTGCTGGTGCGCCTGGCGGAATTTCAGCTGCGTGGCCGGGTTCGTGCCTGCATACGAGCGGAACAGCTCCAGCCACTGCCGCGCCAGTTGCAGCACGGCCGGGTCGGTGGGCGGCGTGCGCGCATCCATGGCGGCGCGCACGGCGGCGATCAGGGCCGGCCACTCGCCCGAACGCTTGCCGTAGTTGGCCACCAGGTGTGCGTATTCCTGCTCATCGAGGAAAGGCCGGTACAGCGCCATGCGCGAGGCATTGAAGGCGGCGAGGATGAATTGCATCAGTTGCGCATCGATGCTGGTCGTGGCCTGCATGATGGGCTCCTGCGCGTGCATGTCGTTCAGGCGGGCGAACAGGCCCGGATGGGCGCCCGTGTCGCGCACCAGCTTGACCATCCATTCCGTGGCCAGCGCCTGCGCCGGCGCATCGCCGGGGCTGGCGCCTGCCTCCATGGCGGCGCGCACCCGCGCCACCAGTGCTTTCCATTCCTCTTCCACGGCCGCATCGGACAGCAGCGGCAGTTGTTGCAGTTCTTCGTGACTAAAGTATTTGTCGTACATGGTCATCAACTCCATAGTGGTGAGCCACTCGGCCAGTTCCGGCGCCTGTCCCTGCGCCAGTTGCGCCTGCAAGCTGCACAGGCGTTCGCGCAAGGTGGAAGCCTGCGCGATCTGGTGTTCCAGCATGGCGATCTGCTGCGCCACGATGGTATGCAAAGGAAGATCCGGGCCGGCGAGGGCGTTGGCGATATCGGCCAGCGACAGCCCGAACTTGCGCAGCGCCATGATCCGGTGCAGCCGGTCCATGTCGCCGTGCTGGTACAGGCGGTAGCCAGCTTGCGTGCGCGCCGAAGGCGAGAGCAGGCCGATGCTGTCGTAGTGGTGCAGGGTGCGGATAGTCAGGCCCGTGAGCCTGGCCAGTTCCCCGATTTTCAACAGCATCGCCTTCTCCTTGTCTCCAGTGCGTGCAACCACGATGGCGCCTGACGTAACGTCAGGGTCAAGCAGAAATGTAGCAGAGGAACTGAAAAAGCTGATAAAAGAATCCGTTGACCTTCATTTTTTTGTACGGTATATTTATAAAACCGAACGACGACTGCAGCATGAACGGCGCGTTCGAGCCACATGGAATGACGAATGGATCGTTGTGCGGCGCAGCAAGAAGCGCCCTTGGCAGGGCTGGAAAGACAATCCGCACAGACGGATTTTTTTCACAGTTGGTTTGTACGTTAAATATAATATGCCACCGGCAAGATCCGGGCGGCGAGAGGGACGACCATGATGAAAAGTATCGTTTGCGATACGCCCGGCAGTTTGCGCATGGAGCAGCGCCCCGTGCCCGTGCCCGGCGAGGGCGAAGTGCTGCTGCGCATACGCCGCGTCGGCATCTGCGGCACCGACATGCATATCTTCCGCGGCACCCAGCCTTTCCTCAGCTACCCGCGCGTGATGGGGCATGAACTGTCCGGCCATATCGACAGCGCGCCAGCCGGCTCGCGCCTGGCCGTGGGCGATCAGGTCTACGTGATGCCCTATCTGTCGTGCGGCAGCTGCGTGGCCTGCCGCCAGGGCAAGACCAACTGCTGCACCCGCATCGAAGTGCTGGGCGTGCACCGCGACGGCGGCATGACCGAATACCTGGCGCTGCCAGAGCGCTTTGTCTTCAAGACGGAGGGCATCTCGCTCGACGACGCGGCCATGATCGAATTTCTCGCCATCGGCGCGCACGCCGTCAAGCGCGGCGCGATCGATGCCGGCAAGCGCGTGCTGGTAGTGGGCGCCGGCCCGATCGGCATGGCCGTGATGCTGTTCGCATCGTTGAAGGGCGCCGACGTGACGGTGCTCGATGGCCGCACCGACCGTCTGCAGTTCTGCCGCGACGCGCTGGGCATCGCCCGCACGGTGGCGCTGGGCGAGGGCGACAAGGAGCAGCTGCTGGACGCCACCGGCGGCGAATTCTTCGACGTGGTGTTTGACGCCACCGGCAATATCGCCGCCATGGAGCGGGGCCTGGACTTTGTCGCCCATGGCGGGTCCTATGTGCTGGTGTCCATCGTGCGCGACCGCCTGTCCTTTTCCGACCCTGAATTCCACAAGCGCGAAACGACCTTGCTGGGCAGCCGCAACGCCACCGTCGACGATTTCGAGGAAGTGGTGGCGGCCATGAAGGCGGGGAAGGTACCCACCGCGCTGCTCAATACCCACCGCACCACGCTCGACGAATTTACCGGCGTGCTCGATCGCTGGATGCAGCCGGAAGCGGGCGTCATCAAGGCCATCGTCGAGGTCTGAGATGAGCGACATCAACCCGATACTTCAATTTGGCACCAGCCGCTTCCTGCAGGCGCACGCCGACCTGTTCGTCAGCGAAGCGGCCAAGACAGGCGAGGCGCTGGGCAATATCACCATCGTACAGACCACGCACAGCGCGCAGGGCGCGGCGAGGGTGGCGGCGTTTCGCCGCAGCGACGGCTACCCCGTGCGCATCCGCGGCTGGCAGGACGGCGCGCAAGTCGATGAAGAGCGCCGTGCCGACGCCGTCACGCAGGCGTGGCAAGCCGGCAGCGACTGGCGGCAGGTGCGCGATGCGGCCGTGGCCGCGCGCGTGATCATCTCGAATACGGGCGACACGGGCTACCAGCTCGATGGCGCCGACCACGCGGGCATGCTCGACGGCGCGGCCGTTCCCGCCAGCTTTCCCGCCAAGCTGCTGGTGCTGCTGCACGGGCGCTTCCTGGCCGGCGCCGCGCCCATCTCGATTTTTCCGTGCGAACTGGTGGCCGACAACGGCCATGTACTGCGCCAGGTGATCGTGACATTGGCGCGGCAGTGGGGTTGCGCTGCCGCGTTCATCGGCTACCTGGAAACGGGCTGCCTGTGGATCAATTCCCTGGTCGACCGCATCGTTTCCGAACCGATCGAACCGATAGGCGCGGTGGCCGAGCCCTATGCCCTGTGGGCCATCGAGGCGCAGGAAGGCATGCTGCTGCCGTGCCGCCACCCGCAAGTGGTGGTGACGGGCAGCCTGCGCGAATATGAACGGCGCAAGCTGTTTTTGCTCAACCTGGGCCATACCTATCTGGCGCAGCTATGGATGGAGCGGGGCAGCCCGGCCGGCATGACGGTGCGCGAGGCGATGGACGACGGCGCCATGCGCGCCGCGCTGGAAGCGGTATGGCACGAGGAAGTGCTGCCCGTGTTTGCCGCCATGGGGGCGCAGCACGGTGACGCCGCGCTGGCCTACGTGGCGCAGGTCAGGGAGCGCTTCGGCAACCCTTTCCTCGCGCACCGCCTGGCCGACATCGCCCAGCACCACGCCGGCAAGATCGCGCGCCGCATGGCGCCCGTGGCATCGCTGGCGCGGCAGCTCTGTCCCTCCCTGGCGCAGCCGCGCCTGCGCGCCATGCTGGCGCCGGGAGCGCTGCCATGAACGCCCCGGTCAACGCAGTTGTTTCTTTTTCGGCATGCCGATCCAATCCGATATCGACTAAAATGGCCCACTCATCCACTTTCCCCTTCGCTGGCATAGCGCGTTCATTCATCCATGTCCAAACCCGCCACCGTCTTCAAGCGCAGTACCAATCTGCTGTTGCAATTTCTCGCCGAGAATGCCGCAGTGGGCGAGATGCTGCCGACGGAGCAGTTCCTGACCACCATCTGCCAGGGCAGCCGCACGGCGATCCGCAGCGCGATCGCCTACCTGTCGACGCGGCGGCTGATCGCCAGCCCGGCGGACCGGCGCTTGCTGAGGAAGCCCATACCGGGCGACTACTTCGATATCTCCGAATTGCAGTCGGGGGCGGAGCGCATCCAGCAAGTGCTGATGGAACGCGTGTACCAACGCGACATGCCGCCCGGCGCGGAATTTTCGGAAGCGGAACTGGCGCGCGAGGCGGGCGCCAGTACCGTCAGCGTGCGCGAATTCCTGATCGGCTTTTCGCGCTTCGGTCTGATCGAAAAGAAACCGCGCGGCGGCTGGCGCCTGTGCGCGTTCGACCGCTCGTTCGCCACCGAACTGGCGGACATGCGGCGCATGTTCGAGATGGCGGCCGTGGAGCAGTTTGCGCACCTGCCGCACGGCGATCCGGCGTATGCGGAACTGGCGCGGCTGATCAAGCAGCACGAGAAGCTGGCGGCCAGGATCGACACGCGTCACAATGCGTTTCCGGCGCTGGATCGCGAGTTCCACACCTTTCTGATCGGCTTGCTGAACAACCGCTTCGCGCAGGGCTTCTACGATATCGTCTCGTTTGTCTTCCATTACCACTACCAGTGGGACAAGGGCGAGGAAAAAGGCCGCAACCAGTACGCGGTGCAGGAGCACCTGGCGATCCTGCGCGCGTTGGCGGAGCACGACATACCGAAGGCGCTCGAGGGCATGCGCTCGCACCTGGATTCCTCGCGCCGCACCATGCTGTCCTCGATCGGCACGCGCGAAAAACTGAGCCAGCCGGGCGCCTAGCCATCCTTGCCGGGGAGGGTGCGCCATGAGCCTCGCTTCCCAGCCTGCCAGCCTGCTGCTGATGTCGCCCGAGGATAACTGCCTGATCGCCAGGACGGCATTGGCCTGCGGCGACGTCGTCGCCATCGATGGCTTGCCCGTCACCCTGGCGCAAAACATCCACATCGGCCACAAGGTGGCGCGCCGCGCGCTGGCCGTGGGCGACAAGGTGCTGCGCTACGGCGCCCTGATCGGCAGCATCACGGCTCCCGTCGCCATCGGTGAGCATATCCACACCCACAACCTGGCAAGCGATTACATCCCCACGTTTACCCTGGGCCAGGACGGCCACCATTTCCTGGACAAGGACGACCAAGCATGAACGCTCCCGCAACGACACCGGCCCTGTCGGGCTATCTGCGCGCCGATGGCCGCAAGGGCATCCGCAATATCGTGGTGGTGGCCTATATGGTCGAATGCGCGCACCACGTGGCGCGCCTGATGGTCAACGCCTTTCCCGGCCAGCCCGTGCACCTGATCGGCTTTACGGGCTGCTTCCCCAATGAATACGCGGACCAGGTGATGCGCCGCCTGCTGACGCATCCGAACGTGGGCGCCGTGCTGCTGGTGTCCCTGGGCTGCGAAGGCTTCAACAAATATGGCCTCTCCAGCGCCGTGGCTGACAGCGACCGCCCCGTGCATACGATTACCATCCAGGAAAACAGCGGCACGCGCCCCAGCGTGAGCAGCGGCGTCGAGTGGATCAGCTGGGCCCTCGAGCACCTGGCGCAGCAGGAGCGCGTGCCAATGGGCATCGATGAACTGGTGGTGGCCACTATCTGCGGCGGCTCCGACAGCACCAGCGGCATCAGCGCCAACCCGGCCGTCGGCGTGGCGTTCGACACGCTGATCGCGGCCGGCAGCCCCTGCATCTTCGAGGAGACGGGTGAACTGGTCGGCTGCGAATACCACATGCAGCGGCGCGCCGTCAGCCCGGACCTGGGCAACGCCATCGTTGAAACCGTGGCCAAGGCGGCCCGCTACTACACCATCATGGGCCATGGCAGCTTCTCGCCGGGGAATGCCGATGGCGGCCTCACCACGCAGGAAGAAAAGTCGCTGGGCGCCTATGCCAAGAGCGGTTCCTCGCCCATCGTCGGCATTTTGAAACCGGGCGATCAGCCGGCCGGCGGCGGCCTGTACCTGCTCGACGTGGTGCCGGACGGCGAGCCGCGCTTCGGTTTCCCTAACGTGTCGGACAACGCGGAAATCGTCGAACTCATTTCCTGCGGCGCCCACATCACCTTGTTCACGACGGGCCGCGGCTCCGTGGTGGGCTCGGCGATTTCGCCCGTCATCAAGGTGTGCGCCAATCCGCAGACCTTCGAGCGCCTGGCCGACGACATGGATATCAACGCCGGCAAGATCCTCACGGGCGAGGCCACGTTGGAAGAAGTGGGCGCGGAGATCGTCGCCGCCGTGCTGAGCGTGGCCAATGGAGCACTGAGCCGCTCGGAAGACCTGGGCCACCAGGAATTCGTGCTGACCTATAAACAATTCGAGGCGGTGGGGCCAGGCTGCTTCCCGCTGCGCGCAGCATGAGGGCCACGGCGATGGATGTCATGGATACCACGCGCCGCCGTACCTTGCCGCACGGCGGCCTCTCGCTGCCCTGCATCGGCATGGGCTGCGCGCCGCTGGGCGGCCTGTACCAGCCGGTCAGCGATGCGCAGGCGCGCGCCACCCTCGATGGCGCCTGGGATGCCGGCGTGCGTTTCTTCGACACGGCGCCGTTCTACGGCTACACCCGGTCCGAACACCGTCTCGGCGCGGCGCTGCGCGGGCGGCCCCGCGATCATTTTGTTGTCAGCACCAAGGTGGGACGGCTGATGCGGCCCGACGCCACCGTGCGCCCAGGCGATGACGGTTTTGCCGCGCCGCTGCCGTTCCGCCCCCATTACGACTACACGTATGACGGCGTGCTGCGTTCGCACGACGACAGCTTGCAGCGGCTGGGGCTCGATCGCATCGACATCCTGTTCGTGCACGATATCGGCAAGGCCACGCATGGCGAACGCGATCAGCACTACTGGCGCCAGCTGACGTCCGGCGGCGGCTTTCGTGCCCTCGATGAACTGCGCGCCAGCGGCCAGGTGAAAGCCGTGGGCCTGGGTGTCAACGAATGCGAGATCGTGCTGCGCGCGATGGTGGAATTCGACCTCGATTGCACCCTGCTGGCCGGCCGCTACACCTTGCTGGAACAGGCCTCGCTGTCGCCATTGCTGGACGCCTGCGTGGAGCGCGGCAACGCCATCGTGATCGGCGGCCCGTTCAACTCGGGCGTACTGGCCGGGAACGGCAAATTCAATTACGCCGATGCGCCGGCCGCGATACTCAAGCGGGTGGCGCGCCTGGACGCCGTCTGCCGTGACTTTGGCGTGCCCTTGCAAGCTGCCGCCCTGCAGTTTCCGCTCGCCCATCCCGCCGTCGCTTCCTGCATCCCGGGCGGCCAGGACCTGGCGCAGCTGCGGCAAAATCTGGACTGGTTCGCCACGCCGCTGCCCGATGCCCTGTGGCTGGCGCTGCGGGACGCGGACTTGCTCGATGCGCGCGCGCCGCTGCCTGCGGGAGTGGCTGCATGATGCGCATCGACGCCCACCAGCACTTCTGGCAGCTGGCCGCGCGTGCCGGCAGCTGGCCGCCGCCATCCCTGGCCGCCATCCACCGCGATTTTGCGCCCGCCGACCTGGCGCCCCTGCTGGCTGCGCACGGCATCGCCGGCACAGTGCTGGTGCAGTCGCTGCCGTCCGAAGACGATACGCACTGGCTGCTGGCGCTCTCCGAAGAAAGCAGCTTTATCCGCGCCGTCGTTGGCTGGACGGAGCTGCGGGCGCCCGACGCGCCGGCCAATATCGCCCGCCTGGCGTCGCATGGCAAGCTCAAAGGCTTGCGCCCCATGCTGCAGGATCTCGATGACGATGCATGGATCGCCGATCCCGCGCTGGCGCCAGCTTTGAACGCCATGGTGGAACACGGTTTGCGGCTGGACGCGCTGGTGCTGCCGCGCCACCTGCCCGCGCTGCTGCAATGCGCGCGCGACTATCCGCGGCTTCCCATCGTGATCGACCATGCGGCCAAGCCGCCGATAGCCGATGCCGCCTTCGGCACCTGGCGCGAAGACATGGCGCAGCTGGCCGCGCTGCCGAACGTGCATTGCAAGCTGTCCGGGCTGGTGACGGAAGCGCGGCCCGGCTGGTGCGTGGACGATTTGCGTCCCTATGCCGCACATGTGCTGCAAGTATTCGGCCCCCAGCGCGTGATCTGGGGCAGCGACTGGCCCGTGGTGGACCTGGCCGGCGGCTATGCGGCGTGGCTGGCCGCCAGTGAAGCGCTGCTGGCGCATCTGGGGCAAGCGGACAGGAACGATATCTTCGGCCTCAACGCACAGCGCTTTTACGGTATCAACGAGGAAACGCCATGAAAAGAATGGGCATGCTCATCGGCATCGCGCCGGAGCGTATCGCCGAATACAAAACCCTGCACGCCGCCGTCTGGCCGCAGGTGCTGGCCAAACTGGCAGCCGCGCATGTCAGCAATTATTCGATCTTCCTGCGCCAGCCGGAAAACCTGCTGTTCGGTTACTGGGAATACCACGGCGAGGACTTCGAAGCCGACATGGCGGCCATCGCCGCCGACCCTGAAACGCAGCGCTGGTGGACCTTTTGCGCCCCGTGCCAGCAGCCGCTGGCCTCGCGCGCCGAAGGCGAGCACTGGGCGATGATGGAACAGGTTTTTCATATGGATTAGTCGTAGATCCCAAAGCGAAGACCGGGGGCAGACCCTGAGGGGCTGACCCCGGCAGTTCAGGTGTTGGGGTAATAAATATAAAACAAAGGAGACAACATGACCGCCAGACTACAAGGCAAAATCGCCCTGCTCACCGCCGCCGGCCAGGGCATCGGCCGCGCCACGGCCGAAGCGTTCGTGCGCGAAGGCGCCACCGTGATCGCCACCGATATCAACCAGTCCCAGCTCGACGCGCTGAAGGAGGCGACTGGTTGCGCCATCCGCCGGCTCGACGTGACCGATGGCGCGGCGATCGCCGCGCTGGCCGACGAGATCGGCTCCGTCGATATCCTGTTCAACTGCGCCGGCTTCGTCGACGGCGGCACCATCCTCGACTGCGACGATGCGGCCTGGGACCGTTCCTTCGACATCAACGCGCGCTCCATGTACCGGCTGATGCGCGCCGTGCTGCCCGGCATGCTGGCCAGGGGCGCCGGCTCCATCGTCAATATGTCGTCCGTGGCGTCCAGCGTGAAGGGCGCGCCGAACCGCTTTATCTACGGTACCTCGAAGGCGGCCGTGGTGGGCATGACGAAATCGGTGGCGGCGGACTTTGTCACGCGTGGCATTCGCTGCAATGCGATCTGCCCCGGCACCATCGAATCGCCCTCGCTGAAGGAACGCATTGCGGCGCAAGCCGAAGCCACTGGCGTCAGCGTGGAAACCGTGCAAGCTGCGTTTGTCGCGCGCCAGCCGATGGGAAGAGTGGGCAGGGCAGAAGAAATCGCCGCCCTGGCCGTCTATCTGGCTTCCGATGAATCCGCCTTTACCACCGGCATGGTCCATGTGATCGACGGTGGCTGGTCAAATTAATCACTACAACGAGAGAACCCCATGAAACTGATGCGTTATGGCGCCAAGGGCGCTGAAAAACCTGCCTTGATCGATGCTGACGGCGCCGTGCGCGACCTCTCCGGCGTGCTGTCGGATATCACGGGCGCGACCCTGGGCAAGGATGGCCTGGCGACCCTGGCCGCCATCGATATCGCCAGCCTGCCGGTGGTGGACCATCCCGGCCGCATCGCGCCGCCGTGGAAAGGCGTAGGCAAATTTTTGTGCGTGGGCTTGAACTATGCCGACCATGCCGCCGAATCGGGCATGGCCGTGCCGGCCGAGCCGGTGCTGTTCATGAAAGCCACCAGCGCCATCATCGGCGCCAACGATGCCGTGGTGATGCCGCAGGACTCGCAGAAAAGCGACTGGGAAGTGGAACTGGGCGTGGTGATCGGCACCACCGCCCGCTATGTGAGCGAAGCCGATGCACTGTCGCACGTGGCCGGCTACTGCGTCGTCAATGACTTGTCCGAACGCGAGTATCAACTGGAGCGCGGCGGCCAGTGGGACAAGGGCAAGGGCTGCGATACCTTCGGCCCGATCGGCCCCTGGCTGGTGACGGCCGACGAAGTGGCGGACCCGCAAAACCTGGGCCTGTGGCTGGAAGTGAACGGCAAGCGTGTGCAGGACGGCAATACCAGGACGATGGTCTTCGGCGTGGCCAATCTGGTCAGCTATATCAGCCGCTTCATGACCCTGTACCCGGGCGACATCATCAGCACCGGCACGCCACCGGGCGTGGGCATGGGCCAGAAACCCGCGGCCGTGTACCTGAAACCGGGCGACACCATGCGCCTGGGGATCAACGGCCTCGGTGAGCAGCACCAGACCGTGCATGCCTGGAATCCGCAACTGATCGACAGTTAATGAAGTAGCAGACCGGCGTGCCGCCAAGGTGCTCAGACATCGGCGCGCCGGCCTATGGCAGTGGAGTGGAGGAGACACACCATGAATGAATCCGAAGAGATACTGGCGCTGAACAAGGTCAGCAAGCGCTTTCCCGGCGTGCTGGCGCTCGACAACGTCAGTTTCAGCCTGCGCAAGGGCGAGGCGCATGCGCTGTGCGGCGAAAACGGCGCCGGCAAGTCCACCCTGATGAAGGTGATGAGCGGCGTGTACCAGGCCGACGAGGGGGAACTGGTCTACAAGGGCAAGGTATGCAGTTTTGCCTGCAGCGTGGATGCGGAGGCGGCCGGCATCGCCATCATCCACCAGGAACTGAATTTGATCCCCCACCTGAGCGTGGCGGAGAATATTTTCCTCGCGCGCGAACCGGTGCGCGGCATCTTCATCGACCGCAAAAAAATGCGTGCCGATGCGCAGGCGCTGCTGGACCGTTTGAAACTGCGCATCGACCCGCGCCAGCTGGTCAAGAACCTGTCGTGCGCGCAGCAGCAGATGGTGGAAATCGCCAAGGCCCTGTCGCTCAATACGGAAGTGCTGATCATGGACGAGCCCACGTCATCGCTGACGGAAAGCGAGACGGGCCAGCTGTTCGACATCATCAATGAACTCAAGCGCAACGGCGTGAGCGTGGTCTACATCTCGCACCGCCTGGAAGAGATGCAGCACATCATCGACAGGGTGACGGTGCTGCGCGACGGGAAATTCGTCTGCACCGACGATTTTGCCGCCACCACCCTGGATGCCATCGTGGCCAAGATGGTGGGCCGCACCCTCGATGAAAAATTTCCCGACCGCGTCTCGACGCCGACCGCTGACGTGCTGCTGCGCGTGACCGATTTGCACCGCAAGGATGTCTTCGGCCCGCTGAGCTTTGATTTGCGGCGCGGCGAGATCCTCGGCTTTTCCGGCCTGATGGGCGCGGGACGCACGGAAGTGGCGCGCGCCATCTTCGGCGCCGATCCGCTGACCAGCGGCGCGATCCACCTGGGCGACATGGCGGTGACGATCGTCAGCCCCATCGACGCCATCGGACACGGCATCGCCTACCTGTCGGAAGACCGCAAGAGCCACGGCCTGGCGATCCGCATGTCGGTGGCGGCCAACCTGACACTGACGAATGTATCGGGGCTGGCGAACCGTTTCGGCTTCATCGATTTCGCCAGGGAAGAAGCGGTGGCGCAGCAGTACATCGCGGCGCTGGGCATCAAGACGCCGACCTCGAAACAGATCGCACGCAACCTCTCGGGCGGCAACCAGCAAAAGATCGTCATCAGCAAATGGCTGTACCGCGAATCGAAAATCATCTTCTTCGACGAACCCACGCGCGGCATCGACGTGGGGGCCAAGTTCGCCATCTACCAGCTGCTCGACAAGCTCGCGTCGGAAGGCATCGGCGTGGTGCTGATCACATCCGAGCTGCCCGAGATCATGGGCATGACGGACCGGGTGGCCGTGTTCCATGAAGGGCGCATCAGCGGCATCGTCAATACGCGCGAGTCGTCGCAGGAAGAGATCATGCAACTGGCGTCGGGGCGCGTAGCCAGTCCCGCACATGGCCAGGCGGAAGCCCATTAAAAACAGAAAGCTTAAAAAAAATGAATAAAGAACTGATACAAAAATTTGCCGCGCTGGGCAGCCTGTCGCTGTTGCTGCTGGTGTTTTCCCTGACCAGCAACGCCTTTTTCTCCGTCAGCAACGGCATGAGCGTGGCCTTGCAGGTGACGTCGATCGCCTACCTGGGCATTGCCGCCACCTGCGTCATCATCACGGGCGGCATCGACCTGAGTTCCGGCTCCGTGTTGGCGCTGGCCGGCGTGGCCGCCGCGCTGCTCGTCAAGAGCGACGTGCCCGTGCCGCTCGCCATGCTGGGCGGCGTCGTGGTGGGCGCCATGTGCGGCGCCGTCAATGGCTTTTGCATCACGCAATTGAAACTGCCTCCCTTCATCGCCACCCTGGGCATGATGCTGATCGCCCGTGGCCTGGCGCTGCAGGTGACGGGCGCGCGCGCCATTTCCGGCCTGGGCGACTCGTTCGGCGAACTGGGTAACGGCGTGCTGTGGCGCATCGAGCGCGACACGGGCGGCACCTTTCCCGAAGTCGTCTTCCCTGGCATTCCGTATCCGGTGGTGCTGATGGTGGTGATCGCCGTGGCCGTGTCCATCATGCTCAGCCGCACCACCTTTGGCCGGCATATCTATGCCGTCGGTTCGAATGCGGAAGCGGCGCGCCTGTCCGGCGTGAAGGTGGGGCGCGTGACCCTGCTGGTGTACACCTTGTCCGGTGCCCTGTCGGGCCTGACGGGCTGCGTGCTGATGTCGCGCCTGGTGACTGCGCAGCCGAACGAGGGTGTGATGTACGAACTCGATGCGATCGCCAGCGCCGTGATCGGCGGCGCCTCGCTGATCGGCGGCATCGGCACCATTTCCGGCACCGTCATCGGCTCCTTCGTCATCGGCATCCTGCGCAACGGCTTGAACATGAACGGGGTATCGAGCTTTATCCAGCAAATCATTATCGGACTGGTCATCCTGCTGACCGTCTGGATCGATCAGAAGCGCAACCGCGCCTGAGGCAGTGCAGCAACGCAGTCTTACCTATAAATCTATAATTAAATGAGGACGACAATGAAAACCATCCAAGCCTTCAATACCATCCTGTTCGGTCTGTCGACCGCAGTATTTGCCCTGAGCTCCAGCGCCGCCTTCGCCGCCCCGGGCGAAATCGCCGTGATCGTCAAGACGACCAATTCCAACTACTGGCAAAACGTCAAGAAGGGCGCCACGGCCAGCGCCGCCGATGCCAAGGGCTACAGCCTGACCTTCCAGGGTCCGGCCTCGGAATCGGCCATCGCCGACCAGGTCAGCATGGTGGAAAATGCCGTCACGCGCAAAGTGGCCGGCATCGTGCTGGCCGCGTCCGACCCGGACGCGCTGGTGCCTGCCCTGAAGAAGGCGTGGGAAGCGAAGATTCCCGTGGTGCTGATCGATTCGCTGGTGGCCGACAGCGGCAAGCGCTATTACCAGTCCTTCCTCTCGACCGACAATGAAGCGGCCGGCGAGCAAAGCGCCAAGGCCCTCATTTCGCAGGTCGGCAAGACGGGCAAGATCGCCGTGATGTCGTATGTGGCGGGTGCCGGTTCCGAAACGGGCAGGGTGGGCGGCTTCAAGCGCTATATCGAAAAGAACTCGCAGCTGCAGATCGTCGGCACGTATTACTCGCAGTCGCAGATGGCCACGGCGCTGAACCAGACGACCGACGTGCTGGCCTCGAACCCGGACTTGAAGGGCATCTTCGGCGCCAATGAACCGACGGCCGTGGGCATGGGCCGCGCCATCGCGCAGGCGGGCAAGGCCGGCAAGGTGATCGCCGTGGGCTTCGACGGCAATGAAGACCTGAAAAACTTCGTCAAGGACGGCACCCTGTATGCGACGGCCGTGCAAGGCTCGTACTCGATGGGCGCGCTGGGCGTGAAAACCCTCGTCAGCCTGATCGAGGGCAAGAAGGTCGCGCCGTTCGTCAACACGGGCGTGGTGATCGTCACCAAGGCCAATGTCGAACTGCCGGAAGCGAAGAACGTGTTGTACTGATTTTTCACGTCTTCAGATCCTCAGATACTCAGATCGTCAGGCGCTGGCGCAACTCCTGCAGCAGGGTGCCCGTCTTCGGCGTCAACTGGCGCGCCAGCGGCCATGCCAGATACAACGGCAGGCCTGGCGTGGCCAACTGCGGCAGCACGGCGACAATGGCGCCTGACGCCAGGTGTTCTTCCACCAGCCACGTGGCCAGCTGCGCCACGCCCAGGCCCGCCAGCACGGTGGACGTGCGCGCCTCGGCGTCGCCCACCGTCATGCGCGGCGCGGCCACGCGGTATTCCAGCTGGCCGCCCTTGTCCTCATCCGGGAACAGCCACGGCATGGGCGAGCCGTCGCCACGGCCATAGGCGATGCAGTCATGCCGCTCCAGTTCCGCGATGGAGGCGGGCGTGCCGCGCCGCGCCAGGTAGGCGGGCGCCGCGCACAGGATCAGGCGTTCCGCCCCCAGCTGCATCTGGCCCACCGCGGCGGGCCAGTGCGATGGCGCGCCGATGCGCACGGCGATATCGATGCGCTCCTCGAACAGGTCGACGAAGCGGTCGCTGAAGGCGATCGATGGCTGCAGCCCGGGATACTGCGCGCAAAGGGCCAGCAGCGCCGGCATGACGCGCAGGCGGCCGTACGAGGCGGGCACGCCGATGCGCACCTTGCCCGCCAGTTCCGTCGCGTGTTCGGCCAGGACGTCTTCCGCATCGGCCAGTTCCTGCAGCACGCGCTTGCAGGTGGCGTAGTAGGCGCGGCCCGCCTCGCTCAATTTCAGGCGGCGCGTGCTGCGCTCGAACAGGATCACGCCCAGCCGTTCCTCCAGCCGCGCCACGCTCTTGCTGACGGCTGAACTGCTCAGGTGCAGCTGCTCGGCCGCCCTCGTAAAGCTGCCAGCATCCGCCGTGGCGAGAAAGGGCGTGATGCCCTTCAAATGTTCCGATGAAAACATGATTGAGGAATTTTATTCACGAATAGGGTGAAATACTATCGCGGATAAGAATTCCTGTCCGATATATCATGATTTTCTTTATACAGGCATGGGAGTACGCATGAACAAGCACGCATTGATTATTGGCGCCAGCGGCGTTATCGGCAGCAGCCTGGCCACGCACTTGCTGGCGCAGGGCTGGCAGGTGACGGGCGTCTCGCGCGGCCGCACGTCCGTGCCCCCCGGCTGCACCGCGCTGCACCTGGACGCCACGGACGGTGCGGCTGTCACCGCCGCCCTGGCGGGCTTTGACGCCAGCCACGTCTTCTTCGCGGCCTGGGCACGCCAGGCAAACGAGCAGGAAAACATCCGCGTCAATGGCGCCATGGTGGCCAATGTGCTGGCTGCCCTGGGCCCCACTGGCCACTTGCGCCATGCGGCGCTGGTGACGGGCCTCAAGCATTACCTGGGACCGTTCGATGCCTATGGCAAGGGCAGCGTTCCCGTCACGCCGTTCCGTGAAGAGCAGGGCCGCCAGGACGTTGACAATTTTTACTATGAGCAGGAAGACCGGCTGTTCGACGCGGCCGCGCAGTACGGTTTTACGTGGAGCGTGCACCGCCCGCACACCATCATCGGCTACGCGCTGGGCAATGCCATGAACATGGGCCTGACCCTGGCCGTGTATGCCAGCCTGTGCAAGGCCGGCGGCCGGCCTTTCGTCTTTCCCGGCTCAAGCGCCCAATGGCACGGCTTGTCCGACATGACGGACGCGGGCCAGATCGCGCGCCACCTGGCGTGGGCGGCCGACAGCCCCGCCGCGCGCAACGAAGACTTCAATATCGTCAATGGCGACGTGTTCCGCTGGAAGTGGCTGTGGCCGCGCCTGGCCGCCTACTTCGGTGTCGAGGCGGCGGACTTGCCCGGGACGATGGCGCCGCTGGCCGGGCGCATGCAGGACGCGCCCGCGCAGTGGCGCGCCATCGCGCAGCAGCACGGCCTGGTGGAAGCCGACATCAGCCGCCTCGCTTCCTGGTGGCATACGGATGCTGACCTGGGGCGGCCGATGGAAGTGATGACGGACATGGGCAAGAGCCGCAAGGCGGGTTTTCTCGATTTCCAGGATACGCAGGATGCCTTCTTTAACCTGTTCGAGAAGTTGAAGGCGGAGCGCGTCATTCCGCGCTGACCTGCTCCGCTGCGGCCGGTGGCGCGGCTGCCGCTGCCGCCGCCGCATTTGCCGCATTTGCCTTATGCTGCTGCGCCCGTTGCCACTCAAGGCCCGGGCGGTCGACGCGAAATTGCAGCAGCCGGCCCTGCACCACTTCCGTCACGTACGCCGTGCGGCCATCGGGGCCGCCGAAGGTGATGTTGCTGGGCTTGGCGCCGGGCACGCTGATCTCGCGCAGGATGCGTCCCTGTGGCGACAGTTTCACCACGCTGCCCTTGCCGTAGCGCGTCACGTACAGATTGCCATCGACATCCACGCGCATGCCATCCATGCCGAAATCGTCGAACTTGATCAGCAGGCGCTTGCCGCTCAGGCTGCCGTCCGCGCCGATGTCATACATCCAGATATTGCGCTGCACGCTTTCATTCACATACAAAATCTTGCCGTCTGGGCTGACCTCGATGCCGTTGGCCGTACCCATGGTGTCGAGCGCCAGGGTCACCGCGCCGTCTTGCGCGATGCGCCACACGCGGCCCGTGTTTTCCTTCCAGTTCGGGTCGCTCGCATACAGCACGTCGTCGGCCGTGATGGCGATATCGTTCGGCTGCGTCATGCGCGGCTCGCGCGCGTGGATGGTCAGCGCGCGCGTGGCCGGATCGACCAGGTAGATCGTGTGTTCCATGTAGTCGGCCAAATACATCTGCCCGCGGCTGCCGAAGCGGATGCCGTTGGCGATGCTGGTGCCGGGCAGGCTCAGGTACACCTCGCCCATGCCGCCGGGGCTGACCTTGCCGATGGTTTGCTGGCGCGCAAAGTTGACGGCATAGATATTGCCATCCGCATCCACGGCCGGGCCTTCGATGCCCTTGGTGAAGGAGTGCGGGGCCGTCAAGGTGGTGGCGAGGAACAGCGTTTCGTGCGCGGGGGGACTGGCACAGGCGGACAGGTTGGCCAGCGCGGCGGCCAGCACGGCCGTGCGCAGCGACGGCAGGGCGTATCGGGAATGGGGCATCGAGTGTTCTCTGTATGGCAAAGGTGGCGTATGTTACCCGACGCGCGCCGACGCAGGCGCCGGGCTAGGTTGCCACCTAGGCCGCCACCACGACGAGGTCGGGGAAGTCGTCCTGCCAGCCGTCCCATTCGTCTTGCAGGTGGGCGTGCATGCCGGCGCGCTCTGGCGCCTGATCAAAGGTGTCGGCGCTGGCCAGCAGAAAATGGGCGATGGCGCGCAGGGTGGCCGGGTCGGCCTGTATGGTGACGTCGGAACAGCGTTTGGGGCGTTCTGCGGCTTCGTCCTGCAGATAGCAGTGCAGCGATAAATGTGTGGTCATGGGTATCAATTGTTGATGTAGGCGCCCAGCATGGCGTGTGGGTTCAGTACGGCGCGGGCGGCGTCCAGTTCCTCGTTCGATAAAAACCAGTGGATCCGCCCATGCTTCTCTTCGCTGCGGCCATGGGCTTGCATGCTCTGGCGCAATGCCTGCAGTCTTGGCGGCGGCAGCGCAGCCAGTTTTCCGTGGTTGAAGATATTGACGGGATATACATCGCGCAGGTGCGAAGCTTGCAACCCGCGCCGCTTGATGGCGGCCCAGTTATTTGCGGGGCAAGGAGTGCCAAAGGTCATCGGATGGGCTGCATCGAGCTGCCGGTAGCCGCGTGCGTAGCCGGTGCCGTAGCCCAGGGTTTCACTATAGCCGTACACATACTCGCAATGATCCAGCAAGCCGGGTATGCTTGCCGCGCCGTCGAACAACTGTTGCAACGGCAGCTTGCTGGCGCGCATCGCCAGCAGCAGCGAAACTGTCGGCTCATACACGGCGAGCGCGTCGCAGTTCGTGACCTCGTCGGCCTCGTCGGGCGGCAAGATCCGAGGTGAAAACAACTCGATGCTGCTGGTATCGGGCGCCAACAGGGTTTTCTCGTAGTTTCGCTGCGAAAACTTGACGACCTTGCCGCTCTTGCTGCCGTAGCGCTCGACGGGTTCGCCGATGTGCGCGAACCAGGCGAACAGCTGCGCGCTGGCCGCGGCGGGAATGAAGGGACTATCCTTGGTGAATTCGCCGACGAGGAAATGGTATTGGTCCATAGGGCAATGCGCGGGGAGGGTATCGAAGCACATATTTTTGCACGGGATGCCAAACGCTGCCAATGCGTGCGTGCGGGCCCTCCCTTGAGACGAACTGATGCGTATGTATTTGATTTAAATGAAATTCGGGCCGCATTGCGGTTAGACTAAGTCTGGCTATACTGCAATGACAGCCGTGGTTCTGGTTCACGGCAGCGCTGGCAATCCCACGGAGGCCTCATGTCTTATGCGAATCCCACCACCCATAACGGGTTCCTGATCTCGGCTTACGCCTGCGAACTGCCCGAGGGGTGCTGGCAGGGACAGTTGGTGCTGAGCAAGTGCGGCTTTGAAGATGTCAGGCAAGCCAATCTGGAAAATCGTGAGACGCAGCACGAAGCGGAGCAATCTGCCTTGGCCATGGGCTGGCAGCTGGCCAATTACGTGCTACCCCTGCGCACTGTTGACGATAAGTAATCTAATGCTTTCATTTGGAAAGGGAAATAGAGTATCGTGTTCGGATAGAAAGCAATACACCGTATGCAGCAATAGAGCTGGCGTGCGCGGCGATGTCTGAGTGAACGCCGCGGAGCGAAGAGTTGTCCTTGAGGCCGGCCCCCACAGGCCGTACACCGTCACCATGCACCACACAGCACTCTCGCCGGATCCTGAGGATGCGCCCGCCCAGCAATTGCCCCCCGAGCACAATCTGCATGCCTTGCATAGCCGCGAAGTCAAGCTGCTGCGCGAGACGATCAATCAATTGTTGATCATGGCCAAGATGCAGGTGCAGGAAAAGGATAAATCCGACGCCTTCGGCCTGCTGATCATGCAGTTGCGCGAAGCCAATCAAAACCTCGTGCTGGCAACGTTTGGCGCGCAGGACATGCAAGCGTCCGCCGAGGCGACCACCTTGCGCCAGACGGAATTCCTGGCCATGCTCGCGCATGAGTTGCGCAATCCCCTCCAGCCGCTGGCGATGGCCAATGACTTGCTGGCCAAGAAGGTCGACCTCGATCCCCAACTGGCGCACGTGCATGGCGTGATCGGCCGCCAGGTGGCGCACATGGCGCGGCTGATCGACGACTTGCTCGATGCTTCGCGCGTCAGCAGCGGAAAGATTACCTTGCAGCTGGCGCCCATCCTGCTGAGCGACATCCTCGCCAGCGCCATGGAAGTTGGCCAGGCCAGCATCAGCCAACGCCAGCAAGTGCTGAGCGTGAGCCTGCCGGACGAACCGCTGGTGATCGAAGGGGACCTGGTACGTCTGACACAGGTGTTTGCCAACTTGCTCATCAATGCCAGCAAATTCACGCACGAGTTTGGCCACATCGACATCGTCGTCAGGCGCCACGATAATCTGGTGGAAATTGCCGTCACCGACGATGGCGCCGGTATCGCCCTCGATATCCAGCCCTTCATTTTTGACCTGTTTACGCAGGGATTCCGCTCGCTGGAACGGGCGCAGGGCGGCCTGGGCATCGGCCTGTCGCTGGTGCGGATCATTACCCAGCTGCATGGGGGAACCGTGGACGTGTTCAGCGCAGGGGTCGGCTTCGGCAGCCAGTTTGTCTTGCAGCTGCCCCTGTCGTCGCTGGCGCCGCCGTCGCAGGACTTGCAAGTGGAGCATGCGGCGCATGCATCGCCACGCCACATATTGCTGATCGAGGATAATACCGATGCGGCGGAACTGCTGGCGCTGCTGCTGACGCAGGATGGCCACCATGTCGATGTGCGCAATGACGGCCCCAGTGGATTGCGCGCCGCGCTCGATGCGCCCTACGATGTGATCGTATGCGATATCGGCTTGCCGGGCATGGATGGCTTTCAAGTCATCAGTTCTGCACGCGCGGCCCTGCCGCCGCCGCTGCCGTGCTTTGTCGCCGCGTCCGGATACAGCCAGCTTGGCGAGTTCGACCGTGCCGGCCAGGCAGGGTTTGACCATTACCTGGTAAAACCCATCAATATCGACGCCTTGTCGAAAATAATCACGGCAAAGGTTCCCCGCTGACGGGCGAAGGAGTCCCGATGCTTTTTTTTAACATGGTCCATGCACCGAAAACCGCAGAGAAAAGATCCGATTATGGCCACAGTCCATGAACAGCGGCAGCGCAAGATAGAGCACGCGCTGTTACGCGACCCAGGTGCGGTGGTAAACGTCAGTATTCGCCTTTGGGAGCAGCTGGCCACTGAGTTGAATCAGATCATTGGTGAGCGGGGCGTGGAGTCGATGTATGCCCGCAGCCTGCACCAGAGTCAAAAACAGTTCAACTGGCTGACGCCCCATCCGCCGCAAGCGCTGGAAGCTGCCATGAGAGCCTTGCGCGCCAGCTTGCAGGGACAGGCGGACACCGCCGCCTGCGCGGCGAGTACGGCGATGATGATGCACTTCATCAACACCCTTATTTTATTAATTGGCGAACTCTTAACGAATAGCATCCTCCTCAAGGCCTGGGGTGATGACGTTGTGAATAATGCTGGAACGGAGCCGAACGAATGAACAAAGTCACCATCCAACGCCTGGCCACTGGCGTGCCGGGGCTGGACGAACTGCTGGGCGGCGGAATACCGGAGTTTTCCTTCAATCTGGTAGCGGGCACGCCCGGCAGCGGCAAGACGACGCTGGCGCACCAGATCATGTTTTCCCTCGCCGCGCCGGAGCGCAAGGCGCTGTTTTTCACGGTCCTGGGCGAACCACCGCTGAAGATGCTGCGCTATCAGCAGCAGTTTCCTTTCTTCGATGTGGACAAGATCAACCAGTCGATCAAGTTCGTTAATCTGTCGGCTGACTTGCTGGAGGGCGATTTCGACCGCGTGCTGGCGCGCATCGCCGAAGAGGTCGAGGCGTTCTCGCCCAGCCTCGTCTTCGTCGACTCCTTCCGTTCCGTGGTGCAGTCGGCAAAGTCCATGGACACGGGCGCTGCCGGCCTGCAGAATTTTGTGCAGCAGCTGGGCGCGCAAATGACCAGCTGGCTGGCCACGACTTTCCTGATCGGCGAATACCTGGCGCCCGAGGCTGAGTCCAGCGCCGTGTTCACGGTCGCCGATGGCATCCTGTGGCTGTCGCAGCTCGTGCACCGCGACGCCATGGTGCGCAAGATCCAGGTGGTCAAGATGCGCGGCCAGTCACAAAGCCTGGGCGCGCATACCTTCCGCATCAATGACGATGGCGTGGAAATCTTTTTCCGCGCCGTGCTGAAGGCCAGTGGCACGGGAAAGGTCAGCATTTCCGGTAATGAGCGCCTGTCGCTGGGCGTGCCGGAGCTCGACCAGATGATGGGGGGCGGCTTGCCGGCCGGCTATTCGCTGCTGCTGGTGGGACCGTCAGGTTCCGGCAAGACCGTGCTGGCCACCCAATTTCTCGAGGAAGGCGTGCGCTGCGGCGAGCCCGGCGTGATCGCCGCCTTCGAGAAAAGCCCGAACCAGCTGCTCAGCCATCAGCTGAATGCCCTTGTCGATTCCGGCCAGATCGGCGTGATCAACACGCGTACGCTCGACCTGTCGCTCGATGAAATCCTGCACGACCTGCTGAGCATGATCACGCGCATGAAGGCCAAGCGCGTGGTCATCGACTCGCTGTCCGGCTTTGAAATGGCGCTGGCGTCCATGTTCGAGGATTTCCGCGAATCGCTGTACCGCCTGGTGGCGGCTTTGACGGACATGGGCGTGTCCGTGCTGATGACGGCCGAGCTGGAAGACCAGTACACCATGCTGCGATTCAGCTCCTATGGCAACGCCTTCCTGGCCGACGCCATCGTCATGCAGCGCTACATCGAACTCGAAGGCCAGTTCAAGCGCGTCGTATCGGTGGTGAAGGTGCGCGGCAGCGGCCACAGCAAGGATATCCGCTTCTACGATATCGACGCCGGGGGCTTGAAGATCGGCGCTACCCTCAGCCAGTACCAGGGCATCCTGTCGGACGAGCCTTACCGGGCTTAGGCGATGAGGCGTATGATGGAAGTGCGGCCATGCGGGTGATGGCCGTGCGCACAGGGGAGCAATGCGTCTTCTGTGTTTCCGAGCCGATCAAGAGGAGATATGATGGACAAAGCCGAATTCATCCTGGCCGCGAAAGCCATGGAAACGCTGGAGATGTATCAGACCTTCTATGGCCATTCGCAGGAATACCAGGCGCACCAGCAGGAAGTATTGAAACTGCTGCGCCACAAGGGGGCCTCCCTGCTGGTGTCGGAACATGGTCCGGCCAAGTTCTTGCTGGCCTTTGCCGATGCGCTGGAGGCGGCCAGCTTGCCGGGCGAGTATGTGCCGCTCAGCCGCAGGTAAGGCGGGTTTGTCCCGGTAGGGGAGGTCGTCTTCTGCGGGGGGACACGGCTAGCCGCCGTTCGCTCCCTCGTTCAGCGACACCCTGGGCAGGCGCACGGTAAACACCGTGCCGCATTCCAGGCTGGACTCGGCGCCGATGGTGCCGCCGTGCGCGCTGGCGATTTCACGCGCGATAAACAGACCCAGCCCGATGCTGGTGGCATTCGGTGCTTTGTGTTCGTCGGAGATGGCCAGTTGCACCAGGGGATCGAAAATGCTCTTCAGCGAGGCTTCCGGGATCTGGCGGCCGAAATTCTTGACTTGCACCACGGTCGTATCGGCATCGCCGCAGGCTGTGATGGTCACTGGCTGGTCGTCGGTGCGATATTGCGCAGCATTGTTGAGCAAATTGGAAAACAGCTGGGCCAGGCGGGGTGCATCGAAGTCGCCGATCATCTCACCCGTGGTATTCAGTTCAAACTTGCATTGCGGGTGAGCCGCCGAGGCATCCTCGACGGCCGTCTTGCAGATTTCCCCCAGGTCGCCCAAGGTGGGTGAAACGGGCATGTGTCCCCCCAACTGCGTCCTGGCGAATTCCAGCAGATCGTTCACCATGGTTGTCATGGTCGCTGCACTGCGGGCAACCCGTGCGCCGATCTGCACCGTGGAAGAAGGGCTCGCGCTCGGCCGGCTCAGCAGCGCACCAGCCATCGTCATGGTGCTCAGCGGACTGCGCAGATCGTGGCTGAGGATGGCGAGAAAGGTATTGCGGGTGCGGTCGCTCTGCTGCGAATAGCGTATGGCCGATTCCTGCAGCGCTTGGTCTATCGCTTCATTGAAGCGCAAGATGTCGTCCGTTGCCGTTTTCGACGCTACCGACACCTGTGCCATCCACAGGCGCAGAACGCTGGCCCGCATCGCGCGAAATTCCGCCGTCAGCTGCGGCAGCGTGAAGCCGATCTGCTGGCGCAGCGAGCCATGCGTGGCGGCGGCCGTTTCCTTGCCCGTGATTTCCGACACGCCCGTGGTCGATTTTTTCTTTCGCTGCGCCGCGTTCTCGATGACGTCCATGTCGTGCACGATGGTTTGCAGCATCTGCTTGGCATGATCGCGTAATTCTGCCTTCGAGATGGCGGCGCCAGGAATGGGAAGCGACCTGGCGAAGAGTTCCCACTCTTCCAGGATCGGCTCCAGATGGCCGGTAATAAAGCGTGATAGTTTCACGGTGGACCAATGCGTTGATGGAAGAGAAGCCAGTGTACGCCGTTGCGGCGGGGTATGGGGGATTGCGCAGGCTTGTCCTTTGCTCTCGGCGGCGCGGGTACCGGTTTAGTCCATGTACAATCGGCAACATCCGGATCGACGTATCCGCCCCTTCATTGCGGAGTACGCCTGAGCGTGACACAAACATTGCAAACCTGGCTGCTGGCCTGGCGGGAAGCCTTCACCTGCATCGGCTTGGGATTGCGCGATGCGCGTCATGCGGGGCTGTGGTGGCGCTCCGCGCTGTGGTGCATGGCCGTCGGGGCCCTGTGGCTGGGGCTGTATAGCTATTTCGGCCGCTTCTTTGTCGAGCTGAGCGCCATGCTGGCGCTGGTATCCGTTACCGGCTTGCTGGGCCTGGGCGTGATGGATGGCGTCGGGACACTGGCCAATGGGCCTGCCACGCTCTCGCAGATGGGCAATATCGCCGGCGGCATGGGCAGTGCCGCCAAGGCCATGCTGTCGATCGGCCAGATCGCCCTGGCCTTGCTGGCGCTGGCTGCCTTGTTCTATGTCGTGGTTTTTATCGTCGGCGCCATCGGTACGGCGCGCTTGCCGCTGCGCTGGCTGTTGCTGGAGCGCGCCAAGGCTGTGGCGGCGCGCCGCTATGCAGCGTGGCAAGCACCGGCCGGCCTGGAGCTGTCCGCCGCGCGTCCCGCCTGGCGGCGTCGCCTGTTGCTGCTGCTTTCCCTGCTGATCCCCGTGTGGGCCATGTGCGTGCTGATCTCGTACTTGCTGGCCTGGAATGTCCACATGATCTACGGCGCGGCAGCTGAAGAGGTGCTCGGAGCGGAACAGCAAGCGGCGTTGCGCCGCGAACAGCGCCCGGCGATTTTTGCCCTGGGACTGTTGCTGTGCTTGCTGATGCTCGTACCGGTCCTCAATTTATTCTTGCCAGCCGTGCTGTGCACCAGCGTTTGCCATTTGCAGCGCCGCGGCTGGCGCGCAACGGGGTCATCGATCAAAGTGGAATGAAAAGGAGTGAACATGAGTGAAAACGCAAGACGCGCCACCCTGGAGCGCGCGATTGAAATTGCCGCCGCCACCCATGCCGGCCAGACGGACAAGGGCGGTGCGCCGTACATCCTCCACCCCTTGCGCGTCATGCTGCGCGTCGCCCCCGGCGCCCAGCAGATTGTCGCTGTGCTGCATGATGTGGTGGAAGACAGCGACGGCAAAGTCACCTTCGACGACCTGGTACGCGAAGGATTTCCCCGGGAAGTCATCGACGGCGTGCGCGCCGTGACCAAGATCGAAGGCGAGTCCTACGAAGCGTTCATCGCCCGCGCGGCATTGAACCCCGTCGGCAAGGCCGTCAAGCTGGCTGATCTGGCAGAGAATAGCGACTTGTCGAGGATAGAGAATCCGACGCCGAAGGATTTGGAGCGGGTGGCAAAGTATCGGAGGGCTATCAAGCAACTCATATCGCAGCAATGATTCTTTCATGCCGAGAGCGTATCCGAGTGGCTCTGGCCCCCGGGATCACGGGGTACGGGCAAGAGCCTTGCGGATGGCCTGCTCGACGGGACGGTCTATCAGCGCCAGGACGATGACCACGACAGCGGTAACAATCAGTCCCTCCAGTAAAGCTGGATCAGGGAAAATTTGCTGATTGGTGATAGGAGCGGGCACTGTTGCACGCTTCCAGAGAAGCAGCACCAGGGCGGCGCCAGCGGCGAGCAGCATCGCCGGTTGACGATGGTGCAAACGGGCGATTTGCCCCATCAGCAGCAGCGCGATACCCCACGCAAAAGGATAGAAGCCGTGATCGAACAAGATCATGCGCTCATCATAGTATGCGCCGGTGTACCAGGCAAAACGGGAGAAGCCGAAAAGACCATAAGCGACGAGGGCCGCAGCCAGCACGAGGAAACTGGAGGAAAGCAGGCGAGCAATTTTCATGGTTGGGATTTCTTTGCCAATGCTTCGAGATCGCGTTCGGCCAGATGGCGCTTTAGCTTGGTGACTTGGATAATCTTGCCTTTGCTGAAGATAACTCGCTGGCCATGCCTGTAATCCTGCTCGCTATTTTTTTCGCCGCCGCCATTGATGTTCGGGTTGGCCTGGTCTGCGTGACCGATAACAACGGACGCGGACGTGAGTCTAGATTTTTAGTGTTAGTAAATATAGCATATTTACTAATTACATTAGCGTTAAGCTGGTGCTCGGGTATGGCTGGTTTTAATTCTGGGGGGAGCCGCCGCGCTGCAGCGCATTAGGCGTCTTGAAAGTTTTGCTGGCAAAGTGCAGACAATTAACCGGCCAAGAGCGGATGTGGAATAAGCTTGCGCTGCTTCTTGCATTCCGTTACGGGCAAGAATACAAGTTATTTAATTCAGGGCGTGCAGTCGCTCATTTCTAAATATGGAATCAATCACAGTGATGGCAAAAAAGTGGAAGAACCAAGAGGTGCGAAGCTACAATGGCCTCGTGTGCACCAACGGTGATATCTACGAAGTACACGAAACCTGGATGGCCAAAGTACATGAAGAACAGGAGCTTGGCAGTTGGCTCAATGTCGCGATTCTGGCGCAAGAAGAGCTGTATGGTGGACAGTACATAGTCAAGTGCGGCGAGGCTATGGAACACGGCTCAATCGGCGTAGTCGTTTTGGAATCGCTGCAAAATCATGAACCTGTTTGGACGTTTGTTTCGGATCAATCCAATCCATTTGATCAAATAACAATCAAGGCTGGCTGGGTTGTGGTGCTGTCAACGTCAGGTGCCGTATTTCGGTTTGGTACTCCAATAAGGGAAGCAAGGCTTCTGCTTGCGAGTACGTCGACCCATGGCGCTAAGGACGGGAATTTGTAAAGTGAACGCTGCGCCTCCGCTCTCTGGCCGCACGGGTTCCGTAGTGCAGACTCAAGCCGGCGATGTCGTGGCAAGCGATAATTGGCTGCTGGATTTAAGCCCTCGATCTTTTAATCTCTGGGCCCGCTGGCTCAACTACAAGTCAGATTGCGACATGGAGCATTCGGTTTCACGCTTGATAATTGCGGCTGGTGTGGCGTGTTTAGTCATGGGCATGGCCGCTATTCAACAAATGCGGCTGAATCGTCCCATCGGTAAAGTAAAATATTTTCTGCTTAAATTAGCGGTGTTAGTCTGGCTGGTGAGTGGACTATTTGTCGGAACGCTCTATAGTCACGGAGTCGATGTGGCGTGGTACATTTTTGGTGTCGCCGTTAGCCTGGCCGGATGTGTCGTTGCAGGCATTGTGGTGTTTGCCTGGCCTTTTTTCACAGGGCGCAAGCCGGACAGTTAATATACTTTGTGAAGTTGCATCACTTACGAATTTAGTTGCAGACCGACATCTTTACGATATATGTAATCCGATTCTATGAACCAAATTCTTGGCTTTGCCTCACTAATTGGCTTTGCAACCGCACTGATTGCGCACATTGCGGCATTGATGGGAGTCAATGTATCTGATAATTTTCCTGCGATCTGGTGGCTGCACGGCGGCATTTTCCTTGTGTTCATTCCGTTTGTCTTCTCCAGTCGAAAGTCACTCGGCCCCAAACCAACGTTCGCTGAACTACGCGCAGCTTTTCCGAAGTGGGTGGTCGGACTGGGACTCTGTATAGCTGCTTACGCATTGGTGAATTTTGCACTCTTCATGATGAACGCGGCGGGCGGCAATCCTTCGATCGTTGACGGGAAATTTGTGCTATTGAACCGTGGAAATTTCATTCGCGAACTGAGCGCCGTGGAGTATTCCACTTTCAAGGTAAATCAAGTGCGTGGTTTCTCCGGGCACTGGCTAGTGTTCTACTTTGTGCCATTTGCGTATTTCATGTTCCATAAGAGACCTGAACCGTTCAATTCGACGCCTTCAGCGCGGCTGCATTGATGCATGGGGTTTTTCTGTCCAAGTGGCCGTATCAAGTAATACTGAGGGCGGTAACGACGCTGAAACTGCCGCAGTCCAGGCGGCATCAATCGTCATGCCCCAAAAACACAATGAGACTGGGCTGCCGAGGTCGCTGTTGTGAAACCCGGCCTGCTCGGACGCTCCATATCCGCTGCAGGGGGGAAGCGGACGGAGCCGATTAGCGCTGCGAATCTCCATCAGTAGCCTAAGGCCGCGATTCTCAGCGCGGGAATTTATACCGTACCAGGAGCGTAGGTCCTTTGCCGCCGGGTGGCGTCAACAGTATCTCGTCACCCGGCTGCATCTCTTCATACATTACCGTGCAACAGGTCGGCATCGAGTGGCCGCGCGCCGGATAGACGCCAACGTCGGTGTGCAGGTTCGCAGCGCGTACGTCCACGCTGGACTTGCCGGCCGTTCCTTCTTCTTGCAGCAGCTTGCGCAGTGCGGTGACGAAGTCCCCTTTGCTGAGCCTGGCAGGCGCTTGGGTTGCTTGCGGGCGAGCGTTTGTGTCGTTTTTCATGGCAGTTTTCTTCAGTGAGTACATTCCCGCCACTATATCATTGGCCCCTGATGTTGCAGGACAGACAGCCGCCAGATTTAATCAGTAAAGACCGAACACAATTTCCGCTGTTGATCCGGCCGCCTGATCTGCATCCGGCATCCAACGCCCGTATATTCTGGCAATCATCGTCCAGTCAGCATGCCTCATCTGTTTTGCTTCCCACATAGAGGGGCAGGTCCGTCATTGGCACACGGCCTGAGCAGCTGATGTTGTTGCTAGGAAACCGCCTGCGGCGCAAGAGCTAGTCAGAAGAATCGGAGAGGGTTGCGCTTGCAAGCGCAACCCGGTTTTGCGGCGCCGAGCTGCGCTCGCCGAAGTCCCGCAAAACCCCCGCGCCCGTACCGGACGCGGATTTGACGCCCGCGTTCTGCATGCATGGAATAAATAAAAAGGGCCTCCCCGCCAAAACGGGGAAGCCCTTTTATTTATTCAGTGGTGGAGACGGCGGGAATCGAACCCGCGTCCGCAAGCACTCTACAGACAGTTCTACATACTTAGCACTATCATTTAATTTAACTCAGCCAGCACGGATGTGCACGTTATGGGCAAGCGAGTTACCTATTATTTAGTCGGACGCTAAGTAACCCAGCATACGACGAGTCCCTGTAAATGACTCTAGAGCTTTTGACGGCCCACCCCAGGGACGAGGTGTTCTAGAGCTAACAGCGATTAAGCTGCCAGTGCGTACGAGTTATCGTTTGCAGTTAAGTTTTTTCAGGTTGTATTTACGAGGTAGCCCGCCCTCGGTATGCCCTGCGCTGCTTTGCAACCCACGTCGAAACCAGGTCGTCCCCACAGAACCTTCATTGTAGCGCAATCTGCCCACTCTTGCATGATGCATTCGCTTGCCGGCGTGCCAGATCAAGCGCAGGCCGGTTTATGCTGCCAGCTGCCGCGCCTGCGCCGCCTTCACCACGGCGCTGACCAGCTCGAGCAGCGCTTGCGGCGTATCCAGCAAATGGTCGGCGTTCCAGTGCTGCGGCTCGACGGGGCCGCAGTAGCCCCAGGCGCAGGCGACCGTGCGCATGCCGGCGGCGCGGCCGGCCTGGATGTCGCGCAGGTCGTCGCCCACGTACCAGCAGTCCTCCGGCGCCAGCTCCAGGCGGCGCGCCGCTTCCAGCAGGGGGGCAGGGTGGGGTTTCGGGTGCGCCATGGTGTCGCCCGAAATCACGCAGCCGGCGGCGCCCAGGCCGATCTGGCCGACCAGCGGGTCGGTGAAGCGGGCGGCCTTGTTGGTGACCACGCCCCAGGCCAGGCCCAGGGCTTGCAGGCCTTCCAGCAGGGCGGGGATACCGTCGAATAAACGGCTTTCCACGGCCAGGGCCGCTTCGTAATTGTTCAGGAAGCCGTCTTTCAGGGCTTCGTAGCCGCTTTCGCCCGGTTGGACGCCATACGACGCGCCTATCATGCCGCGCGCGCCGGCCGAGGCCGTGGGGCGCAGGATGTCATACGGGGTCGGCGCCAGGCCGGCGCGCGCGCGCAACAGGTTGATGGCCGCTGCCAGGTCGGGCGCGGTGTCGGCCAGGGTGCCGTCGAGGTCGAACAGGATGGCGCGCGGTGCTGGCAGATGGTCTGTGATCATGGCGGGAAAAGTGTGTCAAGTGGGAATGAAAAATGGCGGCCGCAGCCGCCTTGTATTGTGCGTGATGGTTACAGCGGCCGGGTGCAGGCCACCAGGTAATTGACGCTGGTATCGCTATTAAGTGAGTAAATCTTGGTCAATGGATTGTAGCCCATGCCGCGCATGCTGTTGACGTCCAGCCCGGCGCTGCGCAGGTATTGCGACAGTTCCGCCGGGGTGATGAATTTGTCATAGTCGTGCGTGCCTTTCGGCAGCAGACGCAGCAGGTATTCGGCGCCCAGGATGGCGAACAGATACGCTTTCGGGTTGCGGTTCAGGGTCGACAGGAACACGTGGCCGCCCGGTTTCACCAGTGCGGCGCAGGCCTTGACGATGGCGGCGGGGTCCGGCACGTGCTCGAGCATTTCCATGCAGGTCACGACGTCGTACTGGCCCGGCTCTTCCTCGGCCATGGCTTCGGCGGCGATCAGCTTGTAGCGTACCTTGGCGCCCGATTCCAGGCTGTGCAGGTCGGCAACTTTCAATGCCTTGTCGGACAGGTCGATGCCCGTCACGTCGGCGCCCTTGCGGGCCATCGATTCGGCCAGGATGCCGCCGCCGCAGCCGATGTCGATCACGCGCTTGCCGGCCAGCGGCACTTTTGCGTTGATCCATTCCAGGCGCAGGGGGTTAATTTCGTGCAGGGGACGAAACTCGGAAGTGGGGTCCCACCAGCGGTGGGCCAGCTCACTGAATTTTTGGATTTCAAGAGGGTCGGCGTTCATAGGTCGAATAATAGCGGCAATTTTACAATTGGGCAGCCACGGACGAAAAAAAACCCCGCCGTAGCGGGGTTTTTCATGCTGTTCTTGACTTGCGCGATGACTTGCGGCAAGTCCAGGGAGTCAGCTATTACTTGTTGCGGGTACCAACAACTTCGATTTCCACGCGACGGTTTTTCGCACGGCCTTCGGCAGTTTTGTTATCAGCAACAGGTTGTTTCTCGCCTTTGCCTTCGGTGTACACGCGGTTGCTTTCAACGCCTTTGGTGACCAGGTAGGCTTTGACAGCATCAGCACGACGTACCGACAGTTTTTGGTTGTAAGCATCGGTGCCGACGGAATCGGTGTGACCCACAGCGATGATGACTTCCAGGTTGATGCCGCCCAGTTGTGCGGACAGCTCGTCCAGCTTGGCTTTGCCTTCTGGCTTCAGCGTAGCTTTGTCGAAATCGAAGAATGCATCAGCGGCGAAGCTGACTTTTTCCGAGGTAGGAGCAACTACGACTGGCACTGGCACGACAGGTGCTGGTGCTGGAGCAGGTACGACTGGTGCTGGAGGAGCCACGCATTTGCCGTCTTGCAGGGTTTCTGGCTCTACGCACAGTGGCACGTCGCAACCTGGCACTGCGTCAGCAGGTGTCCAGTAGCCGGTACGCCAGCACAGGCCGAATGGGTCACGCACGATTACGCCGCGGGCATCTTGCACGTAAGCGCTTTTTGGGCTTGGTGCTTTGATGTCAGTGGTAACTGGCGCGAATGGTGGGGAGGTTGGGGTTTGGGCCGAAGCCGAGCCAGCAATCACTGCGGATGCAGCGAAAAACAGCGTTACAAATTTATTCATTCTTTTTTCCTTTCGGGGGGTGATATCCGCAGAACAACACTGCGCTACTGGTGCTACGTGCCAAGATTTTATCATGTAGACCATATGCGCTCGTTTCAGATTGCGAAACTAGCAATTAACTTCCCAGTCATTTTGCCACACGCATCAGGGGCACACGACCGTGGTTAAATCAAAGCTTGCCCGATTTTAGACCGTGCGTTGTTTTTGCGCAACGAAAATGCCCATTTGTAACGCGCCTGTAACAATTGATCGCTTTTTTTGCCTCTTTTAAGGGCAGGTATCTTGAACTGATATTGCCATTGTGCATTATCGACAGGTCAACGTGCACGTCCCCGGTGCAAACTGCCAATCTTGTTGGTATGGCCAATTTGTACAGGTAGCTGGGCGCGCATGCTAAAATCGTGCGCTTGACTGTTAAGAGTGTCGAGCAAATGCCCACGGCGGCACTGCATGGCCAGGACGTACCCTTGCGGTACCCGTACTGGCCGTGCCGCCAGCCCGCCGATTTGTCTGGCACTCTGCGACATGGAAGCCGGGCCGCGCCAGCAGCGCGCGGCGCGGCGTCCACGACGACAGCCACCCAGGATATGCAGTATTGCGTCATACATTGCGTAACAGATAAGTTAACCACAGCCTGAGATCAGTCGAACCGCCAATGGATCAATTCGCAAAAGAAACAATTCCTATTTCCCTCGAAGAAGAGATGCGCAAGAGCTACCTCGATTACGCCATGAGCGTGATCGTCGGTCGCGCCTTGCCCGATGCGCGCGATGGCTTGAAGCCAGTGCACCGCCGCGTCTTGTTCGCGATGCATGAAATGAATAACGTGTGGAACCGCCCTTACGTCAAGTGCGCCCGCGTGGTCGGCGAAACCATGGGTAAATACCATCCCCACGGCGATGCCTCGATCTACGACACGCTGGTGCGCATGGCGCAAGATTTTTCGCTGCGCTACATGCTCGTCGATGGCCAGGGCAACTTCGGTTCCGTCGACGGCGACGGCGCCGCGGCGATGCGTTACACCGAGTGCCGCCTGGACAAGATCGCCGGCGAACTGCTGGCCGATATCGACAAGGATACCGTCGACTTCCAGCCCAACTACGATGGCAAGGAAAAGGAACCGACGGTCTTGCCGACGCGTATCCCGAACCTGCTGATCAATGGCTCGTCCGGTATCGCCGTCGGCATGGCGACGAACATTCCGCCACACAACATCACCGAAGTCATCGACGGCGCGCTGCACGTGCTGCGCAACCCCGATTGCACGATCGATGAATTGATCGAGCTGATCCCGGCGCCGGACTTCCCGACGGCCGGCATCATCTATGGCGTGTCCGGCGTGCGCGACGGCTACCGCACGGGCCGCGGCCGCGTGGTCATGCGCGCCAAGACCCACTTCGAAGAATACGGCAAGGATGGCGGCCGCATCGCCATCATCGTCGACGAACTGCCATTCCAGGTCAACAAGAAGTCCTTGCTGGAACGCATCGCTGAAAACGTGCGCGACAAGAAGCTCGACGGCATTTCCGACATCCGCGACGAATCCGACAAGTCGGGCATGCGCGTGGTGATCGAGCTGAAACGGGGCGAAGTGCCGGAAGTGGTGCTGAACAATCTGTACAAGCAGACCCAGTTGCAGGATACCTTCGGCATGAACATGGTGGCCCTGGTCGATGGACAGCCGAAGCTGCTGAACCTCAAGCAGATGCTGCAGTGCTTCCTGTCGCACCGCCGCGAAGTGGTGACGCGCCGTACCGTGTTCGAACTGCGCAAGGCGCGCGAACGCGGCCACGTGCTCGAAGGCCTGGCTGTCGCGCTGGCCAACATCGATGACTTCATCGCCATCATCAAGGCTGCGCCGACGCCGCCGATCGCCAAGGTCGAGCTGATGGCCAAGGCCTGGGATTCGTCCGTCGTGCGCGAAATGCTGGCCCGCACGGGCGACGGCACGACGCCAGGCGGCATCGATGCCTACCGTCCCGAAAACCTGCCGAAACACTATGGCATGCAAACGGATGGCCTGTACAAGCTGTCGGACGACCAGGCGCAGGAAATTCTGCAAATGCGCCTGCAGCGCCTGACCGGCCTGGAGCAGGACAAGATCGTCAACGAGTACAAGGACGTGATGGAGCATATCGCCGACTTGCTCGACATCCTGGCTAAGCCTGAACGCGTGACCGTCATCATCACCGATGAAATGACGGCGGCGAAGAACGAATACGGCATTGGCAACAAGGACGCGCGCCGCTCGCAGATCGAGTTGAACGCGACCGACCTGGAAACGGAAGACCTGATCACGCCGCAGGACATGGTCGTGACCCTGTCGCACACCGGCTACATGAAGGCCCAGCCGATCACCGAATACCGCGCGCAGAAGCGCGGTGGCCGCGGCAAGCAGGCCATGGCGACGAAAGAGGAAGACTGGATCGACCAGCTGTTCATCGCCAACACGCACGACTACATCCTGTGCTTCTCGGATCGTGGCCGCATGTACTGGCTGAAGGTGTGGGAAGTGCCGCAAGGCTCGCGCAATTCGCGCGGCAAGCCGATCGTCAACATGTTCCCGCTGCAGGACAACGAAAAGATCACCGTGATCCTGCCGCTGTCGGGCGAGAACCGCACGTTCCCGGAAGACCATTACGTGTTCATGTCGACCAGCCTCGGTACCGTCAAGAAAACGCCGCTGAAGGACTTCAGCAATCCACGCAAGGCCGGCATCATCGCGGTCGACCTGGACGACGGCGACTTCCTGATCGGCGCGGCGCTGACCGACGGCCAGCACGACGTGATGCTGTTCTCCGATTCGGGCAAGGCAGTGCGCTTCGATGAAAACGATGTGCGTCCGATGGGCCGTACGGCGCGCGGCGTGCGCGGCATGAACCTGGAAGAAGGCCAGCACGTGATCGCCCTGCTGGTGGCCGAGAACGAGCAGCAATCGGTGCTGACGGCAACGGAAAACGGCTACGGCAAGCGTACGCCGATCACCGAGTACACGCGCCATGGCCGTGGCACGAAAGGCATGATCGCCATCCAGACCAGCGAACGCAACGGTAAAGTGGTTGCCGCGACCCTGGTCGATACCAGCGATGAAATCATGCTGATCACCACCGGTGGCGTATTGATCCGCACCCGCGTGTCGGAAATCCGCGAGATGGGCCGCGCGACGCAGGGCGTGACCCTGATCGCCGTGGAAGACGGCACCAAGCTATCCGGCCTGCAGCGCGTGGTGGAAACGGATATCGACGAAGTCGAACTGACGACGGAGGCGGGCACGGAGGCCGCGCCGGCGGCGGCCGACCCGGTCGATCCGGCCGATCCGGCCCAGCCGGAGTAAGATGATTGGGGCTCTTTCGGGAGCCCCAATTGCTATTGGCGCGCCAGTTGCGGCGCCAGCCTGCGTGTCCCATTTGTTCCCCGCTTTTATAAAGTCCCGCATGCCATGAGAAAAATCGTTGCCACCTTCTTTGCCGCGTTTTCGCTGGCCTTCCTTGCGACCCTGCCGGCCCTGGCCCAGAGCACGCAAGCCACGCCTTCGCGCCAGGCGGCGCCCAGCCCCGCCATGAAAGTGGCAGTGCGGCGCATGCTCGACGCGATGCAGTTCCCGCAACTGACGCGCAATATCTTCGACCAGATGCTGCAATCGGTGCCCGCCATGATCCGCCAGTCGGCGCAGCAGCAAATCAACGGCAACCCGAAGCTGGACGAGCAGCGCAAGGCGCGCGCGCTGGCCAGCGCCGAAGAGGAAATTCCCCTGGCCATCGCCACCCTGACGCAGGTGCTGGCCGATCCGACCCTGATCGATGAATTGGGCGATGAAATGGTGCCCCTGTACGCGCGCTTTTACACGGTGCCGGAAGTCGAGCAGCTGACGGCCTTCTACAAGACGCCGCTGGGCCGCAAGATGCTGGCCACCATGCCGCAACTGTCCGCCGAATCGATGGCCATCAGCCAGCGCGTGCTGATCCCCCGCGTGAACGCCGTGCTTGACCAGGTCATGCGGGCGGCCACGCAGTCGCCCCAATAATTTCATTTTACTAAGGACCGTATCGTGACCCATATCTACAACTTCTCCGCCGGCCCCGCCGTCCTGCCCAAGGAAGTGCTGGCGCAAGCGGCCGCCGAGATGCAGGACTGGCATGGCAGTGGCATGTCGGTGATGGAAATGAGCCACCGTGGTCCCGAATTCATTTCCATCTACCAGCAGGCCGTGGCCGACCTGCGCGAGCTGCTGGCCGTGCCCGCGAACTACAAAATCTTGTTCCTGCAGGGCGGTGGACTGGGCGAGAACGCCATCATCCCGATGAACCTGGCGGGCCTGGCCGCGCAGCAGCCGGCCACCGTGGACTTCGTGCACACGGGTTCGTGGTCGGGCAAGTCGATCCAGGAAGCGGCCAAGTATGCGAACGTCAACGTGGCCGCGTCGTCCAAGGCTGCCCGTTTCACGGGCGTGCCGCCAGTCTCCGAATGGAAGCTGACGCCAGGCGCCGCCTACCTGCATATCTGCACCAATGAAACCATCGACGGTGTGGAATTCCAGCAGGCGCCAGACGTGCCGGCAGGGACCACCATCGTGGCAGACATGTCCTCGCACATTCTGTCGCGCGTGATCGACGTGTCGCAATACGGCGTCATCTTCGGCGGCGCGCAGAAAAATATCGGCCCGGCGGGCCTGACCCTGGTCATCGTGCGCGAAGACTTGCTGGGCAAGGCCTTGCCGATCTGCCCGTCGGCCTTCGACTGGACCATCGTTGCCGAACATGAGTCGATGTACAACACGCCGCCCACCTACGGCATCTATATCGCCGGCCTGGTTTTCCAGTGGCTCAAACGCCAGGGTGGCGTTGCAGCCATGGAACAGCGTAATATTGAGAAAGCGGCGCTGCTGTACGCGGCGCTCGATGCGGACGACTTCTACCAGAACCGGGTCGACCCCGCATACCGCTCGCGCATGACCATCCCGTTCTATCTGCGCGACGAAAGTCTGAACGATGCATTCCTGGCTGGCGCCAAGCAGCGCGGCCTGCTGCAACTGAAGGGCCACAAGTCCGTCGGCGGCATGCGTGCATCGATCTATAACGCGATGCCGATCGAGGGCGTGCAAGCCCTGGTCAACTATTTGAACGAGTTTGCCGGACGCTGAGTCGCCTAGACGACCGCGCCGGCCCGCCGCCGGCGCAGGCCGCGCGGCCATGATTGAAGTACAGCTGACGAAACAAACCACCATGACCGATAAATTGAAACCGCTGCGCGAACAGATCGATGCGATCGACGCGCAAATCCTCGAGCTGCTGAACCGCCGCGCGCAAATCGCCCAGCAAGTGGGCCATGTGAAGGCCGAGACGCAGGCGCCCGTGTTCCGTCCCGAGCGCGAGGCGCAGGTGCTGCGCGGCGTGGCCGAGCGCAATCCCGGCCCCATGGGCGACCGCGAAGTACAGACCATCTTCCGCGAAATCATGTCGTCCTGCCGCTCGCTGGAAAAGCGGGTCACCGTGGCGTATCTGGGCCCGGCCGGCACCTTCAGCGAACAGGCCGTGTATCAGCAGTTCGGCAGCGCCGTCGAAGGCTTGCCGTGCGCATCCATCGATGAAGTGTTCCGTTCCGCCGAAGCGGGAACGGCGGACTTCGGCGTGGTGCCGATCGAGAATTCCTCGGAAGGCGCCGTCAACCGCACGCTCGACATGATGCTGCAGACGAGCCTCATCATCAGCGGCGAGGTGGCGATCGCCGTGCACCACAGCCTGATGACGAAGAGCGGCAACATGGACGGCGTTACCTCCATCTGCGCCCATTCGCAGGCGCTGGCGCAGTGCCAGGTGTGGCTGAACCAGAATTATCCGCACGTCGCGCGCCACGCCGTGGCATCGAACGCCGAAGCGGCCCGCATGGCCGGCGAAGATGGCACGGTGGCCGCGATTGCCAGCGAACTGGCCGGCGCGCAGTACAAGCTGGGCGTGGTCAAGGGCCATATCCAGGACGACCCGCACAACCGCACGCGCTTTGCCGTCGTGGGCACCTTGCAGACGGCGCCGTCGGGCAAGGACCAGACGTCGCTGGTGCTGGCCGTGCCGAACAAGGCGGGCGCCGTGTACCAGTTGCTGGCGCCCCTGGCGAAACACGGCGTGTCGATGACGCGCTTCGAGTCGCGCCCGGCGCGCATGGGCAGCTGGGAGTATTATTTCTATGTCGATGTGGAAGGCCACGTGCACGACGCGGCCGTCGCCCAGGCGCTGGCCGAGCTGCAAAGCAATGCGGCGTTTTTCAAGGTGCTGGGGTCGTATCCGGTCAGCCTGTGAAACTGTAGCTATTCTTACAATCACCCACTTTTTTAAAGAACACCATGTCTAAAAATATCGGTCCAGAATACGTCCGCGCCATCGCCCCTTACCAGAGCGGCAAACCGATCGCGGAAGTCGCGCGCGAATTCGGCCTCGACGAGGCAGCCATCGTCAAGCTGGCGTCGAATGAAAACCCGTACGGCATGCCGGAATCGGCCAAGCAGGCGATGATCGCCGCCATCGATGACCTGGGCCGCTACCCGGACGCCAACGGCTTTGACTTGAAAGCCGTGCTGTCGAAGCGCTATGACGTGCCGGCCGACTGGATCACCCTGGGCAATGGCAGCAACGACATCCTGGAAATCGCCGCGCACGCCTTCGTGCAGCATGGCGAATCCGTCGTGTACTCGCAGTATTCGTTCGCCGTGTACGCGCTGGCCACGCAAGGCCTGGGCGCGCGCCACATCGTCGTCCCGGCGCAAGCCTACGGCCATGACCTGGACGCCATGGCGGCGGCGATTGCCGACGACACGCGTCTGGTTTTCATCGCCAACCCGAATAACCCGACCGGCACCTTCCTGACGGCGGCGCAGCTCGAAGCCTTCCTGCAGAAAGTGCCGGCGCATGTGGTCGTCGTGCTGGACGAGGCCTACAACGAATTCCTGTCGGCCGACGACCAGTACGAGTCGACGGCGTGGGTGCGCCAGTATCCGAACCTGGTGGTCTCGCGCACCCTGTCGAAGGCCTACGGCCTGGCCGGCCTGCGCATCGGCTTCGCCATCGCCCAGCCTGTGCTGACGGACCTGATGAACCGCATCCGCCAGCCGTTCAACGTCAACTCGCTGGCGCAGGCGGCCGCGATTGCCGCCCTGAACGACAAGGCCTTCCTCGAGCAAAGCGCGCGCAACAACGCGGCCGGCTACCAGCAGTTTACGGAAGCGTTTACGCAACTGGGCCTGGAATACGTGCCGTCGCACGGCAATTTCGTGCTGGTCAAGGTGGGCGACGACGATGGCGCCGGCGCGCGCGTGAACCTGGCGCTGCTCAAGCAGGGCGTGATCGTGCGTCCCGTGGGCAGCTATGGCTTGCCGCAATGGCTGCGCATTTCCATCGGCCTGCCGCAGGAAAACGCCATCTTCATCGCCGCGCTGACGAAAGCGCTGGCCTGACGATATGACGACGCCTGCACTGAACAAGGTAGTCATCTTTGGCGTAGGCCTGATCGGCGGTTCGTTCGCGCGCGCCCTGAAACATGCGGGCGTGGCGGCCACCGTGGTCGGCATGGGCCGCTCGCAGGCGTCGATGGTGCGCGCGCTCGAACTGGGCATCATCGATGAAATCGGCGGCGACATGGCGCAAGCCTTGCATGGCGCCGATCTGGTGCTGCTGGCCGCGCCCGTGGCGCAAACGGGCGCCATCCTGGCAGCCATCGCGCCGCACCTGCAGCCGGGCACCATCGTCACCGATGCGGGCAGCACGAAAAGCGACGTGGTGGCGGCCGCGCGCGCGGCGCTGGGTGGAAAAGTCGGGCAATTCGTGCCGGGCCACCCGATCGCGGGGCGCGAGACGAATGGCCCCGACGCCGCCATCATCGATCTGTATCAGGGCAAGAAAGTGGTGCTCACGCCGCTGGCGGAAAACGCCGCGGCCGACGTGGCGCGCGTGGCGGCCGCGTGGCGCGCCTGCGGCGCCATCCTGCATACCTTGAGCCCCGAAGAGCATGACAAGGTGTTTGCCGCCGTCAGCCATCTGCCGCATTTGCTGGCCTTTGCGCTGGTCGACGACATCGCCAACAAACCGCACGCGGGCCTGCTGTTCCAATACGCGGCCAGCGGCTTTCGCGACTTTACGCGCATCGCTGGCTCATCGCCGGAAATGTGGCGCGACATCAGCCTGGCCAACCAGCCGGCGCTGCTGCACGAACTGGACGCCTACCTGGCGCAGTTGACGACCTTGCGCGCCCATCTGGCCGCGAATGACGGCGCCGCCATCGAAGGCGTGTATGCGAACGCCCAGCACGCGCGGCAGCAATGGATCGAGGCGATTGAAACGGCGGAAGTGCCAGCCTTGCCCTCACGATAAATACTCAAGGATTCCAGCATGACCCAGACCAAGCACTACCCCCACCATATCGATTTGAAGCCGGTGATGCATGCCGAAGGCACGGTGCGCTTGCCCGGCTCGAAAAGCATTTCCAATCGCGTGTTGCTGCTGGCCGCGCTGGCCAAGGGCACGACGAAGATCGTCGACCTGCTCGCCTCCGACGACACCTTCGTCATGCTGACGGCATTGACGTCGCTGGGCGTGAAATGGACGCAGGACGAGCTGACGGGCGATCCGGCCACGGCGCATCAGATCCACCACGTGGACGGCTGTGGCGGCGTGTTCCCGCACCACGAGGCGGACCTGTTCATGGGGAACGCCGGCACGGCGATCCGCCCGCTGACGGCGGCGCTGGCCGTGATCGGCGGCGACTATACCCTGCATGGCGTATCGCGCATGCACGAGCGCCCCATCGGCGACCTGGTCGACGCGCTGAACGCCGTCGGCACGCAGATCGAATACACGGGCGAGCAGGGCTTCCCGCCGCTGCGCATCCGCCGTGGCCACATCCACGCGCAGCGCATCGCCGTGCGCGGCAACGTGTCGAGCCAGTTTTTGACGGCCCTCCTGATGGTGGCGCCGCTGATGGCGCGCGACCATGCTGTCACCATCGATGTGACGGGCGAGCTGATTTCGAAGCCGTACATCGAGATCACGCTGAACCTGATGCGCCGTTTCGGCGTGACGGTCGAGCATGACGGCTGGCAGTCGTTCACCGTGCAACCGGGCCAGCAATATCAAAGCCCGGGCACCATCCACGTGGAAGGCGATGCGTCGTCGGCCTCGTATTTCCTGGCGGCCGGCGCCATCGGCGGCGGTCCCGTGCGCGTGGAAGGCGTGGGGCGCGACAGCATCCAGGGCGACGTGCGCTTCGTCGAAGCCTTGCAGCAGATGGGCGCGACCATCACCATGGGCGAGAACTGGATCGAAGCCCGTTCGAACGGCGTATTGAAAGCCGTCGACATGGATTTCAACCATATTCCCGACGCGGCCATGACGATCGCCGTGGCCGCCCTGTACGCGGACGGCACCAGCACTTTGCGCAATATCGCCAGCTGGAGGGTCAAGGAAACGGACCGCCTGGCCGCCATGGCAACGGAATTGCGTAAACTCGGCGCGGAAGTGGAAGAGGGCGCCGATTACCTGCGCGTGACGCCGCCGGCCGAGATTCTTGCCGCCACCATCGACACGTATGACGACCACCGCATGGCCATGTGCTTCTCGCTCGCCTCGCTGGACGGCGCCGCGCGCCGCGGCAATGAGATGCGCATCAATGACCCGAAATGCGTGGCCAAGACCTTCCCCGAGTATTTCGCCGCGTTTGCGGGGATTGCAAAAGACACCCTGATTTAATTGATTGCTCATACTATGCCGACCTCCCACATCCCAGTCATCGCCATCGACGGCCCCACCGCTTCCGGCAAGGGCACGGTGGCGCACCGCGTGGCCGACAAGCTGGGCTTTCATTACCTGGACTCGGGCGCGCTGTACCGCCTGACGGCCTTGAGCGCGCTGCGCCGCGGCACGGACTTGCGCGACGAGCACGCGCTGGCCAAGCTGGCCGAACACTTGCCTTGCCATTTTGCGGGTGGCGAGATCCTGCTGGCGCATGAAAACGTCACCGAGCAGATCCGTGCCGAAGAGGTGGGCAATACGGCGTCGAAGATTGCCGTATTGCCAACGGTTCGCCATGCCCTCGTGGGCTTGCAGCTGGGCTTTCGCAAGACGCCGGGCCTGGTGGCCGACGGGCGCGACATGGGCACGGTGATCTTCCCGCATGCGCAATTGAAGGTCTTCCTGACGGCCAGCGTCGAGGCGCGCGCGCAACGGCGCTACAAGCAATTGATAGACAAGGGTTTTTCTGCTAATATGGAAGACCTTCTGATGGATTTGCAGGCGCGGGACGAACGTGATACTCACCGTGCGATTGCGCCGCTGGTCCCCGCGGAAGGGGCGCATGTCCTCGATACCTCGGCCATGACAGCTGATGAAGCTGTCGAAACCGTGTTGAAATGGTATGCCGCAGTTGCAAAATAAGCAGCAAAATAGCGTGTATTGATGTGTAGTGCATGCTATGTGGTGCCCGTTGACGGCTCCTGGCCTGTCCGGGTGTGTCAAAAACCTAACCCAGTTTAAGTCGCATTGTGCGATCTCTGCTGGATAACCTGTGTGAACCCTATGTCTACTGTTACAACTAACGAATCTACCGGTATGGAAAGTTTTGCTGCGCTCTTCGAGGAATCGTTGTCGCGTCAAGATATGCGCTCCGGCGAAGTTATTTCCGCTGAAGTCGTGCGCCTCGACCACAATTTCGTGATCGTGAACGCTGGCCTCAAATCCGAAGCATTCATCCCTGTCGAAGAATTCAAGAACGACCACGGCGAACTGGAAGTCAAAGTTGGTGACTTCGTTTCCGTGGCGATCGAATCGCTGGAAAACGGTTTCGGCGATACCATCCTGTCGCGCGATAAAGCCAAGCGTCTGGCTTCGTGGCTGGCTCTGGAAAAAGCGATGGAATCGGGCGAAATCGTCGTCGGTACCGTCAATGGTAAAGTCAAAGGCGGTCTGACCGTGTTGACCAACGGTATCCGCGCATTCCTGCCGGGCTCGCTGGTTGATACCCGTCCTGTCAAAGACACCACCCCATTCGAAGGCAAAACCCTCGAATTCAAAGTGATCAAGCTGGATCGCAAGCGCAACAACGTGGTTCTGTCCCGCCGCGCCGTCATCGAAGCTTCGATGGGCGAAGAGCGTCAGAAACTGATGGAAACGCTGAAAGAAGGCACGGTCGTGACCGGCGTCGTCAAAAATATCACCGACTACGGCGCGTTCGTGGATCTGGGCGGTATCGATGGCCTGCTGCACATCACCGACCTGGCATGGCGCCGTGTACGTCACCCGTCGGAAGTACTGACGGTTGGCCAGGAAATCACCGCCAAAGTCCTGAAATACGATCAAGAGAAAAACCGTGTTTCGCTGGGCGTGAAACAACTGGGCGACGATCCTTGGACCGGTCTGTCCCGTCGTTACCCACAAAGCACCCGTCTGTTCGGTAAAGTAACGAACCTGACCGACTACGGCGCGTTCGTTGAAGTGGAACAGGGTATCGAAGGTCTGGTACACGTTTCCGAAATGGACTGGACGAACAAAAACGTTGCTCCTAACAAAGTTGTCCAGCTGGGCGACGAAGTAGAAGTAATGGTTCTGGAAATCGACGAAGAGCGTCGTCGTATTTCGCTGGGCATGAAACAGTGCAAAGCCAATCCATGGGACGACTTCGGTGTTACCCATAAGAAAGGTGACAAAGTCCGCGGCGCGATCAAATCGATCACCGACTTCGGCGTGTTCATCGGCCTGGCCGGCAACATCGACGGTCTGGTGCACCTGTCCGACCTGTCCTGGACCGAAACCGGCGAAGAAGCCGTGCGTCGCTTCAAGAAAGGTGACGAACTGGAAGCCATCGTTCTGGCCATCGACGTTGAGCGCGAGCGCGTTTCCCTGGGCGTCAAGCAACTGGAAGGTGACCCATTCAACAACTTCGCAGCCATGAACGACAAAGGCTCGCTGGTAACCGGTACCGTTAAATCGGTTGAGCCTAAAGGCGCCGTGATCCAACTGTCCGAAGAAGTTGAAGGCTACCTGCGCGCTTCCGAAATCTCGCGCGACCGCGTTGAAGATGCTGGTACGCACCTGAAAGTCGGCGACACCGTCGAAGCAATGGTGTTGAACATCGACCGCAAAGCCCGTGGTATCCAACTGTCGATCAAAGCGAAAGACAACGTTGAAACCCAGGAAGCTATGCAAAAAATGGCAGCTACCGACAACAACGCAGCTTCGGGCACCACCAGCCTGGGCGCCTTGTTGAAAGCTAAGTTCGATAACAAGAACTAAGACTGCGGATACGGCAGATGACAAAGTCCGAGCTGATCAACCGCCTCGCTGAGCGTTATTCTCAGCTGGTGGCGAAAGATGCGGAGTATGCCGTCAAGACCATTCTCGATGCGATGACCAACGCCCTGGCGACCGGTCAGCGTATCGAGATCCGCGGTTTTGGCAGTTTTGCCCTGAACAGCAGGCCCCCGCGCATCGGCCGCAACCCGAAGTCCGGCGACAAGGTGATGGTTCCCGAAAAACGGGTACCCCACTTCAAGCCAGGCAAACAGTTGCGCGAGCGGGTGGACGCGATGGTCGGGCAACCGATTATCGAGGATTAATCGTCTGCTGGAAGGCGACATAGAAAGCGGCGTCCTTGGATGCCGCTTTTTTTTGTTAATATGCTGAGAATGCCTGACATCAGCTACTGCGCGTCGCGCTTTGCGGCCTGCGATGCTCACCGTACTTCAGTACGGTTGCGCTTCTCGGACCAAAGGGGGGGCCGAGCCTCGCTGACGCTCGCTACGGTTTGATCAGCGCTCTACGTTTGTGTCATGTGGCACGGGCATTTTTTTTGTTCACTCTGGACCTATCGATGAAAATCATCTCCACCATCGTTGGCTGTGTTCTTTTCGTCCTGTTCTTCAGTTTTGCGCTGAAGAATGCGCAGGTTGTCGACCTGCATGTTTTCCTCAATTATGAAATTCGCGGTCCCCTGGTCTTGATGCTGCTGGGCTTTTTTGTCGCCGGCGCCAGCCTGGGCGTACTGGCGCTGACGCCGACCGTGTTCCGTCACCGCCGCGAAGCGACCAAGCAAAAAACCACCATTGCCGCGCTGCAGACCGTTGGCGTGGCCAGCAATGTCCAGCCGCAACCGGACAGCGTGAGCGCGCAGTAAGCGGCGCCATCGCTCCTATCTCTCTTACTCGAATAAAAACAATCGCATGGATTTTGAACTCTGGTGGCTCTTGGGTATCCCGGTGTTTTTCGCGCTGGGCTGGATTGCCGCGCGTGTGGACATTCATCAACTGGTGTCCGAATCGCGCAGCCTGCCGCGCAATTACTTCAAGGGCTTGAATTTCCTGCTCAATGAACAGCATGACAAGGCCATCGATGCCTTCATCGAAGTCGTCAAGCTGGACCCGGAATCGGCCGATATGCACTTTGCGCTGGGCAATCTGTTCCGCCGCCGCGGCGAAACGGAACGCGCCATCCGCGTGCACCAGAATTTGCTGGCGCGCCCGGACCTGCCGCTGGAACAGCAGGGCCATGCCGCCTATGAGCTGGGCATGGATTACCTGAAGGCAGGCTTGCTGGACCGCGCCGAAGAAACCTTCAACAGCCTGGTCGACACGCAATATGCGGCCCAGGCGCGCCGCGCGCTGCTGGAAATCTACCAGCGCGAAAAGGAATGGCCGCGCGCCATCGAAGCGGCCGTGGGCTTGCAGGAATCGGGCGCCGGCGCGCGCCAGAAGGAAATCGCCCAGTTCTATTGCGAACTGGCACATGACGCCCTCGTGCACATGAAGCCGGACGACGCCATGCCGCTGCTGGAAAAAGCCTTGCAGACGGATCGCAAGAGCGTGCGTGCCACCATCCTGACGGGCGACGTGCTGCTGGCGCGCGGCGACGTGGAAGGCGCGCTGACCACCTGGCGCCGCGTGGAGCAGCAAAGCGTGCCGCACGTAGCCCTGGTGGCGCAGCGCCTGATGGACGGGTATACCAAGGTCGGCCGTGCGCAGGAAGGCGTCAACCTGCTGCGCTCCTACCTGGAAGAGGCGTCGTCGATCGACCTGATCGAAGTCGTCTTCAAGGCCGTCATCGAGCTCGACGGCGTGGAAGCGGCGAAGCAGCTGGTCAGCGCCGAGCTGCGCCGCACGCCGACCCTGCTGGGCCTGGATAAACTGCTGGAAGCGCGCATGATGGATGCGCCGGCCGCCATCTGGTCCGAGCTGTCGATGGTGAAAAACCTCGTGCACGGCTACACGCAGAAGCTGGCCCGCTACCAGTGCAGCCACTGCGGCTTCAAGGCGCGCCAGTTCTACTGGCACTGCCCTGGCTGCAACAAGTGGGAGACTTACCCACCACGCCGCACAGAAGAACTCAATGTCATGAACTGATTCGTACACGTCACCTTGCCCTGAGCAATGTGGCGTGTACTTCTATGTAAGACCTGCTTTTTATCCATACGGTACATCCATGAAAATCACCATTATCGGCACCGGCTATGTTGGCCTCGTGACCGGCGCCTGCCTGGCGGAGCTGGGCAACGACGTCTTTTGCCTCGACCTGGACGCACAGAAGGTCGCCTTGCTCAACAGCGGCGGCATCCCCATCCATGAACCTGGCCTGGAAGAAGTCGTGGCGCGCAACCGCGCCGCCGGCCGCATGACCTTTTCCACCGACGTCGAGGCTGCTGCCGCGCACGGCGTGATGCAATTCATCGCCGTCGGCACGCCGCCCGATGAAGACGGCTCGGCCGACCTGCAATACGTGCTGGCGGCCGCGCGCGGCATCGGCAAGTACATGACGGACTTCAAGGTCATCGTCGACAAGTCCACCGTGCCCGTCGGCACAGCCGAAAAAGTGCGCGCCGCCATCCAGGGCGAACTCGATGCACGGGGCGTGGCCGCCACGTTCTCGGTGGCGTCGAACCCGGAATTCCTCAAGGAAGGCGCTGCCGTCGAAGATTTCATGCGCCCCGACCGCATCGTCATCGGTGTCGATGCGACGCCAGACGGCGAGCGCGCGCGCGAATTGCTGAAAAGCCTGTATGCGCCGTTCAACCGCAACCACGAGCGCACCTACTGGATGGATGTGCGCTCGGCTGAATTCACGAAGTATGCGGCCAATGCCATGCTGGCCACGCGCATCTCGTTCATGAATGAACTGGCGAACCTGGCCGACAAGGTGGGCGTCGACATCGAGGCCGTGCGCCACGGCATCGGTTCCGACCCGCGCATCGGCCACAGCTTCCTGTACGCCGGCTGCGGCTATGGCGGTTCCTGTTTCCCGAAAGACGTGCAGGCGCTCGAGCGCACGGCGCGCGGCCATGGACAGGAACTGCTGATCCTGCGCGCCGTCGAAGCCGTCAACGACCAGCAGAAGCAGGTGCTGGGCCGCAAAGTGGTCACTCGCTTCGGCGCCGACCTGACGGGCCGGCATTTCGCCGTGTGGGGCCTGGCCTTCAAGCCGAATACGGACGACATGCGCGAAGCGTCGGCCCGTGTCCTGCTGGCGGACTTGCTGGGACGCGGCGCCACCGTGGCCGTGTATGACCCCGTCGCCATGGCCGAGGCGCGCCGCGTGCTGCAACTGGACTTGACGCCGGAGCAACTGGCCAAGGTGCGCTTTGCCGACAGTCCGAAGGATGCGCTGCAGGACGCCGATGCGCTGGTCATCGTGACCGAATGGAAAGCCTTCCGCAGTCCCGATTTCGAGCAGATCAAGGCGCGCCTGAAGCAGGCCGTGATCTTTGACGGGCGTAACCTGTTCGAGCCGGCCGTCATGGCCGAGAATGGCATCGAATACCACGGGATCGGTCGCTCGATCCTGACGCGCGCATGAGCGCCCAAGAGGTGGTCGCCTTGACGGCGCCGGCCGCATTGGCCCAGGTACGCCTGCTGGTGGTGGGCGATGTGATGCTGGACCGCTACTGGTTCGGCGATGTCAGCCGCATTTCGCCGGAAGCGCCCGTGCCCATCGTGCGCATCGAGAAGCGCGAAGAGCGCCTGGGCGGCGCGGCCAACGTGGCGCGCAACGCGGCCGCGCTGGGCGCGAAGACGAGCTTGCTGGGCGTGGTGGGCGACGACGAGGCCGGCAGCCAGGTCGAGCGCCTGCTCGAAGGCGGCGGCATCCACAGTTATCTGCAGCGCGATGCGGCCATTTCCACCATCATCAAGCTGCGCGTGATCGGCCGCCAGCAGCAGATGCTGCGCATCGACTTCGAAGATGCGCCCAGCGATACGGTGCTGCGCGACAAACTGGCGCAGTTTAATGCCCTCTTGCCGCACTACGATGTGGTGGTCCTGTCCGATTACGCCAAAGGCAGCCTGGTGAACGTGGCCGAGATGATCAAGGCGGCGAGAAAGGCCGGCAAGATCGTCATGGTCGACCCGAAAGGCGATGATTTCAGCCGCTATTCTGGTGCGTCAGTACTCACTCCGAACAAGTCTGAACTGCGCCGCGTGATCGGCAGCTGGAACACGGAAGAGCAACTCACGGAGCGCGCGCAGCAGATGCGCGCGCAACTGGGCCTGGACGCCTTGCTGCTGACGCGCTCGGAAGAGGGCATGAGCCTGTACACGGCCGATGAGGTGGTGCACATGCCCACCGATGCGCGCGAAGTGTTCGATGTCTCGGGCGCCGGCGACACGGTGATCGCCACCATGGCGGCCATGCTGGGCGCCGGCATGAGCCTGGGCGACGCCGTGCGCACGGCCAACCGCGCCGGTGGCATCGTCGTCGGCAAGCTGGGCACGGCCACCGTCACCCGAGAAGAGCTGTTCCCGCAGTAAATATGCTGTATCACCTGCGCCGGTCTGTTTGATCTGGCGCAGGTTTCCCCACCGTTTCGCTGTCCCGTCTTGTCAACCGTATCACGCCACAGCCGTTAAAGCCGTTAAGGCGCTGTTCCTCCTTTGCGTTCGAGTCATCTTGAAACCACATTACGGAGAGATACCCATGTTCAAAAAAATACTGCTGGCCATCGCCACCCTGATCGCGACGATGGGCTTTGCCTTTGCCCAGGTCGATGTCAACAAGGCGGATCAGGCGGCACTCGACAGCGTCAAGGGCATCGGCCCCGTCACGTCGAAAGCCATCATCGATGAACGCGCCAAGGGCGGCGCCTTCAAGGATTGGGCTGATTTCGAAACACGCGTGAAGGGCATCGGCCCGAAAAGTTCCGTGAAGCTGTCGGAAGCGGGCTTGCAGGTGAATGGCCAGGCCAAGTCCGGCGCGCCAGCGGCGCCCGCTCCGGCGGCGAAAGCTGCCCCGGCAAAAAAGGACGCTGCTGTGAAGGAAGTTGCAGCGAAAGAAGCCGCACCGAAACCAGCTGCTGCGACCGACACCGCTGCGGCGCCAGCCAAGACAGCTGCTGAAACGAGGAAGGAAGCTGCTGCCGCCAAGAAAGAAGCCAAGGCCGCCGCCGCTGCCGCGAAAAAAGAAGCCGCCGCCGCCAAGGTAGTGCCTGCAGCAGCCGTTGCTCCTGCTGCAGCGGCGGCCGATGCCGCCCCCGTGAAAACGGCTGCCGAAACGAAGAAGGAAGCCGCTGCCGCGAAGAAAGCGGCAACGGCCGCCAAGAAAGAAGCCAAGGCTGCGGAAGCGGCTGCGAAGAAGGAAGCCAAACTGGCTGCTGCCGACGCGAAGAAGGCCGAAGCCGAGAAAAAGTAAGCGTGTCGTTGTGAAGCGTGTTGCGTGGTGGTGCCGCGCAGCACGAGAAGAAAACCCCGCGTGGTACCGGCCGCGCGGGGTTTTTTTTATTCCGCAGCCTGGACTTCCGGCTTGCCAGTGCGCCTGAATGGCGCAGCCAGTTGCCCCGCCAGCGTCTGCGGCATGGCGGCCTCGATGCCGCAGGCGGCCGGCCAGGCGCGCGGCAAGTGATATGTGCCGAACAGCCGGTCCAGCACGGGTAAGGTAGAGGCGTAGTTGCGGTTGATGTGCTCGAATTTGCTGTGATGCCAGTGGTGGAAGGCGGGCGTGGCCACCAGCCATTCCAGCGGGCCGAAGCGCCAGCGCAGGTTGGCGTGGATGAAGAAGCCCCATACGGTGCCGATCAGCAACAGCAGTACGGGGGCAGCGCTGCCTGCCGCACTTGGGCCGGCCAGGCCCAGCAGATACAGGGGTGTCAGGCCGAACAGGCGCGTGACGACCATGTCGACTGGATGGGTGCGCGTATTGGCGAGGAAATACAGCTGTTCCGTGCTGTGGTGCACGGCATGGTAGCGCCACAGCCATGGAATTTCATGGCTGAGCCGATGGCCCCAGTAAGTGCCGACTTCGCCGATCAGCAAGCCCAGCAGTATCTTGCCCCACAGGGGCAGGGCAGACAGGGCGGCGGGGATGGCATCCGGCAGCAAGCGCTGGCCAGCGACGGCGATCAGGGCCAGCGGCGCGGCCAGCAAGGCGGCCGGCAGCAGACTGCTGATGAAATAAAAGCCCAGGTCGCTGAACAGTTCCGTGCGGGCACGCCCCGCGTGACGCTCGCCAAAGAAGCGCTCGAGCGGCACGAAAATCACGGCCAGGAGCACCAGCCACAGGACCAGGCGCAGCACATCGATGGCGATGCCGGGCAGGTGGGTTTGCAAGGTGTGCAGCAGGCTCATTTCATTCCATCAGGTAAGAACAAAAAAAATCCGGACAAAGCTGGGCTGGTCCGGATTCTGTTATGTGCGCTGGCGGCTCAGACTGCAACAACAGCCTTGCGGCGGCGCGCCATGAAGCCTAGCAAGCCCAGTCCACCGATCAGCATGCCCCAGGTCGATGGTTCCGGCACGGCCGACACCAGCGATACGCCATCGAGCAGCATGAACGGTGGAGCGCCCGTCGGGCTGCCCTTGGCCATGAACGACAGCAATTCGCTGCTGTTCGTGGCCGTGAAGGTCATGCTGGCCTGGTGCCAGCCCGTGAAGCCCTGGCTGACGTTGGCCAGCGATGCCGTCTGCTGCTTGCTGCTGCCCAGCGCAACGTCCCAGTAATTGACGAGGTTATCGCCGCGGAAGCCCACTTGCTGGCCCGCGCCATACGAAAAACTCAGGGTGTAGGCATGGCCGGCCACCAGACCGCTGACCAGCTGCGTGACGGGACCAGGGAAATAATCCCAGTCGGCAGCCAGCACATTGCCGCCCGTGGGGCTGACACCCAGGCCGTTTTTCGGTCCCGCGCCGCTATACGAATTCGGGCCCCACAAGGCCAGCGCCGTCGCGGCGTTGGTGTCGTCGATGTTGTTACCGTTCAAGACAAAGTTATAGCCCTTGCTGGACCAGTCGCTCAGGTAGGTGCGGTCCGCGCGGGCGTAGCTGCCTTCGTTCAGCTGTTTCGAGGTGCCATTGCTGGTCAGTTCGAAATCGCCATTCTTGACCAGGTTGGTTGTGGCGGCCTGGGCAGCAGTGACGCACAGGGAAGCGGCGGCCAGCGCCAGCAAGATAGATGTTTTACGCATGATAAAGCTCCAAAAGTGACAGGGTAGTGTTGCAGTCTGTCGGCGAGCTTTTGGCCAACGTTGGATTCAATCGCGGAAGGGCGAGAAAGGTATTGCGGAGACAGCGGTGGTGTCTCGTTGAAGCGATTATAGCAGCGTTTGGTAAAACGGCATCTAACATGTTTTGAAAACAACAAATATTTTTAGATGGCAATCTTGCCAGGATTAAAGTTTTTACATGCCATGCGCGCCTACAGCTGCGACTCGATCGGCAGCCAGCGCATTACGCACACCAGCATGCGGCGCCAGATGCCTGCTTCCGGGTCGTGCGTCCACACCTTGGCTGGCTCTTCTGTGGCGTCGGACCAGCGCAGGGCACCGTTCTCAAGGAGCAAACGATAGCTGGTGTCGCTAGCCGTCGAGTGCAGGAACAGCGTGCGCATGTCGGCCGCCAGTGCGGCGTCGTTGAACAGCACGCCCATCTCCGTATTCAGCTGGGCCGAGCGGGGATCGAGGTTGAAGGAGCCGACGAAGCCCCGCTGGCCGTCGACCACCACGGCCTTGGTATGCAGGCTGGCGCGGCTCGAACCCATCAGGCTGATGCGCTTGCGGTGCAGGGTCTTCAATTCATACAGCTCGATGCCGCCGCCCAGCAGCTCCTGGCGGTAGCGCGCATAACCCGCATGCACGAGGGCCACGTCGGTGGCGGCCAGCGAGTTGGTCAGTACCTGGACCTTGACGCCGGCCGCGACTTTTTCGCCCAGGGTCTGCGTCAGCGCCGTGCCGGGCACAAAATAAGGCGAGGTCAGCAGCGCTTCTTCGCGCGCGTCCGTCAACAGGGGCAGCAAACTGTGCATGAGCCAGTGTTCGCTGCGTTGCAAACTGGCCACCGGCGCGGCTTTTTCCGGCGGGTCCGACAGCACTTGCACTTGCCCGCTCCAGTGCAGGCGTATCCGGCCGTCGAGGTGGGCTTGCAGCTGGCCCGTATCCGTCAGCTGCCGCAGGTAGGGCGAGGCGCCCAGTTCGCCCGTGAGCGCGTCGAGGCGGGCGCGCACAGCCTGCAATTCCGGCGCGCCCGCGTCCTTGCCAGCATGCAAGGCGCTGATGGGGATGACGGCGCGGCTGTTCCAGAAGCGGTCGAAGATATCGCTCGTCTGCTGCACGGCGGGTCCCACCAGCAGCAAGTCTGCATCCTGGAAATTGACTTGCTCGGCGGCATCAAAGTATTCATCGCCGATATTGCGCCCGCCGACGAGGGCCACCCTGCCATCGACGATCCATGCCTTGTTGTGCATGCGCCGGTTCAGGCTGACGGCGCGCAAGGCCATTTCCACGGCGCGCAGCCAGATGCCGTCGCGGTTGCGGCTCGGATTGAAGATGCGCACGTCGATCAGCGGGTGGCTGTCGAGTGCGAGGATGGCGGCGTCCTGGCCGCGCGCATTGATATCGTCGAGCAACACGCGCACGCGCACGCCGCGGTCGGCCGCGCGCAGCAGTTCGCGCACCAGCAACCGTCCCGTGACGTCGTTATGCCAGATGTAGTACTGCAGGTCGAGGCTGCGTCCCGCTTCGCGCGCGCTCAGTGCGCGCAGGGCGAACGCTTCCAGATTGTCGTCGATCAGGGCCGTGCCGCTGTGGCCCGGGCGTTGCGCCAGTTGCGGCGCCAGCACGCGGTCGAGCAGGGTGGCGTCTGCCGCCACCGGCAGGGCCGTGCCAGGCGCGCCCAGCGACCGCTCGGCGAAACGCCCATAGCTGTACAGGGCGGCGATGCTGAGCACGGCAAACATGGTGGCCAGCAGCAGCAACTTGATGAACATGCGGCGCACCGTCAGCGGGCCGCGGACATGCTGCGGCGCGAGGAAAGCTTGGCGGTGTGGGGCATGCGGACTCTTTCAGCTGGATGGCAACAGCCGATTGTAGCAGTTTCTACAATGCACGATTTTCAGGCCGAGCCTGCCGGCAGCCGCGCCAGGAAGCCGTGAATCTGCGACACCACGGCCGCCCCTTCGCCGACGGCGGCGGCCACGCGCTTGGTCGAGCCGGCCCGCACGTCGCCGATGGCGAACACGCCCGGCACGCTCGTTTCCAGCGCGGCCCGGTCCGGCAAGTCGGGGGGATACACCACGTGGCCGTGGCCATGGGCGCGGCATTCGGCGCGCGTGACGTCGAAGCCCGTGCGGATGAAACCCTGCTCATCGACGGCCACGGCGCAGTCGTGCAGCCAGTCCGTGTTCGGATCGGCGCCGACGAAGAGAAACACGCGGCGCACGGCGCAATCGGCTTCCTCGCCCGTACGGTTGTTGCGCCAGCGCACCTCCGTCAAGCCATCGTCGTCGCCTTCGAGGGCGATGATTTCCGTGTGCGTATGCAGGGTGATGTTGGGCGTGGCGGCGATGCGCTCGATCAGGTAGCTCGACATGCTGGCCGCCAGCCCTTCGCCGCGGATCACCATGTGGACCTTGGCGGCGTGGCCGGAGAGAAACACGGCCGCCTGGCCGGCCGAATTGCCGCCGCCGACCAGGATGATCTCTTCCTGTCGGCACAGCTTGGCTTCGATGGGCGAGGCCCAGTAATACACGCCCCGTCCCTCATACGTTTTCAGGTTCGCCAGCGAGGGACGGCGGTAGCGCGCGCCGCAGGACAGCACCACCGTGCGGGCGCGCACCTGCGTGCCGTCGCACAGATTGACGCGCAGCGGCCAGGTGTCGCAGAGCAAGTTGGCGGCGCTGGCCGGAGTGGCGATCTCGACGCCGAATTTTTGCGCCTGTACGTAGGCGCGTCCTGCCAGTGCACGGCCGGAAATACCGGTGGGAAAGCCCAGGTAATTTTCGATGCGCGCGCTGGCGCCCGCCTGGCCGCCATACGCGCGCTGTTCCAACGCCAGCACGCTCAAGCCTTCGGATGCCGCATACACGGCCGTGGCCAGACCGGCAGGACCGGCGCCCACCACCAGCACGTCAAAAATTTTGTCGCCGGACAAATCGGGCAGCATGCCCAGGCAGCGTCCCAGTTCCGCATTGCCGGGATTCTTCATGATCTTGCCATCAGGACAGACCACCAGCGGCCATTCCTGCGGCGTGGGCTGGTAGCGCTCGGCCAGCGCGGCGGCGGCCGCATCGGTGGCCGGGTCGAGTACTGTGTGCGGATGGCCATTGCTCGATAAAAAGCTTTGCAGATGGAACAGATTGCCATTGCCGCGCGGTCCCACCAGCACGGGGCCGCCCGAATTGGACTCGATCAGCGCCACGCGGCGCAGGATCAGGGCGCGCACGATGCGTTCGCCCATCTCCGCCTCGGCCACGATCAGCGCGCGCAAGGATTCCGAACTGATGTCGAGCAATTCCACCGCGCCCACGGCGCTGCCGTTGACGAGGGTAGGGCGGCCGGACAATTGCGCCACCTCGGCAATGAAGTGGCCGACACCCACTTCGCGCAGCTGCGACGCCTGCCCCAGCACCTCGTGGCGCTTGATGCTGACCCGCCCCGACAGTATCACCAGCATGCCGAAACTGCTGCTGCCCGCCTCGAACAGCGTATCGCCATCGGCAAAGTGCTGCCGCGTGCCATAGCGCTGCAAGCGCTGCAGTTCGGGCGCATTGAAGACGGGCGAGATCTGGTGGCTGCGGCCCTGCAAGTCGAGCGTGGCGAACTGGACGGGATCGTCCTGCGTCGTTTCGGGAATGAATTCGGGTGTGCTGCTGGCCATGGCGAGTCCGTTCGAAGACTGAATAAGCAAATAACAAAAATAACTAACAGTGACGAGTCTAGCGCATGCGGCGCGCGCCTGCCGCAATATCCCTGGCGCACGCCCGAAAATGGCGGCGCGGCAGGCGTCATGCGGCATGTGGCGGCGCAGCCGGACGCGCCCGCGGGCCCGGATGCCGGCGCCGATGAGCGATACACCGTCCAGCATCTCATATTAGAATGGGTCTTTGTTGAATCCACTCAAACAGACACGATGGCTTACAAGACACTTGAAGATACGATAGGCAATACCCCGCTGGTGCAGCTGACGCGCTTGCCGGGTGCCGATGCGCTTGCGCGCAACAACGTCATCCTTGGCAAGCTGGAGGGTAATAATCCGGCCGGCTCCGTAAAGGACCGCGCTGCCATGTCCATGCTCAAGCGCGCCGAAGAGCGCGGCGTCATCAAGCCGGGCGATACCCTGATCGAGGCGACCAGCGGCAATACGGGCATCGCACTGGCCATGGCCGCCGCCTTGCGCGGCTACAAGATGCTATTGCTGATGCCGGATAACCTCAGCGTGGAGCGCCGCCAGAGCATGGCGGCCTACGGCGCCGATATTTTATTGACGCCGAGGACGGGCGGCATGGAATATGCGCGCGACCTGGCCGAGCAGATGCAGAAGGATGGCCGCGGCGTGATCCTCGACCAGTTCGCCAACGAAGACAATTCGCGCGCCCACTATGAAAGCACGGGACCGGAAATCTGGCGCGACACGGAAGGCCGGATCACGCACTTCGTCAGCGCCATGGGCACGACGGGCACCATCATGGGCGTGTCGCGCTATTTGAAAGAGCAGAATCCCGCCATCCAGATCATCGGCGCCCAGCCCGAGGAAGGTTCGCAGATCCCCGGCATCCGCAAGTGGCCGGAAGCGTACTTGCCGAAAATCTACGACAAGTCGCGCGTCGACCAGGTGGAATACGTGAGCCAGGGCGTGGCCGAGCGCATGGCGCGCAGCCTGGCCGCGGAAGAGGGCTTGTTCTGCGGCATCTCGGCAGCCGGCGCCTGCGAAATCGCGCTGCGCATCTCGCAAACGGTGGAAAACGCGACGATCGTGTTTGTCGTCTGCGACCGTGGCGACCGCTATCTGTCCACAGGTGTTTTCCCTGCGTAATGGTGTAATTGAATTGATATCGGCCAGAACGGCCTGAGAACTGCTGGAAATACCCCCTCCCCATGGCGGGGAGGGAAAACCTGCGAAACTGGCAGGATCAGCCTTGTGGCGTTTCGCCTTCTTTTGGCTTGAATTGCTTGTCGCTGATGCGGAATTTGTTGCGGCGGTCACCCATCAGGTAACGCAGGTCGCGGATGCTCAGGTCGCTGACTTCGTGCATGCGGATCAGCAGCGATGCGCCGACCGGCAGGCGGTGGTGGCGGATTTTGCTGATGACTGGTGGCGCTACTTCCAGCGCGCGGGACAGGGCTGCATCGTTTTTCAGGCGCAGGTTTTCGATCAGGGTATCGAGCAATCTGTTTGGGTTGTATTGAAGCAGATCGTCGGAGTCCGAATCGCTGTTCATATCAATGCCGACTTGGTTTGTCATGATGTTATTGTTCCTTCTGTAGTTGCACTGCAAAGTAAAAAACACTCGGAGCTCGCTCTTGCTGCGTTCATGTTCATTCTTTACTAAAAGGAACGAATTCACACACGGTACGATCCGGGATACAGTTTTTCATGATATATACACAATTGTACAACAGGATTCAATTTCAGGCGGGAAAGCCCGATAATCTTGCCTGGTACAGAATCGGTGTTGTCTAGCTGCAACACCTATTTATTCTTTATTATGCTCTATGATAGAACAAAAATTGTACTTTGACAAAAGTTAAGTATAAAACCATTTCCGTATTCCGTGCCGCACAAAGGCTGGCGAGCAAGGCTGGCACATGTTATCGGCCCTTACCATAGACCTGTTTTCTGGTCGCTTCAATATCGCTTACGCTTTCTTACAAGTAATATTATAACTTTACACTGACTTTCGGTTAGCGTGCGCGCACTTGACTGATGGCCTTGCCCAAGTCAATCACTGACATGGCATAAAAATAACTTCTGTTGTACTGAGTTATAGCAAAGAAGTTATTGGTTGCCAAGTGATACTCAGTTGCTTCTGAACCATTTTGCAAGTCGATCAAGCCAAACAACATGTTCTGGGGCGTGGACGGGGCGGCACTCACGCCAGCTTCCTGCAATTCCGCCAGCCGGTACTTCGCCTGCAAGCCTTGGCCGATGAACTTTTCCCACGCGCGGCTGGCCGAAACGGCGACGGGATAGGTGCTGATGGCCGGATCGTCGCGCCGCCAGCCGTGTTCGACGAGGAAATGCGCAACGCTGCCGATGGCGTCGGCCGTCGAATTGCGCAGGTCGATGTGACTATCGCCATCGAAGTCCACCGCATATTTCATGATGCTGCTAGGCATGAACTGGGGCAGGCCGATGGCGCCCGCATACGAGCCGAGCAGGGTCAAGGGATCGATGCCATCCTTGCGCGCGTACAGCAGCGCGTTTTCCAGTTCTCCCTTGAAAAACTCCATGCGCGCGGCCCGCGTCGGGCTTTCCGGATAGGAAAACGCCAGGGTGGTCAGCGCGTCGAGCACGCGGAAGCGGCCCGTATTGCGGCCGTACACGGTTTCCACGCCGATGATGCCGACGATGATCTCGGCCGGCACGCCATATTCGCGTTCGGCGCGCGCCAGTGCTTCCGCGTTCTCTTCCCAGAATTTCACGCCCGCATTGATGCGCACCGGCTCGATGAAGCGGGCGCTGTACGCTTGCCAGTTCTTTGGCTTGCCCGGCGGGGCTGGCTTCATCAGTTGCACGGTCGACTCAACATAGCGCACCTTGCCGATCAGGGTATCGAGTTCGGCGCGGTCAAAGCCGTGCTTGGCGGACATGTCGTCGAGGAAGGCGCGTACTTCTTTCCAATTGGCATAGTCGACAAATTCGCCTTCGAAGTCGAATTTCGCCGGTGCTTTCTTCGCCGCCGGCTTGCCAGCCACCTTTTTGACGGGCTGGGCCTTGGCTGCGCGCATGGCACGGGCGCGGTCGGCAGCGGAAATGTTGCTGTTTTCGCCAGCATGCGCGGTGGACAGGCACAGGGGAAGGGAGAGGAGCAGGGACAGGGCGGAGGTTTTGATCGGTAACAAGGAGCGTCTCATCGGCATTGGGTTAACAGGCGGCGCAAGCTGCGCCGCGCGCGGAGTTGTTCGTCTGGGTTGGCATTACCATACTTCATCGCGGCATAGATTGCCAGAAACTGTGCGATGGCGGCGTGCGCCTCTTGTGTGGCCTTGCCCGCCGCCAGCCGGGCAGCATAACCGTGCGGGCCTTCATGCGGCGCACGGCTGTAGCCGCGCCGCGCCTGCTGGCGGCAAAATTGCGCGTACAGGATGTCGAGCGGATCGCCTTGCCGGGCTTGCCGCCACCAGACCAGTACGCCCGCCACGGCGCACAGCAGGGCCAATACGGCACAAGCGAGTGCCAGCTTTTTCGCTGGCACGTTTTTCAAGCCATTGAGGATGGCGCGCTGGCGTTGCGGCGAGGTGTCGAGCACCCAGCTGCTCCAGGCGTGCTCGGCTTGCTGCCATTGCTGGCGCCACGCGGCAAGTGCCCCGTGCGCGCCGCCATCGAGCCCTGCCAGGGCGCGCCATGCCGTCAGTGGCGACGGGGCCGGCGGCAGGGCGGCATCAAGGTTGCGCTCCGTGCGCAGGGGCGCGACGGCGCTGGTGGGATCGATGCGCACCCAGCCCCGGCCCGCCAGCCACACTTCGCTCCAGGCATGGGCGTCTGACTGGCGCACGCTCAAGCTGTTGCCTGTCCCGTTGCGCAGGCCGCCCTGGTAGCCCGTGACGACGCGCGCGGGTATGCCCATGGCACGCATCAGCACGACAAAGCTGCTGGCGTAATGTTCGCAAAAGCCCGCCTGCGTGGTGAACAGGAAGTCATCGACGCCATGCTTGCCCAGCAGCGGTGGCTGCAAGGTGTAGCGGAAGGGCGCACGGCGGAAGTGCTGCAACACGGCGGCGATGGCGTCGGCGGGCGCCAGCGCCTGCGCGCCATGGCCGCGCAATGCGCGGGCCCAGGCCACGCTGCGCGGATTGCTGCCAGCAGGCAAGGCCAGCCATGGCTGTTGCTGCGCGACCGACAAGCCTGCCTGCAGCCGGTAGCTGGGCTGGGAACTGGCGCGGTAACGCACGGTCGAAGTAATGGGTTGTACGGTCAGCACTTCCAGCGCGGACGACACGACATACGGATTGCCGGGCAAGCGTTCAATGCTGCGCGGCACGTCGAGCGCGAAGATGCGCCGCTGGCCGCTCGCTTGCAACGTCACTTCGTACTGGCTGGGCTGGCCTTCCAGCGCGATGTCTATCCGGCTGTCGCCGGCAGGCGTGCGCCGGCCGGCGCCCCTGCGCGTCCAGGTGGCGCCATCGTAGTCGCCCAGCACCACGCCGCGCCAATACAGCTGGTCCTGTGGCGGGATAGCTGTGCTGAAATCGGCAGTAAAGACGGGTTCGCTTGACAGGGCCAGCGAGGCGATGGCGCCCGGCTGCATGCTGTCGGACAAGCCCGTGCGCGCTTGCGCGCCTTCTTGTGCCGTCCCCCACAGGGGGCCGTCGATGCGTGGCACGGCAAGAAACATCACGGCCGACAGGGGAATGGCCAGCGCCAGCATGCGTCCCAGCAAGCCCAGCCTTTGCGCCAGGCGCGGCTGCATGGCGCCGTACTGGGCCGACAGCAGGCAGGCCAGCAAGACGATGACGGTGGCCAGCATCCAGGCGGCGCTGAGGATGCCTTGCGCATGAAAGAAGTTTGCCAGCAGGAGGAAAAAACCGAGGAAGACAAAGACGAAGATGTCGCGCCGGCCATGCATTTCCAGCGATTTCAAGGCCAACAGCAGGACCAGCATGGCCACGCCCGCATCGCGTCCCAGCAGCGTGCCATAGCTGGCGTAGACGGCGGCGATGCCCAGCAAAGCCAGCGGCGCGAGCATGGCCAGCTGCGGCTGGCGCCGGCCCCGCACGGTGATGACGGCGCGCCACAGCAGCGGCGCGGCAGCGGCGGCCGACAGCCACGGGGGCAGGTGCAGCGCGTGCGGCGCCAGCACCATGGCGGCGGCCAGCAACAGCAGCAGAATGTCGGCCTTGTCACGCGGCAAGTTGGCCAGCCATTGCCTCATGCCATGGCCTCATCCTGTGGCAAATCGTGCGGCATATCATGCAGGGCCAGCGCGCGCAGGCAGGCGTCGCGCTGGCTGGCGCCCAAGGCAGGCGCCAGAGTCAGCGTGCCCAGGCGCAAACCATACGGCAAGCCCGTGCGTTCCGCCTGCAACACCCAGGCGGCCAGGCGCGACAGGCGCGCTTCCGGCGTCAGCGCATGCAGGGCGGCATGATCGAACACGATGCTGCCACGGGCTGCGCCCATCTGTGCGTCGGCGGCAGGCTGGAATTGCTTGCTGAATAAATGCTCGCCGTCATGCCGGGCGATCTGGCGCCAGGCCAGGCGGTGCAAGGGATCGCCGGGCTGGTAGGCGTGTACGCCCGCCAGTTCCAGGGCGCCGCCGGACGAGCGTGATTGTTGTGTTTGCTGCGCCTGTTGCACCGTGCCGGCCGGCAAGGGCAGCGGCGGCGCGTTCTGCTCGGGCTGCGGATATACGAGCAAGCGCGCTTCGGGTTGCCAATGGCACCAGGCAATAAACAGGCCCAGCGGGAAACTGCCGGACAGGCGCATGGAGGGCGCATCGAGCCAGCCGCGTTGCCGCGCCGCCACGACGATGCTGACGGCCGTTTCCCCGTGGGCGGCGATATCTGCCTGGCCGGGCGCTGCAGTGGAATTGATCACGGCCAGCCGGATCGCATGGCGCGGGCGCGTGCTGCGGTTGATCAGGCGCAAGGTGAACATGGCCTGGCTGCCCGCGAACACGGGCTCGCCCGGCATGGCGGCCAGCGCCAGGCCCGCCAGGTTGCGGCTGGCAAACAGCATGTCGGCGATGGCGCAGGCGGCCGCGAAATACGTCAGCGCGTAGCCCAGGCCCAGATGGTAATTGACGGCGGCGATCCACAGCGCCAGCAGCAGCGCGGCAAAGGCCAGGCCCGCGCGCGAGGGACGGATGTGCACGCGCTGCGCGCCCAGCCAGGGGCGCGCCGGCAACCATCGGATATCGCGCAGGCGCACGGCTGTCAGACGGGTGTCGCCAGCAGCAATTGCTGCAGCAGGCTGCGGCTGTCCGTGGACCCTTGCGCGGCATGCAGGCGGTGGGCGCAGACGGGAATGAGTACGGCTTGCACATCGTCGGGCGTGACGTGGTCGCGTCCGGCCAAGGCGGCCCAGGCGCGTGCCGCCTGCAGCAAGGCCAGCGCGGCGCGCGGGCTCAGGCCATCGGCAAACACGCCCGGCGCACGGGTGGCATGCACGAGGGCCAGCACGTAGTCGACGACGGCAGGCGAGGCGTGGATGGCGCGCAGGTTCGCTTGCGCCTGCAGCAATTCTTCCGCGTTCATCACGGCCGGCAAGGTTTGCAGCATGGCGCGGCGGTCGGCGCCCAGCAGCAGTTCCCGTTCGGCGGCCGCATCGGGGTAGCCCAGGGTGACGCACATGAGAAAACGGTCGAGCTGCGACTCGGGCAGGGGGAAGGTGCCCAGCTGGTGCGCGCAGTTCTGCGTGGCGATGACGAAAAACGGCTGCGGCAGGGCGCGCGTGACGCCATCGAGACTCACTTGCCGCTCTTCCATCGCTTCGAGCAAGCCCGATTGCGTCTTCGGCGTGGCGCGGTTGATCTCGTCGGCCAGCAGCACCTGGGTAAACAGGGGGCCAGGGTGGAAGATGAAACTGCCACTGCCCCGGTCATACACGCTCATGCCGGCCACGTCGGCAGGCAACAGGTCGCTGGTAAATTGCTGGCGCTTCCATTGCAGGCCCAGCGAGATGGCCAGCGCGTGGGCGAGGGTCGTCTTGCCCACGCCGGGCACGTCTTCGATCAGCAGGTGGCCGCCTGCCAGCACGCAGGCGAGGGTCTGGCGGATCTGCAAGTGTTTGCCGACGAGAACTTCGCCGATCTGCCGTGCGGCCTGGTGTATTTTCGAAAACATGCTATTTCTATCACAGTAAGACGGATTATTTAATTTACAATCGCTTTGGCCAGGTCAAGCCGTGCCGCCCGCCCGTGCCGCGCACGTGGTAGATTAGTACAGCGGCGGCACAGACCAGCCAGTGATTTTATGCGAGAACGCGCAGGGCGAACAGGAATGCCATGCAGTGTTCCAGTATGCACAGAGAATGGACAGAGACAGAGGTAACCAGTACAGCGCATGAGCACAGCCATTTATACCCATCCCGATTGCCAGCGCCATGAAATGGGCGACTGGCATCCCGAATCGCCGGCCCGCTTGCAGGCCATCAACGATCAATTGATCCTGGCGCATATCAGCGACCTGGTCGAGCACCGCGACGGCGTGCGCGCGCAATTGTCCGATATCGAGCGCAACCACAGCGCCACGGCCATCGGCCTCGTGCGCGACAACGTGCCGCCGGCGGGCGACTATTACCCGCTCGATGGCGACACCCTGCTCAACGCGCACAGCTACGACGCGGCGCTGGCGGCAGCTGGCTCGGCCGTGGCAGCCACCGATGCCGTCATCGACGGCGAGATCAGCAACGCCTTTTGCGCGATCCGCCCGCCTGGTCACCATGCGCGTCCCAGCGAACCCATGGGTTTTTGCCTGTTCAATAATATCGCCATCGCCGCCAAGCATGCGCTCGACGTGCGCGGGCTGGAACGGGTCGCCATCGTCGACTTCGATGTGCACCATGGCAATGGCACGGCCGAGTCCGTGGCGCACGACCCGCGCATCCTGATGGTCAGCTTTTTCCAGCACCCGTTCTATCCGTACAGCGACGTGGAATCGTATACGGACACGCGCGTCAACGTGCCCGTGCCGGCCCGCTCGAAAGGCGATGCCGTGCGCCAGCTGGTACTCGACCATTGGCTGCCCGCGCTGCACCGGCAGCAACCGCAGATGATTTTCATTTCCGCCGGTTTCGATGCCCACCGCGAAGACGACGTGGGCGGCATGGGCCTGGTGGAGGCCGACTACACGTGGATGACGCAGCAAATGATGGCCGTGGCCAGGCAGTATGGCAAGGGCCGCATCGTCAGCTGCCTGGAAGGGGGCTACAACCTGTCGTCCCTGGGCCGCAGCGTGGCCGCGCACGTGAAGGCGCTGGCGGAGCTGTAAGGGTGCGGGGTTACTACAGCAAGGTGGGCCGGCTGCGGGAATTCGTGTGGCGGTGCGTCTGGTAGTCGAGCGCGTCGCCAGCCATGAAGCGGCGCCAGGCTTGCGTGTAGACGAGCGATGATTTATCCGCGTCGAAGCTGTCGAGCTGCGACATGTCGCGGTGGTGCTTGATTTCATTGACCAGCTGGTCATACAGCACTTGCAAGCCATAGCTGTCGGCGCTCTGGCGCTTCAACCGTTCTTCCAGCTGCGCCACTTGTCCCTGCAATTGCCGGCATTCTTTCTTCCAGTCATTGCGCGGCACGCGCTTGGGCGCCGTGCCCGTGTGTTCCATCATCATATCGAACTATCCCCATCGCATATTTCCCTGGCGGGAGCCAGCCTGGAAATAATTGCTTTTCATTTAAGAGGCGATATTAGAGCATACTTTTTTGTTTCTTTCAGTAAATATAAAAATCCATGTGGAAATAATTGACCTAGATTTCCGGGCACGCCTTACTGGCGCTGCGCCGCCTGCAAGGGCGCAGCCGGGGCGGCTCCGGCCATTTTGCCATCGTCGGCGTAGGTCAGGGTCAGCAGGGTATTGTCGTCCCAGTTCACGTCATGCAGCGGCGGCACATAGCGCTGCCGGTCTTCCGTGACGCGGATGTCCAGCGTGCGTTCGCCCGAGCGCGCCTGCACGGCAAGCAGCTTGCGGGCCACGGGAAACGGCACGTGGATCAGCGACGAGTGGCACGGTCCGCCCGCCAGGCGGAACAGGTTGCGCCGGACAAAGGACAGCTCATCCTGCTCGACGGCCCAGCGGATTTCACATTCCAGGCGCAGGTCGCCCAGGCGGCGCACATTCTGTGGCAGGCCCGGCGTGTGGATGTCGGCGCGCCAGCGCAAGGTGTCGCGCTTCTTGTTGCTGACCAAATCGGCATTCGCATCGTAGGCGGTCTTGTCGCGCGACAAGGTGAAGCCGCCGTCCGCTGCCAGCGGCACGGGGATCGACAGGTTATCGGCCGACAGGTGCAGGGTCACGCCATCGAGCCTGGCCTGGGGCGTGGCGGGAATCAGCATGAAGCGCAGCGGCGCGCCCGGCGCCAGGCGCTGGTGATCGGCATACGCGTCGAGCCCCTTGAGCATGGTGCGGTAGGGACGCAGGTCGGGATCGCGCGTGCTTTGCACGTCGACGATCTGCTGCATTTCTTGGTTCGCCGCGTCGCCTGGTGCCGCCGGTTTTTCCTGGGCCATGGCAGGCAGCAGGCAGGCGTAAAGGGAGGCGAGGAGGCAAAAGCGGGAAAAGTGCATGGAATGCGTGTCAGGTTAAGCGTGCGATGGGGAACCGGCCAGGCTGGACGGACTGCGAATCTTATCATTCATGTAACTGCCAAATTATCACCAATTGTCTCGTTCGTGTCGCACGGCTGGCGCTGGCGGCGGAAAATGGGACGTCGTGGCGGCAACCACGTAAAATAGCGGATTGACCGAACGATTTTGAAAGCAAGAGCATGGCGATACAATGGTACCCAGGACACATGAACGCGGCCCGCAAGAAAGCGGCCGAGACCATGGAAAACACCGATCTGGTGATTGAAGTGGTGGACGCGCGCCTGCCGGCAGCCAGCTGCAATCCCATGGTGGATGAGCTGCGCCTGTTCCGCCAGCGCCCTTGCCTGAAAATCCTCAACAAGACCGACCTGGCCGATCCTGCCGCCACTGCCGCCTGGGTAGCCTATTTCAATGCCCAGGAAGGCGTGACCGCATATGCGATGACGACCAAGAAGCCGGGTGATGTGGCGCGCATTCCGGACCTGGCCAAATCGCTGGCGCCGCACCGCGGCGTGCCGACGAAGCCGCTGCGCATCATGATCATGGGCATCCCCAACGTGGGCAAGTCGACCCTGATGAACGCGCTGCTGAAAAAGCGCGTGGCCAAGGTGGGCGACGAGCCGGCCGTCACCAAGATGCAGCAAAAGCTGTATCTGGACAAGAACACCATTCTCGTCGACACGCCCGGCATGCTGTGGCCAAAGATCGCCATCCCCAGCGACGGCCTGATGCTGGCCGCCAGCCATGCGATCGGCTCGAACGCGCTGATCGAAGAAGAAGTGGCCGTATTCCTGGCCGAGGAATTGCTCAAGCGCTACCCGGACTTGCTGGCAACCCGCTATGGCACCAAGGTCGATGAAGTCGACGCCATCGGCGTGGTCGAAGGCATCGCCGCCAAGCGCGGTTTCCGCATCAAGGGCGGCGACTACGATTTCGAGAAAGCGTCGCACACCCTGCTGCTCGACTACCGCAGCGGCATCCTGGGACGCATTTCGCTGGAAACGCCGGACACGCGTGCGGCCCTGCTGGCCCAGCACGCGGCCGAGATGGCGGAAAAAGCGGCCAAGGCAGCGGAGATCGCTGCCGAGAAGGCGAAGAATGCGGCGCGCGGCAAGCGCGGCACGTAAGTTACCGCTTCACCATGAAAAAAGCGCCGCGACAGCAATGTCGCGGCGCTTTTTTCATGCGCTATCCGATTATCCGAATTTGAAACTGGTCACCGCCAGCGCCCCAAAGAAATCCTCCTCGTGGTACACCACCTGCGCCGCTTCCTGCTCGGCCGCGCCCAGCGCCACCATCAGCGGCAGCAGATGGTCTTCCTGCGGATGGGCCTGGCGCGCGCCCGGCGCCTGGTCCCAGGCCAGCAATTGCTCCAGCCTTTGTTCTGGCGGCAAGGCCATGGCCTGTCGCAGCCAGGCGTCGAACTGGTGCGAGGCGACGGCGCCCGCCTGGCCGAACTGGCGCAGGTTATGGTAAGACAGGCCGCTGCCGAGTATCAGCACGCCTTGCCGGCGCAGGCTGGCCAGCGCGCGGCCCACTTCGACGTGCGCGAGCGGGTCGTAGCCGTGTTTCAGCGACAGCTGCACCAGCGGCATGTCGGCCTGCGGGTAGATGGGGAACAGGGCGCTGAAGGTGCCGTGGTCGAAACCCCGCTCGTGGTCGAGGCGCGCCGGATGGCCAGCCGCGTCGAGCAACTGTTTGACTTGCGCCGCCAGTTCCGGCGCGCCGGGCGCCGGGTACTGGATCTGGTACGTATGCGGCGGAAAGCCCGAATAATCGTAGATCATGCCCGGCCGTGGGCTGGCCGAGACGAGAAATTGCGGCCCTTCCCAGTGTGCCGTGACCACCAGCACGGCTGTCGGCCGCGCGCCGATCTGACGCGGAATATCCTGCAACGATGCTTCCAGCACGTCGTAGCGGCCGCCGAACTGGTCTTTCATGAACGGCCACGGGCCGCCGCCGTGCGACAGGAAATACGTGGGGAAAGTGTGCTCTTGCATGGCGGCTCCTGGGGGAGTGGCTAACGATGGGACCATGATAGTCATGCGCAGTCAGTTGATCAAGATCGCTATTATTGATATATCATTTCCAATTTGTTGACGATTGGATGGGTATGGATACCTTGCGCAGCATGCGCGTGTTTCGCGCCGTGGTGGAGCTCGACAGTTTTGTGCGCGCCAGCGAGCGCCTGGACCTGTCGCCGGCCATGGTCAGCAAGCACGTGATGCACCTGGAGCGCCACCTGGGCGCGCGCCTGCTGAACCGCAGCAGCCGCCACCTGAGCCTGACGGAAATCGGCAAGGTGTATTTTGAACAGTGCCGCGACATGCTCGACAATCTCGACGAGGTGGAAGCGATGGTCGGCCGCACGACGGTGGTGCCGCGCGGCATGCTGCGCCTGAGCGCCCCCGTCTGGTTCGCCAACGCCATCTTTACGCGCACCCTGGCCGCTTACCGCGAACGTTTTCCGGAAGTCACGTTCGACATCGATTTGAGCGGAAGAGTGGTCAACCTGGTGGAAGAAGGTTTCGACCTGGCCCTGCGCGTGAGCCAGGCTCCATCGCCGGCCCTGATCGCGCGGCCCATCGGCAGCATCGAATTCCACCTGGTGGCCGCGCCCGCCTACCTGGCGCGCGCGGGCCACCCGCACCTGCCGCAGGACCTGGCGCGGCACGCCATGATCAGCTATTCCTTGTTGGCGAACGGCAATGAGCTGGCCTTCGACGGGGTACAGGGGCGCGAGACGGTGAAGTTCTCGCCCGTCCTGCAATGCAATAACGAAAGCCTGCTGCACGCGGCCGCGCTCGACGGCATGGGCATCGCCCTGCTGCCGTCGTGGCAGACGGATGCGGACCTGGCGGCGGGGCGGCTGGTGCGCCTCTTCGATGATTTCAAGCTGGCGGGCGGCAGCGTGTATGCCGTCTACACGAGCCGCCGCTACCTGTCGTCGAAGGTGCGCACCTTCATCGACTTTCTCGCCGATGAAGGGCGCCTGGGGAGTTGATTACGCGAGCGAGCGCTTGACGTCGATCAGCGCGAACAGGCGGGCGCTGCGCATCCACGCCAGCACCAGCGCCGCCAGCTGCGTCACCAAGAAGCCGGCCACGATGGCGAGTGGGCCAGGCGCGGCCAGGTTCAGGCGCGCCACGCCCAGCAGCGCATACAGCGCCAGTCCCAGCACGGTGATGACGAGGTAGATGGCCAGGCTGGCCAGCGGACGCCGGCGCAGCATGCCGAGGCCCCGCCACCATGCCTTGACGGCCGAGGTGCGGCGACGGTCGACGGCCAAGGCCGCGCGGCCGGCGTCGAGCGTGGCGCAGGCCAGCAGGAACAGCAAACCCGTGAGCAGCAAGGCCAGGTGGCGGGCCAGGTCCGCATCGGCTTCCAGGATGGCTTTCGCCGCGTGCTTGTCGGCCAGTTTCAGCGCGCCGGCGCCGATCGTTAGCGCCAGGCCCAGCGGCACGATGCTCCACAGCAGCATGCGCAGCATGCGGCCGTATTCGCTGAAGGCGCCCGTCAGCAGGGGACCGAAGCCGGGTGGCGCAGGCGCGCGCGCGGCCGTCACCACCAAGCCGCTCAGCAGCGGCGACAGCAGCAAGGCCAGCACGATGCCCGTGATGGCGGCCTGGCTGATGGCGGCGCCGTTGCGTCCCGCATTGGCCACCAGGTCGGCCAGGGTCATCAGGTCGAGCTTGTGCGCCAGGGCCGCCGCATGCACTGCGTTATCGAGGCTGGCGCTCAAGGTGCGCCAGAGGGGAATGACGGCAAGGATGGCGGGGATCAGCAGCAGGCCGGCCCACAGCAGCAGCAAGCGCCATTGCAGGGCGGCGCGGCTGGCGCGCGTGGTCAGGGTCAGGCCGCTGGCCCGTGTCGTGGAAGTGGCGCTCATACGATGGCAATCAGGGAAAGGAGGTATTGGAAAGCGGCCGCAAGGTCGAAGCTCCAGCGCTGCGAGGCGGATTTGTCTGCCTTCAGGGTGCGGCTCTCATCGAGCTTGTTGACGTCGAGATAGTGCACGCGGTCGGGGTCCAGTTCGGCCGAGACGGCCTTCACGGGCTTGCTCCAGGTGTAGCGTTGCCACAACTGCTCGTTATCCCACACCACGCGTTCGGAGCTGCCGTCGGCGAACTTCACCAGCAGCACCTGCGGCACGGGCGCGCCGCGGCGGCGCAGGACCACGCTGGTCAGGTAGGGATACGGTCCCGTGCCCGGCTTGGCGTCCGGATGCGCCTTGTCCCACGCATCGCGTACCTTTTTTTCCTCTTTTTCCAGCGCTTCGGCCGTATGCTCCACGCGTTTGCCGTTCACCAGCGCCATGCCCGCCAGCGGCGTCTGCTCTTCGCTGGTGAAGGTGCCGATGCGGTCGTCGATATTCGCGCTGGCATAGACTTGCTGCGCGAAGACCTGTTCCACGATGCGCCGCTGGCCCGTCGCCTCGGCCAGCGTTTCGCGCAGGTCGGCCACGCTCGGGTGGCGGAATTTCCACTGTTCGTAGTAGGCCTTGAAGCCCCGTTCCATGGCTTCGCTGCCGATGCGCGCTTCCAGGTCGCGCATGGTGATGGCCGTGCGGCTGTAGACGGGCCCCACGCCCTGCAGGCGGTCCCACGCGTTCTGGCCCAGCGGATCTGCCGCATCCTGGCGCGGCGCGGCCATGCGCTCGAATTCGAAGACCTTGAAAACGGGATCGAAGCCCAGGCGCTTGAGCAGGGGCGTGGTGGCGTGGATGTGCTGGCCGCGCGCGCGCAGCATGCGCTGGTCCCAGTACTCGTTCAAGCCTTCGTCGAGAAGGGGTTCCTCGAACTCGTTCGACGCCAGGATGCCGTAGAAATAGCCATGGCCGAATTCATGGATGGTGACGAAATCGAGGCCGAATTCGGGTATGGTCTTCGGCTGCAGGTTGGCGTAGCTCGAGGCCGTGATGAAGGTCGGATATTCCATGCCGCCCGCTTCGGCCGCATTGAACGGCGGGATCACCACCGTCAGGGTCTTGTACGGATACGGGCCCAGGGTGCGCGAGAAATACGTGAGCGCATCCTTGGCCGCCTGCAGCGCCGGCGCCGCGTTCGATGCGTATTCGGGCGGGTACAGCACCTTGATGGCCACCGGCGGACTGCCGGGGCCGCTCCAGCTGCCCGTCAACGGCTGCGCGCTGCGCTTGTCGGCCGTCCAGGCGAAATCGTGCACGTCGCCCTGCACATAGTGATGCGTGAGCATGCCGTTCTTTTCCTGCGGCGCGCCTTGCAGCTCGCCCGTGGCGCCCACCGTGTACTCCTTGGGCACGGTCAGCTTCACGTCATAGTTGCCGAAATCGGCGTAGAACTCCGAATTGAGGTGGAATTCATGCGCATTCCAGCGCGGCGCGGTGGCGCCCCGTTCGCCGGGCAATTCCAGCACCGCGATCTTGGGGAACCACTGGCCCACCAGGTGGAAGCTGCCGAAATAGCCGGTGCGCGCGATGACGCGCGGCAGCTGGTCGAAGAAGCGGATGTCGAGCGTCGTCTCGGCGCCCGGCGCGACGGCCTGCGGCAAGTCGACGCGCACCACGGTGCGGTCGGTGGCCGGGCCGTTGTCGGGCTGGACGAAATGCCAGGGCGCCTTGGCGCCGTTCTGCGTCATGCTGCGCAGTTCGATGTAGCCCCACTCGCCGTCGCGCGTGTCGACGCCCGAGCGGAAGCCCGTATCGAGCTTGCGCTTCTCGGTGAAGAAGGTCGAATGCTCGCCTTCGAACGCGTTCAGGTACAGGTGCAGGTAGACGCTGCTGACGGCTTGTGCGCTGCGGTTGCGCCAGCGTAGTTTCTGCTGGCCGTCGATGGTGTGCTTGACGGGATCGAGCGTCGCTTCGATCTGGTAATCGACCACGCGCTCCGACAGGGTCGCTTGCGCGCCCGTGCGCGCACCGCCCCAGGCGTTGCTGGCGCTGGGCGTGCTGACGGCGGAAGCGTGCGGCGAAGCCAGGGCGATGCCGTCGGCGGACGGCGCCAGTGGCGTGGGTGCGCTGGCCGGCTTGCCTTGGCCCGGCTGGGCGAACAGGTCGGCCTGCAGGGCCAGGCCGGCCAGCAGCAGGGCGGCGATGGAGAGGGCTTTGAGCTTGCCCGAGATGGGGAAAAAACCAATGCTGCGGCGCGTGCCGCGGGGACTTGGCGGCCCCTGGCGCGTTGTGCTACGACTTTCCATGCGTGACTCCCACAGTGACTTCTTATTGTTGATTTTCAAATGCAGTCGGCTGCGCCCAGGATCGCCGGGCGCAGCTTAATATACCTACAAAAATGCCAAATCACCAATAAAATATTGGCATAAGGAAAGTACCATCGGGCCGGCGCTTGCGGCGCCGCGCGCCGTGCGTATAATGATTCGCTTTTGCCATCCCCCCGTCCCACCAGCGTGCGTCCGCGCCGCGATGACGCCTCAAGCCTGCCGCCATGATGCCTGCCCCTCCCGTCCTGACCATTGCCGCGCGCGCCTTGCTGCTGTGCGCCCTGGCCATGCCGGCGTGCGCGCAGGATGGCGTGGATGGCGGCGCGGCCGGCGTCACGCATGGCGACTTGTCCGCCGAGCTGGCGCAGGGCGGCCAGCACAGCGTGCGCGGCGCCTTGTCGCGCGAGCAGGGCGGCATGATGCTCGATGTGGCCATGGACGGACTGCGCAATGGCAATTACCGCGATGGCAGCGTGTTTCACCAGCGCGGCTTCAATGGCGGCGCGGAATGGAAGGTGCGGCAGGGCCGCTTCGGCTTCAGCGCCGACCAGCTGAACCAGGACACCAGCTATCCCGCGCCCGAGGCGCCGTTCCTGGCCATGCTGGCGGCCCGCCCGGAAGACCTGTACCGCTATGAAGTGCGGCGCGCCAGCGCCTTCGTGCAGCGCTATGTGGGCAGTTTCGAGCTGGGCGTGGAACTGTCGCAGCGGGAAAAGCGTGCCACTGCCCACTATGCGGGCGAGGAGGGCAGCAGCGAATCGAGATACAGCAGCCGCCGCCGGCAGCTGGCGCCGCGCCTGCGCCATTACGGCAAGGTGGGCGGCGTGGGCACGGATACGGAAGTGGGCCTGGACCTGATGCAGTGGCAGCGGCGCTCGGGCAGCGATGGCGATGGGCAGCGCCGCCAGTATTCGCGCGCGCTGCTGCTGCGCGAGGATCTGGCCTTCGGCGGCCTGTATACGCCGCGCCTGTTGCTGGGACTGCGGCATGAACAGTTCCAGCTCGATCCTGCCGACATGCCCGCCGGCGGCAGCGACTGGGAAAACCAGAATGCCTGGGACGTGCAGGGCAGCCTGCAATTGCGCCCGCAGCTGAGCGTGTACGCCAAGGCCGCGCGCAGCTACCGCATCGACGACGATGGCTATACCCGTGCCGGCTACCGCCCCCTGGCGGGACAGCTGCGGCGCGAGATGGAAGTGGGCGCCACCTTCGGCGACGCGGCGCGCAGCGCTTCCGTGCGCGTGTTCAGCGAGCGCCTGAGCAACCAGATCGTTTTCGACCAGAGCCTGGGCCAGCTGGGCTTTGCGGGCAACCTCGACCCCTCGCGCCGCGACGGCATCGCCATCGAGGCCAGCATGGCGCTGGCGCGCGACTGGCGCCTCGACGGGCAACTGCGGCAAGTGCATGCGCGCTACGACGATTACGCCTATGACGGCCCGGATATCGCCCTCGTGCCGAAAACCCTGGCCAGCCTGCGCCTGTACTGGACGGGACAGGCCGGCGCCAGTGCCGACATGGGCGTGCAATGGCTGCGCGCGCTGCGCTACGGTCCCGATTTCGCCAACAGCTGCCTGGCGCAAGTGCCTGCGTTTGCCACCGTGGACGGGCGCTATGTGCGCAAGCTGGGCACCTGGGAGCTAGAACTGGCCGGCAGCAACCTGGCCAACCGCCGCCATTACGGCGATGCGCCAGGCTGCCGTTCCAGCATTTATCTCAAGGATGCGCGCCAGCTGCGCGTGTCGGCGCGCTACCATTTTTGAGGCGCGGGCGCGGCGGGGCTTAAATGCGGCTTAAGCGGGCGCAAACCGGAGTGATAAAGACGGTTTTTTTCCGCCCGGGCTTCATCGCCCGGCGCAAAAAGTGGTAATCTCGCCCCGTTCACGACCATTTATGATGAAGGATTATTATGCGTTTTCTGCGTTTCTTGCGTCCCCTGCTTGCCGCCGTCACCCTGGTGGCGGCCACCGGCGGCGCCATGGCGGCCGATACCGGCTTTACCACGCTCCCGACGCCAGTGCGCACGGACACGGGCAAGAAGGTGGAAGTTGTCGAGTACTTCATGTATTCCTGCCCGCATTGCTACGCGCTCGATCCGCTGATGCACGACTGGGTCAAGAAGCAGGGCGACAAGATCGCCTTCCGCCGCATCCACCTGGCCTTCAATGGCCCGAAGGATCCGCAGGCGCACGCCTATGCCACCCTGGAAGCGATGGGCCAGCTGGACCAGTTCCACGACAAGATCTTCCGCGCCATCCACGTCGAGCGCAACCGCCTGAACCGCGATGACGCCATCCTCGACCTGCTGGTCAAGAATGGCATCGACAAGGCGAAATACCTGGACATGTTCAATTCCTTCGGCGTGCAGACCAAGCTGAAACGCAATGAACAGCTGATCACTGCCAGCAAGATCGACAGCGCGCCGACCATCGTCATCGATGGCCGCTTCGTGACGTCGCCGGCGCAGCTGTCGCGTCCGGGGCAGTCCGAGCCGCAGACCCAGACAGCGACCCTGCGCGTGATGGATGAACTGGTGGCGCGCGTGCTGAAAGAGCGCGCCCCGGCGCCAGCGAAGAAGTAAGCGGAGCGCATCATGAAACAGCTGCCCTGGACCTTGTGCGCACTGGCTCTTGCCCTCGTGGCGTGGCTGGCGATTGCCGTCGTCAGCGTGGAAAACCAGCGCAATGCGCTGGTCACCAAGGCGTGCGTGGACCCCGCGTTCAAGAACGAGGTCGACGCGAAATGCCTGGCGTCCGTGCAGTCGCGCGAGCACTGGTGGCAGCACTTGACTTACGCCATGACGCACTTCAGGAACTGAAGGTGTTTGCATACAGAACCCGCCATGCGCGGGTTTTTTTTCGTCCGCGTATGATGGAACCACAACCATTCAGGAGGAACGATGAAGGAAGTGATCTTGATTACCGGTAGCAGCCGCGGCATCGGCGCGGCGACGGCACAGCTGGCGGCGCGCCAGGGCTATGCCGTGTGCATCAATTATGTGCGCGATGCGCAGGCGGCCGACGCGCTGTGCGCGCGCATCGTCGCCGATGGGGGCGAAGCCATCGCCGTGCAGGCCGACGTCAGCGACGCGCAAGACGTGGAACGGCTGTTTGCGGAAGTCGATGCGCGCCTGGGGACGCTCACGGCGCTGGTCAACAATGTGGGCGTGCTGGAGCAGAAATGCCGGCTGGCCGATATCTCCGTGCAGCGCCTGGAACGCGTGCTGCGCACCAACGTGATCAGTTATTTCCTGTGCTGCCAGCAGGCCGTGCGGCGTATGTCGACGGCCAGCGGCGGGCAGGGCGGGCGCATCGTGAACGTCTCGTCGGCAGCCGCGCGCCTCGGCTCTCCGGGCGAATACATCGATTACGCGGCCTCGAAAGGCGCCGTCGATACCCTGACCCTCGGCCTGGCGAAGGAAGTGGCGGCCGAGGGCATCCGCGTCAACGGCGTGCGGCCCGGCATCATCTATACGGAGATCCACGCTTCCGGCGGCGAACCGGGGCGGGTGGCGCGCCTGGCGTCCGGCGTGCCGATGCAGCGGGGCGGCCAGCCGGAAGAAATCGCCGACGCCATCCTGTACCTGCTGGGACCGGGCGCCAGCTATGTGACGGGCAGCATCCTCGACGTGGCGGGCGGGCGCTGATTTCCACGCATTTTCAACGTATTTTCAACCGCTGAAAGCAAGTGCTTCAAGTGCGGGGCCAATTATCAAATAGGGCAAGCGAGTCCAGAATGGCGGGGTGCCATTGCAGCAGGCACGCCGATCAACCCACCTGGATTCCTTATGCCCGCACCTGTTCTTGCCCCCGCCATCCTGGCCCTTTCTCTGCTGGCCGCTGCCGCGCCAGCCCATGCCGCCGTAAATCTGCCCATGCCGGCCCACCTGGCCGGCGCCGCTGCCACCGACAAGGTGGTACTGGCGGCGCGCCGCTATGCCGCGTTCTGGCAGAGCGGCGATCCGGCCCTGGCGCGCCTTGCGCTGGCCGATGATTTTACCGACCGCACCTTGCCCGCCGGGCGTGCGCAGGGATTGGCCGGTCCGCTGCAGGCATCTGACGTGTTTCACGCGGCCGTGCCGGATTTGCAGGTGGCCATCGAGGACATGCTGGTGGCCGGCGACCGGGTCAGCCTGCGCCTGCATTTCACGGGCCGCTTCACGGGCGTCTTCCCCACGCCGCAGGGACCCTTGCAGGGGCAGGGGCAAGCCATCGATTTTTACGCGTTCGATTTGTACCAGGTCAATGCGCAGGGCCGCATCAGCGACAACTGGCACCTGGAAGATAATCTGACCCTGCTGCGCCAGCTGGGCGTGCTGGTGCCTTGATGACGGCCCGCTAGCCTTGCGCCGGCAGGGCCGCGAATTGCTGCAGCAGGAATTCGATCAGCAGGGCCACGCGCGGCGGCTGGAAGCGGCTGCGCCGGTACAGCAGGTTCAGGGGAACGCTGTCGCCGAAGTAATCGTCGAGCACCGTCTGCAGGCGTCCGGCGGACAGGTCGCCGCCGATGTCGAGCAGGGATTTGTAGGCATAGCCATGGCCGGCCACGGCCCAGCGGCGGATGATTTCGCCATCGTTGCTGTGCCAGGCGCCTTGCAGGCGCAGGCTATGGCGCTTGCCATCCTCGCGGTAGCGCCACTCCTGCGGCGCGCCGTCACCCGCCGTGAGCACGAGGGTCGGCAGCAGCGCCAGGTCGCGCGGCGTGGCCGGTACGCCCACCCTGGCGGCCAGCGCGGGCGCCACGCACACGACGCGCCGGCCAGGGTGCAGCAGGCGCGCCACCATGTCGCTGTCGGGCAGTTCGCCGTAGCGGATGGCCAGGTCGATGTCGTCCTGCAGCAGCCTGGCCGTGGTGTCCGTCAAGGTCAGCGCATGGCGCACCTGCGGGTGCTGGGCGGAAAAACGGTCGAGCATGGGCAGCAGCAGCTGGCGGCCGATGTCGGACGGCGCCGAGATGCGCACCACGCCGCGTACGCCGGCGCCGCCTGCATGCAAGCCGTCTTCGGCTTGCGCCAGCAAGTCCAGCGCCTGCTCGCTGTAATGGCGGTAGTGCACACCTTCTTCCGTCAGGCGCAGCTGGCGCGTGGTGCGCTCGAACAGGGTGACGCCCAGCGCCGTTTCCAGGCGCGCGATGGCGGCGCTGGCGGCGGCCGGCGACAGGCCGTGCTTGCGGCCGGCCGCGGAAAAACTGCCCAGCACCGCGGCGTCGAGGAACAGGGCGATTTCCGCCAGGCGCCCGGCGCCGCCGCTGCGTATCATGCCGGGTGCGCGGCCACGGGCTTCGGCGCCGGCGCAGAATGGGGCGTGATCACCACGGTGCAGGTGGTGCCGGCCACCAGCAATTGCCCTTTCGGCTGCTCGTCGATGTGGATGCGCACGGGCACGCGCTGCGCCAGGCGCACCCAGTTGAAGGTGGGATTGACGTCGGCCAGCAGTTCGCGGCCCGTGGCGGCGTCGCGGTCGGTGATGCCGCGCGCGATGCTCTCGATGTGGCCGTGCAGGGTGCCGCCGCTCATCAGATTCATTTCCGCCTTGTCGTCCTGCGCCAGCATGCCCAGCTTGGTCTCTTCGAAATAGCCGACGACGTAGTACGAGGCGCTGTCGATGACGGCCAGCTTGGCCGCGCCGACGGCGGCGAAATCGCCCTTGTGCACGTTCAGGTTCGTCACGTAGCCGCTGACGGGGGCGCGCACGGTGGTGCGCTCCAGGTTCAATTGCGCCAGCGCGCGCGCGGCCACGGCGGCCTGCACCTGCGACGAGGCGGAGCTGGCGGCAAAGGCCGCGCTTTCGCGGCTTTCCGTCGAGATGATGCTGGCGTCAAGGCCTGCGCGGCGCTGGGCTTCTTTGCCGCGGCGGCCCATTTCCGTTTTTTGCGCGGCCAGTACGGCGTCGGCCTGCGCCAGTGCGCTCGTGTAGCGTTCCTTGTCGACGACGAACAGCACGTCGCCCTTTTGCACCACCTGGTTGTCGCGTACCAGCACGTCCGTGACGGTGCCGGCCACGTCGGCGCTGATGTTGACAATGTCGGCCTTGATGCGGCCGTCGCGCGTCCACGGCGACTCCATGTAGCGGTCCCAGACGGTCTTGCCTATCCACAGCGCGGCGGCCAGGAGCAGCAAGGTGATTGCATAGCGGGTCAGTTTGCTTACCATGACGGCAGCCTTTCCTTGATGGGGTTGAACAGTTTTTTTTATTTGTAAAGCGATAAAGCCAGCGCGCCAAAGATGGCGATGAAAATGCACAGCCGCGCCAGCGACGGGTGCCACACCATGCGGTACACGCCCAGCCAGCCCAGCACGCGGTCGAGCAGGGTTTGCAGGCCGATGCTGAGGATGAACAGGGGCAGCAGGGTAGGAATCAGAATTCCGAACAGGGCGAATTCACGCGGCATGGTGGTCTCCGGCGCCAGGCGCCATATGGTCGAGTAATGAGGTGTAGATCGAATGCAGGTCGGCCAGCGCCGTGTGCAGGCGCAGGTCTTGCTCCTGCTTGCGTTCTGGTGTCGCACCGGCTTCCGTCTGGGCCGCGCGCACCACGGCGCCCGCCTGCAGGGTGGCTGCCAGCGCCGCCTGCAGTGCCGTGTCGCTGCGCGTGCGCAGCCAGGCGGCGATGTGGTCCACGCACTGCTGCAGCGCGTGGCGCGTGGCGCCTGGCTGGGCCGTCGCGATCAGTTCGCGCAGTTCGATCACCGAGTGGCCGATTTCCAGCAAGGTCAAGGCCTGGCGCACGACGGCGCGCGCAGCCTCGCCCGGCGCCGGTCCGGCCGCCGCATTGAGCTGGCTGAGCAAGTCGCGCACGCGGTTGTCGAAACGGTGTTTCACGCGCCGCGCGGGCGCCGTGCACGCATGCAGCGCTTCGCGCCACAGGGCACGGCCGATGTGGTCCTTGTGGCCCATCGTGTGCTCGGGCAGCAGCACGGCAAACACGAGGGCCGCCAGCATCAGGCCCACGATCAGGGCTATGCCCGTGTTCAAGAAGGCCGCGCCGTCGACATGCATCAGATTCGTCGGCGCCATCTGCGTGATGAAGGTCGACACGCCCAGGCCCACGCCCAGCTTGGCGGGATTCGTCATCAGGTACAGGCCGACGGCCAGGAAGGGCGCAAAACTGAGTACCAGCATGGGGAAACCGTCGCCGTGCACCAGCACGAAGTACACGCACACGAGCGACAGCGGCATGGCGATGAGGAAGCCCGCCAGCACCTGGCGGATCATCATGATGGGGCGCGGCGAGGACGAGGCCAGCGCGCAGAACACGGCCGCCATCAGCATCGCCGTGCTGGCGTAGGGCCAGGCGAGGAAGTAGGCGCCCAGCGCCAGCAGGGCCAGGCTGATGGCCGCGCGCGCGCCGCTGGCGATCACCAGCGCGGGCGGCGTCTTCGGCGCATACGCTTGCGGCGTGCTGATTTCCAGGGGCGTGTCGTGGGCCAGGCTGAAATACACTTCGTGAAAGCGGCTCATGTCGCGCGCGAAGCGCTCCAGCAGTTCGCACACGGTGTCGAAATCGATGCGCTGCGCATGCGCGATGGTCGCGCCATCGATGTCCGAGCGGGCCTGCGCCAGGGCCGTCTGCAGATGCAGCTGCATGGTGTCGAGCGAGTCTTGCGAAGGCGTCGCCTGCAGCGCTTCGGCGACGATGGCGTACAGGGGCGCGCAGGCCTGCATGACTTGGGTTTCGCCATCGCGCTGCAGGCGGTCGAACAGGCGGTGAAAGGTGTAGAAAGTGGTCAGCGCCGTCATGAAGGTGGCGTTGAAGGCGTGCAGCTTGCGGTTTTGCGCGCGCACGTGGCTGACCTTGCTGGTGACTTCGAACAGGGCGGCCGAGCGGCCCAGTTCCAGCGCCGCGACGTCGGCGGCAAACTGCAAATGCGTCAGTTCCACCTGCGCTGGCGTGAGTTTTTGCTGCAGCACGTCCTGGCAAAAGGTGAGGAATTTGCCGTAGCGCGCCTGCACCGTACGCATCACCTGCGTGCCCTGGTGGCGCGGCAGCAGTACGCTGGAGACGGCCGCCGAGCAGATGATGCCCAGGCTCACCTCGGCCACGCGCGTGACGGCCAGCGCGAACACCTGCATCGGTTGCTCGATGGCGGGCAAGACGATCATGCAGGCCGTGTAGCCAGCCAGCACGTACACATACGATTGCGCATTGCGGTGCAGAGCCGAGCCGCTCGTGCACAGGCCCACCCACAGGGCCAGGCCGGCGAACAGCAGCACGGGCTGCTGTGGGAACAGGCCGATCAGGGTCAGCGCGGCCGTGCAGCCGAGCAGGGTGCCGCACAGGCGGTAAAAGCTTTTTTCCAGCACCATGCCGCTGCTGGGCAGGGCCAGGATGATGGTGGTGGTCATCGCCGTGCTGGGCGAATCGAGGCCCAGGCGGTAGGCCAGCCACAGGGCGCAGAAGGACGCGATGAGGGTCTTGCCGACGTAGATCCAGCGTTCGCCTTCCGTTGCGCGCCAGTCCTGCAGCGCCAGCGCCAGCCAGTGGGCCGCCCGGGTCAGGGGGCCGTGTGTGAATTTGGTTGCTGTGGCTGGCGTCATCGATAGGCTATCAGTTCTGGTTGTTGAGATTGTTCAGGTTGCGCAACTGGCGCATGTACAGCTTGTCGAGCACTTGCAGCTCTTCGTCCGTGAATCCTTCATACAGGGCCGAGGTTTCCTGGTACACATCGGGCAGTGCCGTTTCGATCAGTGCGCGGCCCTTGTCGGTCAGCGAGATCATCACGGAGCGGCGGTCGCCGGGACGCGTGCCGCGGTGGATCAGGCCGCGCGTTTCCAGGTCGTTGCACACGCGCGTCAGGTTGGCCGGCTTTTCATGGCAGGCCATGCCCAGGGTGCAGGCGTTCGAGGTTTCGTCGTCCGTGCCGTACAGCACGGCCAGCACCATGTAGCTGGCATCGACCAGGTCATGCTTTTTCAGCGCGGCGTTGGTCAGGTCCTTCATGCCTTTTTGAATGTGGTACGTCATGCGCAACAGGCGCATCAGTTCCATGGGGAAGCCTGGCATGCGCGTGCGGATGTTTTGCAGCCGCTTGGAGGTGGCGTCAAAAGCGGTCATGTCATATTCCTTCATGTGTGAATAAAGTTCCGATTGTATCTTGTTGGGCTAGGGCAATGCCAGGATTGCAAGCTCAGATGCCGCCTCCCAGTGCATTCATCAAGGAAACGTACAGATCGAGCTCGCGTGCCCCATTCTGCGCCTGCTGCTGTTCTTCCGCCAGCAGCGCCACTTGCGTGTTGAGCATGTTGATGGCGTCGCTCATGCCTGCCTTGTAAGCCTTCTCCGCCAGGTCGCGCGCGCGCTGCGCCGTGGCCAGCGCCTGCACCGTCAGCTGGTGCTGTTTGGCCAGCGACTGGGCGCGGGTGACGGCATTGGCCACGTCCGACATGGCGTTGATGACGGTGGCGTTGTATTGCTCCACGGCGCCGTCGTACACGGCCGTCTGGCTGCCCAGCTGGGCGCGCAGGCGGGCGCCGGCGAAGATGGGCAGGCTCAGTGCGGGCGAGGCGCCGCGCATCTGCGAATTGGCGTCGAGAAAGTGGCTGAAGCCGAAGGCCTGGAAGCCGGCAAACGCCACCAGGTTGACGTTCGGGTAGAACTCGGCCTTGGCGGCGTCGATGCGCTGCGCCGCCGCTTCGACCCTCCAGCGCTGGGCGGCGATGTCGGGACGGCGGCCAATCAGGTCGGCCGGCAGGGCGGCGGGAATGGCCAGCGGCTGGTCCAGGCGCAGCACGGGGCGGCTCAAGGCTGCGCCCGCTGCCGGGCCCTTGCCCGTCAGGGCCGCCAGCTGGTTGCGCAGCAGGGCCAGCGATTCGGCCGACTGTTCCAGCTGGCGGCGTCCCGCCGGCAAGGTGGTTTCGATCTGCGCCACGTCGATGTCCGTGCCGATGCCGGCGGCCTTGCGCTGGCGCGTGATGTCGAGGATGCGGGCGCGCTGCGCCAGGCTGCGTTCGATCACGTCCTGCAGCTGGAATTCATACGACAGCTGGATGTAGGTGCGCACCAGCGCCGTTTCCAGGGCCAGGCGGGCCATCTGCGATTCGGCCGACGCCATCTGCACGTCGCCCAGCGCGGCGGACAGGGCGGCGCGGTTGCGGCCCCACAGGTCCAGGTCGTACGAGGCCGTGACGGTGGCCTGGTTGCGCCAGGCGTAGTTGCCGGCCAGCGGCGCCGGGGTGCTGCCGTGCTGCGAATACAGTTCGCGGTTGATGGAGACATTCGCGTCCGCTTGCGGACGGGTCTTGTCCTCGGCCGCGCCGGCCAGCGCCTCGGCCTGGCGCACGCGCGCCTGGGCGCCGCGCAGGGTGGGACTGTCGGCCAGCGCCTGCTCCATCAGGCGGTTCAATTGGGGATCGTGCAAGTCTTGCCACCATTGCGTGCGCGGCCATTGGATGGCGGCGCTGGCGGCGGCATCCATGGCCTGGCTCGCTTGCAGCTTGTTGGCGTCGAGCATGGCCGATTGCGGCGCGATATGGCCCATGTCGGCGCAAGCGCTCAAGGCAAGGATCAGGCTGGCGGCAAGCAAACGGCGGTGCAGGGACATGCAGGGACTCCGGGAAAGATCGTGTTGGGGGTGCTGCTGACAGCTCGCCGCGGTGAGCGCCGGGAGTGGCCCGGGTGCTGCGCCGCAACTGAGGTGTGTTACTGACTGACTGAAACCGGCTGACTGGTTTCTTATTTCACGACGTGTTTTGCCGTTTGCGCGACATCAAAGTCCGCTTCCGTTTGCGGGATCAGGCCAGCCTTGCGGGCGGCGTAGAACTCGGCCATGACTTGTTCGCGCGTCACGTTGCTGGCGGCGGTAGCCGGCGTTTTCGGGTAGTCGACTTCGCTGGTGGCGATTTCGCCGGCGTTGCGGGCACGGATGTATTCGGCCGTGACGTCGGCGCGTGTGAGTTGCTGGCTGGCAGCGGCTGGCGCGGCGCTTTGGGCGAAGGCCGAGGTAGCGGTGGTGATGGCAAACAATGCTGCGATGAGTGATTTGGCTTGCATGATAAGACTCCAAAATGTGCATGATGGCTGGGTGGATGGGCCGGATCGCCACGTACCGGTCGGTTCGGCGGCAGGGCGCTGGTGGGTGCCCTGCCGCCGATGAAGCAGTTTCTGGATGAGAAGATGCTTACTTGAATTAACTATAGCAATGAATAGTACATTTGTGAAGTAATTTATGAAAATATTTGTGCGCCGCCGCATTTTCCGCAGGGAAAATGCCGTGCAGGCGTGCGCCGCTGGCCAGGCCAGGGGAGTAAGCTGGTTTTTTTATTAACGGGAGTCAGCCATGAGCAGCAGTTCACTCGATCCGGATAATTTGCCCGTCACGCCCGACCGTATCCTGGGCAGCGGCCATGGCAAGGGCGCGCTTGGGCCCAGCGACAGTTCCGACAGCGGCAGCGACATGCAGGGCGTGCCGGGCCAGGACCCGGAAGCGCTCGAGAACGACAGCGATGCGGCCGGCACGGGAGAGCGGGCTGGCGTGGAGCCGCAGAATACGGCGCCCGATGGCGGCGATATCGACGTCGACCATGTGGAAAGCGTGGCGCCCGTGCGGCCGGCAGAGGAGGAGGGCGAGGGCGAACCCGGCGGTCCGCGGGGGGCTGCGCCGCGCCCCTGACGGCTGCTGGCGGCACGGTCGCCACGAATTACTGTCTCTCCTGCGCCATCAGCGTAAAATGCGGTCAAGGCGGCGTGCGCGCCGCCATGGCCAGCCGGCCGGCACAGGATAGGATGTCAGAGGATGCAAACGCAGATGTCGGAAGAGAAAGAAAAAGACTTGATGTCGATGTACCGCGAGACGCGGCCGCGCGAGTTTTTTGGCGAAAAAAGTAACACCAATCACCTGGCCTGGAGTTTGCTGGTGGTCTTGCTGGCGTTGGCGTTCTGGCTTGTCGTGGCCCTGGCGGCGGCGGAAAACCAGCGTTATGCCCTGGAAACGAAGGCTTGCCAGGATCACGTGTTCCCCACGGAAATCGACACGTCTTGCCTGAAGCAGGTCAAGTCGCGCGATCACTGGTGGCAGCACGTGGGCCACGCGCTGGTGCGCATGGGCGCCTGATCTTGGCGCGATCTGGCTGAACCTGGCGGCGGCGGGGGCCGCTGCGGTGATGGAGCGATAGTGCGGGAGGCGCCATGCCACGCGATCACTCGCGCGAGCAGCCGCAATGGCTGCTGGCGCGCCACAGTGCCTTGACGGCGCGCCAGCTGCTGCGCGCCTATGGCTTGCTATGCCTGTTTTCCCTCGTGATTGCCGCCGCCTTTGCGCTGCGCGGCCTCTGGTACATTCCCGTCTTTTCGTTCGCCGAGCTGGGCCTGGTGGCCATTGCACTGCTGCATTATCTACGCCATGCGCGCGACTATGAACACATCGCCCTGCGCGACGGCGAGCTGATCATCGAACAGGTCAGCGCCGGGCGCTGCCGGCGCCACCACTTTTCGCCGTGGCGCACGCGCATCGCCATGCCGCAAGGGCCGCGCCAGTTGATACGCATCCAGGATGTCGGCCAGGCTGGTGCGCATGTGGACGTGGGCGTGTTCGCCACGCCCGAACGGCGCCGGCAAGTGGCGCAGGAACTGCTGGCCCTGCTGCCACCGCCAGCGTAATCGCCTTACACGGCCCGCGACGGGCCTTCCCACAGATTGATATGGCCTTCGCGCGCCTGCACGTCGATGGCGGCCAGCTCGTCGGCCGTGAATGACAATTGCTGCAGCGCGGCCACGTTTTCGCGGATTTGCGCGCTGCTGCTGGCGCCGATCAGGGTCGAGGTGACGCGGGGATCGCGCAAGACCCAGGCCAGCGCCATCTGCGCCAGGGTTTGCCCCCGCTGCGCGGCGATCTGGTTCAGCGCGCGCACGCGGGCCAGGTTTTCCGCGCTCAGGTGCTTTTGCAGCAGCGAGCCGCCGCCGGGGCGGTTGACGCGCGCATCCTGCGGCACGCCATCGAGGTATTTGTCGCTGAGCAGCCCCTGCGCCAGCGCCGTGAACGTGATGCAACCCATGCCTTGCTCCTGCAGGGTGTCGAGCAAGCCGTCTTCCTCGATCCAGCGGTTGAGCATATTGTAGGCCGGCTGGTGGATCAGACACGGCACTTTCCACTCTTTCAGCAGGGCGGCCGCCTCGGCCGTCTTTTGCGGAGAATACGACGACAGGCCCACGTACAGCGCCTTGCCCTGCTGCACGGCGGTGGCCAGCGCGCCCATGGTTTCTTCCAGCGGCGTGTCGGCGTCGTAGCGGTGCGAGTAAAAGATGTCGACGTAGTCGAGGCCCAGGCGCTGCAAGCTCTGGTCCAGGCTGGCCAGCACATATTTGCGCGAACCGCCGCCCTGGCCGTACGGGCCCGGCCACATGTCCCAGCCTGCCTTGGTGGAAATGATCAGTTCATCGCGGTATGGTAAAAAATCGTCGCGCAGCAGCTTGCCGAAATTGCTTTCCGCGCTGCCATATGGTGGGCCATAGTTATTCGCCAGGTCGAAATGCGTGATGCCCAGGTCAAACGCCGTGCGCAGCATGTCGCGCTGGGAAGCGAGGCTGTTGCTGTCGCCAAAGTTGTGCCACAGTCCCAGCGACAGCAGCGGCAGTTTCAGCCCGCTGCGCCCGCAGGTGCGGTATTGCATGCTGTCGTAGCGGTTCTCGGCGGCGTGGTAGGTCATGGCATCTCCTGGTTGAATGAAGTGCTTATTTTCGCGCAAAATCAAGGTCTGCGTGCGTGCGCCTTGCGCGCGAAGGGACGCGCCTTACAATAAGCGTTGAGAAGTCTCGCAAGGAGCGGTCATGGAAATCGAATTGAAATTGTTGCTGGCGCAGGAAGATGTATTGCGTTTGCGCGCGCACCCGCTGCTGGCGCAGTCGGCGCAAGGCGAGCCGCAGATGCTGCAGATGCACGATATCTATGTCGATACGCCCGATTTGCAGCTGTGCCGCCAGCAGGCGGGCTTGCGCGTGCGCCAGGTGGACGGGCGCTGGGTGCAAACCCTGAAGGCGGGCGGCAGCGTCAGCGGCGGCTTGCACAGCCGCCACGAGTGGGAAGGCGAAGTTCCCGGGCCGCAACCGGACCTTGCCGCGCTCGATGCGGCCATCGGCCGCAAGCAGCCGATCCGCGCGCTGCTGCGCCAGGACGCCATCCGCGACGCCTTGCAGCCCGTGTTTACCACGCGTATCGAGCGCACCGTATGGCAGCTGCGCACGCCGCAGGGCGACCAGATCGAATGCGTGCTGGACCAGGGTGTCATTGAAAGCGGTGCGGATGGGGCGGATGGCGCCGTCCGCAGCGTGCCCGTCAGCGAGATCGAACTGGAGTTGAAGCAGGGGCAGGCGGCCAGCCTGTTCGACGTGGCGCTGGCCCTGCTGCAGGACGTGCCGCTGCAGCTGGGCCACATGAGCAAGGCGGAACGCGGTTACCGGCTGGCGGCATCCTATCCCTTGCAAGCCGTCAAGGCGCAGCCCCTGGCGCTGGACGCGGCCATGTCCGTGGAGCAGGTATTCCTGGCCATCGCCGGCAATTGCCTGGAGCAGGTCAGCGGCAACCAGGATGGCGTGGCGGCGGGCGAGGACGTGGAAAGCGTGCACCAGATGCGCGTGGGCCTGCGCCGCTTGCGCTCGGCGCTGGGCATGTTCAAGTCCCTGCTGGCGCTGCCGGACGCCTTGAAGGGCGAACTCGGCTGGCTGGGCGGCGCGCTGGGCGAGGCGCGCGATTGGGATGTGTTGGCTGGCAATACCCTGGCGCAGCTCGATGGCGAGGCGGCCGCGGATGCGGCGGCGCTGGCCGAGGCGGCGCATGCGCAGGCGCGGTTCAAGCACGTGCAAGCGGCCCAGGCCGTCACCTCGGCGCGCTACACGGCCTGCATGCTGGGCTTGCAGCGCTGGCTGCAGGCGTGCGCCTGGCGCGACAATTGCTCCGCGCGCCAATTGCGGCGCCTGGACGCGCACGTCTCGCCGTTTGCCCGCGCGACCCTGCGCAAGGACCAGCGCCGCCTGATGAAGCGCGGCAAGCGCCTGCTGCATGCCACGCCGCAGCAGCGCCATCGGGTGCGTATCGCGGCCAAGAAGACGCGGTATGCGACGGAATTCTTTGCCTCGCTGTTTGCCGCGCGCACCGTGCAGCCGTATGTGGGGCGGCTGTCGCTGCTGCAGGATGAACTGGGTTGGCTCAACGATGTGCAGGTGGCGGACCGGCTGCTGCAGCAATTGCCCGAGGTTCAGACTGGCCAAGCTGACCAGTCGGCCCAGTCCGCCCGGGATGGCTTGCGGCTGCACGCGGCCTTCGTGCGCGGCTATCTGGCGGCGCGCGCGCAGGCGCAGGGCAGCGATGGCCGCATGCACAAGGCCTGGCGGCGCTTCAAGACGGCCCGCTTGCCGGCCTGAGCCCGCTCTTGCCGCAGTATCAGGCCAAGCCAGACCAGGCGCGGCTAGGCCAGCGGGCGCTGCAACCGGCGTTCGAGGATGGCCAGCGGCGATTTGTGCGGGGCGGCCATGGCTTGCACCGGCAGCAGCCAGGTTTGCTCCAGCGCATGCTGTCCCCGCAGGGCCGCGTGCGATACGGCGTCACTGAAGACGATCCACGTCTGGCCCGGCGCGAACGCATGGGTGTGCTGTTCCACCTGCGCCTGGTAGCCAAGGTCGGCCTTCATGGCGTCGTGCAGTTGCAGCATGTAGTGGTCGTAGGCCGTGCGCCGCGACTTGGTGATGCCCAGCCATTGCAGCAGGGCCGCCAGCACGGGTTGCGGACGCTTCGCGACGGGTAAAAAATGCTGCGCCACCTGCTCGAATGGCGCGCCCAGTTTCCACACGCGGGGTGCGTCGCGCGGATGGATGTTGGTGAAGACGCGCAGGATGCGCCGGCCCTGCGTGGGCGAGGAGGGAAAGCTGTCGACATGCAGGCGCGTATCGTCCTTGCGCCAGGAACTCGCCCGGCCGGCGATTTCCACGGGGCGAAAGCTGCCCTTGCCTTGCTGCAGATGGGAGGAATAGCCAGGCAGCAAGCCGCCCAGCAAGCGCTGCGTGTGCCGCGCGTAGCGCTGCATCAGCGCGGCCAGCAGGGCCGCATCGCAGGCACCGCCGTGGCCGCGCACGCCGCGCGCCGGTTCCCAGCTGATATTCTTGGCGCTGCTGGCGTTACCCACCGCGCCGTTCAGCAGCGCATGCTCTTCCTGTCGCAGGGAGAAACCCAGGCGGGGCAACAGCAGCACTTGCCCATCTTCGAGTGCCTGCAGCGCCGCCGCCTGCTGCACGGCGCTGCCGCTGGCGTCCCACTGGTTCAGGGAAATGTCGATGAGTTTGCTCATGGCACAAACGGGGAAGACATCGGAGCGGCCAGTATGGGCGCCTGCCGCCCGCTCCCGTTTGCGCTAGCGCAGGTTCAGCTCACAGTTTGCTGTTCTGGCAGCCGGCGCTCACGCATTCGCGCACGCGGTCTTGCAGGAATTGCGCGCGTTCGATGGTGGTGCGCGTGGCGCAATCGAGATTCACATAGAAGCCCGAGCCATCCTTTTTCGAGCATCGCTCGTTGCGCTCGCTGATCCAGGAAAGCTGGCCCGATTTCAGCTTTTGCTTGCCGCCGGCATCGAGCTGGGAGCTAAGTTTCTTGTAGTTGGCGTTGAGTTCCTTGTCCGCTTCCTGGTACACCTTGTTGAGGCAATACAGGCCATCGAAGTCGTTGCGCGGCGTGTCGCAGGCCGAGTTGGCGAAGGCGGAGCCGGAGGCGCAGAACAATAGGGCGAGCAGGCATTTTTTCATGGAGTGCTTTCAGAAAGTGGTGTGGCAGGATAGGCGAGCACGGCAGCGCTCTTGCGCATCGTATAACATTTTCCATCCGGGCCGCAGACGCTTGCGGGCGCGCCCGCAAGCGTGCCGTCAATAGGCCAGGCGGCCCGGCACGTTCACTTCGATCTGCGTGCCGGCGCCGGGCCGGCTGTCGATGCGCAGGCCGGCCCCGATGGCGGCGGCGCGCTCGCGCATGCCGACCAGGCCCCAGTGGCCGGGCCGCTGGCCCGCCTGCGCCACGGCGTCATCAAGGCCGCAGCCGTCGTCGCGCACGCGCAGGGTGAATGCCTGCTCCGCATAGTCGAGTTCCAGCACGATGTTTGCCGCCTCGGCGTAGCGCGAGGCGTTGAACAGCGCTTCGCGCGCGATGGCATAGATTTCGTCATGCACGCGCGGCTGCAGGCGCCGGCAGATGCCGCTGACATGCACCGTGAAGGCGTGCGCGCGGTGCTCGGCCAGGCCCTTGCCGAATTGCTGAAGCGCCAGCCGCAGTTCGTCGGGTTCGGCCGAGGCGCGCAAGTCCATGATCTGGTCGCGGCCTTCGATCAGCAGCTGGTCCGCCAGGTTGAGGGTGCCATCGAGGCGCGCCCGTTCGCGTGTGCCCTTGGGCAGCATGTCCGCATGCGCATGGAACGACAGGATCAGGCCTTGCACGCTTTGCAGCAGCGTGTCGTGCAGCGAACGGGCGATGCGCGAGCGCTCGGCCAGGCGCTCCTGCAAGCGTTCCTGCAACCGTTCCTGCATATTGCGCGTCAGGTGGCGGATGCGCAGCACATAGCCGCCATACAGCAGCAGCGCGGCGCCCAGCGCCAGCAGCACGACGAACCACGGCGTTTGCACGAAGGTGGGCGCGATGACGATGTCGAGCCCTGTCCCCTGCGTGTTCCACACGCCATCTTCGTTGGCGGCCGTGACGTCGAAGCGGTAGCTGCCGGGGGCAAGGTTGGTGTAGTACGCTTCGCGGCGTCCCACCGCCTCCTGCCAGCCCGTGTCCACGCCTGCCAGCCGGTAGCGCAGGCGCACGCGTTCCGGCATCGACAGGCTCAGGGCCGTGAAGCCGATCTGCAGGGTCTTGCTGCCTTGCGGCAGGTGCTGCGGCTTGCCATCGTCCAGCGCGTAACGCACGCCATCGGCCAGCAAGCTGTGGATCTGCACGGGCGGCGCCAGGGCGTTGCGGCGGATGTGCAGCGGGTCGAGCATGGCGATGGTGGCCGAGGTGGAGAACCACAGCTTGCCATCGGGCGCATGGATCAGCGAAGGCACGGGGCGCAGTTGCGAGGCATGGCCCTGCAAGCCGTCGAGCGCGTCGAAGCGCTCCGAGGTAACAGCGCTGCCGTCCCGCATCCACGCGGCCAGGCTGGCGGCAGCGATATGGTCGATGCCGTCCGCGCCATGCAGCCACAGGTCGCCGTCCGGCAGGCGCACGATGCCCGATACGCCGCGAAACGCCGCCCCGTGCGCGCCGCGCAGCATCTGGAAGCGGCCGGCGCGGTACAGGGCCACGCCGTTTTCGCCGCCGGCCCACATCGCCTCGCCATCGCGGTACAGCTGCAGCACGGTGCCCACTTGCAGGCCCTCGGGCGCGCCGAGCCGCTTGACGGCGCCTGCGCGCTGGCCATCGGCCACCAGGCTGAGCGTATTGTCGGCATGGCCCAGCCAGACGGTGCCGGCGCCATCGATCGCCATGGCCGTGGTCAGCACCGCCGGCAGGCCGGACAGGCCGCCGTCGGCGATCCATTTTCCTTCGCTCAGGCGAAACAGGCCGCCGCCGGAAAACGAGGCCCACAGGGCGCCCGAGCGGTCCTGCTGCAGCGCCTGCGGATCGAGTCCCAGCACGGGCGGCACCACGCGCGTCATGGCGCCGTTGCGCGCGCGATGGTGCAGCTCCTGCTCGTTGCCCAGCCACAGCGTGCCATCGGGCGCCCAGTGGCTGGCCGCCAGCGCCCCTTTCAGTATCACTTTCTTCACCCCGTCGGCGGTAAAGCTGCGCACGTCGCCGACGTAGTCGCCGATCCACACGTCGCCATCGGGCCCCGGCAGCATGCCGGGATGGTCGAAGGGCACGGCGACGGCCAGGGTCTGCAGGCGGTTCGGCCGCAGCCGGTCCAGGCCCGTCGACGTGCCGAACCACAGATTGCCTTCGCGGTCCTGGAACGACGTTTGCGGCAGCGGGCCGCTGATGCCGTTCTGGCGCGTCAGGCGCTGGGCCGGCAGGCTGGGGCCGGAAGGATCGAACTTGCGCTCAATGCCATCGGGCTGCATCAGCCACATGGTGCCGGCGCGGTCGAAGCGGATGCCGTTGCCCGTGGCGTCGGGCCGGATGGGCGCGTCGCCGCGCGGCGCGCTGGTGCGCACGCGATAGTAATTGCTTTGCGCGTCCACGGCCCAGATGGCGCCATCGGGCGCTTCATCCATGCTGGTGAGCATGGTGCGCGGCCAGGCATGGGAAAAGCGCGTCTCGCCCGGCCTGCGGAAAAAGACGCCGTGCATGGTACCCATCCACTGCGTGCCATCGCGCCCGAACAGGATCTGGTACACGCGCTTGTCGGGCAGGCCCACGTTGGCGGCCTGCGCGACGAAGCGGTCGGCGCCCGGCGCCAGGCGCGCCGCGCCATCGCGCGTGCCGACCCAGATGGCGCCGTCGGGCGCTGCCTCGATATGGAATACGGCGCCCGGCGGCAAGCCGTCCGCTTCCCCGTACGTGCGCGTGGCACCCTGGCGAAAGACGCTGACGCCGCCCAGGCGGTAGCCGACCCAGACGGCGCCGTCAGGCGGCGTGGCCAGGCCCAGCACATTGCTCGACGGCAGGCGGTGGCCGTACACGCTGTCGACGCGGTCGAAGCGCACGCCATCGTAGCGGTACAAACCGGTGGCCGTGGCGATCCACAGCCAGCCATCCTTGCCCTGGGCGAATTTCAGTACGTCGACGGGCGCGCCTTGCAGGGCGCCCCAGGCGTTGTGGGTGTAGTCGGATAACAGGGGCGATGGGGCGGCCGCGCACGCGTGCAGGTGGCACGCCAGCAGGGGGAAAATCAACAGGCGGCGCAGCAGGCGAGCGGACATCGGGGCAGGGCGGGGTGGGAAGATGCTGATTGTAGCGCAGCGCCTCGCCTTTCAGCAGGCAAAAAAAAGCCCGCGCGGGGCGGCGCAGGCTTTTTCTCCTTACGTTGACAGGAACTGCTTACGCGAAGTTCTTGGCAACGAAGTCCCAGTTGACCAGGCCCCAGAACGTTTCCACGTACTTGGCGCGCAGGTTACGGTAGTCGATGTAGTAGGCGTGTTCCCACACGTCGCAGGTCAGCAGCGGCTTGTCGCCGGTGGTCAGCGGGCAGCCGGCGTTCGAGGTGTTGACGATGTCGACGGAGCCGTCGGCTTTTTGCACCAGCCAGGTCCAGCCCGAACCGAAGTTGCCCACGCACGACTTGGTGAATTCTTCCTTGAACTTGTCGAACGACGACCATTTGGCGTTGATCGCGTCAGCCACGGCACCCGCAGGCGCGCCGCCGCCGGCCGGCTTCATGCCGTTCCAGTAGAAGGTGTGGTTCCATACTTGCGCTGCATTGTTGAAGATGCCGCCCGACGATTTCTTGATGATCTCTTCCAGCGACAGGTTCTCGAACTCGGTACCCTTGATCAGGTTGTTCAAGTTGGTGACATACGCCTGGTGATGCTTGGCATAGTGGTATTCCAGGGTTTCTTTCGAAATATGCGGCGCCAGAGCGTCCATTTCATACGGCAGTGGTGGCAGAGTATGTTCCATGTGATGTCCCTTTGTGGTGAATGTTCGGAGTCTTCCAGCCTGCGGCCGGAGGGTTGAGCCAAGCTTGCTTGAAGCAGGCATTCTTGCTGAACGAGCCACTATTGTAAAGCGGATGCGCCATTGCTGCAGATTCCCGCATGCGTTGCGGATGCCGTTCGCGTACTGATTCTCGTTCAGCCTGAATCGGGCGGAAAAGTTCCCAGCCGCAAGCCTCAGCGGATGCGGCGCGTAGTCTCGCGCACGATGAGTTCCAGCGGCGGAATGGCTGCCTGCACGGCTTCGCCATTGATCAGGCCCAGCAGCGCTTCTGTGGCGATGCGGCCGATGTCGTACAGGGGCTGGTGGATGGTGGTCAGCGGCGGCGTCGTGTAGGACGAGCCGGGCAAGTCATCGAAGCCGACGAGCGAGATATCGTCGGGCACGCGGATGCCCTTGCGGTACAGGCACAGGCGCACGCCGTAGGCGGACAGGTCATTGGCGGCGAAGACGGCGCTGAACTGCTGCTGCGTATCGAACAAATGGTTCATGGCCAGCATCCCGCTTGCTTCGTGGAAATCGCCTTCCACCATCAGCTTCGGGTCGATGGCGATGTCCGCTTCGCGCAGTGCGCGCTGGTAGCCCGTCAGGCGTTCGGCCGCATCCGTGTTGTTGGCGGGGCCGGCCACGAAGGCGATGCGCCGGTGGCCCAGTTCCACCAGGTGGCGCACGGCCAGGTAGGCGCCGTATTCGTTGTCGAGCTTGAAGCCGATGGCGCTTTTCGTGGCCAGCAGGCGGCCCGTCGAGACGATGGGACGCTGCTGCGAGAAATCGAGCACGCTCTCGTCCGAGATGCGCCCCGACAGCAAAATGATGCCGTCCACCTTTCTTGCCAGCAGCAGGCGGATGCGGTCCGCCTCTTCCTGCGCATTCCAGTGCCCGCTGACGATGACGGACGCATAGCCCGTGTCCTTCAAGCCATCGTCCACGCCGCGCAGGCTTTCGTCGAAGAAGGGGCTGGAAATGTCCTGCACCACGATGCCGATGGTCATCGAGCGGCCTTTTTTCAGCCCCTGCGCCATCTGGTTCGGCGCGAATTTCATGTGGGCAATCGCGGCCAGTACGGCGTCGCGCTTGTCGTCGGAGACCCTGGCCGTGCCATTGAGGATGCGCGAGACGGTGCTGGGCGACACGCCGGCCTGGCGTGCCACGTCGAGCAGAGTGGAAGGGGGAGCAGCGTGGGCGCTATCGTTCAAGGTGATTCCTGGGTATCAAGATGGCTGGTTCTCAGTGTTCTGAAAACCTTTTCATCGGAAGATTACCATAAATGGCCACGAGCAACCGCAGGTCGGTGCAGGTCGGCATAGGTCGGCTTAGCCCGCAGGGCGTAAGCCGACACCTCAAGGCCAAGCAATGCCTTGGAACCATGCCTTTGCCGCCAGCAATGCGTCGGATGACGCGCTCGCGCGCCTCGGCGACCCGCTCGACCTTCATATGAAAACGTTTTCACAAAAAACAACGGCAGCTCAAATGACGATTTTTTGCGCTTTTTCATAGGGGAAAACGCGCCACGGCGTGCCGCTTGCCACGCTGCCTTCAATAAAAATGACAACTTTTTCGGTTGACTTGATTTTCTTTGCGGTGTTAAATGGACACATGTTGTGAAAACGTTTTCAAGATAGAAGACGCTCAATAAACGGAGATGAAATAATGAAGTCAAGCATCCTTGGCGCCGCCCCGCTGGCAGCGCTGACCCTGGCCGCCAGTGCGGCCGCCGCGCCCGCAGCCGTTCCGCCGGCTGCAGCCCTGCCGACGCTGGCCCCGGCCACGATTACCGTCGCCTCGTTCCCCGACCTGGACCGCGCCGTGAAAACCGCCTTGCCCCTGTGGGAAAAACTGTATCCGCAAGTGAAGGTCAAGCTGGTCAGCCTGCAGATCGACGACCACCATAACTCGATGACGACGGCGCTGGCGGCCGGCGCGCGCCTGCCCGACGTGATGGCCATCGACTTCCGCTATGTCGGCAGCTTCGCCGAATCGAAGGGCATGGAAGATTTGCTGCAAGCGCCATACGGGGCAGGGCAGTACCGCGCCCAGTTCGTGCCGTTCACCTTCGTGCAGGCGACCAGTTCTCGCGGCACCCTGGGCGCCATGCCGGCCGACCTGGGACCGGGCACCCTGTTCTACCGCAAGGACCTGATGGACAAGGCGGGCATCAAGGAAACCGACCTGACGCAATCGTGGGAGTCGTATATCGCCGCCGGCAAGAAACTCAAGGCCGCCACCGGCACCTATCTGCTGGCCGGCGCCAGCGACCTGGCCGACATCTATATCCGCGCCAATTTGAAAGATGGCGAAGGCATTTACTTTGGCGACAAGGGCCAGGTGCTGGTCGACTCGCCCCGCTTCGTGAAGGCGTTCGAGCTGGCCAAGGCGGCGCGGGTGGCGGGCATCGATGCGCGCACCGTGGCCTGGACGGGCGAGTGGGCCGAAGGCTTCAAACGCGACAAGGTGGCCAGCCAGATGATGGGATCGTGGCTCAGCGGCCACCTGGCCAAGTGGCTGGCGCCGGCTTCGTCCGGCCAGTGGCGCGCGGCGAACTTGCCGGCCGGCGCGCTGGCGTCGTACGGCGGCTCCTTCTACGGCATTCCGAAAAAGGCGGCGAATAAAACCCAGGCCTGGGAATTCATCAAGTTCATGACCGTCAACAAGGATATCCAGCTGCACTCGCTGAAAGAGATCGGCGCCTTCCCGGCCCTCAAGGCAGCCTATGCGGACCCGATGATGGACGAGCCGCAGCCGTACTTCGGCGGCCAGAAGACGCGCCTGCTGGCGCGCGACACGGCGGCGAAGATCCCCGTCATCCGCGTCGACAAGTTCGACGCCGTGGCGCGCGACATCGTCAACATGGAACTGGAAAGCGTGCTGGCGCAAAACAAGGATATCAAGACGGCCCTGGCCGACGCCAAGGCCCTGATCACCCACCGCGCGCGGCGCTAGGAGCAGCATGACTACCTCCATGCCTTGTACCGAGGGCGCGCCCGCTGCTGCGGCAGCGCGGCCCGCAAAAAAACGCTTCAACATGAAGCAGTGGGCGCCGTACATCTTCATCAGCCCCTTCTTTATTTTGTTCGCCGTCTTCAGCCTGTTCCCGCTGCTGTTTTCCATCTATTTGTCATTCAACCAGTGGGAAGCGGCCAGCGGCGTGGAAGCCATGCAGTGGGTGGGCCTGGACAACTACAAGTATGCCTTGAGCGACCCGTGGTTCCTGCGCTCGCTGGGCAATACCGTGTGGCTGGCGCTGGCCTCGGGCGTACCGCAGCACCTGGTGGCCATTCCGCTGGCGGCCTTCATCCACAACAGCTTCAAGCGCTCGCGCAACCTGGTGATCGGCATCTATTTTTTACCGTTCATCACGTCCAGCGTGGCCATCGCCATGGTCTTCAATACCCTGTTCTCGCGCGACTATGGGCAGATCAATGTACTGATCCAATGGTGCGCCAGCCTGCCGCTGGTGGGCGGCCTGTTCCCGGCAGAATCGATCGACTGGCTGGGCAGTTCGCTGTTCATCAAGCCGGCCGTCGCCTTCGTGATTTTCTGGCGCTACCTGGGCTGGAATTTGGTGCTGTACCTGTCCGCGCTGCAGGTGATCCCGAAGGACCTGTACGAAGCAGCCACCATCGATGGCGCCTCGAAACGCCAGCAATTCTGGTACATCACCCTGCCGCAGCTGCGCCCCATGATCTACCTGGCCGTGACCCTCACCATCATGGGCAACCTGCAGCTGTTCGAGGAGCCGTTCGTGCTGGTGGCCGAATCGAGCGGCGTGAGCCAGTCCGTGATGACGACGGCCATCTTCGTCTACAAGACGGCGTTTTCCTCGGGCGACTTCGGCACGGCGTCGGCCATTTCCTGGCTGCTGTTCCTCATCATCGCCAGCACCACCTGGGTGAATAACCGCATCTTCAGCCGCAATGAACGCAAGGAGGTCCGATGAAAACCACCCGCTGGACAGCCTACGCCATGGTGGCCATCGGCGCCCTGATCATGGTTGCGCCGTTCTACTTCATGTTCGTCTTCGCCACGCACACGAGCGCCGAGATATACAGCCTGCCGCCGCCGCGCTGGTTCGGCACGGCCCTGCTGAACAACATCGCGCTGCTGCAGGAGCGCCTGCCATTCTGGCGCAATATCGGCATCAGCCTGTATGTGGCCCTGATGACGACGGCGCTGACCCTGTTCTTTTGCTCGCTGGGCGGCTATGCGTTCGCCATGTACGAGTTCCGCTTCAAGCGGCCCTTGTTTACCCTGGTGATGGCGTCGATGATCATCCCGTCGTTCATGAACATGATCCCCACCTTCATGCTGATGGATTTCCTCGGCTGGCTGGACCAGCCGCGCGCCCTGTACGTGCCGGGAGCGGCCGGCGCGCTGGGTATCTTCCTCATGCGCCAGTACATCGGCACGGCGATACCGAAGGACCTGATCGAGGCGGCGCGCATCGACGGCTGCGGCGAGTTCGCCATCTACTGGCGGGTCGTGCTGCCGCTGATCGGCCCCGCCATGGGCACCCTGGGCCTGATCACCTTCATCAACTCGTGGAACAATTTCATCACGCCGCTGGTCGTCATGCGCTCGGTCGAGAACTACACGATCCCGCTGGCCCTGCGCAGCATGCAGGCGCCCAACAACACGGAGTGGGGCGCGCTGATGACGGGCGCCGCCATCGCCGTGCTGCCGCTGCTGCTGATGTTTTTTGTTGCCTCCAAGCGCCTGATCGAAGGGCTGACCCAGGGCGCCGTCAAAGGCTGATGCACTCACTTATTTCAACCCCTCACACTGATACCACCACCATGCATAACGACGACATTGACACCAATTTCCCCGCCACCTTCACCTGGGGCGTGGCCACCAGCGCCTATCAGATCGAGGGCGCCGCCGCCATCGACGGCCGCGGCCCATCCATCTGGGATACCTTCAGCCACACGGATGGCAAGATCATCGACGGCAGCAATGGCGACGTGGCCTGCGACCACTATCACCGCTATGCCGAGGACGTGGAGCTGATCGCCAACCTGGGCGTGAACGCCTACCGCTTTTCCATGTCCTGGTCGCGCGTGCAGCCGGCGGGTTCCGGCGCCTGGAACGAAGCGGGCTTCGACTTCTATGCGCGCCTGCTCGACGCCCTGGCCGCCAAGGGACTCGATGCCCATTTGACCCTGTACCACTGGGACTTGCCGCAAGCCTTGCAGGACGAGGGTGGTTGGCTCAATCGCGCCACCTGCTACCACTTCGCCGCCTATGCGGCCGAGGTGGCGCGCCGCTTCGGCCACAAGGTCGCCAGCATCGCCACGCATAACGAACCGTGGTGCACGGCCGTGCTGGGCCACGGCACGGGCCAGTTCGCTCCGGGCATGGCCGATCCGGCCGCCGCCGTGCAAGTGTCGCACCACTTGCTGCTGTCGCACGGCCTGGCCATGCAGGCCATGCGCACGGTGAATGCGCCGGCGAAGCTGGGCATCGTGCTCAATCAATGGACGGCCACGCCGGCCACCGACAGCGCTCAGGACCGCGAACTGGCCGAACTCGAATATGCGCGTTCGGTGCAATGGTATATGGACGCCATCTTCAAGGGCCGCTACCCGGCCCTGGCCCTGAAACACGCCGACGCTTCTGCTTTATCCATCTTTGAAAACGATTTCATGGATATCAAGCAGCCTATCGATTTCCTTGGCGTGAACTACTACACGCGCGCTTTCATGAGCGCCGAGACACCGCCGCGCAAGCCCGAATGCAAGCTCGGGGTCAACGACATGGGCTGGGAAACCTATCCGCAAGGCTTGACGGAGCTGCTCGTGGGCCTGCACCGCGAATACCGGCTGCCGCCCGTCTACATCACGGAAAACGGCATGGCCGTTGCCGACAAGCCCGTCGACGGCAAGATCCATGACGCGCCGCGCATCGACTACGTGCAGCTGCACCTGGATGCCTTGCGCGCCGTGATCGCGCAGGGCATCGACGTGCGCGGTTATTTCTACTGGAGCCTGATGGACAACTTCGAGTGGAATTCGGGCTACGCCAAGCGTTTCGGCATGCTGTACGTCGATTACGCCACGCAGCAGCGCAGTTTCAAGGACAGCGCCTTGTGGTACCGCGACTTCATCGCCGCGCAGCGCGCCGCGCATGCCGATACGGCCGTCCTGGCCGGGGAGCACTGACATGGCCGCCATTTCCCTGCGCGGCATCCGCAAGACCTACGGCGACGGCCCGGAAATCGTCAAGGGCCTGGACCTTGATATCCATGACGGCGAATTCATGGTCTTCGTGGGACCGTCCGGCTGCGGCAAGTCGACCCTGCTGCGCATGATCGCGGGACTGGAAGACATCAGCGCGGGCCAGCTGCGCATCGGCGACCTGCTGGCCAACGACGTGGCGCCGGCAGAGCGGGGCATCGCCATGGTCTTCCAGAGCTACGCCCTGTATCCGCACATGACGGCGCGCGACAACATGGGCTTTGCCCTCAAATTGGCGGGCAAGGGGGAAGCCGAAGTGCGCGCGGCCGTCGGCAAGGTGGCCGAGATTTTGCAGATCACGCACCTGCTCGACCGCAAACCCAAGGCCTTGTCCGGCGGCGAACGCCAGCGCGTGGCCATCGGCCGCTCCATCGTGCGCCAGCCCAAGGTATTCCTGTTTGACGAGCCGCTGTCCAACCTCGATGCCTCGCTGCGCGTGCAGACGCGCATCGAGCTGGCCAAGCTGCACCAGGAACTGGGTACCACGATGATCTACGTGACGCACGACCAGATCGAGGCCATGACCCTCGGCGACAGGGTCGCCGTCTTCCACGGCGGTCACCTGGAGCAGGTGGGCGCGCCCCTGGACCTGTACCGCCATCCGGCCAGCCAGTTCGTGGCCGGCTTCATCGGCGCGCTGCGCATGAATTTTTTGCCGTGCGCCGCCGTCCCTGCATTGGCCAGCCAGCTCGGTGGCGAGGCGGGCATGCTGGTCGGCATACGCCCCGAGCACCTGCGCCTGGTGCCGCGCGAGGAGGGCTACGGCGCCACCGTCACCCTGATCGAGCAGCTGGGCGATGCGCAAATCATTCACGCGACGCTCGATGGCGGCATTGACGGCAGTCCGCATGCGGTGGCCATCAAGCTGCACGGCGAGGCGCGCCACGCGCTGGCGCAGGGCAGCGCCATCGGCTTTGCGCCGGAAGAAGGCCATGCCTTTCTATTCGACACGGCCGGGCGCGCCGTGGCTACCCATTGACCCCGCACGGAGGCGACATGACTTCAGATTGACACCCAAAAAATGTGCAGCAGTAGCCAAAGAGCTATGTGATCATCATTCAACCAGCGGTACAGGAGACAACAACAATGCAACAGCTCAAACGCAATACCATCGCCCTCAGCCTGGCGCATGCGACATTCGCCCAGTTCATCTTGCTGGGCAGCGGCGCCGCCATGGCCCAGGACACTGCGGCCGCGGACGCGGCAAAACCGGCCTCAGAACAGATGGACCGCATCGTCGTCACGGCCACGCGGCGCAATACCTTCGTGCAGGAGACGCCGCTTGCCGTCACCGCCTTCAACCAGGACACCCTGCAAAACAACCAGGTCAAGGATCTGGCGTCGCTGGCAACCATGGTGCCCAGCCTCGTCGTCGAGCAGCATGGCGACTCGGGCGGCGTGCACGTCTACATGCGCGGCGTCGGCTCGGCCAACCACACGGAGCTGGGCGACCCGGCCGTCGCCTTTTATGTCGACGGCGTGTATTCGCCGCGTCCGCAGGGCGCCACGGCGCTGATGTATGACCTGTCGCACGTCGAGGTGGCGCGCGGACCGCAGGGCACCCTGAACGGCCGCAATTCCACGGCAGGTGCCGTCAACCTCGTGTCGGCCGCGCCGAGCACGGCCAAGTTCATGGGTTCGGCCGGCATCACGGTGGGCGACAAGCGCCATTTGCAGACGCAGGGCATGATCAATATCCCGTTTTCCGACGACGTGGCGCTGCGCATCGCCGCCATCAAGGATAGCCACGATGGCACGGTGGATTTCCGCCGCGGCTCGAACGTCATGCCGGGCACGGCCAAGTATGGCGCCGGCGACCAGATGGGCGTGCGCGCCTCGCTGCTGTGGAAGTTCACGCCGCAGCTGCGCGGCACGTTCATCGCCGACTACTTCCTCGACCAGGGCGCCGGCAACGTGTACCTGGCGGCCGAACCGAAACGGGGCGAGAAGCTGCGCTCGGCACTGATCGACACGCCGGGCACCCTCGACCAGTCGATTTTGACTTACAAGGGCAAGCTCAATTACAAGCCGACCGATGCGCTGGACTTCACTTACCTGGGCAGCTGGAGCCGCTACAAGCGCCAGAACAGCAACGATGCCGATGCGGGCCTGTTCCCCGGCTTCAAGTCGGAAAACCGCACCGACTGGGCGCAGTTCGACAGCTATTCGCACGAGCTGCAGGCGCGCTCGGACGACGATGCGCCGTTCCAGTGGGTAGCCGGCCTGTTCCTGTTCAATGAAAAGAACAAGGTGCGCTTCGATATCGACCGCAGCCAGATTTCGCAGGCCGCCGTGCAGCAGGATATCGCCAACGGCGCCGTGATCTTCGTGCAGCCGACCGTGGGCCAGTATGCCTCGGCCATGTCCTTCATCCAGGGCGACCGCCAGCTCAAATCAAAGGCCGTATTCGGCCAGGTCAGCCAGCAGTTGACGGATCAGATCAAGCTGACGGCCGGCGCGCGCTACACGAAAGACCATAAATTCGACGTCGGTGGCAAGAACTGGGCCTGCCCGAACTGGCCTGCCAACACGCCGCTGGGCACCACCGTGCTCACGCCCGATCAACTGGCGCAGCTGGTCACGCCAGGCACGGGCCTGGCCAATACGCACAATATCGGTCCTGGCGGCGCCATCACGGCGGCCACCTGCGGCAATACGCCGGGCGACAATACGGCCGACCTGAAATACGGCCAGGCCACCTGGCTGGGCCGCATCGAGTACAAGCTGCGCTCCGATATCCTGCTGTTCGGCTCCGTGACGACGGGCTTCCATTCGCCTGCCATCGGCGACGGCGGCGCCACCACCAAGCCGGAAAAGCTGACCAGCTATGAAATCGGCTTCAAGTCCGACCTGCTGAACCGCGAACTGACGCTGAACCTCGATGCCTTCCTGATGAAGTACAAGGACAAGCTCGAGTCGCAGGTGGTCAACAGCGTGCTGGCCAACTTCAATGCGGCCGGCGCCACCGTCAAGGGCCTGGAAGCGGAATGGGTGTGGCGGCCAACGAAGGTCGACCGCCTGACGGGCAACGCCACCTGGTTGAAAGCCGTGTATGACGACTTCATGTCGTGCGACGTCGATGCGGCGCGCGCGAATGGCCAGTCCTGCGGTTCGACGGCGCCATTGGTGAACGTGGGCGGCAGCACCATGAAGCATGCGCCGAAGTTTTCCACGACCGTCCAGTACGAGCATGATTTCAATGTCGCCGGCGGCCAGCTCACGCCGCGCGCCTCGGTGCATTATGAAACCATGTCGTATGTGGGCGCGGGCGCGTTCAACGGCGACGTGCCCGGCCATGCCGGCGTCAAGCGCCAGGAAGCCTACACGACCCTGGACCTGAGCCTGCGCTTCCAGCCGGCGAACAAGGCCTATACGGTGGAGGCGTTCGTGCAGAACGCCACGGACAAGGCGGTCAAGCTGGACGTCAATGAAATCTGCACGGACGTGGGCATGCCATGCCAGCCCACGCAGCAGATCTACGGCGCCTTCTACAACGCGCCGCGCACCTTTGGCGCGCGCGTGTCGATGAAGTTCTGATGGCGTAGGGTGAAAGAGCAGTTGCAGTAGCAGTCCACTCAGTAGGGCAGGTGTTGGGCCGGGGAGTTTCCCCGGCCTTTTTTATTATTCCAGGGTGGCTTGCACGCTGGCGATGCCGATCTGCGCGCTGCCTTCGGCCAGGCGTACATTCACGTTTTGGCGCGCCTGCAGCTGCGCCGGCGAGCGGACGATCGCCCCTTTCTCATCGCGCAGGATGGCGTAGCCGCGTTCCAGCGTGCGCTGGGGATTCAACAGCTCCAGCTGCGCCGCCAGGCCGTCGAGGCGGTGGCGCCGCTGGCCCAGCTGCTGCGCCATGGCCGCGCCGCCGCGCCGCTGCATTTCTTCCAGGCGCGCGCGCGGCGCCGCGACGTCGGGGCGCAAGGCCGCCCAGCGCGCACGCAGGCGTTCGAGCGCGTACTGCGACTGGTTCACGGGCGCGCGCGCCGCATGCGTCATGGCTGTCGACAGGGCCAGCAGCTGCAAACGCTGTTGCTGCAGCTGCGCCTTCGGGTTGAGCAGGCGGCGGCTGTGGCGGTCCAGGGTCTGCGCCGCATCGTCGAGGCTGCGGCGCATGGCGCGGCGCAGGTCGGCCGCATCGGCGCGCAGGGAAGCCATCCAGTCGGCGCGCGGCGTGGCCGCCAGTTCGGCCGCCGCCGTCGGCGTGGCTGCGCGCAGGTCGGCCGCGAAGTCGGCGATGGTGAAATCCGTCTCGTGTCCCACGCCGCTGATCACGGGCATGGAACAGTCGGCAATGGCATGGGCCACGGCTTCATCGTTGAACGACCACAAATCTTCGATACTGCCGCCGCCACGGCACACCAGCAGCACGTCGCACTCGGCCCTTGTGGATGCCGTGCGGATGGCGTGCGCGATCTTTTCCGGCGCCTGCTGCCCCTGGACGGGCGTGGGGTAGAGGATGATGGAGACGTGCGGCGCGCGGCGCTTGAGCGCGATCAGCACGTCGCGCAGGGCGGCCGCCTGCGGGCTGGTGACGATGCCGATGCTGCGCGCGAACATGGGGATGGCGCGCTTGCGTTCCTGGTCGAACAGCCCCTGCGCGGCCAGCTTTTCCTTCAGGCGCTGGAACGCTTCATACAGGGCGCCCACGCCGGCGCGGCGGATGGCTTCCACGTTGATCTGGTAATCGCCGCGCGCGCCGTACAGGGTGACGAGGGCGCGCACTTCCACCTTGTCGCCTTCGCGCGGCGTGAAGCCGGCAAACTGGGCGCGGCCGCGGAACATCACGGCGCGCACCTGGGCGCCATCATCTTTTAATGTGAAATACCAGTGGCCGGACGCGGCGCGCGTGAAGTTGGAAATCTCGCCGGCGATCCATGTCAGGGGAAACGAGCGCTCGAGCAGACGCGCGACGGCCTGGTTCAGGGCGCTGACGGTCAGCACGGGCGGGGCGGCAAAGCCGCTGTCAGTTGGAGTATCGGTCATCATCTGGTGCTATGGGGGAGGGAACTGTCCACATATTATCGGCGAGGTCATGCTTATGTCATATATCGTGCAAAACAACAAGTTCTATTTCTAAGTATTTGATTTCATGATGAATTCCTGTATGCCTGATTTGCGTGCACAGGGAAAAAAACCTTTAATATCAAGCACATCAGTAAAGCCTCTGCCACTTACGCACAAAGTTATCCACAGAAAGTGTGCGGAACTTTTTGCCTTGGACAAACGTTGCCTGACAAGCCAGCATTGAGCGATAAAAGTGTCGTGCTACATTTTTGCGCACGGAAATAAAGTGTATAGGAATCAATCGCTTAGTATGCCATGCATGGCCTTGCGCACAATCTTATCCACAAAAAATGTGCAGAACTCTGGCACAGCGCCTGATTTATCCACCGGAACGCCCATGGCATGGCTTGCCTGAATTTTGCGCAGCATAAAAATAGCCATATAAATCAATGGTGTAGCGTCACGTCATACGCCTTGCTCACAATCTTATCCACAGAATGTGTGCAAAACTGCATAAACCGTTTCGCCTTTTCGCCTGCTTTTCCACTGAACGACCAGAGCATTCCTCTGCCTAATTTTTCAGCATTGAAAAAAACTCCTTTAAAATCAATGCTCTTACATGGAGTCAATCCGCTTGCTCACAATCTTATCCACACTTTATGTGTGGAACTGCCTTCGCGCTTAAAAACTGCCGTGTCGAAGTGAAATCGGACGCCGAAAACCCCGCTTTTCAGGCCGTGCTACATTTTTATGCATGGCAATAAAAACGATATAAATCAATGTACTTGGCGCCTATCTTTGAGCTTGCGCACAATCTTGTCCACAGATTGTGTGCAGAACTTTTACGGCCACTATGCTGCGTATCGCACGCCCGCTGCCACTTTTTTACTCATTGATTTAATTTCCTTTAAAATCAATGACTTAATTTAATTCCCGGGCTTTGCGCACAATCTTGTCCACAGTAAATGTGCAGAACTCTTCAAGTATTGATTTATTGATATTGACTACTGCCGTTAAGCTGCTATGCCTGTATTTTGCGCAGCTCTATAATCTGTATATAAATCAATGACTTGCCTGATGGACTTCATGCTTGCTCACAATCTTATCCACATAAAATGTGCAAAACCGGGCGCCGGCGGTGGGCGTCCGCTGCGCCGTGTGGACAACTGCCATGCGGGCGCCACTTGCCGCCGGCGCGGCAACGCGCTACATTGCGCCATTCCCGCGCGGACGTACAATCGGTCTTCGGCGCTCGGTACAATACAGGCTGTTCGGGCGGTCCATCGCCTTCCCTTTTCCAGGAGTTTCTTTTGCTCGCTATATTTCAAGCCGCTGGCTGGCCCATCTGGCTGTTGTTGATCGCTTCCATCGTCGCCCTGGCCCTGATCATCGAGCGCCTGCTGTATTTGCGCCGCGTCAAGATACTGCCCCGCAAGCTGTTTGATGAAGTGGTGCAGGTGTATCGCAGCGGCAAGATCACGCCGGACACGGTGGCCAAGCTGGAAGACAACTCGCCGCTGGGCGTGGTGCTGGCCGCCGCCCTGCGCAACGTCGACGCGCCACGCGAGGTGATGAAGGAATCGATCGAAGAGGCGGGCAGCGGCGTGGCCCACACGCTGGAACGTTTCCTGACGACCCTGGGCACCATCGCCACCCTGGCTCCACTGATGGGCCTGTTTGGCACGGTGGTGGGCATGATCGAAATCTTCGGCTCGCAAAACGCCAGCGGCTCCAATCCCGCACAGTTGGCCCACGGCATCTCGGTGGCCCTGTATAACACGGGCTTTGGCCTGGCCATCGCCATGCCGACCCTGGTCTTCTACCGCCATTTCCGCGCCCTCGTCGACAGCTTCGTCATTGACATGGAGCAGCAAGCGGTCAAGTTCGTCGACATCGTCCACAGTGGCCGCAAATGAACTTCCGCAAAGGCAAGGGGCGTGAAGACCCCGAAATCAACCTGATCCCGTTCATCGACGTGCTGCTGGTGATCCTGATCTTCCTCATGGTCAGCACCACCTACAGCAAGTTTACGGAGCTGCAGATCACCTTGCCGACGGCCGACGCCGAGCAAGCCAAGGACAAGCCGCAGCAGATCGACGTCACCATCGATGCCAAGGGTAATTACACGGTCAACCGCGAGCCCGTCTCGTTCCGCGACGTGGCCGGCCTGGCCGACGCCCTGCAAAGCGCGGCCAAGGCAGCCAATGGCGGCAAGGCACCCGCGCAGACGCCCGTGGTGGTGGTCAACGCCGACCAGTTCGCCATGCACCAGATGGTCATCCACGTGATGGAAGCGGCGCGCCTGGCCGGCTATGAAAAGCTGACGTTTGCGGCGCAGGCGGGTGGTAGCAAGTAGGTCGGCTTAGCCGGAACGGCGTAAGCCGACAAAAGCCGCAGCCGAGCATGTCGGATTACGCTGCGCCTGACGGCGCCGCTAATCCGACCTACACTATTTTTACGTCTTCCTTCATGCCCACATCCTCTCCCGCCAAGCTTGAAACCACTCTTACCCGCGCCTGGCTGACGCGCGGTCCGCTGGCGTGCGCGCTGTGGCCCGTATCGCTGCTGTTCGGCGCCCTGAGCGCCGTGCGGCGCGTTTTGTACCGCGCCAAGCTCCTGAAATCCGCGCGCCTGCCCGTGCCCGTCGTCGTCGTCGGCAATATTTTTATCGGCGGCACGGGCAAGACGCCGCTGACGATCTGGCTGGTGCAAGCCTTGCGCGAGGCGGGCATGCGGCCGGGCGTCATTTCGCGCGGCCATGGCAGCGCCGACCGTTCGCCGCGCGCCGTCAGCGCCGCTTCCACGCCGCAGCAGGTGGGCGATGAGCCGCTGCTGATCTTCCAGCGCGGCGGCTGCCCCGTGATGGTGGGGCGCGACCGCGCGCAAGCGGGCAGGGCGCTGCTGGCCGCGCACCCGGACGTCGACGTGCTGGTGACGGACGACGGCTTGCAGCATTACGCCTTGCAGCGCGACGTGGAAATCGTGCTGTTCGATGGCCGCGGCGCAGGCAATGGCTGGCTGCTGCCGGCGGGGCCTTTGCGCGAATCGCCGCGCCGCCGGCGCGATGTGACGGTGATCAATGCGCCCGAGCTGGCGCCGGCACTGGTGGCCAGGGCCGCGCCGCAGGGCGGGCTGGTGGTGCAGATGCTGCTGGCCGGTGGCGTGGCCGAGCGCCTGCTCGACCGCGGCGAGCGCATGCCTTTGGCGACCCTGGCGGCTGGCGGCCAGCGCATCGTGGCGGCGGCCGGCATCGGCAACCCCCAGCGTTTCTTTGCCATGCTGCGCGGGGCCGGATTGGACTTCATGGAATTGCCCCTGCCCGACCATCACGACTTCCTCGACCAGCCATTTGCGGCGCTCGACACGGATGTGATCTTGATCACCGAGAAGGATGCAGTAAAATGTGCGCAAATTGAACATCTCAAAGATGACCCGAGACTGTGGGTCGTCCCCGTCAGTGCGCGCATCGATAGCGCGCTGGCCCAACAAATTGTGGAGAAATGTCGTGGACGCTCGACTGCTTGATATCCTGGTCTGCCCTGTTTGCAAGGGTCCGCTTGAACACGATAAGAAGGCGCAGGAACTGATTTGCCGCGCCGACCGCCTGGCCTATCCGATCCGCGATGGCATCCCCATCATGTGGGCGGACGAAGCGCGCACCCTGCAAGACGCAGTGGAATAACGATGGCGTTCATCGTCATCATCCCGGCCCGCCTGGCCTCGACGCGCCTGCCGGGCAAGCCGCTGGCTGACCTGGGCGGCAAGCCCATGGTGGTGCGCGTGGCCGAGCAGGCAGCCTTGTCTGGCGCCGCGCGCGTCATCGTCGCCACCGACCATGACAGCATCCGCGCCGCCTGCGCCGCGCATGGCGTGGAAGTGTGCATGACGCGCAGCGACCATCCATCGGGCACGGACCGCATCGCCGAAGTGGCGCGCACGCTCGATTTGCCGTTGGACGCCGTCGTCGTCAACCTGCAGGGCGACGAACCCTTGATCGATCCGGGCCTGCTGGCCGCCTGCGCGGCGCAGATCAGCGCTGCCGTCCCCATGGCCACCTGCGCCCATCCGCTGCACGATGTGCAGGATGCGTTCAACCCGAACGTGGTGAAGGTCGTGCTGGACAAGAATGGCCGCGCCTTGTATTTCTCGCGCGCCACCATCCCGTGGCACCGCGACGGTTTCGCGCAATCGAAAGACAGCCTGCCGGCTGGCTACGTGCCGCTGCGCCATATCGGCCTGTATGCGTACAGCAATGCGTTCTTGCAAGAATATCCGCAATTGTCCGCTTCGCCGCTGGAAGCCATCGAGGCGCTGGAGCAGTTGCGCGTGCTGTGGCACGGTGTGGCCATCGCCGTGCATGTCACGGACTTGGCGCCAGCCGCCGGTGTCGACACGCCGGAAGATCTTGCCAGGGTCCAGGCGCACTACCGTCACGCCACCTGAGAAAACGTCCATGGCTGCGTTGCCCCGCCTTGCCGTACATGCGTACTGTCTGCGGCGGGGCGCCTTGCCCTGAACGTTTTTCAGGCGCCGTGTGTGCGCGTGAAAAATTTTATGCGGGGCTTGCCACAAAAAACCACATTTTGAAACGTGCGTCGCGCGAATTGCTGGCTTTGATCAATCAGGGCATAGCAATTCGATAGCAAACTGGCGTTCCGGGGTTTTTTTGTGGTAAGTTTCGTAGGGAAAGATAGCCTTAGCAACACCATCTAAAAATAATTACACATACCACCATCCAAAATCTGTTTTTTAGGAACTTTTCAATGCGTCTGATACTTTTAGGAGCACCCGGTGCCGGCAAGGGCACCCAAGCTAATTTCATCAAAGAAAAATACAACATTCCACAAATCTCCACGGGCGACATGCTGCGCGCGGCGATCAAGGAAGGCACGGAACTGGGCCTGGCTGCGAAAAAAGTCATGGATGCGGGCGGCCTCGTGTCGGACGACATCATGATCGGCCTGGTCAAGAACCGCCTGCAGGAAGCCGATTGCACCAATGGCTACCTGTTTGACGGCTTCCCGCGCACCATCGCGCAAGCGGACGCCATGAAAGATGCCGGCATCAATGTCGACTACGTGCTGGAAATCGACGTGCCTGACGCGTCGATCATCGAGCGCATGGATGGCCGCCGCAGCCACCCGGGTTCGGGCCGCGTCTACCACGTCAAATTCAATCCGCCCAAGGTCGACGGCATCGACGACATCACCGGCGAACCGCTGATCCAGCGCGACGACGACAAGGCGGAAACGGTCAAGAAGCGCCTGGACGTGTACCACAACCAGACCAAGGTCTTGTTGGGCTACTACAATGACTGGGCCAAGTCCGGCCTGCCAGGCGCACCGAAATACCGCCGCATCGCCGGCGTCGGCCCGGTCGAGCAAATCCGCGACAGCGCATTTGCCGCCCTGGCGGAATAAGCAGTTTATGAAAAGCGGACCTGAGTGTCCGCTTTTTTTGTGCCCGCTTTTCAGCAGCGGTGCCACATCGTTTTCGTAGTTCAGGTTTTTTGCAGGTCGTGTTTTCCTGGCTGCGCGTGCCTACCCGGTGCGGTCTGCAGCTGTTGGCAATGACGTCGGATAAAAACAGAAGGGGACGATATGGCAGCCAGTTTGTGGTTTGCGGTAGCCTGCGGCGTGGTCGCAGTCATTTACGGTTTGGTGTCGCGCAGCTGGATCCTGAGGCAGGATCCCGGCAACGCGCGCATGCAGGAAATCGCCCTGGCGATCCAGCAGGGCGCGGCCGCCTACCTGGCGCGCCAGTACCGCACCATCGCCATCGTCGGCGTGGTGCTCCTGATCGCCATCTATGCGTTGCTTGGCCTGCATACGGCGCTGGGCTTCCTGATCGGCGCCGTGCTGTCGGGCGCCTGCGGCTTCATCGGCATGAATGTCTCCGTGCGGGCCAATGTGCGCACGGCGCAGGCGGCCACCCTGGGCATCAACCAGGCGCTGAACGTGGCCTTCAAGGGCGGGGCGATCACCGGCATGCTGGTGGTGGGACTGGGCTTGCTGGGCGTGACCCTGTTCTACTGGCTGCTGGTGACGACGGGCGCGCCCGGCCTGACCCAGCATGACCTGATCAAGCCCCTGATCGGCCTGGCCTTCGGCGCCTCGCTCATTTCCATCTTCGCGCGTCTGGGCGGCGGCATCTTCACCAAGGGCGCCGACGTGGGCGCGGACCTGGTGGGCAAGGTGGAGGCGGGCATACCCGAGGATGATCCGCGCAACCCCGCCGTCATCGCCGACAACGTGGGCGACAACGTGGGCGACTGCGCCGGCATGGCGGCCGACCTGTTCGAAACCTATGTCGTGACCCTGATCGCCACCATGCTGCTGGGCGCCTTGCTGATGGCCGAGGCCAGCGGCACGGCCATCCTCTATCCGCTGCTGCTGGGCGCTGTCTCCATCCTCGCCTCCATCGTCGGCTGCTCGATGGTGAAGACCAAGCCGGGTGCGAAAATCATGTCGGCCCTGTACACGGGCCTGTGGTGGGCCGCCGGCCTGTCGCTGGTCGGCTTTGCCGTCGTCACGTGGCTGCTGTGGCCCGATGACGCCATGCGCTACAAGATGCTGGGCGCCACCGTCGTCGGCATCGTCCTCACGGGCCTGATGGTGTACATCACCGAGTACTACACGGGCACGGACTTCAAGCCCGTGCGCCACATCGCCGAAGCGTCGACGACGGGCCACGGCACGAATATCATCGCCGGCCTGGGCGTGTCGATGAAATCCACGGCCTACCCGGTGCTGGCCGTCTGCGTCGCCATCCTCGTTTCGTACCAGCTGGCCGGGCTGTACGGCATTGCCATCGCGGCCACCTCGATGCTGTCGATGGCGGGCATCATCGTCGCGCTCGACGCATATGGCCCCATCACGGATAACGCGGGCGGCATCGCGGAGATGTCGGGCTTGCCAGACTCCGTGCGCGCCATCACCGATCCGCTCGACGCCGTCGGCAACACCACCAAGGCCGTTACCAAGGGCTATGCCATCGGCTCGGCCGGCCTGGCCGCGCTGGTGCTGTTTGCGGACTACACGCATGCGCTCGAATCGGTGGGCCAGCACATCACCTTTGATTTGTCGAACCCCATGGTCATCGTTGGCCTCTTCATCGGCGGCCTGATACCGTATCTGTTCGGCGCCATGGCGATGGAAGCCGTGGGCCGCGCGGCCGGCGCCGTGGTGGTGGAAGTGCGGCGCCAGTTCCGCGACATTAAGGGCATCATGGATGGCACGGCGCGGCCCGAATACGACAAGGCCGTCGACATGCTGACGGCGTCGGCCATCCGCGAAATGATCGTGCCCTCGCTGCTGCCCGTGGTGGTGCCCATCGTCGTCGGCATGCTGCTGGGGCCTGCGGCGCTCGGTGGCCTCTTGATGGGAACGATCGTCACGGGGCTGTTCGTGGCCATTTCCATGACGACGGGCGGCGGCGCCTGGGACAATGCGAAGAAATACATCGAGGATGGCCATTTCGGCGGCAAGGGTTCCGATGCGCACAAGGCGGCCGTCACGGGCGACACGGTGGGCGATCCGTACAAGGATACGGCCGGTCCGGCAGTCAATCCCTTGATCAAGATCATCAATATCGTGGCCCTGCTGCTGGTGCCGCTGCTGCCGGCCACGGGCTGGCTGGCGGTCAAGGCGCCGGCACCCATCCACGCGCCCGTGCCGCCCATCCTGGCGCCGGCGACACCGGCGCAGGTCTTGCCGGCGCAGTAAGGCAGCGCACTCACGCTCGACAGCCCCGCAGCCAGCGGGGCTGTTTTTCTGTGCACACGCGAAACTTTCCTGCCATCCGTATCCCTCGCGTATCAACGGTGAGCATTTGTTACCCTGCCTTTGACTTCCGGCCGCAGCGACCAATAATGGAGTGATAGTCACCGTTGATGGTGCATGGCGGGAGGATGTCATGGACAGCAAGTACAAGAGACGTGGCGTGGGGCTGGTGCTGCTGGTGGTGGGACTGGCGCTCAGCGGCGCCGCCGCGGCCGGGCCTGGCGGACACGGTGGACGGGGCGGGCATGGCGCGCACATGGGGCACGGCCAATTCCATGGCCACCATGGTCATCACGGCAACTTTCACGGCCGCCCGCAGGTGGGCGTATGGATGGGATCGTCGTGGGGCTATGGGCCGGGCTGGTATGGCGACCCGTGGTATGGCTATCCCTACCGTTATCCGTATGGCCGCACGCTCATCGTGCCGCTGCCGCCCGTGTATATCGAGCAGGGCGGCGTACCGACGGCGCAGAGGTGGTATTACTGCGCGCGGCCGCAGGGCTATTATCCGTATGTGAAAAATTGCCTGACGCCATGGCGCGCAGTGACGGCCTTGGGCGGACGCTGAGACGCGGGAGGCCGGCATGAACAGGAACGGGTGGTGAAGGGCGGCGCCCATGCTGGCAGCGTGCCGGCCAACGCCGGCACGCTGCCGCTATCAAGTCTTACAGCCAGGCATTAAAAACGCGACGTCAGGCCGACGAACATGCGGCGTCCCGGCACGTAATAGTCGACCAGTCCATCGGCCATCGGCCCCTTCTTGAACAGGTTCTGCACGCCGCCACGCACGGTCCACTGTGGCGTGACCTTGTACGACACGACGGTGTCGACGATGGTGTAGGCTTTTTCGGCCAGCTTGCCGGCATCGAGTTCCTTGCCCGTGTACTGGGCCGATACTTCGCCGAACAGCTGGTCGTTGACTTGCCAGCCCAGCGCCGAGTACCACGACAGTTTTGGCGTGGACAGCAGGTTGGCGCCCGTGGTCAGGTTCTTCGCTTCCGCCATGTAGGTGACGTTGTTACGCCAGTTCAGGTTTTTCGTCAGCGGGATGGTGGCCGTCGCTTCCAGGCCGCTGGTGCGCGCCTTCTGGATATTCGTCATCTTGGTCCACCAGCGTTTCTGGTAAAAGCCCAGCGGCGCATAGTCGATCTTGTTCTTGAAATCCGTGTGGAAGTAGGTCAGGCCTACATCCCAGCCATTCTGTTCCCACGCCAAGCCGATCTCGCCGGCCGTGCTCGTTTCCGGCTTCAAGTCCGCATTGCCAGCCATGTAGCAGGAGCCGGTGATGTAGCCCAGCGGTTTCAGGCTGCCGCAACCGCGTCCGCCCGAGTTGGTCGCTGCCGCCGGCGAGTTTTCCTTCAGGCTCGGGGCGCGGAAGCCTTGCGAAATGCCGCCCTTGATGGTCCAGGCCGGGGCAGGGTGGTACACCAGGTACAGGCGCGGGCTGTAGTGGTTGCCGAACTTGCTGTGGTGGTCGAGGCGCAGGCCAGCCGTGGCCGTCAGGTTTTCGCGCAGGAACAGCTGGTCTTCCGCAAACAGGGCCGAGGTGGTGCCCGACAGGGTCGCGCCGCTTACGGGGTTGCCCAGGTAATCGGTGGGCACGGTGCCGATGGTGTCCGTGTTCGTCAGCTCCTGGTGCTTCCACTGGCCGCCCATCACCAGCATTTGCTCGATGCCGCCCCAGCCGACCCGTTTTTCCAGGCTGGCGTCCAGGGTGCTGTCCTTGGATTTCGCCACAGTGCCGACGACTTCGTTGTCGAAATCGTTGTGGTACAAATTGACCGTCGCCTTGCCAAAGTCCCAGCGGCCTTCGTACCCGAGGCTGACGCTCTTGCGTATCAGTTTGTTGGCGCCCCAGCTGTAGACCAGCGGCTCGCCATCCGCATCATGCGCGCTCGAATCGCTGGCTTCCTGCCTGCCATAGCTGGCGTCCAGCGACAGGTTCTGTTTCTTGTCCAGCGCCCAGCTCAGCTGACCCGAGACAGTCTGGTTGCGTTCGCCGCCCATGCCACCCGCTTTGTCAAATTTTTTATCGGCGTTCTGGCGCGACTGGCTCACGCCCAGGCGCATGCCGACCGTGTCCGACAGGGGGCCGGCCAGGTTTACGCCCAGCTGGTGCGCCGTGCCGCGGTCGCTGTCCTGCGGCTGCGTGTAGTTGGCCGTGGCCGAACCGTTCCATTTGCCCGGCACCTTGCGCGTGATGATATTGATCACGCCGCCCATGGCGTCCGATCCGTACAACGAGGACATGGGGCCACGCACCACTTCGATACGCTCGATCATGTCGGGCGAGATCCAGTTCAAGTCCTGGCGGCCCAGGTCGGGACGGTAAGCCGTGTCGGCCGAGCTGCCCACGCGCTTGCCATCGACCAGGATCAGCGTGTATTTATCGGGCAAGCCGCGCAGCTTGATCTTCGACGCCTCGCCTTCAGGGCTGGTGCCGCCCGTCACGCCGGGGATACGGCGCAGCAGCGTGTTCAAGTCATACACGGGCTGGCGTTCGATTTCCTCGCGCGTGATGACGCTGATACTGGCCGGCGCATCCTTGATATCGATGGCCGTGCCCGACGCGGTGACGACCACCGTGTTCATGGTGGGATCGGCGGCCACATTGCCTTCGGCCCAGGCATTGCTGACGGCCAGCGACAGCAGGCAGGGCAGTAGCAGGGCGGCGGAATGAATGGAACGGGCGGGAGTGGCGACGGGGGCTACGAAGACGGAACTACGCTGGGTCATGATGAACTTTCCGGATATTGTTATTTCCTGGCTGCCTTCCGGGTGGCTCGGGTATAAATGAGTGAAAAGATAATAAATTGCGCTCTCACTCCACTAATGAGAATAAGAATCGTTCTTATTGTAATGGCATGCTGGCAAGAAAGAAAGTACTGAAAGGAAATAAAACACCGTTACCGGACGCGCATCGGCGGTGTGCGGCACCAGCAAGCGTGAGTAATTGTTACCTTGCTGGCATCTGGCGCGGCATGTGCCAATAATGAAAACCGGGCGATGGATGTGTTGGGAGAGGGCATGAAGCGGATGACAAAAAGCATATTGGCGCTGGCTTGCGGCATGTCGGTATCGGCTGGCGGCCATGCCTGGGCGCAGCAGCAGGCGCCTGAGTCCTTGCCCGTGTGCCAGCTGGACCCGCGCGACAGCAGCAAGCTGGCGGTGGAACCATGCCGCCCGGCGCCGCCCGTGCAGCCGCGCCGTTCCGTGGAGCAGGTGATCGGCCGCATGCCGGCGCAAGCCGTGCCGCTCGTCGTGCCCATGGCGCCCTTGCCGCCCAGCCCGGCCGTACCGATGCCGCGCGCGCCGCAGCCCATCGGTTCATGCGATACGGGCGGTTGCCGCGACTCTGCCGGCGCGCGCTACAACGGCGCGGGCAATGCCACGCTCGATGCCAACGGGCGCATCTGCCACCGCAACGGCGCTTTCATCCAGTGTTTTTAACGTTCTCATACGCCAGCGCTGCAAGTTTTCGCTCGGTGCCCGCAAAAATGGCTACAATTGTCGCCGACATTACGTTTACGTAAACGTAATGCACGACACCATGCACTCATCAGGCGCCGGGAACACGGCCCTTATCACTCAGGAGATTTCATGCAGATTCAGGACAATGTATTCATCATCACGGGCGGCGCATCGGGCCTGGGCGCGGCCACGGCGCGCATGCTGACGGCAGCCGGCGGCAAGGTCGTGCTGGCCGACGTGCAGACGGAGGCGGGCCAGGCGCTGGCCGCGGAGTTGAACGGCGTGTTCGTGCAGTGCGACGTGACGTCGGAAGAGGACGGCCTGGCCGTGGTGGCCGCCGCAACCCAACTGGGTACCTTGCGCGGCCTGGTCAACTGCGCCGGCGTGGCGCCGGCCGTGAAAACCGTGGGCAAGGACGGCCCGCATCCGCTGGCCCTGTTCCAGAAGGTCGTCAACATCAACCTGGTGGGTACCTTCAATATGTGCCGCCTGGCGGCCGACGCCATGACCAAGCAGGATGCCACCGTTGAAGGCGAGCGCGGCGTCATCATCAACACGGCTTCCGTGGCGGCCTACGATGGCCAGATCGGCCAGGCCGCGTATGCGTCGTCGAAGGCGGCCGTGGTGGGACTGACCCTGCCGATGGCGCGCGACCTGTCGCGCAACGGCATCCGCGTGATGACGGTGGCGCCCGGCATTTTCGAAACGCCGATGCTGCTCGGGATGCCGGCCGAAGTGCAGGATGCGCTGGGCAAGATGGTGCCGTTCCCTTCGCGCCTGGGCAAGCCCGGCGAGTACGCGCAACTGGTGAAAGCCATCGTGGAAAACGTCATGCTCAATGGCGAGACGATTCGTTTGGACGGCGCGATCCGCATGCAACCGAAATAAGCCTGGCGTGATTTGATGTAGGATACCCCCGTATGGGGCGTACAGCCTTGCCTGGCTGTGCGCCCTTTTTTTATCGGAGAATCCATGATCACATTGAAGCCGCTGGCGCTGAGCCTGACCTTGCTGGGAGCCCTGGCTGCCAGTCCCGTATTTGCCGAGGTGCCGCAAAAGGCGCCGGAAATCGCCACTGCGTATGCGGAAAAATCGGGTTGGGCAGCGCAGAAATTCATGGTTGCCGCCGCCAATCCGCTGGCCGCCGATGCCGGCTACCAGATGCTGAAAAAGGGCGGCAGCGCCATCGACGCGGCCATCGCCACGCAGTTGGTCCTGACCCTGGTCGAACCGCAGTCGTCGGGTATCGGCGGCGGCGCCTTCCTGCTGTATTCCACGGCCAAGGGCGTGCAGGCGTTCGACGGACGCGAAACGGCGCCTGCTAGCGCCGATGAGCACCTGTTCCAGAATGCGGACGGCAGCCCCGTCTCGCGCGCCACGGGCGTGGTGGGCGGGCGTTCCGTGGGCGCGCCGGGCGTGCTGCGCATGCTGGAACTGGCGCACAAGGAACACGGCAAGCTGCCGTGGGCGACCCTGTTCGGCCCCGCCATCAAGCTGGCGCACGGCGGCTTTCCCGTCAGCCAGCGCCTCAACGGCCTATTGAATTGGGACCAGGCCCTGAAGCGCGACCCTGTCGCCGCCGCCTATTTCTATGATAAAGAGGGCAAGGCCTGGCCCGTCGGCCACGTGCTGAAAAACCCGCAGCTGGCGCGCACCCTGCGCGAGATCGCCCGTGGCGGCGCCGACGCTTTTTACCAGGGCCGCATCGCGCGCGACATCGCCGCCAAGGTGGCGGCGCATCCGACCAATCCGGGCAAGCTGACGGCGCAAGATATCTCCGGCTACCGGGCCAAGGTGCGTGAACCCGTCTGCAGCGATTACAAGGCATGGACCGTGTGCGGCATGCCGCCGCCATCGTCGGGCGGCATCGCCATCGCGCAGATGCTGGGCATGCTGGAAGTGAAGGATATCCGGCCGTATGCGCCCGTCGACGGCGTGCTCGATGCGCAAGCGATCCACCTGTTCTCGGAAGCGGGGCGCCTGGCCTACGCGGACCGCAACCGCTACGTGGCCGACACGGACTTCGTGCCGCTGCCGGGCAACGGTATTGCCTCGATGCTCGATAAAACCTATCTGGCGCAGCGCGCCTCGCTGATCGGCGACAAATCCATGGGCAAGGCCATGCCCGGCACGCCGCCCGGCATGCAAGTGGCGTGGGGCATGGACAACGCCTTGCAGCGCCCGTCGACCTCGCACCTGGTGGCCGTGGACGCTTTTGGCGGCGGCCTGTCGATGACCACCAGCGTGGAAGACGCGTTCGGCTCGCGCCAGATGGTCGACGGCTTTTTGCTGAATAACCAGCTGACGGATTTCTCGTTCGATTCGCGCGACGCGGACGGCCCGATTGCCAACCGGGTCGAGGCGGGCAAGCGTCCGCGCAGCGCCATGTCGCCCACCCTCGTGTTCGAGAAGGGCACGCACAAGCTGGTGCTGGCGACGGGTTCGCCCGGCGGCTCGTCCATCATCAATTATGTCGCCAAGGTCCTGGTCGGCACCATGGACTGGGGCATGAACGTGCAGCAGGCGATCAACCTGCCGAACTTTGGCAGCCGCAACGGCCCGACGGAACTGGAAAAGGGCCGCGCGCCTGCCGCGCAAGTCGAGGCGCTGCAAGCCATGGGCCACGAAGTGCGCGTCATCGAACAGAATTCCGGCTTGCAGGGCATCATGCGCCTGAATGCGCATGGCAAGGACTTCTGGTTTGGCGGCGCGGACCCACGCAGGGAAGGCATGGTGCGCGGCGACTGAAATTTCCACAAAGTATCAAGACCCTGCTAATCTGCCGGCATGGGAATGCAAAATAAAACAGGCTTGATACTGACGGGAGGAGGCGCCCGTGCCGCCTACCAGGTGGGCGTGCTGCAGGCGATTTCAGCGATTCTGTGGGAAGCGGGCTGGGCGCCGGCGCGCAACCCGTTCGACATCATCTGCGGCACCTCGGCCGGCGCCATCAACGCCACGGCGCTGGCCTGCCGCGCGGATAACTTCGGCGAAGGCGTGCAAAAGCTGCTCGACGTGTGGCAGCACATCGAAGTCGAGCAAGTGTATCGGGCCGATTCACTGGGCGTGATCCGCTCGGGCGCGCGCTGGCTGTCGCTGCTGTCGTTCGGCTGGCTGCTGCGCCAGTGGCATGCGTCGCCGCCCAGTTCCCTGCTCGACAATACCCCGCTGGTCAGCCTGCTGCACCGCATGCTCGACTTGCCGCGCCTGGACGCTGCCCTGGCTGACGGCTTGCTGCATGCGCTGGCCGTGACGGCGTCGTCGTATTCGGGCAGCCGCCACATGACGTTTTACCAGACGGCCGAGGATATCGCGCCGTGGGTGCGCACGCAGCGCCTGGCCCTGCCGGACCAGATCGGCGTGGAGCACTTGCTTGCCTCGGCCGCCATCCCCTTCATCTTTCCTGCCGTGCCCCTGTATGTGGGCGGCCAGCGCGAGTACTGCGGCGATGGCTCCATGCGCCAGCTGGCGCCGATCTCGCCGGCCATCCACCTGGGCGCGAACAAGGTGCTGGTGGTGGGCGCGGGGCGCATGACGGAACCGGCGCCCGCCGCCTCCGAGGCGGCGCGCTACCCGAGCCTGGCGCAGATCGCCGGCCATGCGCTGTCGTCGATCTTCCTCGATGGCCTGGCCGTCGACATCGAGCGCCTGAACCGCATCAACCTGACCCTGTCGATGCTGCCGCCCGAATTGCTGGGCAAGACGGCCTTGCGGCCGGTGGAATTGCTGGTCATCGCGCCGTCCGAACGGCTCGACGCCATCGCCAGCCGGCATATCGGCAGTTTGCCGCGTCCCATCCGCACCATGTTGTCGGGCATCGGCGCGGCAGAAGCGCGCGGCGCGGCGCTGGCATCGTATTTATTGTTCGAATCGACGTATACTAACGAGCTGATCCGTCTTGGACAGCGCGATACGCAGGCCCGCAAGGATGATGTCCTGGCGTTCTTTGGTTCCTGAGACGGCCCTTGGAGCGGCGTGCGGGTTTTTCGCGTTTTTTTTGACAGGACGATTGTGCTGGTATTTCGACGTGTTTACGATGTTGCCTTACTGTTAATTCTGCTGCTGGGCGGCCCGGCCGCGGCGGCGCCTGCGCCCACCCTGCGTTTCGATCAGCTCAGCGTCGACCAGGGCCTGGCGCAGGAATCGGTGCTGGCCATCGCCCAGGACCGGCAGGGCTATATGTGGTTCGGCAGCCAGTCTGGCTTGAGCCGCTACGATGGCTACCGCATGGTCGTCTACAAGAATATCGAAGGCGACAAGACCAGCCTGGCCGACAACTGGGTGGGCGAACTGCATGTCGACAGCCAGGGCCAGTTGTGGGTGGGTACCGACAATGGCCTGGACCGCTTCGATGCCGCCAGCCAGACCTTCATCCATTACGTCCCGGCTGAAAAGAGCAAGCGTGGTAACGGCAACCGGCATATCCACGCCATTCTCGAAGATGGCGCGCGCGGCTTCTGGATCGCCACCTCGGACGGCTTGCAGCATTTCGATCCCGCCACGGGCGTCTTCCGTACCTGGCACCATGAAGAGGGAAACCCGCACAGCCTGGGTGACAATGAAATCAAGGCGCTGGCGCTGGACGCGCAGCAGCGCCTGTGGATCGGCACGGTAACGGGCCTGGACATGCTGGCACCGGGCAGCGAACGTTTCGAGCATTTTGCCGTCGACACGGAGCCCGGCTCGAAGTACAACGTGATCCAGTCGCTGCTGATCGACCGCCAGCAGAACCTGTGGATCGGCACCATGGCCGGCGCCGAGCGCTGGCGCCTGGGCGCCGCCGGCCAGCCGCCGCAGGCAAGAGTGCGCTTCGGTGAGAAAAATGGCTTTTCCGCCATCCGCGTCGCCAGCCTGTACCAGGATGTCGACGCCACTGTCTGGCTGGGCAGCAATGCCGATGGCCTGTTCCGCTGGCTGCCCGAGAGCGACACCTTCCTGCAGTACCGTCACCAGACGGGCGACAAATTCAGCGTCGCCGACAACCAGCTGTCGTCGCTGTACCGCGACCGCGCCGGCACCTTCTGGGTCGGCTCCTGGTACAACGGCGTGAGCCGGGTCGACCTGGGCAGCGGCGGCTTTTCGCGCATGGCGCGCGCGCCCGGCGATGTTGGCGCGCTGGCGGACAAGAAAGTGCGCGCCGTGGCCGACGCGGGCAATGGCAAGCTGTGGCTGGCCACCAAGGGCGGCCTGAAACTGTATGACACGCGCGACGGCAGCTCGCACCTGTTCGACCTGCGCAGTTCTCCCGGCATGTCGCGCGACGAACAGGTCACTACCCTGTACAAGGCGCCGGACGGCACCCTGTGGGTGGGCGGCTCGACGGGCTTGCACCGCTTCGATCCGGCACTGGGGCGCTTCTTCACCATGCGCTTTGCCGCCGGCGACCCGAACAGCGACACCATCCGCAATATCGTGAGCGACCGCAGCGGCATGCTGTGGGTCTCGACGCGGGGTGGCGTGCACCGCTTCGACCCCGTCACCAAGCGCTTCACCACCTACCGCCACGACCCGGCCAACCCGAACAGCCTGTCCGACAACATGGTGCGGCCCGTGCTGGAAGATGGCAAGGGGCGTTTGTGGATCGGTTCCTTCCACGGTCTGGACTTGCTGGACCGCGCCAGCGGCCACTTCCGCCATTTCCGCCACGATCCGCAAAACCCGCATAGCCTGAGCCACGATGAAGTGCATTTCCTGCACGAAGACAAGCGCGGCGTGCTGTGGGTGGGCACGGCCAATGGCTTGAACCGCATGGACGTCGATGCCAAGGGCGAGATCCGTTTCCGGCGCTTCCTGCGCAAGGATGGCATGGCCGACGACGCCGTCGCCAGCATCCTCGGCGACGACAACGAGCAGCTGTGGCTGAGCACGAATAGCGGCATCACGCGGCTCGACATGCGCAGCGGCCTGTTTCGCAACTACGACAGCGCCGATGGCACGGTGGAAGGCTCGTACTTCGATGGCGCGGCCTTGCGCGCGTCGGACGGGACCATGTATTTCGGCGGCTTCAACGGCATGACGGCGTTCGTGCCGCAGGATATCCACGACAACCGCGTGCCGCCGCTGGTGGCCGTGACGGAACTGCAGATCTTCAACAAGCCGGTGGCCATCGGCCGCGGCGAGTTCGCGCACGTGCTCAAGGCGGCCATCGACCACACGCGCAACCTCGTGCTGACCAGCCGCGAAAGCGTCTTTTCGCTGGAATTCGCGGCCCTGCATTTCGCCGCGCCCCAGCGCAACATGTTCGCCTACCGGCTCGAAGGCTTCGACCAGGACTGGGTCATGACGGATGCGGGGCGGCGCTTTGCCACCTATACCAACCTCGATGCCGGCAACTACGTGTTTCGCGTCAAGGCGGCCAACAAGGACGGCGTCTGGAACGAGAGCGGCGCCACCCTGGCCATCACGATCCTGCCGCCGTTCTGGAAAACCTGGTGGTTCCGCACCCTGATGGCGGTGCTGCTGCTGGGCGCCATTTATGGCGCCTACCGCCAGCGCGTGCGCGCGCTGCGGCATCAACAGAATGAACTGGAAAAGCAGGTCAGCGAACGCACGGCCGAGTTGCAGAGCAAGGAAATCGAAGTGCTGGCCCAGTCGGAAAAGCTGGCGCAAGTGAACAGCAGCCTGACGAAAAACGAGGAAAGCCTGCGCCAGGCCAAGCGCAAGGCCGAGGATGCGACGCGCCAGAAGTCGGAATTTTTGGCCAACATGAGCCACGAGATGCGCACGCCGCTGGCCGGCGTGATCGGCATGCTGGGCTTTGCCCTGCGCGACGAGCAGCTGCACGACGCCACGCGCGAGCAGATCCTGCGCGGCCAGGCCAACGCCCAGTCGCTGCTGGTGATCATCAATGACTTGCTCGATTTTTCCAAGATCGAGGCGGGCAAGCTGAGCATCGAAAACATCGACTTCGCGCTCGGCGCGGCAATCGAGACGGTCGTCAGCCTGTTCGAGGAGCAGGCGGCCGCGCGCAGCATCGGTTTCTCCATCGACTTTGCGCCCGACCTGCCGCCCTTCGTGGTGGGCGACCCGACCCGCTTGCGCCAGGTGCTGGTCAACCTGGTCGGCAATGCCTTCAAGTTCACCCAGCGCGGCGGCGTCAGCGTGTGCGTCGAGCGCGCCGGCGTGGCCAGCGGCAGCGGCGGACGCAAGGTCAACCTGATCCGCTTCACCGTCAGCGACAGCGGCATCGGCATCGATGCGGAAGCCATGGCGCGGCTGTTCCAGAAGTTCGAGCAGGCCGACGCCAGCACCACGCGGCGCTACGGCGGCACGGGACTGGGCCTGGCGATCTGCCGCCAGCTGGTCGAACTGATGGATGGCGAGATCGAGGTGGCCAGCACGCCGGGGCAGGGCAGCACGTTTGCCTTCACCTTGCCGCTGGCCGATGGCGTGGCGCCGCCGCTGGTGCCGCAGGTGGCGCTGGCGCCGCACAGCCACCAGTTGCGCGTGCTGTGCGCGGAAGACTTCCCCACCAATCAGATCATCATCCGCGTCATGCTCGAAGAGCTGGGGCACCGGGTCGACGTGGTCGCCAACGGCGTGCTGGCGGTGGCGGCCTGCGTGCATACGCGCTATGACCTGATCCTGATGGACGGGCGCATGCCGGAGATGGATGGGGCGACGGCGACGCGCCTGATCCGCGTGGGCGGCTGGCCGGACCAGCCCGTGCGCGACCAGGAACTGATGATCGTGGCCCTGACGGCGAATGCCAGCGAAGAAGACCGCAGCCGCTATCTCGGCGTCGGCATGGATGATTTCCTCAGCAAGCCTGTGGACGAGGCGGCGCTGCATGGCTTGCTGGCGCGCGCCATCGAGCGCCAGCTGCAGCGCGGCTTCATGTTGCCGCGCATGCCGTCGAACGTGCAGCGCGGCGCGGCGCGGGGGCAGGCCGAACTCGATGCGCTGTTCGGCATCGCGCCGGCGATTCCCGTTCCGGCGCCGTCCCAGTCCATCCGCAGCGGCGAACTGCAACGGCGCATCCGCGTCGCCTTCGTCGCCGACCTGGAGGGACGCCTGCGTGAACTCGATGCCGCGCTGGCGGCGCAGGACAAGGAAAACGCCGGGCGCCTGCTGCACGGCTTGAAGGGCAGCGCCGCCTATCTCGATGAAACGCAGCTGCACATGCTGTGCACGGAAATGGAAGAGGCGGCGGACGGCGGGCGCTGGACGCAAGTGGCCATGCATTTGCCGCAATTGCGCGCACTGTTGGCGCAAATAGCCGTTTCGGGCAAGGAAATGTAAAATAGGCAATGCCGGCCATCGAGCGCGCGGCGAAACTGGGTAGAATACGGCCAGGCACCTTGACGCTGCCGCCAATGGAGAAAGCAATGAAAGTACTGGTGGTTGACGATGATGTCGTGTCGCGCATGGTATTGATGCATTTGATCGACAGTTGCGGCGTGCACGATATCGTGGAAGCCGAAGATGGCGCGGCCGCGTGGGAGCAGCTCGAAGGCGGCTTGCGTCCGTCGCTGTGCTTCTGCGATTTGCGCATGCCGCGCCTGTCCGGCATGGAGCTGCTGCAGAAAATCCGCTCCGACAGCGCGCTCGATGCCATGCCGCTCGTGCTGGTATCGTCGGCCAATGACCATGACACGGTGCGTGACGCCGTGCAGGCAGGTGCTGCCGGCTATATCGTCAAGCCTTTCCAGCCGGAGCAGGTGCGCCAGCATATCGACGCCTGCTTCGACGTCTCGGCCTTGCCGGCCGAGGCCCCGCGCGACACGCTGCAGCGGCTGGGCATCGACAGCGAACGCCTGCTGGCGTATCTGACGGGCTTCCAGGGGCAGATAGTCGCCGCCGGCGAACAGGTCGATGCCTTGCTGGCACGCGGCGAGCCGGCCCAGGCGCGCCAGCAGCTCGAACGGCTGCACCTCGGTTGCCGCACCCTCGGCTTGCATGGCGCTGAAGCGGGCATGATGGCCCTGCTGCAGGCCTCGGTGCTCGATGGCGACCAGATACAAGCGGCCCTGGCCGCGCTGGCGCGCAGCGTGGCGCAGCAGGCGCGTTTGCTGCGGCAGCAGGACGGCGTCGACTGAAATTGCTGTTTTCCGCTTGCTGGAAAAATACTTTAGGTTTAAAGTATCTGCTTCCGGGCCTTGTGCACGCGCCCGCTATCAGCCAGGATGAGCATGAGCAGCGACCCTTCGCCTACCACCGCATCTCCCCAGGACGACTTTGCCCACACGCACTTGCCGCCGCGCGAACTCTGGCCGCAGCTGTGCCTGGACTTGCCCGAACTGCAGTATCCGCCGCGTCTCAATTGCGTCGCCGCGCTGCTCGATGTGGCCGTGGCCGGCGGCGGTGGCGAGCGCACCGCCATCCTTGCCGACGGCCAGCGCTGGACCTATGCGCAGCTGGCGCGGCAGGTCGACCGCATCGCCCACGCGCTGCGCAGCGACCTGCATCTGATCCCCGGCAACCGCGTGCTGCTGCGCGGCGCGAATACGCCCATGATGGCCGCCTGCCTGCTGGCCGTGCTGAAAGCCGGCTGCATCGCCGTGCCCACCATGCCGCTGCTGCGCGCGCGCGAACTGTCCGCCATCCTGGCCAAGGCGGAAGTGAACGCCGTGCTGTGCGCGCAGGGCTTGCGCGCGGAACTTGACGCGCTGGCGTCCCTGCCGCCCATGCTGTGCTTTGGCGCCGACGACACGGAACTGGAGCAGCGCATGGCGGCCCACGATGCGCCATTTGCCGCATGCGACACGGCGGCCGACGACGTCTGCCTGATCAGCTTTACCTCGGGCACGACGGGCGTCCCCAAAGGCACCATGCACATGCACCGCGACCTGCTGGCCATCTGCGACTGCTTTCCCCGCTCCATGCTGCAGGTGCGCGCCGACGATATCTTCATCGGCACGCCGCCGCTGGCGTTCACCTTTGGCCTCGGCGGCTTGCTGCTGTTCCCCCTGCGCTTTGGCGCGGCCACCGTACTGCTGGAAAAACTCACGCCCGACGGCCTGCTGCGCGCCATCGGCGCCTATCAAGCCACGATCTGCTTCACGGCGCCTACCTTTTACCGCCAGATGGCGCCCCTGGCGGCCAGCCACGACGTGCGCAGCCTGCGTTTGTCCGTGTCGGCCGGCGAGGCGCTGCCGCTGGCCACGCGCGACGCCTGGCAGGCGGCGACGGGCCTGGCCATGACGGACGGCATCGGCGCCACCGAGATGCTGCACATCTTCATTTCCGCCACGGGCGAGGGCATCCGCCGCGGCGCCATCGGCAAGGCGATTCCCGGCTACCAGGCATGCATCGTCGATGACGCCGGCGTGCCGCAGCCGCCCGGCGTGACGGGCCGCCTGGCCGTGAAAGGCCCCACCGGTTGCCGCTACCTGTCCGACCCGCGCCAGCGCGAGTATGTGCAGAATGGCTGGAACCTGACGGGCGACACCTTCGAGATGGATGCCGACGGCTATTTCTATTACCGCTCGCGCAGCGACGACATGATCGTCTCGGCCGGCTACAACATCGCCGGTCCGGAAGTGGAAGAGGCGCTGCTGCGCCATCCGGCCGTGGCCGAATGCGGCGTGGTCGGGCGCGCCGATGCCGAGCGTGGCCAGATCGTCGAGGCGCACGTGGTGCTGAAGGATGGCTGCCAGGCCAGCGACCTGCTGGCAGCCGAACTGCAGGACTTCGTGCGCCAGCAGATCGCCCCGTATAAATATCCGCGCGCCATCCGTTTCCTGCCTTCCCTGCCGCGCACGGAAACGGGCAAGCTGCAGCGCTTCAAACTTCGCACGGACACTCCATGAATATTGTCTGCATCGGCGGCGGTCCCGCCGGCCTGTATTTCAGCCTGCTCATGAAAAAGCAGAACCCGGATCACCGCATCACCGTCATCGAGCGCAACCGCCCGTACGACACGTTTGGCTGGGGCGTGGTGTTTTCCGACCAGACGCTGGGCAACCTGGCCAATGCGGACGAGCCGACTGCGCGCGCCATCCTGCAGGCGTTCAACCACTGGGACGATATCGAGATCCACTTCAAGGGCGAGACCGTGCGTTCCGGCGGCCATGGCTTTTGCGGCATCGGCCGCAAGCGCCTGCTCAATATCCTGCAGGCGCGCTGCGAGGAACTCGGCGTGCAGCTGGTATTCGAGACGGAGGTGCAGGACGACCAGGCCATCGCGCGCCAGTACGGCGCCGACCTGGTGATCGCCAGCGACGGCTTGAACAGCCGCATCCGCACGCGCTATGCGGCCAGCTACCAGCCGGAGATCGAGCAGCGCCATTGCCGCTTCGTCTGGCTGGGCACGCGCAAGAAATTCGAAGCGTTCACGTTTGCGTTCCGCCAGACGCCACACGGCTGGTTCCAGGCGCATATCTACCAGTATGACGGCGAGACCTCGACCTTTATCGTCGAAACGCCCGAACACGTGTGGTGGGCGGTCGGCCTGGATGCCATGAGCCAGGAACAGGGCATCGCCTTTTGCGAAGCCCTGTTCGCCGAGGAACTCGACGGCCATGGCCTGCTGAGCAATTCGCCGCACTTGCGCGGTTCGGCCCAGTGGATCACCTTTCCCCGCATCGTCTGCCGGCAATGGGTGCATGTACAGGACGGCGTGCCCGTCGTGCTGATGGGCGATGCGGCCCACACGGCCCATTATTCCATCGGCTCGGGCACCAAGCTGGCGCTGGAAGACGCCATCGAGCTGGCGCGCTGCTTCGATCAGCATGCCGAGACGGCTGCGGCGCTGGCCGCCTACCAACAGTTGCGCGCCATAGAAGTGCTGAAAATCCAGAGCGCGGCGCGCAATTCCATGGAGTGGTTTGAAAACGTCGAGCGCTACAGCGCCATGGAAGCGCCGCAGTTCGCCTATTCCATGCTCACGCGCAGCCAGCGCATTTCGCATGAAAACCTGCGTTTGCGCGACCCTGCCTACGTGGCCGGCTATGAACAATGGCTGGCGCGGCGCGCGGGCGAGCAGGCTGGCGTGGAGATGCGGGACGAGGCTTTGCCGCCCATGCTCACGCCCTTCCGCCTGCGCGGCGTGCTGCTGAAAAACCGCATCGCTGTCTCGCCGATGGCGCAGTACAGCGCCGTCGATGGCGTGGCGGGCGACTACCATCTGATGCACCTGGGCGCGCGCGCCATGGGCGGCGCGGGGCTCGTGTTTGCCGAGATGACGTGCGTGTCGGCCGATGCGCGCATCACGCCCGCCTGTCCCGGCATGTACAGCGAAGCGCATACGCAAGCCTGGCGCCGCATCGTCGATTTCGTGCATGCGAACAGCGATGCGAAGATCGCCCTGCAGCTGGGCCACGCGGGGCCGAAAGGCTCGACGCGGCCCATGTGGGATGGCATCGATCTGCCCTTGAAAGAGGATAACTGGACGCTGCTGGCGGCGTCGGAACAGCAATATCTGGCGGGCGTGTCGCAGGTGGCGCGGGCGGCCACGGAAAGCGACCTGGCGCGCATCGAGCAGGATTTCGTGCGCGCCACCCTGGCTGCGGCCGTCGCCGGTTTCGACTGGCTGGAACTGCATTGCGCGCATGGCTATCTGCTGTCGAGTTTTATCTCGCCGCTGACCAACCGCCGCGCGGACGAATATGGCGGCAGCCTGGAAAACCGCTGCCGCTATCCGCTGCGCGTATTCCGTGCCATGCGCGCCGCCTGGCCGCAAGATAAGCCCATGAGCGTGCGCATCTCGGCCCACGACTGGGTCGATGGCGGCATCACGCCTGACGACGCCGTCGTCATCGCGCGCCTGTTCAAGCAGGCGGGCGCCGACCTGATCGACTGCTCCTCGGGTCAGGTTAGCAAGCTCGAACAGCCCGTGTACGGGCGCATGTTCCAGGCGCCGTTTGCCGACCGCGTGCGCAACGAGGCGGGCATCGCCAGCATGGCCGTCGGCTCGATCTTCGAAGCGGACCACGCCAACAGCATCATCGCCGCAGGGCGCGCCGACCTGTGCGCCGTGGGCCGGCCGCACCTGGCCAACCCGGCGTGGACCTTGACGGAAATGGCGCGCATCGGCTACGGCGGCGCTGGCGCCGGAGCGGCTTGGCCGAAACAGTACCGCCCGGGCCAGCAGCAGCTGGAACGCAATCTGCAGCGCGAGCGCCAGCTGGCCGCCGCCAGTACGGGCCTCACCCCGCAACAGGTGGCCGCGCGGCTGCTGGAAGGATGACATGAAGACGCAAGCGATAATCGACAAGCATGCGCTGGTGACGGGCGCCGGCAGCGGCATTGGCCTGGCCTGCGCGCGCGCCTTGCTGGACTTGGGCGCCAGGGTGACCCTGGCCGGGCGTGATGGCGCGCGGCTGGCGCGCGCGCGCATGCAGCTGGAAGAGGCGGGCCATGCGGGCAGGGTCGCCATCTGCGTGCTCGACGTGAGCGTGGAAGCGTCCGTGCAGGCGGGCTTCGCGCAGGCGGCCGCGCATTTCGGCCGCATCGATATCTTGATCAATAACGCGGGCCAGGCGCATGCGGCGCCCTTCGGCAAGACGGACGCGGCCATCTGGCAGCAGATGCTGGCCGTGAATCTGACGGGCGTGTTCCACTGCTGCCAGGCGGCCATGCCGGCCATGCTGGAAGCGGGATGGGGGCGCATCGTCAACGTGGCGTCGACGGCGGGCTTGAAAGGCTATCGCTATGTCAGCGCCTATGTCGCCGCCAAGCATGGCGTGATCGGCCTGACGCGCGCGCTGGCGCTGGAAGTGGCGCCGCGCGGCGTCACCGTCAATGCCGTCTGCCCCGGCTACACGGAAACGGACATGGTGGCGCAGGCCGTGCAAAACATCGTGCGCAAGACGGGGCGCGGCGAAGACGCGGCGCGCGCGGAACTGGCGGCCAGCAATCCGCAGCAGCGGCTGGTGCAGCCACGGGAAGTGGCCGATGCGGTAGCGTGGCTCTGCCTGCCCGCGTCGGCCGCCATGAATGGACAATCGATCGCCGTCGCCGGCGGCGAAGTCATGTAACTGAATGAAGACCATGGATAAAGACACCGAGAACGTACCGGAAGAACCCGTGCTGGACCTGGCGAGCCGGCTGACGCAAGACCACCACCAGTCGCTCAAGCTGTGGCTGCGCATGCTCTCGTGCACGGTCAAGATTGAAAACGAGGTGCGCACACGCTTGCGCGCCACCTTCGGCATCACCTTGCCCCGTTTCGACTTGATGGCGCAGCTCGAACGCTTTCCCGATGGCTTGCGCATGGGCGAACTGTCCAAGCGCATGATGGTCACGGGCGGCAATATCACGGGCATCACCGACCAGCTGGAGCAGGAAAAACTGGTGGCGCGCGTGGTCGATCCGAAGGACCGCCGCTCGTACAGCGTCAAGCTGACGCCGGCCGGCCGGCGCGCGTTCGACGAGATGGCGCGCGTGCACGAAGGCTGGATCGCGGAACTGCTGCACGGCGTGACGCCGGACGACAAAAACCAATTGATCGACCTGCTGTCGCACATGAAGCAGCAGTTGAATAACACTTCCCTCAAGGATTGACCATGCGCTATCTACCCGGCCAGCCGCAAGACCTGCCAGGCAACCGCGCCAGCCTGGCTGGCTACGCCGCGCGGCATTTCCTGTTTTCCGTCGACGCAGGCGTCGCCACCCTGACCCTGCACCGGCCCGAGCGCAAGAATCCGCTCACTTTTGACTCGTATGCGGAACTGCGCGCGCTGTTCCGCGCGCTGGCGTATGCGGACGACGTCAAGGCCGTGGTGATTACGGGCAGCGGCGACAATTTCTGCTCCGGCGGCGATGTGCACGACATCATCGGCCCCCTGACGCAGCTCGACATGCCCGGCCTGCTGGCGTTTACCCGCATGACGGGCGACGTGGTGAAAGCCATGCGCGCCTGCCCGCAGCCCATCATCGCCGCCATCGACGGCATTTGCGCGGGCGCCGGCGCCATGCTGGCGCTGGCTTCCGATATCCGCATCGGCACGGCGCGCAGCAAGACGGCTTTCCTGTTTACCCGCGTGGGCCTGGCCGGCTGTGACATGGGCGCCTGCGCCTTGCTGCCGCGCGTGATCGGCCAGGGCCGCGCCGCCGAGCTGCTGTATACGGGGCGCTCCTTGCCAGGGGTGGAGGCCGAACGCTGGGGCTGGCTCAACCGCCTGGTCGAGCCGGAAGAACTGGCGCAGGCGGCGCAGCTGTTCGCCGCCGGCCTGGCCAGCGGTCCCACGTTCGCGCACGGCATGACGAAAAAAATGCTGCAGCAGGAATGGAACATGGGTGTCGATGAAGCCATCGAGGCGGAAGCGCAGGCGCAAGCCATTTGCATGGCCACCAACGATTTCCACCGCGCCTATCACGCCTTCGTGGCGAAGGAAACACCGCAATTCGAGGGCGATTAAGATGCAACATACACGCGATACGACTTACCTGGACTGGCCGTTTTTCGAAGCGCGCCATGCCGAGCTTGAGTCTGAGCTCGATGCCTGGGCGACGCAGCACCTGGACGACGCGCACGGCGCCGACGTCGATGCGGCCTGTCGCGCGCTGGTGGCGCAGCTGGGGCAGGGCGGCTGGCTGGCGCATGCCACGGGTATCGATGGCAAGATCGATACGCGCGCCATTTGCCTGATGCGCGAAACCCTGGCGCGCCATAACGGCCTGGCCGATTTCGCCTTTGCCATGCAGGGACTCGGTTCGGGCGCCATCGGCCTGTTCGGCAGCGCCGAGAACAAGGCGCGCTATTTGCCGGACGTGGCCAGCGGCAAGCGCATCGCCGCCTTTGCCCTGTCCGAGCCGCAGGCCGGCTCCGACGTGGCGGCCATGGCGTGCGCGGCGCGCCGCGATGGCGACGCGTATGTGCTCGATGGCGAAAAGACGTGGATATCGAACGGCGGCATCGCCGACTTTTACGTGGTGTTCGCCCGCACGGGCGAGGCGCCGGGCGCGCGCGGTATCAGCGCCTTCATCGTCGATGCCGACAATCCCGGGCTGGAAATCGCCGAGCGCATCGCCGTCATTGCGCCGCATCCGCTGGCGCGCCTGCGCTTTGCCAATTGCCGCGTGCCCGTGTCGCAGCGCCTGGGAGATGCAGGGCAGGGCTTCAAGGTGGCGATGGCGACACTCGACGTGTTCCGCACCTCGGTCGCCGCCGCAGCGCTGGGCTTTGCGAGGCGCGCGTTCGACGAGGCGCTGCGCCACGCGACAAAGCGCCAGATGTTTGGCCAGACCCTGGCGGACTTTCAGCTGACGCAGGCAAAATTGGCGCAGATGGCCACCGGCATCGACGCGGCCGCGCTGCTCACCTACCGCGCCGCCTGGCAGCGCGACCAGGGCCGCAAGGTGACGAAGGAAGCGGCCATGGCCAAGCTGACGGCAACGGAAACGGCGCAGCAGGTGATCGACGCGGCCGTGCAACTGTTTGGCGGCATGGGCGTGGTCAGCGGGCATCCGGTCGAGCGCCTGTACCGCGAAATCCGCGCCTTGCGCATCTATGAGGGCGCCAGCGAAGTACAGCAACTGATCATCGCGCGCGAACTGCTGCGCGAGGCAGCGGACGCATGAACCGCATGAATAACGAGGAAAACAATATGCAAGTGTTACAACCACCGGGATGGGCCAGGCCGCGCGGCTATGCGAATGGCATTGCCGCCAGCGGGCGCACGGTGTACGTCAGCGGCATGATAGGCTGGGATGCGCAGGGCCAGTTCCACACGGACGATTTTGCGGCACAGGTGCGCCAGGCCTTGCAGAATATCGTCGCCGTGCTGGCCGAGGCGGGCGCCTTGCCCGAGCACATCGTGCGCATGAATTGGTATGTACTGGACAAGAAGGAATATGTGGCGGCATATCCACAAATCGGCCTTGCCTACCGCGAGCTGATCGGCAAGCATTTTCCGGCCATGACGGCGGTGCAGGTGGCGGGACTGATCGAAGACAGGGCGAAGGTCGAGATCGAGGTGACGGCGGTGCTGCCTGACTGAATTTCTGCTATGAAATATTGCGTATCAGCATCTAAATAATAAATATAAAAACATTATCTATCGTGTTATATTTGGCAACCGGAAAATACGCCGGTTTTAAATACTGACAGTCGAGGTAGAGGATGCGTACTAATTTCAAAGTGACAAGGAATGTGGTTCTGGCCGTGGCCGGTATGGTTTTCTGCCTGAGCGCGCAGGCGGGATCCGGTACGTCGCTACTGTCCCCCGGCTATCAGGCACAGCTGGAAACCTGGCTCGGCGAAGGGCGCCTGTCGCTGACGAATATTTATACCAAGGCGGCGGGCGATACCTCGCTGGATTTTCACAAGGCATCCGACGGCAAGGGACGCACTTTTTCCGTCATGGAGGCCACGAATTCATCGGGCAAGACGTGGCTGGTGGGTGGTTACAATCCACAGAGCTGGAGCTCCACCGATGGCACGCATGTCACGATGGACGACAGCCAGCGTACTGCCTTTTTGTTCAATTTGACGTCGGACTTCATGCTGCCGCAATTGAAGCAGTATTTCAACGGCGATGGCATCGGCAAGGACCAGACCTACAATCAGGCCAATTATGGCCCCACTTTTGGCTATGGCCACGATTTGTATGTGCCGCAGGACCTCACGCACGGCGGCAGTTCCTTTCTCTATACCTATAATTATCTGGGCCAGCCATCGACCGGCGTCAGCCTGCTCGACGGTTCCGCCTGGCACGGGAATGATGTGACTTTCGGCGCCATCCAGGTATTTGCCATCAGTGCCGTGCCGGAGCCGGCAACGTATGGAATGCTCATGGCAGGATTGCTGCTGATAGTGGCGCGCCGCCGTGGAAAACGTGCGGGTGGCAATGTGCACGGCGGTAAATGACGCTGAGAAAAACATTGTGAAGTATGCTGTGCCAGGCGGGCATCTAAGGACGGCGGGTTAGGTGCTAGCCCGCTATTCATGGGGACGGTAAAGCGAACAGGTAGGTAACCTGTTTCGAGATCGGCCAGGCGCTTGGTATGCCTCTGCCGGATTGGCGAGCGTGAGCCCAGTCACAAGTAGACCAGGCCACCCATATTCCTCTGTACACCAATATATTACCTGTAGGAAGACGCGGTGCTATTTAACTCATTTGCTTTCTTTTTGATCTTTTTGCCCTTGGCCCTGCTGGGATATTTTGCTCTGTCAAAGTATTCTTTACGCGTATCGATTATTTTTTTGCTGCTGGCCTCCCTCGCATTTTATTGCTATTGGGATATTCGTTTCCTGCCGTTGCTAGCCCTGTCCATCTGTGTCAACTTTGCGGTCGGACGTCGTATTTCACAGCGTTATGAGCAGGGACTCCGTCGGCCTGCGAAGGCGTGGCTTGTCTGCGGCCTCGTTTTCAATCTTTCCTTGCTGATCTTTTTTAAATATTTTGATTTTCTTATAGAAAATATCGCGGCCCTGACCGGGGCGCCGTTGACGCCGATCGGTATCGTGTTGCCGATCGGTATATCGTTCTTCACGTTTACGCAGATTGCGTATCTGGTGGATTGCCATACCGGTAAAGTGAAAGAGTATCAACCGGAAAGTTATGGCCTGTTTGTCACGTATTTTCCTCACCTGATTGCTGGCCCCATTTTGCATCATAAAGATATGATGCCGCAATTTTCACAGCCGGAATCGCACGTGCTGCGGCATGGACGCATCGTCATCGGATTGGCGTTTTTCACCATCGGCCTGTTCAAGAAAGTGATACTGGCTGACGGCGTGGCCCGTTATGTCGCCCCCGTGTTCGATGCGCACCACCAGAATCTGAGCATGCTGGAAGCCTGGGCCGGAGCCCTGGCGTATACCTTCCAGCTATATTTCGACTTTTCCGCCTATTCCGATATGGCATACGGCCTGTCCTATATGTTTGGCATCGTACTGCCCATCAATTTCAACTCGCCGTACAAAGCGGCTTCCATCATCGATTTCTGGCGTCGCTGGCACATCACGCTATCCACTTTCCTGCGCGATTATCTGTACATTCCCTTGGGGGGGAATCGCCAAGGCGCCTTCCAGCGCTACCGCAATCTGTTCCTGACCATGCTGTTGGGTGGCTTGTGGCATGGCGCCAACTGGACTTTTCTCGTATGGGGCATGCTGCACGGTATTTACCTGATTATTAATCATGCGCTACGCCATGCTCTTGGTGGACGCAGCAATCTGCCAATACGCGTTGCCGGCAGCATCGCCACTTTCCTGGCAGTCGTTTTGGCATGGGTCTTTTTCCGTGCCAGTTCGGTGGAGGTGGCGCTGGATGTGCTGAAAGCCATGAGCGGCAGCACCCTGACGCCAGCGATGCAGGAGGCGATGCTGGGAATTGACAGGATTATGGCGCTGCAGAGCTGCCTTTGGTGGTTGCTGGCTTGCGCGGCCATTGCCTTCTTCATGCCCAATGCGTATGACCTGCTGGGCCGCGGCATTTTGCGTAGACAGGAAGAGCGCCTGTCCGGACGAAACGGCAATATTGCCCTGGGTGCGCTGTTGATACTCTGTCTGCTTTTGCTGGCGATTAGCGAAACGCGTGGCATTTCTGAATTTCTTTATTTTAATTTCTAAACCATATGCGTCCTTTATTTGCCATAGGCCTGGGCATGCTGGCAACGGTGCTGGTGCTCGAGGCCGTCCTGCAATGCTTGCCTGTCTCGTCCGGCTTGCGGCTGGAAAATAGCGACCCGCAAATTCCATTTCGCCGCTATCTGGCGCACCAGCCCTATGTGTACTCGTATGGTTGGGCGTTGAGTAATGCACGCAGCGGCGTAATCAATGCCCAAGGGGCATCGAATTCACGCGACTTCAAGGATGGCGCCGCCGTACTGGTGCTTGGTGACAGTTTTGTCGAGAGCCTGATGCTCGACTATCCCGATACCATGCAGGGACAGCTGGAGCATGCGCTTGGCGGCGGGGTGTATGCGGCCGGCAGTTCCGGCAATGGCCTCGCCGATACGCTGGCCATGGCGCGCTATTATGTGCCGCGCGTGCATCCGCGCACGGTGGTGCTATTTGTCGATGGCAGCAATCTTGCTTCCCTGCTGGAGGCGGCAAAACGTGGCCACAATCAGATCGAATCCGGCCCAGATGGCTTGCGCATGGTGCATACACCGTATAAGGAACCCAAGATCAAGCGGGTGGTGTCTTATTCGGCATTGGCGCGGTATTGTTATTACAATCTCAAGTTGCCCGATTGGCTGTCAGCGACGCTGCGCCGCAAGAATCCGCCATCGGCGGCTCCGTTGCCGGTCCGGGATACAGCGGCGCGGGCATTGGTGCTCGACTACTATCTGACACAGCTGCGTGCCATCGAAGGTAGCTCCACGGTACAGTTTTTATTTCTCGTCGATGGTGAGCGGGGTCTGCTGTACGACGGGCGCAAGGGCAAGCCGTCCTGGCAGGACGGCGATCGGGCATTTTTCCTTGGCCGTTTGAAACAGCATGGCTATGCCGCAATCGACATGCAACCTGTGTTCGCGCGGCATTGGGAGGCACAACGCGAGCGGATGGACTTCGCTCCCATGGATGCGCACTGGAACAAGGTGTCCCATGCGCTGGCGGCCCAGCAAATCTTGTCCCGACTGAAACAGACGGCCCCGGCGCCGTAGCGTGCGCGCAATGGGCGGCGCGTTGCTGAGCCGCCCGCTTGCCACGCTGTCAATGGCGGGCGCTTGCCTGTATAATGCCGCTGCGCGTGTCGCCATCGTACAATGGATAGTACAAGGTCCTCCTAAGACTTAAATGCAGGTTCGATTCCTGCTGGCGACACCACGTTTCCACGCAACGCGCGTCGGCAGCCTGTGATCATCCAGGCGGTAGTTACTGGTCGATGGCGATTGAAGTCCAAGTTATCGGTACAATGCGTGCTTCATTCATCCAATCGGCGGCTGTTTTGCACACCACGCGGTGTGCGCGAGGCGGCGCCCGAGCACTCTTACTCATTATGGCTGTCATTTCTCTTTCATCGGCGCAACTTGCGTTCGGTCACGTCGCGCTGCTCGATCACGCGGAATTTTCACTGGAAACCTCGGAGCGGGTCGGCTTGATTGGCCGCAACGGCACGGGTAAATCGTCGCTGTTGAAGGTTATTTCGGGCAAGTTCAAGCTCGATGACGGCTTGTTGGTCATGCAGCAAGGCATCAAGATCGCCTATGTGGAGCAGGAACCGCAATTCGACCCGGACATGTCCGTGTTCGACGCCGTCGCTTCCGGCATGGGCGAATCGCAGGCGTGGCTGAAGGAATACGATGCGCTGACGGGCCAGTTTGGCCAGGGCAATGACGACGAACTGATGGAACGCATGCACGACATCCAGGTCAAACTCGATGCGGCCGATGCGTGGAGCTTGCCGAACAAGGTGGAAACCGTACTCGACCGTTTGAACCTGACGGGCGACATGCTGATGAAAACCCTGTCCGGCGGGATGCAAAAGCGCGTGGCGCTGGCGCGCGCGCTGGTCTCGGCACCCGACGTGCTGCTGCTCGATGAGCCGACCAACCATCTGGACTTCAGCTCCATCCTGTGGCTGGAAGGCTTGTTGCGCGACTTCAAGGGTAGCGTGCTGTTCATTACCCATGACCGCTCCTTCCTCGACAATGTCGCCACGCGCATCATCGAGCTCGACCGCGGCCGTTTGCTGTCGTACCCGGGCAACTTCACGGCTTACCAGACCCGCAAGGCGGAGCAGCTGGAAATCGAGGAAGTGGAAAATGCCAAGTTCGACAAGTTCCTGGCGCAGGAAGAAGTGTGGATACGCAAGGGCGTCAAGGCCCGCCGCGTGCGCGACGAAGGCCGCGTGCGCCGCCTGGAAGCACTGCGTCTGACGCGCAATGCGCGCCGCGAACAGCAGGGACAGGTCAAGCTGGATGTATCGGCCGGCGAACGCTCGGGCAAGATCGTGGCGGACCTGGAAAACGTCTCGAAGATCTATGGCGACAAGGTCATCGTCAAGGATTTCAGCGCCACCATCCTGCGCGGCGACAAGGTCGGCCTGATCGGCGCCAACGGCGCCGGCAAGACCACCTTGCTGAAGATGATCTTGGGCCAGGAAGAGTCGGACACGGGCACCATCCGCCTGGGCACCAAGCTGCAAGTGGCGTATTTCGACCAGATGCGCACGCAGCTGAACGAAGAGGCAAACCTGATGGAAACCATCGCGCCAGGCAGCGACTGGGTCGAGATCAATGGCCAGCGCCGTCACGTGATGACCTACCTGAACGATTTCCTGTTCGCGCCGGAGCGGGCCCGTTCGCCCGTCAAGTCGCTGTCCGGTGGCGAGCGCAACCGTTTGCTGCTGGCGCGCCTGTTCGCCAAGCCGGCCAACGTGCTGGTGCTCGATGAGCCGACCAATGACTTGGATATCGATACCCTGGAATTGCTGGAAGAGTTGCTGGAAGAATACACGGGCACCGTTTTCCTTGTCAGCCATGACCGCACCTTCCTCGACAACGTCGTCACGCAAGTGATCGTTGCCGAAGGCGAGGGCAAGTGGCGCGAATTCGTCGGCGGCTACACGGACTGGGAGCGCGTGCGCACCTTGCCGATCGCCACGGCGCCCGCCAGCAAGCCGGCCGTGAAGGTCGAGGCCGCCGCGCCGGCCGCCAAGCAGAAAAAGCTCAGCTACAAGGAACAGCGCGAGCTGGAAGAGTTGCCGAAACTGATCGCCAAGCTGGAAGACGAGCAATCGGTGCTGGCCGCCGAGCTGTCGCACCCGGACTTCTACAAAAAGACGCCGGCCGAAGGCAAGCGCCTGAATGCGCGCGTGGCCGAGATCGAAGGCGAACTGCTGGAAGCGCTGGAAAAGTGGGAGCAGATCGAGGCGCGCGCCAACGGTTGATTGTTTTCCACCTCTCCTGTTGTAATTAAGTTAGGATTATTTGCCACGGCAACGGTTCAGCTTGATATAATTATATAATTATATTTTTTACATCGGGGGATGTATGTTTGTTATCAAAAACACGCGCGCCGGACCACGGCGTCCGGCGCGTGGTTCCACCTCCGATGCGCATCAGCATGTTTGACCGCGCCGCCTTGCCCCGGGTAGCGCCATTCCTGGCCTACCTCTCCTTTATCTTTATCGCCGACATGCTGGGCCGGGCAGGCTTTGCCGCGCAGGACCTGCGCTGGCTGTACGCCGTCAAGATCGGCGTCGTGCTGGGCATGTTGTTGTATTGGCGCCGCAGTTATACGGAACTGCGGTGGATGCCGCTGGGCGCGCGTGCCCTGGCGGTGGCGCTGGCCACCGGGCTTGTTGTTTTTCTGTTGTGGATTAACCTGGACGCAGGCTGGATGATGATCGGCAGCGCCGATGGCTTCGATCCGCGCAATGACGGGCAGATCGAGTGGAGCCTGGTGGTGCTGCGCATCGCCGGCGCCGCCCTGGTGGTGCCCGTGATGGAGGAGCTGTTCTGGCGTTCCTTCCTGCTGCGCTGGATCGATGCCCCTGACTTCCTGAAATTCCAGCCACGCCTGGCCAGCGCCAAGGCGTTTGTCATCAGCGTCGTGTTGTTTGGCTTTGAACATAATTTGTGGCTGGCGGGCATTGTTGCTGGTGCCGCCTATACTCTGCTTTATATGCGCAGTCAGTCACTGTGGTCGCCCATCCTGGCGCACGGCGTCACCAACGGCGTGCTGGGACTCTGGATTATTTCCGGCGGCCACTGGACTTACTGGTAATATTGCTAACCAACTGTTTGCTCTTTCAAAGACAATGCCCATGTTGACTTCATCGTATCATTGCCCTGCCCGTATCGGGCAACCAGGATTGCAGCGCAACCGTTTGGCTTCGGCTCTGGCGCGCATATTGCCAGCTACGCTATTGGCGGCCGGTGGTGCAGCATGCAGTTTGCCAGCCAGCGCTGCCATCAGCGATACGATCTCGCCTTTTATTGCGACATCATATTCTTATGATAATAATTTATTTCGGCGCGATGATAACGTGCCTGGCTTCGATGGCCAGCGCTCGGACACTTCGCGCCAAGTACAGGCAGGGCTGTTGATCAAACGCCCCATTGGCCGTCAAGTATTGACTGGCCAATTAAAGTGGTCGCGCGTTTATTTTGACCATTTTGATCAGCTCGACTACACAGGGAAAGATTACCTGGCCGACCTGGAGTGGCATATCGCCAATCATCTCGAGGGCCATGTGGGCGGTAGCTATTCGCAGACACTGACACCGTTCAGCGATTTGCAGAGCTCGGATCGCAACCTGCGCACGATTCGTCGGGAGTATGCGAATGGCGGTTGGCGTTTTCATCCAAGCTGGCGAGTGCGTGGCGGTGTTTCTCGCGATAAATATACTTATGATTCCATTGCACAAAGAATTTCCGACCGGCAGGAAGACGCAGTGGAACTTGGCCTCGACTATTTGCCGGCCAGCGAAAGCCGGATCGGGATACAGTTGCGCCACCTGAAAGGGGAATATCCGAATCGCGCCAACCTGGTCGGATTCGGTGTTGATCAGGGCTACGAGCAGGACGAGGTCAAGGCCAACATATATTGGCGTGTGAGCGGTATCACGCAGGTGCAATTGCTTGGTGGCTGGGTGAAGCGCAAGAACCAGATATTCTCTGGACGCGACGCCAGCGGCGCCAACGGGCGCGTCACGGTATATTGGGCCCCGCTGGGCAAGGTGCGTTTTACGGGCAGCGTGTGGCATGAGTTTGCCGCCGTGGAAAATTCTCTGATTAGCAGCAGCCTGAACAATGGTGCCAGCCTGGCCGCCGCCTGGGATATTTCGGCCAAGGTCCGCATGGACGCACAATTGCGTCGCGAGAAGCGAGATTTTGCCGCCGCGAGCGGCCTGGTGTTGCCTATCGATGTCAAAGACACCACGAAAACGGCCAGCATAGGCCTTACATATGCGCCGCGGCCGAATATCCAGTTGGGCATCAGCGCATTCCGTGATGAGCGCAAAGGCGCACCGATTGTGAATACCAGCACCTATCACGCCAATGGCATTTCCTTCAATGCCAGTGCCCAGTTTTGAAGAGCATCATGACGGTTAATGATATACCCCTGATTTCGTTTTTCCAGCGCATCCTCGACCCATTGATCATCATGGGTATGCTGTACCTGCTGTCAGTCCTGTCGGGCTCGCCTTTCACCGGTTATTCGCTGGTGTTGATGATCCTGGCGTTCTTTATTTCATCATCCGTGTTCCAGTATGTCGACCCGTATCGTACGTGGCGCAGCGGCCGCATGCTCGCTTACGCCCGCGATGTCTTTGTCAGTTGGACCATTACCGCCCTGATTCTGATCTTTCTCGGCTCGGCGACGGGGCTGGCGTTCCATTTCGACCGCGAGCTGGTACTGGCCTGGTTTCTGCTGACGCCATTCATCTTGTTGCTCAGTCATCTTGCCGCACGGCGCATGGTGGCCGATCCCGGCCGCGACAGCGAAGTGCGCTCGGTCGTCATCATTGGCGCCAATGACGCCAGCCTGAAGTTCGCCGCGACCGTGGAGCGCAATCCGAACCTGTTCATGAGCGTGCGGGGTTTTTTTGACGACCGTACCGATGACCGCTGGCCGGAGAAGATGCGTGAACCCATGCTGGGCAAGATGGCTGATATTGCCGCCTATGTGCGCGAACACAATATCAAGATGATATTCATCAGCCAGCCGATTTCAGCCCAGCCGCGCATCCGCAAGATGCTCGATGAACTGCAGGACACGACGGCCTCCGTGTATTTCTTGCCCGATATCTATATCTTCGACCTGATGCAGGCGCGCTTCGATAATGTGGGCGGCATGCCGGTGATCGCCATCCGTGAGTCGCCGTTCACGGGCTTTAACAGCATGGTCAAGCGGGGCAGCGATATCGTTCTGGGCTTGCTGATCCAGATCATGCTGTTGCCAGTGATGCTGGTCATCGCCATCGCTGTGAAGATGACCTCGAAAGGACCCGTGATTTTTCGCCAGCGCCGCTACGGCTTGTATGGCGAGGAAATCATTGTGTATAAATTCCGCTCGATGACGGTCAGCGAGGATGGCGACAAGGTGGTGCAGGCTACGAAGAACGACCAGCGCGTCACGCGCATCGGCGGTTTTTTACGCCGCAGTTCGCTTGACGAATTGCCACAATTTATCAATGTGTTGCAGGGCCGCATGAGCATAGTCGGGCCGCGTCCCCATGCGGTGGCGCATAACGAGCAGTACCGTAAATTGATCAAGGGCTACATGTTGCGCCACAAGGTCAAGCCCGGCATCACGGGATGGGCGCAGGTCAACGGTTTGCGCGGCGAAACGGAAACCCTGGACAAGATGGAAGCGCGCATCCATTTCGACCTCGACTATTTGCGCAACTGGTCCCTGTGGCTCGATTTATGGATCATCATGCGGACTGTCAAGGTGGTATTGAAGCGAGATAACGCACATTGATGTGTGGCAAAGTGTACGGCAATGTTGAATTTGTTTTGCGCTCAATCAATACGCGATAAAATGGACGCAGACGAATGATGCCAATTGCCCCGCGCTGTCGCCAGGTGCGCTTCTTGTACAGGATGCCGCCGGCCCATGCCATGGCTTGCGGAGAATCGCGATAGCGAAGATATGCGACAGTCACCATTGTCATGCAGCACGTCGGTCTTGGCTTGCCTTCACTCAGTGTCGTGCGGCGTGACATCAGTTTGCATTTTGCGTCGGCCCCATCTTTGCCGACATACGCCGCTGCGGCGTTCAGATTCGCTGCCTGCGACTCAGCACAGGACAGCCTACGGAAATTATCGCTTCAAAATATTCTTCTAGGAAATTTTTTCAGTTAAGCATAATTTTTCGAACATGCGACACGAGAAACAGTTGTATTAAAGCCTTCTTAATAGATTTTTAAGCAAAATATTTCCCTTAGCGGCTTGCATCTTGTGTATCATATTTACAATATTGATAATTATTTGCCATGGCCTGCTAATTAATGGCCTTACATGTCTTTTATGTAACGTTTTTGCAAATAAATATTGCGTTCTGCACTACAATGACTAAATTTTCAATAATGAAATCGAAGGAGCCATCTTGAACCATTTTCACAACTCTCGTTTGACCATGCGTACACCAGCCGTCAATGCCCGATTGTTGTGCGCCGCGCTGGTCGTGTTGGCGGCGGCCGGGTTGTCCGCCTGCGGCGGCAAGGAAAAGAAGGCAGGCCAGGCTCTGGCCAGCGTCAACGGCGAGGAAATCACGGTATTGCAGTTGAATGAAGAGCTGCAACGTGCGAACGTGCCTGCGGCGCAGCAGGAAACCGCCACCAAGCAGTTGCTCGAATCGTTGATCGACCGCCAGTTGCTGCAGAACGAAGCCGTCAAGGATAAGGTTGACCGCGATCCCAAGGTCGTGCAGGCCGTCGAGCGGGCCAAGGCCCTGATTGTGGCCCAGGCTTACATGCAAAAACGCATCGGCAATATTGCCAAGCCCACGGCGGCCGAGGTGGAAGATTACTTTAAAAAGAATCCACTGTATTTTAGCCAGCGCAAGCAATTCGACATGCGCGAGCTGATCATTGCTACATCCGACATGAATGATGAGCTGAAGAAGGCCATGGATAGCGCGAAGTCGCTGGAGGACGTGGCGGCATGGCTGGATGCGAACAAGGTCAAATATGGCCGCACACAGCTGTCGCGTAGCAGCACCGACCTGGCTCCGGAACTGAGCACCAAGCTGTCGGGGATGCCGAAAGGCCAGCTGTTCATCATCCGCGAAGGTGATCGTACCTTGCTGATTTCGCTGGTTGATATCAAGGACAGCCCGATCACCCTGGCGCAAGTGACACCGCAGATCGAGCAGTTCCTGTTCAATAAAAAGAACAAGGATGCGGCAGACGCCGAGATCAAGCGCCTGCGTGCCAGTGCGAAGATCGAGTATCTGAACAAGACGGAGACCCCGGCTGCGGCATCTGCTCCTGCCGTCTCTGCTCCGGTGCCTGCGCCAGTGGCAGCGCCGGCAGTGCCCGTTGCAGCGCCTGCGGCGCCCGCTGCCGATGCCAGCGAGGTCAATGCGCGTGGCGTGGCAGGCTTGAAATAAGGCGTCGGCAGGTATTTTGGCGGTTCAACGGATGTTATTAAAAGGATAGAGCAAATCATGAAACGACTCGCAATGTGGATGGCCGCCGTGCTGATGGCCTGCAGTATGGGTGTGGCGGGCGCGGCGGAGGTATTGCTGGGCGCTGGCGATGTGCTGAAAATTTCCGTGTATGGCAGTCCCGACCTGGGCCTGGAAACGCGCGTGAGCGAAGCGGGCAGCATTACTTTCCCGTTGGTCGGGACGGTGCAAGTGGGTGGCTTGTCCGTTGCCGGCGCAGAGAAAAAGCTGGGCCAGGCACTGGAGAGCGGCGGCTTCCTGCGCAAGGCGCAAGTCAATATCATCGTGACGGCCTTGCAGAGCCAGCAAGTATCCGTGCTGGGGCAGGTGAATCGTCCCGGCCGCTATCCGATCGAGGGCAAGCGCAGCCTGCTCGACATCCTGGCCATGGCCGGTGGCCAGAGTCCTGATGGCGGCGACGTGGTGAGCCTGATTCGCAAGCGCAATGGCACCACCACCAAGGAAACCATCGACATCGTCGACATGATGCGCAGCGCCGATCTGGCGCGTGACTTCGACCTGACGGGCAACGATGTCCTGTACGTCGAGCGGGCGCCGCGTTTTTACATCTATGGTGAAGTGCAGCGTCCTGGTGCGTTCCGCCTGGAGCGTTCGATGACGGTCTTGCAGGCTTTGTCCGTCGGTGGAGGATTGACGCAGCGCGGTACCGAGCGTGGCGTGCGTATCAAACGTCGCGATGCGGCCGGCGTGATGCAGATACTCGACGCCAAGCATGACGATATCATTCAAGTCGATGACATCGTGTATGTCAAAGAAAGCCTGTTTTAAGCTACATCGTTCCGACACGCGGTCCAATCTGGCGCGCGCTGTTTTATTAATATGAGAGTTGACCATGAATTTTCACCAGTTTTTACTCGTCTTGTTTGCGCGCAAACGAATCTTGCTATTCACTTTGCTCATCACGGTCGGGGCGACGGTGGTGGTCAGCCTGGTGCTGCCCAAGACCTACAAGGGAACAGCGTCGCTGTTAATAAACTACAAAGGGGTTGACCCCGTCACCGGCCTGGCATTGCCGATGCAACTGTTGCCGGGGTATATGGCGACGCAAATCGATATTATCAGCAGCAAGAATGTGGCGCTGAAAGTAGTAGATCACTTGCGGTTGGCCGAAAGCCCGGCTGTCATCGCGCAGTTTAATGAGGCTACGGAAGGCAAGGGAACTGTGCGCGACTGGCTGGCGGATCTCTTGCTGGCCAAGCTGGAGATCGTTCCGTCGCGCGAAAGCAGTGTCGTCGATATCAGTTTCCAGGGTAACGATCCGCAGTTTGTTGCCGCCATTGCGAATGCCTTTGCCGATGAATACCAGAAAACCAGTATCCAGTTGAAAGTCGATCCCCTGAAAAAGGTGGCCGTGTATTTCAATGAGCAAACCAAGCTGTTGCGTGACAATCTCGAAGTGGCGCAAAGCCGCCTGTCGAAGTATCAGCAGGAGCATGGTATCGTCAGCGTCGATAACCGCCTTGACGTCGAATCGAATCGCTTGAATGACCTGTCGGCGCAGCTTGTGGCCGCACAAGGCCAGGCGATGGAAGCCTCGTCGCGCCAGCGCATGGCCGAGGGCAATGCCGGCTTCGAGTCGCCGGACGTGGCGTCGAATCCGTTGGTGCAGAATCTGAAGTTGAGCCTGGCAACGGCTGAATCCAAGCTGGCCGAGATGGCGCAGCGCCTGGGACGCAATCATCCGCAATACGAAAGCCTGAACGCGGAAGTCGAGCGCATGCGCCGCGAACTGGCGGACGGCACGCGCGTAACGTCCAGTTCGGTCAGCAAGAATGCCGGCATCCTGCAGCAGCGCGAAGGCGCCGTGCGGGCGGCACTGGCGGCGCAAAAGGATAAAGTCCTGGAATTGAACCGCACCCGTGACGAAATGGGCGTCATGCAAAAGGATGTCGAGAGCGCACAGCGCGCCTTCGATATCGCCTCGCAACGCTTCTCGCAAACCCGTATCGAGGGTCAGTCGGAGCAATCGGATATCTCCCTGCTCAATCCTGCCGTGGCGCCGATCAAGCCGGCCGGTCCGAAAGTATTGTTGAATACCTTGCTGGCACTGTTTTTGGGGAGCTTGCTGGGCGTGGGCTTTTCCTTGCTGGCTGAAATGCTGGACCGTCGCGTACGTTCCGAAGCCGATTTGAGCGATTTGTTGCAGTTGCCGGTGCTCGGCTCGATCGACTGGAGCGCACCGACCCGCCCCCGCCTGAACCGCTTCAAATCGTTGTTGCCTCGCAGCTTGCGTCTTAATTAAGTATTGGAAATAATATGAATCCAGCATTGCAACCGCTCGTCTCCGCCGTGCCACGGACGGCCGATTCCAGCATCGGTAGCCTTTTGCTTGCTTCTGGCAAGATCACGCCGGAGAGCGCCGAGCGCGTCCTGCGCATGCAGAAAGAACTGGGCATCCGTTTTGGCGAGGCGGCGCAGCGCCTGGGACTGGTGACCGAGGCCGATATTCAGCAAGTTCTGGCACGGCAGTTCGACTATCCCTATCTGCAGCAGGGCGAGGGCAAGTATTCGGACAAGCTGATCGCCGCTTATCAACCGTTCAGTCCGCAAGTGGAAACCCTGCGTGCCATCCGTAGCCAGTTAATGTTGCGCTGGATGGCTCTGGGCCGTAAATCGCTGGTCGTGGTCGGTGTCAACGACGGCGACGGGGCGAGCCTGTTTGCCGCCAACCTGGCCGTGGTGTTTTCCCAGCTGGGCGAACAGACTCTGCTGGTTGACGCCAATCTGCGCAATCCCAGCCAGCATGAAGTGTTCGGTCTTGATGCGCGCCAGGGCTTGTCGGATATCCTGGCTGGCCGTGCCGAGCGCGATGTGATCACGCGCATCGAATCGTTCGTTGACTTGTCCGTGCTGGGGGCCGGTACCTTGCCGCCAAACCCGCAGGAACTGCTGAGCCGTCCCGCGTTTTCCGCCTTGCGCACGGAACTCGAGTCTTCCTATGACGTCGTGCTGTACGATTCGGCGGCATTTTCGCTGGGATCCGATGCCCTGGCGCTGGCGGCACGCACGGGCGGTGTCCTGCTGGTGGCGCGCAAGAACCACACGCCGGTCGCCGACATCAATGCCATGACGGAACAGATGCTGCACAGCGGCGCGCAAGTGGTCGGCTCGGTCCTGGTAGATTTCTGATGAATACGAGCACTCGGATGAGCTTGGCACCAGCCCTGCAACGGCGCGATCAGCTGCTGGAATGGCTGCCCATCGTCATCGGCTTCGCAGTGCTGTATGTCCCCTCGTTTTATACCCTGTTTACTGGTGTCTGGGCCACTGAAGAGCAGGCGCATGGTCCCATTATCCTCGCGCTGTCCATCTGGCTGCTGTGGCGCCAGCGCGAACAGATACTGGCCGTTGCGCAATACAACCGGGCACCGCTGTCGGGTTGGCTGATGTTGACCGTCGGCTTGCTGCTGTATATCGCTGGCCGTTCGCAGCAGATACTCGCTTTCGAGATCGGTTCTTTCGTGCTGATCGTGGCAGCGATTCTGGTGCTGAAATTGGGCATGCGCTCACTGCTCGTCGCCTGGTTTCCGTTCTTTTTTATGCTCTTCATGATACCGCTGCCCAGTGCGGTGGTCAGTGCGCTGACCCTGCCCATGAAAATGGCCGTATCGTATGTCTGCGAGCATATCTTGTACTGGCTTGGCTACCCGATCGCGCGTACCGGCGTCATTCTTCAAATTGGCCAATACCAGCTGCTGGTGGCCGACGCCTGCGCCGGTTTGCAAACCTTGCTGACCCTGGAGGCGCTGGGCCTGTTTTATCTGAACCTGGTGCGCCATACTTCCGCCATCCGTAACATCGGTCTGGCGATCCTGATCATTCCCATTTCATTCACCGCCAATGTGATGCGTGTCGTGGCACTGACCTTGATTACGTATTACTTCGGTGATGCGGCCGGGCAGGGCTTCCTGCATGGCTTCGCCGGGATGGTGCTGTTTGTCAGCGCCCTGATACTGATCCTCAGCCTGGATTCCCTTCTGCAATGGCTGGCACGCGTGTGGCATGCCCGAAAGGCGGCATCATGAAAAAAAGCACCATCACCAGCCTGACCATCGGCGCCCTGATGCTGGCCGGCGCCCTGTGCACCAAGGCGGTTACGCCAACGGTGCGTCTGGCCGACACGCGTCCGCAAATCGTCCTCAGTACGGTGATTCCTACCAAGTTTGGCGATTGGCAAGAAGATGCGAGCCAGGTCGCTGCCGTCGTCAATCCCACCACCGTGGCGGAACTCAACAAGATCTATGCCGAAACCCTGTCGCGCACCTATGTGAACGGGCAGGGCGAACGCATCATGCTCTCGATCGCCTACGGAACCGATCAGCGCGACAATCTGTCCGTGCATTTCCCGGAAGGCTGTTATGGCGGGCAGGGCTTCGCCGTGGGGCAGACCAATCAGGTTTCCTTGCCGACGATGGCCGGCACTATCCCCGTCTCTCGCACGGTTGCAACCTTGAATAATCGCATCGAACCGATTACCTATTGGGTTGTCGTGGGCGACAAGGCGGTGCCGAATTCCTGGGAAGTCAAGAAGGTCAAGCTGGCCTACGCGGTGCGCGGCTTGATCCCCGATGCCACCTTGATGCGTGTCTCGAATATCAATAGCGATACGGAACAAGGCTATCGATTGCAGCAGGCCTTTGTCGATCAGTTATTGCAGGCGATGCCGGCCGATTTGCGCGGCCACTTTGCCGGCACTTCGCACTAAGCGCTACGCTGTCGGCGTTTCACCTTATTGAGCCCGGCGTCCGCGCCGCGCATGGAATACATATGAGTTTTTTGTCCCAGAAACTGCGATGGAATGGCGGATCTTCGCGCGCTGCACGCAGCAAGCCCGGCAATGCAAGGACGGGTATCACTGGATTGACTGCCGCCATGCTGGTGCTTGGCGGCCTTGCGACGGCGCTACTGCTTGGCATGGTAATTGCGCTAGGAGCTATCCAGCTGACAGCCATGCTGGCTGGTTTGCTGATTTTCATACCGATCCTGCTTTTTATCGACACCAAGAAGTTAATGCCGATCATGTTCGTCGTCGTGTTTTTGATTGCGGGGTCGATTCAATTTTTTTTCAATATCCGCATGGCGACATGGATGGCCAGCGGCCTGTGCGCGCTTTTTTTTGCCAGGGTCATTCTTGAGGTGAGCCTGTCGAACCGCTTGCGCAAGGAGAGCATCGCCGAGAACGCGCGCGGCGCCACCTATGTCCTCGCCGCAGCCTGGATCTATCTGGCATTTTATGCTTTCAGTATCTTTCTTGGCCACGCCAAGACGGCTCAGCTGATTTCCGTATTGCGTTTCTGCCTGCCCATTTTTGGCGTGCTGTTCGCCATGTACTGGTTCGAGTGGTCGGACAAGCGCCTGCTGACGTTGTGGTGGATGATCGTCTGGATCGTCCTGGCGCAACTTCCGCTGGTCATCTACCAGCACTTCTTCATGATGTCCAGTTTGGGCTGGGACGGCGTCGTGGGTTCCTTCGGCACGAGCATGAGTCCGGTGCTGGTGCTATTTACGGTCGCCGGCATGTTGTACATGCTGGCCCGCTGGGTGCGCGGGATTACCCCCGTCTGGCAGGTGGTATGCGTATTTGTGATAGGTCTGGCGATTATCCTGCTGGGAGAAGTCAAGGCAGTATTCCTGTGGCTGCCATTCGGCGTCTTCTGGGTATTGCGCCGCCGGGTGATGAAGAACCTGATGGCGTTTATTGTTTTCGTGGCATTGATGTCCGTGATCAGCTCGGGCATCTTCATGACCTATCACGCTTTATATTGGGGCGCGGTGACCAAGACTGAAACCACCGAGGATAAGCTCAATACGCTTGGCGGTTATGTGGTCAACCCGAATAATATTAACTATGTCACCGGTGAAATCAGCCGCGGCGCCACGCTTGCGCTGTGGTATTACGATCCCATGCCCACCATTCAGGAGCGGCTGATCGGCTATGGACCGAGTGCGAGCCTGACCAGCCAATCGGTAGGACGCGGCGTCGTGGCTGCCCGCTACCGCTTGCTGCAGATAGGCTCCACGGGCCTGGCGACGCTGCTGTGGGACGTGGGCATACTGGGGACGCTTGCCTATCTATCCATCTTTATTCTTGGCACGTTACTGGGTATCCGCTATGTCGCACGCAGCGGCGCCAGCGCCGAGCGCTTGGCGATTGCCGATACCAGCACCATCATGCTGATGCTCTTCCTGAGTACGCTGGTATACAACCGCACGCTGATCGACGAGCCGCCCATGCAATTGCTGTGTTTTTTCTGCCTTGGTTGCATCGTGCAGTTCGTGCGTTATGGTCAACCGGCGGCCAGCCTGCCGACGGCCGGGGCTGCGGTGCCGGAGCATGACAAGACCTTGCGCGGGATGCCAGCGTAGTCATGAGCAAGGTAAGCAAGTCCTTTGGCAACCTGGTAAAAAATAGTTCGATGATGTTCCTGCTGAATGTGGCGGGGGCAGGAGTGAGCGTCATCACTATTCCCGTCATGCTGGCGATCGCCGGCGTGCAGGCGTATGGCCATCTGGTGCTGGTGCAGTCGATCGCCCTGACCGTTTTTACCGTATGCGGATTCCAGTACTGGCAGGGCATGCTGGTGGCAATGCCAGGCCATCAAATAGACGGCAGTGCCTTGCGTGCCGCGGTGTTCAAAAGCCTGCGTTTCGAATTGCTGGCGCTGCTGGCCGTGCTGCTGGTCGCTGGCGGCCTGGCGATGTCAACGCTGTCGCAGGTGGCCCAGTTTTCCTGGTGCGACCTGCTGCTGCTATCGCTGGCGGCCGTCTTTCCCGTCATCGGCACCCACAGCGCGTACTTCCGACTGGTCAACCGCTACAACGTGCTGATGTTTGCAGGCTTCCTGACCAATTTGATCAAACTGGCCCTCCTGTTCGGCGTCTCACGTTACCAGCCGGACCTGTCGAGCATGATCCTGGCCTACACGATTCCGGAAGTCATTCGCTGCCTGCTGCTTTTCCTGCTCATCTTTGGCAGCCGCAGCGGCATTGCCGGTGCGCTGCCGTACGCCGCCTTGCGCCAGGAGCGTCTGATGGAAGCGGGAAAGTGGAGCACGCTGCAAGCGATCTGCGACTTGCCGGTGGTGCAACTGGACCGCGTCATTATCGGTTTTTCCTTGCCCGGTGAAAATCTGGGCGTCTTCAGCATCCTGAAGCGCATCTATTCGCTCGTCAATCTCGCCACGGCACCGTTTTATACCACCTCGATTCCCGAGTTTGCCGCGCGCGCCAACGCCGGCGACCTGGCTGGTGCCTTCAGTCTGTGGCACAAGACGATGAAGATGCTGTTTTGCGTGACGGCTGTGGCAGGTGTGGCGTGCTATGTCAGCAAAGTTCTCTGGATGCCGAGACTGTTTCCCGTGCTGCAGGGATACTTGCCCGAGTTCATTGTCGTCCTGTTGACGGCCGTGATTGCTGGTACGTTTGTGACCACGCACGCGTTCTATTGGGGACTGGGAAAGCTGCGGCAGTCCACCATCATTTCAGTGGGGACAAACTTGCTATATCTGCTACTATTATGGTTGCTCACTGTGCAATTTGGCCTGTTTGGTGCTGTTTTTTCCTTCTTGATTCACGTCGTCTTTGTCGCTCTGGTGAAGATTGTTTTGCTCCAAAAAATTGCTGTGAGAAGCCTATGATTCCTAAAGTTATTCATTATTGCTGGTTTGGCCGGGGTGAAATGAGCGTGCTGCATCGCCGCTGCATCGAATCATGGAGAAAATACTGCCCCGAATATGAGTTGAAGTTATGGAATGAAGATAATTCCGATATCGACAATGCATATTGTCGCGAGGCGATCATTCAGAAAAAATGGGCTTTTGTTGCCGATTGGGTGCGTTTCGATGTGCTGGCCAGGGAAGGCGGCATCTATATCGATACGGACCTCGAACTGATCAGTTCACTCGATGCGCTGCTGGACATGCCTGGCTGCCTGATGGCGCGCGAAACCAAGTGCGAGGAAGGTATCGGCTTTGGTACCGGCTTCCTGGCCTGTGAAGCCAACAACCCCGTGATGATACTGGCGCGCGATCTGGTGCTGCGTGAGCTGGTGCCGCGCCGTGTGTTTGCCACCTCGCCCGTTATCTTGAAAAGAGCGGTGGACATGCACGGTGGTCAGCATGCTACGCTGCTCGATCCGGTGACTTTTTATCCCTTTAATCCGCATGACCGCAGTTATCCGAATAATGCCATGCAATTGATGTATAGCGACATTACACCGGAAACATTGGGTATTCATCATTATGGGTTGAAAGCATCGTGGATGAGCAGCAGATTAAAGCGGATTATCTTTAAAATCATCAAACGCCTGGCGTTGCAACGGCGCTGGGATATTTCGTTTGCACCATTTGGTGATTTGAATGGAATGCCGACAAAGTAATAATTTTCGTCTCATTCGCAGGCTTGTCCGTTTCGCGGGAAGGCATCGCCTGGCTGGCCATTGCCGCTGTTTTTCTGCGCGGCCAGGATGGTGCCGCCGCGGTATCGCGGGAAGCCAGGCCTGGCGGGCCTGGCAGGGAAGGCTGGCTGGTTTGACGATGCCGGAATTGTAGATGCTGGAATATATGAGAAAATAATTAATAGTATTTATCTTGAGTTACTATTTGTTATTTTCTAATATTTATTGTCCAGTATTTTAAGAAATGTAATGTTCTTTTATTTTGTTTTCTTTGTTGCAATTGAGTCATCTGGAAAATAATTTTTTTGCGTGGTTTTCTTATTTCTTGAGTTATTTGTTGGCCTGAAACAACGTGGTTTGTGGGTTGAAAGTGTATAGTGGACGGATTAATGGCGCAGGCGAGAAATCATATTCAGGTGTTAATGAAAATGATGCAAGGCCGACTAATTGGTGGCCTGGTGTAGCGTCCACTTCTCCGTTGAAATTTCCGCCTGTGTCGAATCGTCTTTTGAGGGAGCCAACAATGATGTTCAATAAGCCGCTTCTTTCCGTCAGCCTGGCGCTGGCGACAAGTGTGTTTGCGGCACCCAGCCGCGCAGACTGGGCTGAGGCAGCGGATCTGTACGTGGTGCGGCCAGCGCCAGTGGACCGCCAGTCACAGGCGCAGAATCCACCGGCCTTTGCTTGGGCGCGTTACCCTGGTGCAGTCAAGCCCGCCTACTATATGCTGGAAGTAAGCAAGAGTGGCACCGTGATCGCCAACTACACATCCACACGTAATTTCTACCTGCCATCGAAGGCGTTAGCGATCGGCCAGTATTCCTGGCGCGTGCGTCCGAATACCAAGGTCGACTGGTCGACGCCACGCAGCTTTACCATCGACAGTTCTGCGCAACTATTCGAAGTGCCAGAAAACGATGCCATCAAGGCCCGCCTGCTCGCCCATACGCGACCACGCCAGCAAGCGCCCGACTTCCTGCCGCAGGCCTCCTGGTCGAGCGCCATGCAGGCCGCGCGGGGCCCGGCGGTTGCCCGGCTGAGTGTGCAGGTGAGCAATCAGATGACAGGGCAACTGGCCAGCCTGACCGCGCCGGCCGATGCACAGTGGCCTCTGACCTCGACCACGCCAACGGCGGCGCGTACCGCCTATATCGCGCAAATTACGCGTTCGATCGGCAATACGACCAACCAGGCATTGGGCGCAGCCCTGTTGTACCGGATCACGGGAGAGTCCAAGTATCTGCAGGAAGCGTTGACGCGCGGCGATCAGCTGGCGGCGCTCGATCCTAACGGCATGACCAGTTATGTCAATCACGACATTGCCACGCGCAGCATCATGCTGGCACTGGCCAAGGTGTCGGATTTGATTGCACCACAGCTGAACAAGGATGCGGCGCGCAAGGCGCGCTGGATGGCGGCGATCAGCGCCAGGGTTGCCCCGATGTATGCCGATCTTATCCGCGACAACTACCGTCTCGACGATGAACCGTACGATTCGCACGGCACGGTGGCGATGGGCTACCTGGCCGTCATCTCTGCCTTGACGATGGGCGATATCCCTGCGGCCACGACCTGGTTCGATTTTGCGTTCCGTTCCTACGTCAATTCGATCTATGTCTGGAGCGGCCCGGAAGGCGGTTATTCGAATGGCACCTCCTATGCGATGTTCAGCACCGATTATGCATTGCAGTTGTGGCAGCCACTGATCGAGTCGACGGGGGTAAATATCTTCGACAAGCCCTGGGCCAAAGGGTTCTCGCGTTACCTGATGCATTTCCTGCCGCCGGGCGCCCCTGGTCAGGTTTTTGGCGACCAGAGTGAGGGCGATATTTACAACTTTGTGTTGAAGGGTTTTTCCGCACGCATCAAGTCGCCGAATGCCGCGTGGTATGTCAAGAATATCGTCGGCGAGGAAGCGGACCTGACCTTGCTGCAGGCGCCATTTCCTCTCCCTGTCGATACCGTCAAGGAAGCGCCGGTTCCGCCACCGAACGCGGCTTTATACCCGAGCATCGGCTGGGTTGCCATGCATAGCAATCTGGCGGACAGGGCGCGTACTTCCGTGTATTTCAAGTCCAGTCCCTACGGTTCCTATAACCATAGCCATGGTGATCAGAACTCGCTCGTCATCGACAGCGGCGGACGCCGTCTGCTGATCGAGTCCGGTTATGAGGACTATTACTATTCGCCGCTGGTGCTGTCATGGTATCGCCAGACCAAGTCGCACAATGCGATTACCTTCAATGGCGGTATCGGTCAGATCATCGACAAGAATACGCAAAACCTCGCCCTGAATGGCAAGATCACGGCGTTTTCAACCACGCCGACACTCGATTATGCGGCTGGCGATGCCACGTTGTCGTATGGCGGTGCGCTCAGCTCGGCCGTGCGCAAGGTCTGGTATTTGCGCGGGCAGGATGCGGTCGTCGTTGTCGACAGGCTGGCGGCGCCGGGCCCGCTGTCGTTCGAATGGAATCTGCATGCGGGTGGGCCGATTCTCAAGGAAAGCGCCACGGCGGTGAAGATCACCAAGGTGGACCGCACCTTGTGCGTCAGTTCGCTCGGGAAGGAAGGCAATGCTTACCAGCTGCGCTCAGGCCCGCCGCCAAAACCGGGCACGACGGAAGACCATGGTGCGTTCGTCAGCACGGTGGCGGCCAAAAACGCGGAATTCATCGTACTGCTCGATGTCGGATGCAAGCGTCCCAAAGTCACGCTCACCACGAATGCGACGGGCCAGTCGTTGATGGTGGGTACGCAGACGATCACCATCCCCAACTGAGCGAGGTAGGGGACCGCGGCGGGCATTGCCATGCGATGCCCGCCCGGATCAGCCTGCGGCTACCCGCAGGCTTTTTTTATGCGGACAGCAAAAACGGCCCCGTCTTTGCCGCGGCTTCAGGGGCGCCCGCCATGTGCCGGACCGCTCTCGCGAACGGAAAGCACTCATGGCATTGTCTGACGCGGGCGCCGCCCGCGCGGCGACGCCAATTGGCTTCTGTCATCCATGAATTGTGATATATAATGCAATTTTTTGTGGCTGGCTTTGTGTTCCCGCCGCTTCTGTCTTCACTTTTCCCTCTCCTCGTCGACCATGTCCTTACATATCTTGCAGTTCGTGCCCGAGGCCCTGCCCACGTTCCGCGCCGATGTCAGCGTTTTGTTTGGCAAGTACTTGCCGCAGCATCAGGTGCTGTGCGATGTTGTCGGCAAGGCTTCTGCCGAGTCGCCCGAGCTGCAGGGCTTTCGATCTGTGCGCCGGCCGGCCTACCACCGCAGCCGCGCGCGCCGCGAACTGGCCTATTTTTTTGTGAGTTTGCGTGCATTGCTGCAAGTCCGGCGCAGCGGGTGCGATGCCATCCAGGTACGCGACATGGTGCCCCTGGGTCTGCTGGCCATGCTGATCGCACGTTGCAAGGGCATTCCGTTTTATTACTGGGTCTCGTACCTGATGAGCGAAGGGCGCATCGAGCGGGCGCAGGAGCAATTGCGGCAAGGCGCGGGCCTGCGCAGCCGGCTGGTATTGTGGAAGGGCCAGCTGGAGCAGGCTCTTCTCTACAAGGTGGTTTTGCCACGCGCGCAACATGTTTTCGTGCAAAGCGACGCCATGCTGGCCTTGCTGCAGGCGAAAGGCATCGCGGCGCAGCGCATGACGGCCGTGCCGATGGGGGTCGACATGGCGCTGCTGGGGAAGTCGCAGCCTCAGCCGCGCCGGCCGGAAGGCTGGGAGGCGGTACCGCTGATCGCTTATCTGGGCACCCTGGACAAGGCGCGGCAGCTGGAGCGGGTGATTGACGCGCTGGCGATCGTGCGCATGACCTCGCCGTCCACCTGTTTATTGTTGATTGGCAACTCGCCCACGCCACACGATGAAGTCCAGCTGCTCGCGTATGTGCGCCAGGCGGGCTTGGAACAGGCGGTCCGCATCACGGGCTGGCTGCCTTCGGCGCAGGCGTGGCAGTTGCTGGTTGCCGCTGATGCGGCGGTCTCTTATATTCCGCGCGGGCCCTTGTACGATGTCAGTTCACCGACCAAGCTGCTTGAATATCTGGCACTGGGCATGCCTGCGGTGGGCAATGACATTCCCGACCAGGCGCACGTGCTGGAAGCGAGCGGGGCCGGCTGGCTGACCACCAGCGATCCGCTTGCCATGGCGCAGGCATTGAACGAAATCCTGGCCGACCCCGTCGCCGCCCGCCAGCGCGCAGCCGGCGGTCCGGCTTACATCGAGGCGCACCGCAGTTACCGCGAACTTGCCGCGATGCTGGCGTGCCGCTATCAGGCCTTGCTGCCGCTCGCGTCCAGGGGCCGCTAGCTAGCAGACCGGCATCACCAGTTGTACGGTGTGTGCAGGCCGCTCCTGATCGCCAGTTTGCGCACCCTGACCTTGGCATCGAGCAGCGCCTGTTTGATGGCCGAGTCGATACGGCCCCAGCCGCGGTAACTCCAGAAGACGGTGCCGGCGCGCTTGCCTTCGCTGCCAAAGCGGCCCTTGGCCGCGAACCAGCGCCGGTACTGCGCATTGTCCATGCCCGCAAATGGCGTGCGTTGTCGTAGTTTTTCATCCTCTGCCGCCATCGCGGCACCCAGATAAGACAGGCGCTGCTCCTGCGGCGCGTAACGCAGCCAGTGCGAGCGCAATCCGGCAGGCGTGAGTTCCAGCATCAGTTGTTCGCATACGGCGGGCGTCTTGTAATGCAGCTTGCGGCCGCGGAAGTCGACTTGTGGCAACAGCAAATTACCGAGCGAGTAGGCGATGCTGCCATGCTTGTAAACTTCATAACCCTGCGCCACGTGAGGATGGTGGCCGATGACATGGTTCACGCCCGCATCGATCGCCTGGCGCGCCCATTCCCGGTCGGCCGGCTGCGGGAACGTGGCAAGCTCGTAGCCCCAGTGCATGAAGGCGATCAACGTGGCATGCGGGAAATCGCGCCGCAATTGATGCAGCAGGCTCAGCGCCGCCGCAGGCTGGAAGAGCAGCGCCTCGTCGTCCTGGCGGTCGCGCCGAGGTTCGGGCAAGGGAGAGCAGGCGGCAAAGAGCACATACTGCTGCTCCCCGACCTGGAATTCACACCAAGGGTGTTCGCGCGTGCCGAACGCGGCAATGGCATTTGCCGCCAACATGGCCTTGCTGGCGCCGATGCCGCCCACATAGTCCGAAATGTGGTTGTTGGCGAGGCCACAGGCGCGCACCTTGAGCGCCTTGAGCGTATCGATGACGCTGGCGTGCGAATACAGGTTGAACTTGTAATCGTTGTGCACGCTGCTCGCTTCGGCGCTTGCAGCGAGGACGCCGCCTTCGAGGTTGACGACCATCTGGCCGTGCGCGCACAGGCGCTGCAATTCATCAAAGGCGAGCACATCGGCTTCAGGCCAGGCCAGGTCGCCGGCAACAAAAAGACTCATCGGGATACTTTCAAAAGATCTTGGTAGGCGTCGGCCAGGCGGGCAATGGCTTGCTCCGTAGAAAATAGCTGACGGGTGCGCTGCATGGCCGCGCGGGATAGCTCCGGCCAGCGCCCTTGCTGCCACAGAGCGGCAATGGCGGCCGCATAGGCGCCGGCCTCCGCATCGAAAGGGACGACCATGCCTGCGGCACCGATCACCGAGCGGTTGAAGCCGTTATCCGTGGCGACGGGAACGCAACCCATGGCCATCGCTTCGGTCAGCGCGTTCGAGTGGCCCTCGCCATGGTGGCGTGTGGGGAAGATAAAGATGTGCGAGCGGCCCAGCGCTTCGAGCACTTGTGCCGACGGCAGCGACCCGAGCCACTGTGCGCCCACCGGCGCATACTCGCTGCGCAGATTGGCGATCAGCTGTGGATCGCCCGGGCCGATGATGGCGATCTCGCAGTCCACTCCCTGTGTTTGCAGCAGTTGTGCCGTCTGCAAGGCGGTCGCGACGCCCTTTTCCAGGTTAACCCGCCCCACATACACAAGCCGCAGCGGCGATGCGCGCTCGCAAGAGCGCTGCGGGAGGCTGCCTGTCTCGATATGGTTGGGCAGATAGAATGCCTTGCCGCCTGTTGTCTCGGCAACGAAGGGCGCATAGTCCATGCCTTCGATCATGATCTGGTCTGCGCTGCACAGCAGGCGTCGGAACAGCCAGCGATACAGGGGGCCGAGGCGGGCATAGTGCTTGTGCATGGAGCCGGCGCGAATATCATAGATCGTCCTGACGCCATGCCTGCGCGCCTGGCGCAGCAACAGGATTTCGCCGATTGCAAAGTGCTTGTACAGGCCCGTCAAGTGCAGGATCTTCGATTCCGGCCCTGGTTTGCTCATGGCGCGGATCTGCCGCCGCAGGGCGGCAAAGCCGCTCAGGTAGCCACGCAGTTTGGCCAGCGCGCTACCGCGCGGTTGAGGGTAATACAATTCATGCACGATGGTGCCGCCAGCACGCAGGGCATCGATGGTGCGCCGGTTGCATGCTTCGTAGCCACCTACGGGCGTTGCGCCGGACAACGGAATGGGGCCGCAAAAGAGTATTGTGGCTTTCATCGTTTCTCCGCCAGAGCCTTGGCGCCAGGCCATTCCTGCACGATCCACTTGAACTTGCCGCTCGATTGCAGCGCCAAATCCTCCACCAGCACGATGTCAACTGCTACTTTCAGGCTTACATACTTGTCGAAATGTTCGCGCAAAGCCAGTTCGTCGGTGTTCGTATAGCCATGGTCTGGCACCACGCGCAATTGCCATTGCCCCGGGCCAACCTGCGCCACCTGCGTTTTTTTGATGTTGGCGAGAAATTTGACGGCAAAGGTAATGATGCCCGCACTGATGGGCGTGCCTTCGCTGTCATACAGCTGATCCTCAACCTTGCCGGAGGATAGTTCGATACGGGGATAATGCCTGCCGCAGGGACAGGCACCCGATACCCAGCGCGCTCGGTCGGCAATGCGGTAGCGCACCAGCGGCATCGCATGGTTATGCAGGGTGGTCCCGACCACGTAGCCGAAATCGTCCGTGGGCTGATCGTGCTGGTCCAGGATTTCCACGTAGGAATATTCTGGATGCAGGTGGTAATACCCATGTTCGCACTGGCCGGCAAAGGCGATGCGTTCGGCCATGCCGTAGAAGTCGAATACCTTGCAGCCAAAGGCGCGTTCGATTTGTTCGCGCTGGGCCGGGTAGACGGGTTCGGAACCGGTGACGACGCCGCGCAGGCGTAAGGGGTGCGCCAGCCGTTCTGCCGCGCGCGCCAGCTCAAACGCTGACGATGGATAGGCCCGCAGCTGTCTGGCCCCGACGCGGGCTATGCTGTTGAGCATGCCCTCGGCCGTATCCCGGTTCATGTGGCGCGTCGATACCAGCAACTGCTTGCCGAAACGGTCCCATAGCCAGGGCTGCGCATCCTGCTGGCTGATACCGATGACCTGGTCCCCCCGCAAGATGGCTTGTGCCTGGCCATTTTCATGGCCGGCCCAGTGCCAGAACTGCAACTGAAACGCTTCTTCCCAGATAATCGAATCGATGCTGCGGAATATTTCCAGCGGTGTGCCGGATGAGCCGCTGGTTTTTCCCTGTGCCCACCATGGGCGGCGTTTCCCCCCGTTCGGATAAAAACTGTCGCGCCCGGAGACAAGGTCGGGTTTGCTGATCACGGGATAAGTGGCGCTCAGCCAGTCGCGGACGGGCACATCGGCTGGGGCCTCGGCCATCCGGGCATAGCGAGGCAGGCGACGCGCGCTCGCAAGGGTGGCGCGCAGCAGGCTCTCTTGACGTGCCATCAACTGTTCCGCAGGCCAGCGTTCGCGTGCGACCAGGGCGCGTGCACGCGCCAGGGCAAAGGGATTGCGGCGTACCAGATGACGGGTCAGGAATGATAAATTTTTCACAACTGGAAAAGGCATACGTGAGCTTCTTAGCTAGGATGGTGCCGGCGCACACAGGCGGTGCGGGATACGGGGCAATTATGTTGACGTATATGAAATTTTCCCACTTGCCCGGACTATAGCGTTACAGGGCCATCTCCGTCAAATGGGTAAGTAAAATAGGCTTTCTTACAGGCATCATGCGCGGCACGGGAATGTTGCTTGGCACCATCGACTTCGCAGTTTTGCTGCAATACGGTATTATCATGTCATTGAATTAATAATAATTCCACAAGGAAATTCCTGCTGGTGTTTATCGATGTGCTGGAAGATTGCAGGCTACAACATGAAAAGAATGGAACGGTAAGGGTATGACGTCGATCGCGTGGAAAATCAACCGTCTGAAGCTGATGGGCGCCCCCGAAATTGCCTGGCGCGTGCAACAGTTGCTGCAAAAGAAGGCCAGCAAATTGGGCATCGGCTTGCTGCGTCGCGTGCCGGCGCCGCAATTGAAGCGTATGGGCCTGCCTTTTCTGGCTGGCGATGGCCGCGATACCGATATCGCCTCTCTGCGCACCGCGGCCGATGCCGTGCTGGCGGGGCGCTGGAATGTGTTTGCCCTGCGTGGCGCGGAACTGGGTTTCCCGCCAGAATGGAACCGCGATCCGAAGACGGGTACCGTGGCGCCGCTGACTCTGGGCAAGCAGATCGATTACCGCAGCGAAAAAGTGGTCGGTGATATCAAGTATCTATGGGAGCCGAACCGGCACCTGGAACTGGTGGCGCTGGCGCAGGCATGGAAAGTGACGGGCGAGCCGCGCTACGCCGACGGCGCGCGCACCTTGCTGCAGTCGTGGTTCGCGCAATGCCCGTATCCCATGGGTGTGCACTGGACCAGTTCACTTGAACTGGCGCTGCGCCTGCTGAACTGGGCTTGCGCCTGGGAATTGCTGGGCGGCCTGGCGTCGCCGCTGTTCCAGGGCGAGGCGGGCCAGCGTTTCCAGCGCCAGTGGCTAGCCGCCATCTACCAGCATGCTCACTTCATCGCCGGTTATTTTTCGCGCCACTCGTCGGCGAACAACCATCTGTTTGGCGAATACATGGGCTTGTTTGTGGCCGGTGTCGTATGGCCTTGCTGGCCGGAAAGTGCGAAGTGGCAGGCGCTGGCGCGCAAGGGGCTGGAAGAGGAGGCGCTCAAGCAAAATACGCCCGATGGCGTGAACCGCGAGCAAGCCGTCTATTATCAGCATGAGGTGATGGACATGATGCTGCTGTGCCATAGGATCGGCCAGGCCAACGGTGCAGGCTTTTCCACGGCGTACTTGCAGCGCCTGGAGCGCCTGGCTGAGTTCATCGCCGCGCTGATGGACGTGGACGGCAACGTACCGATGACGGGCGATGCCGACGATGCGCAGATGGTGCGCCTTGCGCACGAGGATGGCTGGCATCGCTACCGCTCGCTGCTGGCCAGCTGCGCCGTATTGTTTGGCCGCGCCGACTTCAAGCGCAAGGCCAGCCATTTTGACGACAAGAACCGCTGGCTGTTCGGTGTGGCGGGGTTACGACAGTGGCAGGCGCTCGACGCGAGCGGGGCCGAAGCGCCCGTGATGGCATTTCCCGACGGCGGCTACTTCTTGCTTGGCAGCCATTTCGGCACGACCGATGAAGTACGTCTGGTGGCCGATTGCGCACCGCTTGGCTATCTTTCCATTGCCGCGCATGGACATGCCGATGCGCTGGCATTTACCCTCTCCGTCGCCGGTGAAGAGTTGCTCACCGATCCCGGCACCTACGCCTATCACACGCAAAAAAAATGGCGCGACTACTTCCGCAGCACGCCTGCGCATAACACGGTAGCCGTCGATGGCCTGGACCAGTCTGAAATCGGCGGTAATTTCATGTGGCTGAAAAAAGCCAATGCGCGCATGATTACCCATGAAACGAATTCCGACGTGCAAGTTTTTGAGGGCGAACACGATGGCTACGGCCGCCTGACCGATCCCGTGCTGCACCGGCGTCGTATCGAGTTCAACTTTAATAATAAATGCATTGTTGTAAAAGACATATTACAATGTACAAATGTACATGATATTTCCGTGCATTGGCAGTTCGGCGAACACTGCGAGGTCATCGTCGACGAGGGGCAATTGCGGGCACAGGGACTGCGGTCCGGATTGCGCATGCGCTGTTCGCACGGAACGCTGGACCTATTGCGCGGCAGCGATACACCGCCTGGCGGCTGGATATCGCGCCGCTTCGACGAGAAATCACCGATTGCCAGTGCCGCCTGGCGCATGAGGGTGCAGGGAACAACTGAAATCGTGACGCACATCGAACTGATGCCGCAGGCGTCGCCGGCTGATTCGCCGGCTAATTATTAAGGGAGCATATTTTGAAAATCAGTATTTTTGGCCTCGGCTACGTGGGCGCAGTCTCTGCAGGTTGCCTGGCAACGGATGGGCATGAAGTCATCGGCGTCGATCCGAACCGGACCAAGGTGGAACTGATCAACCAGGGCACCACGCCTATCATCGAAAAAGACATCGGCGAGATGATCGCCGCCACCGTGAAGAGCGGCCATTTACGCGCCACGTTCGATGTGCGCGACGCCGTCTTCGGCTCGGACATGTCGCTCATCTGCGTGGGCACGCCCTCGCAGCTCAATGGCAACCTGGACCTGAGTCACGTGCGCAAGGTGTGCCAGGAAATCGGCGCCGCCATCCGTGAAAAAGACAGCTTCCACGTCGTCGTGGCGCGCTCGACCATGCTGCCTGGTTCCATGCGCTCGCTGGTCATTCCGACCCTGGAAGCGGCGTCGGGCAAGGTGGCCGGCGTCGACTTTGGCGTGTGCAACAACCCGGAATTCCTGCGCGAAGGCACGGCCGTCTACGATTACTACAATCCGCCGAAGACCGTCATCGGCGAATCCGATGAAAAGGCTGGCGCGCTGCTGGTGCAGCTGTATGAAAAGATGGACGCGCCGCTGGTGCGCACGGATGTGGAAACGGCCGAGATGGTCAAGTACACGGACAATACCTGGCATGCCGTGAAAGTGGCGTTCGCGAATGAAATCGGCAACATCTGCAAGGCCGTCGGCATCGATGGCCACACGGTGATGGAAATCTTCTGCCAGGACACCAAACTGAACCTGTCGCCGTACTACATGAAGCCGGGCTTTGCCTTCGGCGGCTCGTGCCTGCCGAAAGACGTGCGCGCGCTGACCTACAAGGCGCGCAGCCTGGACCTCGATTTGCCGCTGCTTAACTCCATCCTGCCGTCGAACCAGCGGCAAGTGGAAAAGGGCATCAAGATGATCGTCGACAAAGGCGCGCGCAAGGTGGGCATCCTGGGCTTCTCGTTCAAGGCCGGCACGGATGACTTGCGCGAGTCGCCGCTGGTCGATGTCATCGAGTATCTGCTGGGCAAAGGTTACGAACTGAAGCTGTACGACAAGAACGTCAACCTGGCCGCCCTGACGGGTGCCAACCAGGATTACATCCTGAACATGATCCCGCATATTTCCAAGCTGATGGTGGACAACATGCAGGACGTGCTCGACTTTGCCGACACCATCGTCATCGGCAATGGCGCAGCCGAATTCAAGAGCGTGCCGGGCAGCCTGAAGCCGCACCAGCACATCGTCGACCTGGTGCGCATCAGCAAGGAACAAAGTGGAGAGCAGTATGACGGCATCTGCTGGTAACACCGTGGCAGGCCAGCCGCGGCGCGTGCTGATCCTGGTGGAAAACTTGCCGTCGCCATTCGACCGGCGCGTGTGGCAGGAAGCGACCACTCTGCATGCGAACGGCTATGAAGTGTCGATCATCTGCCCGACGGGTAAGGGCTACGAGTCGCGCTACGAAGCCATCGACGGCATCCATATCTACCGCTACAACCTCCCGCTCGAAGCGGAAGGGGCGAAGGGCTACTTGGTCGAATATTCGCTGGCGCTGCTCCACACTTTCCGCCTGGCGTGGAAGGTGCATTTCGCGCGCGGCTTCGACGTCATTCACGCCTGCAATCCGCCCGACCTGTTGTTCCTCATCGGCGGCTTCTTCAAGTTGACGATGGGCAAGCGTTTCCTGTTCGACCACCACGACATCAATCCGGAACTGTACGAAGCCAAGTTCGGCCGGCGCGATTTCTTTTATAAATTGATGGTGTTGTTCGAGCGCTGGTCGTTCAAGAGCGCCGACGTGTCGATCGCCACCAACGAGTCGTACAAGAAGATTGCCATCGAGCGGGGCGGCATGAAGCCCGAGGATGTCTACGTGGTGCGCAGCGGGCCCAAGCTGGACCGATTGCGCGTGCTGCCGCCCGTGCCGGAACTCAAGAAGGGCCGTAGCTACCTGGTCGGCTATGTGGGCGTGATGGGCGCGCAGGAAGGCATCGATCTGCTGTTGCAGGCGGCGCAATACATCGTGCAGACCTTGAAGCGCGAGGATGTGCAGTTCGGCCTGGTGGGCGGCGGCACGTCGCTGGAGCAGATGAAGCAGATGGCGCAGGACATGGGCATCGCCGACTACGTGACGTTTACCGGGCGCGTGCCGGACCAGCAATTGCTGGAAATGCTCAACACGTCCGATGTGTGCGTGAACCCGGACGTGGCCAACGACATGAACGACAAGTCGACCATGAACAAGATCATGGAATACATGGCGCTTGGCAAGCCGATCGTGCAATTCGACCTGGTCGAGGGCAAGGTGTCCGCACAGCAGGCGTCGCTGTATGCCTTGAAGAACGATCCTATCGACATGGCGCGCAAGATCGTCGAATTGCTGGATGACCCGGCCCAGCGCGAACGGATGGGCGCGTTTGGCCGCCATCGCGTGATCAACGAGCTGGAGTGGGAATATGAAGCGCCCAAGCTGCTGGCCGCGTATGCGCGCCTGTTTCCCGCCGCCGCGCCCGCCGCTGCCGTGACCTTGAGCAAGGATGGCCGCTGAAGTGCGCTGCCTGGCCAGCCATCCCCAACCCTGATGGAGCAGTTTGACGATGAAAGCAATGATTCTAGCGGCAGGTAAGGGCACGCGCGTGCGGCCCCTGACCTATGATTTGCCCAAGCCGATGATCCCCATCCTGGGCAAGCCCGTGATGGCTTACCTGGTGGAACACCTGGCGCAGCATGGCGTGACCGACATCATGGTCAACGTCAGCTATCTGCATGAAAAGATCGAGGAATATTTCGGCGAGGGCCACCAGTTTGGCGTGCGCATCGGCTATTCCTTCGAAGGCTATACGAATGACGCTGGCGAGGTCGTGCCTCAACCGCTCGGTTCGGCCGGCGGCATGAAGAAGATCCAGGAGTTTGGCGGCTTTTTTGACGACACGACGATCGTGCTGTGCGGCGATGCCTTGATCGACCTCGACCTGGAAGCGGCCCTGCGCGAGCATCGCCGTGTCGGCGCGCTGGCGTCCGTCATCACCCTGGAAGTGCCGTGGGACAAGGTGTCGAGCTATGGCGTGGTGGTCAGCGACGACGACGGACGCATCCGCGCCTTCCAGGAAAAACCGGCACAGGCCGACGCGCTGTCCAATTGCGTCAGCACCGGCATCTATCTGTTCGAGCCGGAAGTGCTGGACCTGATTCCCTGCGACCGCCCCTTCGATATCGGTTCGGAACTGTTTCCCCTGCTGGTCGCCCAAGGATTGCCCTTCTATGCGCAAAAGCGCCAGTACAACTGGATCGATATCGGTAGCGTCAAGGATTACTGGGAAGTGCTGCAAAGCGTGCTGATGGGTGAGGTGGCCCAGTTGCACGTGCCGGGCACGCAGATTGCCGATGGGGTATGGGCTGGCTTGAATACCCGCATCGACTGGAGTGGCGGCACGCGCATCGAGGGGCCCGTCTACATCGGCTCGGGCTGCCGCATCGAGGCGGGCGCGACCATCATCGGCCCCACCTGGATAGGCCACGGCAGCCACGTCTGCGCCGGTGCCGAGGTGGTGCGCAGTGTGTTGTTCGAATACACGCGCGTTCTGCCGGATGTGGTACTCGATGAAATGATCGTCTTCAAGGATTATAGTGTCGACCGCGCCGGCCAGATGCGCCATGTTTCCGACTATGAGAAAGATGCCTGGGGCAATGCGCGCGACCGGCGCAGCCTGCGCCGCGACGAAACGCCGCCGGCCCTGTATGCTGCCCAATAAACTGTTTTTGAAATGAAATCATGAAAATTTACCCAGTCATCCTGTCCGGCGGTTCGGGCACCCGTTTATGGCCGCTGTCGCGCGCCGTGCTGCCCAAGCAGCTGTTGCCGCTGGTAACGGACAAGACCATGCTGCAGGAAACGGCGCTGCGCGTGCAGAGCCTGCCCAACCGCCGTGCCGGCGATAGCGGACTGGCCGATTTCGAGGTCATGCCGCCGCTGGTGGTGTGCGGCAATGAGCACCGCTTCATGGTGGCCGAGCAGCTGCGCGAGATCGGCTTGCCGCCGCTGGGCATTTTGCTTGAACCCGTGGGACGCAACACGGCGCCGGCCGTGGCCGTGGCCGCGCAATACCTGCTGGCCATCGACCCGCAGGCGCTGATGCTGGTCTTGCCGGCCGACCATGTCATCACCGACGTGGCTGCGTTTCACCAGGCTATCGCCCAGGCGGCGCTGCTGGCGGCCGATGGCGCGCTGGCCACCTTCGGCATCGTGCCGACGGCGCCGGAAACGGGCTATGGTTATATCCGCAGCGGTGCGCCCGTGGCGTCGGGTACGGCTGGCTGCAAGGTCGAGCGCTTCGTGGAAAAGCCGGACCTGGCCACGGCGCAGTCGTTCCTGGCCGCCGGTAACTATTTCTGGAACAGCGGCATGTTCATGTTCCGCGCCGAACGCTATCTGGGCGAGCTGGGGCAATTCCAGCCCGCCATGCTGGCCGCCTGTGAAACGGCCGTGCGCGACGGCTACCGCGACCTCGATTTCTGCCGCCTGGAAGAGAAAGCCTTCGCCGCCTGTCCATCCGATTCGATCGACTATGCCGTCATGGAACATACGGCGCATGCGGTGGTGCTGCCTGCCGCCATCGGCTGGAGCGATGTCGGCTCCTGGTCGGCCCTGTGGGAAGTGCAGCAGGGTGATGCCAACGGCAACGTGGTGCGCGGCGACGTGTATCTCGACGGCGTGAGCAATTGCCTGGTGCGCGCCGAGCGCCGCATGGTGGCCGTGCTGGGCGTGCAGGACTTGATCGTGGTGGAAACGGACGACGCCGTGCTGGTGGCGCACAAGGACCAGGTGCAGCGCGTGAAACAGGTGGTCGATCACTTGAAGCAGGCGGGGCGCAGCGAACACGTGCAGCACCGCAAGGTGTACCGCCCATGGGGCAGTTATGAAGGCATCGATATCGGCGAACGCTTCCAGGTCAAGCGCATCACGGTCAATCCGGGCGGCAAACTGTCGCTGCAGATGCACCATCACCGCGCCGAACACTGGGTGGTGGTCAGCGGCACGGCGCAAGTGACGTGTGGCGAGAAGGTGACTTTGCTGACGGAAAACGAATCGACCTACATCCCCATCGGCATGACGCACCGGCTGGAAAACCCGGGCAAGCTGCCCTTGCACCTGATCGAAGTGCAGTCGGGCAGCTACCTGGGCGAAGACGACATCGTGCGCCTGGAGGATGTCTACCAGCGTGCCTGAGGTGCGTTTTTTGCGATACCAGCACCGTGAAACTATTGGCTTAAAGAATGATGCTATAAAGTAACTTCTCATTAAACAATAGTTAACATAAAAAATTGCTTTATGCTATGATTCTGTCTGGTTTGATCAGATAACTCATGCGGACGCGCTGGCGCGTCCGCATTCACGTTCAGTGGAATCGCATGAAGAAAAATACGTATTCGGTGCTGGCCGCGCTGGCCTTTGCCGGCTCAGCTTTATTCGCGCAGGCAGCCTTTGCCGCGCCCGTTGACATCAGTTCCACGCCTGGCGCCGTCAATCTGGCAGCGGGCGGTTCGCTGACGTTTGGCGACAAGTTCAAAAACAATCAAAAGAGTAATTTTTTCAATGACCTGTTCACGTTCAATGTGGCACAGGCCAGCGACCTGAGCGTGGTACTGAGTTCGCGCAGCAGCAGCGCGACGAATGGCCTGAACCTGACGGGTTTCGGCTTGTACAGCAGCGTTGGCAATACCTTGCTGCTGGGTGGTAATCAGTTGTTGACCGGCATTGATGACAAGTGGACCCTGTCGTATGCCAACCTGGCTGCTGGTTCCTATTACTTGAAAGTCAGCGGCAACGTGGTGTCGAACTCGGGCGCGGCTTTCAGTGCGAACGGCAGCCTGGTATCGGCCGTGCCTGAGCCCGGTACGTATGCGATGTTGCTGGCGGGCTTGGGTCTGCTGGGCTTCATGGCACGCCGTCGTCAGAAGGCGGCTTGAGCCCTGCCTGGTTGATTGGCATCCTCGTTTGCGTTTCCTTCCCGCAGCTGGCCTGAGCCAGTTGCAGTCCTCTTGGTGAAAAGTATGAAAAAATTCCTGAAATCCCTGTTTGTGGCCGCCATGTTTGCCGGCAGCAGCCTGGCAGCCCATGCTGCGCCGGTTGACATCAGCCACGCCACGGTGGATCTGACGCAAGACTTGCTCGATTATTCCAGCAGTGAACTGCTGGGCTCGTTTTCGCTGGCCCCAGGCCAGTTGGCTGGCGCCAGCAATAACTTTTTCAGCGACAAATTCACGTTCAGCGTGACTGGCTTTAACGACCTGAGCGCACTGGCGACATCGCTCAAGCCGAGCGCCAACTCGGGCCTGACCTTGACCGGCTTCAGCCTGGGTAATGCCAGCGGCATTCTGTTTCATGGCGCGCTTGACCTGATCAACTTCACGGCGCAAGACCAGGCATGGTCGCTGCAGTCCGGTTCCACGCCTTTGGCTGCTGGTAATTACTTCCTGCAAATTGATGGTTATGTTGCCTCGCCAACTGGCGGCAGCTATAGCGGCATCCTGGCCGTCACGCCGGTACCGGAACCGGAAACCTACGGCATGTTGCTGGCGGGCCTGGGTTTGGTGGGATTCGCGGCGCGCCGCCGCAAGCTGCAAGCCTGAAGATAAAACATTCTGGACATGAAACGGAGGCTGCGGCCTCCGTTTTTTTTGCCGCCGGCCGCCGTGGGGCTATAATCGTCACGCACAGTGGGCGGCTGCGGCATGGCTGCTTCGATCTTCCTCAACGACGAAATTGACCTTGCACAAATCTCTCTTCCTTTCGCTGGCGCTGGCCGCTGGCATCGCCCACGCCGATGCGCCATCCATGCCCCTGGGATTGCATGCCGCGCAATTGGCTGTCGTGATCAATGACGCCGAACCGAACAGCATCGCAGTGGGTGAATACTACCGCCAGGCGCATGGCATCCCACTTGCGAATGTTGTGCACGTGAATATCCCGAATCGCCCCCGCAAGCTCAGCATGGGTCAGTTCGCACAGTTGAAGGAACGTATCGACGCGCAATTGAAGCCCCATATTCAGGCCGTGCTGATGGTGTGGAGTGCGCCATATGCGGTCGAATGCAATTCCATTACTTCCGCCTATACCCTGGGCTATGATGCGGGGCAATGCGCGAAGACGTGTGACGCCGGCAAGTCCAGTAGCTATTTCAACAGCAATGTGCCGCAACCATTTACGCAGATGGGCATGCGCCTGTCCATGCTGCTGCCCATCGACTTTGTGGAAGAGGCCAAGGCCGTGGTGGATCGTGGAACGGTCAGCGGTTTTTCCGTGCCTGCCGCCAGCGCGTATTATCTGACCACCAGCGAAAATGCGCGCAACAGCCGTGCCGCTTTTTTTCCGCCTGCCGGGATCGTGCGCCAGCGCAAGTTGACGGTCAGGAACCTGAAGGCCGATGTGCTCGATGGGGCGCAGGACATCATGGTGTACCAGACGGGCATGGCCAAGGTCGCCAAGCTCGACACCTTGCGCTTCCTGCCTGGCGCCCTGGCGGATCACCTGACTTCGTTCGGTGGCGATCTGCAGGGGACGGCGCAAATGAGCAGCCAACGCTGGCTGGAGGCGGGCGCGACGGCCAGCTACGGTACTGTCAGCGAGCCGTGCAATTACTGGCAAAAGTTTCCTAATCCTACAGTATTGCTGCGGCGTTATCTGACAGGAATGACGGCACTGGAAGCGTACTGGGGGAGTGTGGCGTGGCCGGCGCAGGGATTGTTCATCGGCGATCCGCTGGCGGCGCCCTACGGGAAGTTCCGACGTTAACAGCGCTAGCTTGCATTGCTGTCAGGCTAATAAAAAAGGCTCTTGCGAGCTTTTTTTATTAGATTTTGGCAGTGCGTTTTCGGCGTCCAATAAAGGCCACCAACCCCAGGCCAGCCAGCAGCATGGCATAGGTTTCCGGTTCAGGAACGGCGAGTACAGGCGGTAATACGACATTGGGAGTCGTGCCGCTGCCCTCGATGCCACCTCCGGCGCCGCCTGCGCCAACGCCACCGCCACCGGCTGCTGCAGGAGGGGCCGTGTCGGAGGACGTCAGCAGCGAGGCGTATTGTTCCGGCATCGCCCGTCCCACAACACCATAGCCTTCGCCGCCGCTAAACGGTTCCAGTTTTTCTTGCGCAACAAAATTGCGCGTACCCGAACTATAGTCAAAACCATCTTGCTTGACGCCTCTTCCCAGTCCCTTGGCCCGAGTGCTGGCATCCGTATCGAACTGGCTCAGATCATGGCCGCGACTGTCAAAATGTGGCTTGCGCAACACTTGTGACGATTCTTCATTGCCAAATTCGGGCGTGGACCCTTTGCCGTCGTTGGTGCGCCAACCCATGCCGACGGCACCATTTGCCAAACGGCAAGCGCTATATGTGCTGTTCATGTCTGCCTCACTGGCATTGCCATTGGTGCCGGCATTGTCTGCTTCGCAGCGTTTATTGTCCGCAGCGGCTGGTACCGCTGTTTGCGCTGTCGCGGAACCTGTGCTCAATGCCAGGGTGGCGGCAATGGCCAGCAGGGATAGGTGGACGGCGGGGGTGAATTTTTTCATGGTTTGATCTCGCTAGGGTTTTCATGTCGACAGGGCGCTGTGCGCTCCATAATCTCGACGCAATAAAATTAGCAGTACATTCAAATAGCGCATCGAATTATGCGTGGCGCAGGGCGTGGACTGGGCCCTTTGCATATCTCTATTTACTGGCGTGTCGCTACTGACTGGGCAAGCTTTACAAACTTGCAAGGAATAAAACTTATTTAGTAGAAATATATCATATTTTTGAGCAATTTGCTGTGCTTGCTGAAGTCCGAAGGTCAAATGTTGTTGACTAACTACTTGCATGAGCGATGGGAGAATGGACTTTTACTCCATTCGGCTTAATCAAATGTCATCAAGTCGTCATCCTGGGCCTTTAATATGCAAATAACAAGTCTGAAATACTTTTGTTAATTGTGGCGCGCCGGCCGATCATGCGGGACCGGCGTCATTTATTTACCGACCGGGATCCTCATGCACACCTCGTTTTCCCCCTTGCGCACGCCGTTGCGCCTGACCGTCATGGCCTCCCTGCTGGCCAGCCTGTCCGTGCCGGCCCTGGCTGCTTCCGATATCGTCATCAGCCAGGTGTATGGCGGGGGCGGCAATACGGGGGCGCTGTACCGCAACGATTTCATCGAACTGTTCAACCGCGGTGCCAGTCCCGTGAATGTGAGCAACTGGAGCGTGCAATACGCGTCCGCCGCCGGTTCCAGCTGGTCGGTGACGGCCTTGCCGGCTATCGAATTGCAACCTGGCCAGTATTTGCTGGTCCAGCAAGCCAAGGGCGCGGGCGGTACGCAGGACTTGCCTGCGCCGGATGCCACGGGCAGCCTGGCCATGTCCGGTACGGCGGGCAAGGTGTTGCTGAGCAATAGCAAGACGGCGCAAACGGGCACCAGCCCCACGGGCGCCGCCGTCATCGACCTGGTCGGCTTCGGCACGGCCAACGGCTTCGAAGGCGCCGTCGCGCCCGCGCCATCGAATACGCTGTCGATTGCGCGCGCGAATGGCGGCTGCGCCGACACGGACGATAACAGCGCCGACTTCGCCACCGGCAGCGTGACGCCGCGCAATACGGCGTCGCCATTGAATGCCTGCGGCGGCCCTGTCGTGCACCAGATCGTCACCAGCTGCCCAGCCAGCCTGGCCTTGGCCGTGGGCAATGGCGGCAGCGCCGTGCTGCGCGCATCCGACGTCGATGGCGTCGTGAATGCCGCCACCTTGAGCTCGCCGGCCGTGGCCGGCATCAGTCTGGCCAATTTCAGCGCGGCCGGCGTGGCGGGCGAGAGCGCCATGGTGAGCCTGCTGGTGGCCGCCGGCGTGCCGGTGGGAAATTACCCTGTCATCGTGAATTTCAGCAACGACCAGCAGCAAAGCGCCAGTTGCAAGATCGATGTCGCCGTACAAGGACTGGCTGCCGTCAGCCACACGATCCCGCAGATCCAGGGCAGCGGCGCGGCCAGCCCGTACGCCAATTCCGTGCAGACGACGCAGGGCGTGGTCACCCTGAAAGTAGGCACCGGCTTCTTCATCCAGGACGCGGCCGGCGATGGCGATCCATCCACCTCGGACGGCATCTTCGTGTACACGGGCGCGACGGCCACCACCGTGCAGCCGGGCGAGCTGGTGCGCGTGACGGGCACGGTGGTCGAATACACGCCGTCGGGCGCGAAAAATTCCTATACGGAATTCAAGGACGTGACGGCCATCCTCACGCAAAGCGCGGGCCACGCCATCGTGCCGACGAATGTGACCTTGCCGAACGAGAACCTGGCCGCCGTGGAAGGCATGCTGGTGCGCTTCACGCAGCCCTTGACCGTGTCGCAAAACGCCTACCTGGGCGCGCGCGGCGAGCTGACCCTCTCGGCGGGACGGCGCGAAGTGCCGACCAACCGTTATCCGGCCGGCTCCGCCGAGGCGCAAGCCTTGATCGCCGCCAATGCGAACAACCTGATCGTGCTCGATGATGGCATCTTTGTCGCACCGCCAACGATACCGTACATCGGCCAGGATGGCACCGTGCGCAGCGGCGACACGGTGGCCGACCTGACGGGCGTGGTGGACTTTGGCGCCATCGGCGGTGGCGGTGCCGCCTACAAACTGCAGCCGACGCAGGCGCCGCAATTTTCGCGCGACAACCCGCGCACGGGCAGCCCGGAACTGCCATCAGGCAACGTCAAGGTGGCCAGCGCGAACGTGCTGAACTTCTTTACGACCTTTACCAATGGCAATAACGTGTTTGGCCAGACGGGGCAGGGCTGCACCGTGGGCTCGTCTACCACCAAGAGCAATTGCCGCGGCGCCGACAACCTGGCCGAATTCGTGCGCCAGCGCGACAAGATCGTCGCCGAACTGAAAGCCATCGATGCGGACGTGGTGGGCTTGATGGAAATCCAGAACAATGGCGAAACGGCCGTCACTTATCTGGTCGAGCAGCTCAACGCTGCCATCGGCGGCGTCACGTATGCCGTGGTGCCGAAGCCGGCCGCCACAGGTACGGATGCCATCCGCGTGGCCATGATCTACAAGCCGGCCAAGCTGGGCCTGGTAGGCGGCGCCTTGTCGGATGCCAACGCCATCAACAACCGTCCACCCATGGCACAGACCTTCCGCGCCGGCAATGGCGAGAAATTCTCGCTGGTCGTCAACCACCTGAAGTCGAAGGGCAGCTGCCCATCGAGCGGGCTGGACGCGGACCAGAACGATAGCCAGAGCTGCTGGAATGCCACCCGCGTGCAGCAAGCCCAGCGTCTGGTGGGCAGTTTCGTGCCGCAAGTGGCGGCCGCTGCCGGCGACGCGGACGTGCTGGTCATCGGCGACCTGAATTCATATGGCGCGGAAGACCCGATCCAGGTCATCACGGGCGCTGGCTTCGTCAATGAACTCGAGCGTTTCGTGCGGCCGTCCGGCATGCCGTACTCGTATGTATTCGGCGGCCAGAGCGGCTACCTCGACCATGCGCTGGCCAGTGCGTCGCTGAGCCCGCAAGTGGCGGGCGTGGCCGAATGGCATGTGAATGCGGACGAGCCGGAAGTGATCGACTACAACATCGACTCGGCCAAGCCGCAAGACTTGTACAACGGCTTGCCTTACCGCGCCTCTGACCACGATCCCGTCGTCATCAGCCTGGACTTGCAGCCCGCTTACCGCGACATCACGGCCGGCGTGGCGCAAGCCAGTTCGGGCCTCGCGTACAACCGCGTGACGCAAAAATACACGGGCACCTTCTCGTTCACCAACACGGGCACGAGCGCCTTGAACGGCCCGTTCCAGGTGGTGTTCGGCGGCTTGCCTGCCGGCGTGGCCCTGGCCAATGCCACGGGCAGCCATGCGGGCGCCGCGTATGTCACGGTCAACGCGGCCAGCCTGGCGCCGGGCGCGACAGCCTCGTTTGCCGTCAGTTTCACCAATCCGTCGAAAGTGACGATCAATTATTCCGCCAGCATTTTCGCCGGCAACTTCTAAGGACACGATCATGTTGACAACGACACTCCATCCGGCCCTGCGCCGCGCCGTCCTGGCCGCCGTGCTGGCCGCCAGCTCCAGCCTGGCGCTGGCGGATCCGCTCGGCTACCGCGTGGAAATCGACACGAGCCAGTTCTCGGGCGCCGGTTTCCTCGACTTCGCCTTTATCGCCGGCAACAGCCCCGCGCCGGGCGCCAGCGCCGTGCTCAGCAATTTCTCGGGTGCGTTTGGCGGGCTGGTATCGCAGGAAGGCAATGTCAGCGGCAGCTTGCCCGGCACCTTGACCTTCGGCAATAGCGGCGCCTACAACGACTGGTTTCACAACGTGACCCTGGGCGGCAAGTTCGGTTTCAATATCGTCTTCGGCGGCGACTTCCTGAACACGGCCGGCAACGCGGGCACGACGTTTGGCGTGGGCTTGCTCGACTACACCGGCATGGCTTATCTGGGCAATGCGAATGGCAACCTCGTGCAATTCGAACTGACCCCGCTCAACGGCGGCTTGCCCGCCAGCATTGCGGGCAGTAGCTACGCCAGCATCGCGACGATCTCGGCCGTGCCGGAAGCGTCGGAATGGATGATGCTGACGGGTGGCCTGGCGCTGATCGGTTTTGCCCTGCGCCGCCGCCAGCCTGGCACACGGGCCTAGTCTTTCCAGCCTGGACACAGCGCGCCTGCGGGCCGCTGTGTTTTTTTTGTTTATTTATTTGAAATAGCTATAAATCAGGAAACTAAATTGTATTGGTCACCGTTTTACGCTTGATGCATAGTAAAAAACTTGTCGGGCAGTCTAGTATTTTCATGGGCGGCCGCCACTTTTTTGGAAGGATGCATCGATGCCTGGCCATATCCTGGTGCTGGACCCTGCGCCTGCCATGCAAGCGCTGCTGGCGCATAACTTCTCAGGCGCCGGCTACCGGGTCAGCTGCGCCCTGGATGCGCGCGGCGCGCTGGCGCTGCTGGCGGCCGGCCCACCCGATGTACTGCTGCTGGAATGGGAGCTGCCGGATGCGTCCGGCATCGCGCTGCTGCGCCAGGTGCGCCAGGATGGCGTGCTGTGCGACTTGCCCATCATCATGGTCAGCGCGCGCAACAGCGAACAGGACAAGGTACTGGCGCTGGAAAGCGGCGCCGACGACTATCTGTGCAAGCCTTTCGGTCCCCGTGAAATGCTGGCCCGCGTGCACGCGCTGCTGCGCCGGCGCGCGCCATCGGCCTTGCGCGCAGGCACGGCAGCGCTGCGGCTCGACCCGCACACCCTGCGCGTGACGGCCGGTAACGTGCCCGTCAACCTGGGCCGTGTGGAATTCAAGCTGCTGCATTTCCTGATGAACCATCCGGGCAGGGTGCATAGCCGCGCGCAGTTGCTGGACCAGGTGTGGGGCCATGCAGCGTATCTCGATGAGCGCACGGTCGACGCCCACGTGGGGCGTTTGCGGCAGGCGCTGCAGCCGGGCGGCTGCGGCCACCGCATCGAAACCGTGCGCGGCAGCGGCTACCGCTATCTGGCGTTTGACGCCGCCGTGTGCGCATGATGCTGCTGACGGGGCGGGAGCAGGAATACCTGCTGCACGCCATCCTCGGCGCGCATGGCATCGCCGCGCCCGGCGATTTCTTTCTGTGGAGCCAGGGGCCGCTGCAAACGCTGTTACCGCACGACATATTAATGTGCGCGCAACTGGATGCCGATGGTGCCGTGCTGCGCAGCGAAGCCTGGCACAGCGCCGCGCCCGATCACGCGCTGCTGCGCGAGCGCCAGGGCCAACTGGCGCACCTTGCGCTGGCCTGGCGCGCGGGCGGCCAGGGGGCTGCCGTCATCGACGGCGTGCTGGTGCACGGCAGCGTGGGCGACGCCGGCGGCAGCTTTTTTGCCCTGTTCGCCGTGATGCCGGCGGACGCTTCGCGCCAGGCGTATGTGCTGGAACTTCTGTTGCCCTACCTGCACGTCCACTGGCTGGCGCTGCCAGGCGGCCAGCGCGCGCGCATGACGGGCCCGGCTGCCACGCGCGCGGCCAGTGCGCGCGAACTGGAAGTGCTGCATTGGGTGCGCGAAGGGAAAAGCAATGAGGAGGTGGGGGAAATTCTCGGTATCAGCGGCACTACCGTGAAAAGCCATTTGCAGCGTATCTACAAATTATTGGGCGTGAGCAATCGCATGCAAGCCGTGTCGCGCGGCATCGCGCTGCGCTTGCTCAGCCATTAGCGCTGGTCCTGCGGCCTGGCCTGCGGCTTGCCGCTGCCGCCGCCATCTTGCGTGTGTTCGATGCTGCCGGGCGAGACCCGTGCCACGTCCGGGCTCGCTTGCAGGCGCGCCACTTCGGCGCGTGTCAGCATGGCGGCAAAGCCATTGAAGGCCACCGTGTAGCGGTATTGCACTGGGGCATCGGGCACCAGCGCCAGCACGGCGCGCTGCTGCGCTTCCAACTGGGCCGTGTAGCGCCGCGCCGTGTCGCTGTCCGTATCGAGCCTATGCACGCCGTCCGCTTGCGAGGCCAGCGGCGGGGCGCGTAATTGCACCAGATAGGACAGTCGCGCCGCAGCGGCCTGCGCCGCGACAGGCAGTGCATGGAGGCTGGCCATGCCGGCCAGGATGGCAATGCTGAGGCGAAATGCGGACATGCAAACTCCTTTGCGCATGGCGGACGAGTTGCCCGTGCGCCGATTGTACGCGTGTTACGCATAAAAAACGCGCCCCGCAGGGCGCGTCGTGTTACCGCCTGGAGCGATACCGTTACAGCTTGGCGTCCGCCTTCACGTTACGCTGGCTGGGGACGGCCAGCGGCAACGGGCTGTTGGTCTCCACCGACAGCACGGTGGTGGACGCTGCCGCGTTGTTGCCATCAAGGAAGACTACGCCGCCCAGGTAGCGTTTGCCCGTTTCCAGCCCCGACCAGCTAACGCCGGCCGTGGCGCTGCCGCCCACATACACCTTGGTAGGCAGGGTGGCTTTCAGGTTGCCGCCCTTGTCGGCTGTCGTGACGACGGCCGACGACAGGCCGAAGCCGGTCGACGCGCCATTCGCCAGCTCATAGCCGACCACGCACACCTTGTAGCTGCCTGCCGCCGGGGTGGTCACGGTGATCGCCTCGTTCGAGCCGGCCGTGGCCGAGGTGGCAACGGTCGCGCCAGCGCTGTTGAGCAGCAGCAGGTCGAGGTCATTGCCCGCGCCTTCACTGGTGTCGCGGTCGAAGATTTCGAAGCGCGCCACGACGGTGCTGGCGGGAATGCTGACATTGACGACCCGCACGCCGCTGCCGCCCGCCTTGCACGCGTCGGCCATCTGCACCAGCGTTTCCACGCTGCCCGGCGCGGCCTGGCTGATGGTTTGCGCGCTGCGCGCCACTTCCTTCAGACCGCCCGTTGCCGCGCCGACCTTGCCGGCAAAGCCGGTGGACAGGGTCAGCGAACGCAGGCCGCTGACCTTGTCGGCCTGCAGCAATGCCGGCGACTGCACCGCGCGGCCCGAGCGGGCCGTGACGGGGCTGCGTACCGTGTGCACGCCATCGCTCCACACGAGGGCGCCATACTGCCAGGCGTTGTCCGGCGCCGTGGTGCGCGTCAGGGTAACGGTGAAGGACTTGGTTTCGCCGGGCGCCAGCGCCAGGGTGGCAGGCGCCACCGCTACGCTGTAGCCGCTGAGCGAGGCGCTGGCCGTGTAGGTGGCGCTGCTGCTGCCCACGTTGGTGACGCGGCGCGTTACCGTTTGCGTGCCCAGCACGTTGCCGATGGTGATGGACGGCATGTTCAGGTTGTAGCCGGCCAGGGTGCCGCCCGCGCACTCGGCCGTCATGCCGACGCCGCACATGTATTTCTTGTAGTCGGCCAGGTTGGCGTCATACACGAGGCCGGGATCGGTCGCCTTGTTCGGCGTCACGTGGCCGGCGCCCTGGCCCCATGGCAGGATGCCGCGCGCGTCGCCAGCCTGGATGTCGGGCAAGGTGGTGCTGCCGGTCGTCATCAGGGCCGACTTGATGGCGGCCGGGCTCCAGTCCGGATGCTGCTGGCGCAGCAGGGCGGCCAGGCCGGCCACGTGCGGGCTGGCCATCGAGGTGCCTTGCAGGAAGATGTAGGCTTGCGCAGGGACCAGGCTGCCATCCTGCACGGCGTCGCGCTGGGCGCGCGACAGGGCAGGCGTGCCGCCGGCCAGGATGTCCACGCCAGGCGCGGTGACATCCGGCTTGAGCAGGTTGGCGTCGTACAGGTTCGGGCCGCGCGACGAGAAGTCGGCCACCACGGGCGCGGCAGGGCCGTTGCCGTTGGTGACGAAGCGCGAGATGGCGGCCGTGGCCGTGCCCGTTTGCGCCTGGGCATTGATCAGCGCGCCATCGGCGGCGCTCACGTGCACGGCCGGCAGCACGTGCGGGTCGGACACGAGGCCCACGCCCGTGTCGACCAGCACCATGCCGGCGCCGCCCGCTTCGAGCACGGCGACGCCCTTGTCGGTGCGCGCCGTGGTGCCGCGCAGGCAGCTGACGACCTTGCCGGCGACCTTGGCCGGATCCAGCAGGGCCACGCCGCCGTTGTCGCCGGCGCGGTAGCACAGGGCCAGTTTTTGTGCATCGGCGCCGGCCAGGCCCGCGTCTTGCGCGCGGATCAGGGTGGTGGCCGGCAGCGGATTGTAGTTGAGCGAGGCGCCCGTGTAGCTGGCGCCGTTGCTCAAGGTCACCTTGGCCTGGTTGGCGCGGTTGTGCGTCGAGGCGGCCACTGTGGTGATCCATGGGCTGACGTGGGCCACGGTATTGGCCGGTCCCGCATTGCCGGCCGAAGCGGCAACGAAGACGCCCGCATTCGAGGCGTGCAAAAAGGCTTGCTCGACGGGATCGTTGACGGTACCGCCGCCGCTGATCGAGTAATTGATGACATGTACGCCATCCTGCACGGCTTTTTCAATCGCCGCCACGCTGTCGCCGCCGTAGCAGCCGTTCTTCGCGCCGGTCGGCTGGGTAGCCAGGTTGTACGACCAGCACACCTTGTAGACGGACAGGCGGGCGCGCGGCGCCACGCCGGAAATGGCGCCCAGCGGCGAGCCGTTGGCCGTGACGGGCACGCCCGCATTGCCGCCCGCGGTGGACGAGGTGTGCGTGCCGTGGCCGCCTTCGCCATTCGGGTCGCCGATGGAATCGCGCGGCGAGGTGAATTCGCTCCAGTGCTGGATCTTGTCCGTCTCGGTCAGGCGCACGGCATTGAAGTATTGCGCACCGAGCAGCTTGTTGTTGCAGTGGTCTTGCGTAAAGCCTTCGCCCGTCTGGCAGCTGCCTTTCCAGGCGGCCGGCGCGGCGCCGTAGGCCAGGGTGGCGTTCGGGTCGAAGGTCGGGGCGCCGTTGGCGTCGACCTTGTCCGCATACGACAGGTTTTCCGGCCACACGCCGCCATCGACGATGCCGATGATGATGTCTTCGCCCGCATGCTGCTTGCCGCCCAGCTGGCTCCACAGGCCGCCCGGCTGGTCCAGGCCCAGGAAGGTGGGCGTGTAGTTCGTCTGCAGGGCGCGCGGTTCGTCGGGGGCGATGCTGGCCACTTCGCCGCTCGCCTGCAGCTGGCGCACTTCGGCGTCGGTCAGCAGGGCGGAGAAGCCGTTGAGGACGATCTTGTACTGGTATTGCACGGGCGCGGCGGCGACGAGGGCCTGTACCCGAGCCTGTTTCTGTTCAAGGTAGTCGCCGTACAGCTGCACTTGTGTGCTGGCCAGGTCGAGGCGGCCGCCGGCGGCAGGCTGGGTGGCGCCCAGGCCTTCCACCGAGCCGGTGTAGGAAGCGATCGGTTTGTCGTTCAGTTGCACGATGTAGGGGCGGCGCAGGTCGTCGGCGTGGGCCTGGAAGCTGAGGCTGGCAAACAGGCTCAGCACGGCGAGCGAAATGGGACGCAAGGCGGGACGGAATGTCATGTAGGGTTTCCTGGTGACGGTAGCGGGAATCGAAAGGGATAAATCAGGCTTGCTGGCGGCGGCGCGCCGCGAAACCGATGCCTGCCAGGCCCAGCAGCATCATCGCGTAGGTCGATGGCTCCGGTACCGAGGCGACGATATTGTCGAGCGCAAACTGGCCCTTGTTGGTGCTGAAGGCGTTGCAATTGCCGGCCGTGTTGCAAGTGAAGCCGAAGAAGGCCAGCGAGGCGAATTGCTGGCTGCCGAAGCTGGCGCTGGTGTTGTAGTGTTGGAACTGGAAGTTGCCGCCGATGGGGCCGCCCAGCTGGTATGTTTCATACATGGAAGAGCCGTCCGCGTAGAAACCTTGCACGCGCAGCAGGCCGGCTACCGCCGGATAAGTGACGCCCTGGGCGTAGCCGATGAAGCTGGCGTCGAAGCCCTGCAGGCTGACGCTGCCGCCCGGATTCAGCGGGTCCAGGTAGATGATGCCGTCGTTGAGCGAGGCATAGTAATTGCTCGTATTGTTGGTCGGGCACGCCATGCCGCAGGCGGCCGGATCCGTGCCGTCGAACACGGCGCCGACCAGGTCGCCATAACTGGCGCCGGCGGCATTCGAAGCACCCGTCAGCAGGAATTTGCCGAATTCCAGGGAGTCGCCGTGGCCGACGAACTGGCTATCCAGATTGTCAAAGTTGATCACGTCCGCGATGGCGGCGGGGGCCCAGGCGGCGGACAGGGCCAGGATGGCGGCGCCGGTCCACTGCTTGGCCGAGAAAGGACTTGCTGCGGAAGCTGCCTTCGAATGCACAATACGAGTCATGAATTTTCCCTTGGTGATTATGTAGGATGCAATATGTTTTGCGTCTGGGATGCTCTTTCCTGCGTGGACGGATAAGACCAATACGTAGAAAATTGATTTTTACTATAGCAAAAGAGGCAATTCCATTGTTTGATATTCTTGCAAATTTAATTTGAAAGTTACAAATAATGAATGAATAAAATTCATCACTTACTATGAATTGGTAACCAGTAGTAGATAATTTCCGCATTGAAAATAGTTGAGTGATTGACCAGCCAGTCAAGCGCGCGCGTCGCCGTGGCGGTTTCGCGCACACTGGATGGTTTCCGCCGGAATTTGTTGTTCACAGTGCAAAGAAAAGATTGTATGAACCATAACCGGCATGGTAGGCTGATAAGCATCAGGCAAGCGCGTGTCGCCTGTGCGTGGCCATCCGCCGCGCGCAGCGACGCAATGTATTGAAGGTAGGCAATAAGGAGTTACCGGATGCATGCAGTACACAGGCAGAACCTCGCGGCAACGCGCCATGCGCGCGGCTTTACCTTGCTCGAATTGCTGGTCGTCATCGTGATCATCGGCTTGCTGGCGGCGTATGTCGGCCCCAAGTATTTCGCCCAGCTGGGCAAATCCGAAGTGACGGTGGCCAAGGCGCAGATCGAGGCGTTTGAAAAATCGCTCGACACCTACCGCCTCGACGTGGGGCGCTATCCCACCACGGAAGAAGGCCTGGCCGCGCTGCTGGCCGCGCCGCCCGCCGCCGGCACGCGCTGGAATGGCCCCTACCTGAAAAAGGCCGTGCCGCTCGACCCGTGGGGCCATGCCTACCAATACCGCGCGCCCGGCAGCAAGGGCGAGTACGACATCGTCTCGATGGGCAAGGATGGCCAGCCGGGCGGCAGCGGCGAGAACGCCGACATCAGCTCGCAATAACGCCAGCGCCATTCTTTTTCCTACGGACAAGCCATCATGCAGTTCGAAGTACGCGCGCTTTCCACGGACCAGGCCGGAGCAACCTTGCATACGTGCGTGATCGACGGCCGCGACGAAGCCGACGCGCGCCGCCAGGCCGAAGCGCGCGGCCTGTTTGTCAGCGCCATCCGCCCGTTGCGGGCCACGCCGTTCAGCGCGGCCGGGCGCCAGCGGGCGCGGGCCTTGCCACTGCTGCTGTTCAGCCAGGAATTGCTGGCGCTGCTGCAAGCGGGCCTGGGCATCGTCGAAGCGCTGGAAGCCTTGCTGGAAAAGGAAGCGTCGCCTGCCACGCGCAGCGTGCTCACGCGCCTGCTGGAAGGCTTGCGCGAAGGCAAGCGCTTTTCCGCCGTGCTGGCAGAGCAGGCGGAACTGTTCCCCCCTTTGTATATCGGCATCGTCAAGGCGGCCGAGGGCACGAGCGACTTGCCGCGCGCGCTGTCGCGCTACATCGACTACCAGCAGCGCATCGATACGGTGCGTGGCAAGATCGTCAGCGCCGCCATCTATCCCACCATCCTGCTGGCCGTGGGCGGCGGCGTCAGCGCTTTCCTGATCAGCTATGTGGTGCCCCGTTTCGCCGAGGTCTACCAGGGCGCAGGGCGCAACCTGCCGTGGATGTCGCAAGTCATGCTCAGCTGGGGCCAGTTCGTCACGCAGCATGGCGTGCTGCTGTTGCTCGGGCTGCTGATCACCGGCGGCGTCGTGTACACGGCCGTGCGGCGCGTGCTGCGCCATGGCGGCGTGGCGCGCCTGCTGGCGAAACTGCCCGGCATCGGCGAGCGCGTGCGCATCTATGAACTGTCGCGCCTGTACCTGACCCTGGGCATGCTGGCCGAAGGCGGCATCACCATCGTGCAGGCGATTTCCACCGTGCAAGCGATGGTCTCGCCGGGCATGCAGGCATCCTTGCAGGGCGCGCGCGGCGCCATCGAGGCGGGCCAGCCCCTGTCGTCCGCCTTCGAGCAGCATCAATTGACGACGCCGATTTCCCTGCGCATGCTGCGCGTGGGCGAGCGCACGGGCGACATGGGGCCCATGCTGACGCAGTCGGCCGCCTTCTACGACGGTGAAATCAGCCGCTGGATCGACCGCTTTACGCGTACTTTCGAACCCTTGCTGATGGCTGGCATCGGCCTGGTCGTGGGCGCCATCGTGATCCTGCTGTACATGCCCATCTTTGACCTTGCCGGCGATATTTCATGATGCAGACCGCTGCCGAATCCACCCTGGCCAGCGTCGCCATCGACGCCGCCCTGCTGCAGCGCGCCCGCGTCCTGAGCCGCCAATCGAAGCGCAGCCTGGTCGAGGAATTGCAGGAACTGAGCGGCATCGAGGCGCGCGCCGTGGTGCGCGAACTGGCGCGCCCGTTCGGCCTGGACGTGCTGGAAACGGCCGACATGCTGGCGTTTTCTCCCGCCTTCGATGTGCTGCCCCTGTCGCAGGCGCTGGCGCGCCACAGCGTGCTGCTGCGCGCCGCCGACGGCCAGCTGGTAGGCGTGATTGCCGACCCGTTCGATCTCGATCTGCAAACCTGGCTGAGTGCGCGCGCCGGGCAGGGGGCCTTGCACGTGCGTCTAGCGCTGCAGGCCGACATCGGCGCCTATCTGTCGAAGCAGGAAGAATCGGCGCGCGCCGTCGACAGCCTGCTGCCCGGCGCCGCCACGGACGCGCGGCGCGACGGCAAGACGGCGGCAGTGCTGTCGTTCGCCAGCGTGTCGGAAGCGGCCAGTCCCGCCGTCAAGCTGGTCAACTCGACCTTATATGACGCGCTGAAGGCGGGCGCTTCCGACATCCACCTGGAAAGCACGGCCGGCGGCCTGGCCGTCAAGTACCGCGTCGACGGCGTGCTCGATCACGCCACGTCCGTCAACGGCATCGAAGTGGCCGAGCACATCATCTCGCGCCTGAAAGTGCTGGCCGAACTCGATATCGCCGAGCGCCGCGTGCCGCAGGATGGCAGCTTCCGCGTCGAATCGGGCGGACGCGAAATCGATCTGCGCGTCTCCATCATGCCCAGCATCCATGGCGAGGATGCGGTCATCCGTATCCTCGACAAGCGCGCCATGATCGAGGCGTATGGCGCCCTGACCCTGGAAGCGCTGGGCTTTGACGCGCCGTCGCTGGAAGCGTTGCGCGCGCTGGCGCAGGAAGCCTACGGCATGCTGCTCGTGACGGGACCGACCGGCTCCGGCAAGACGACGACCCTGTATGCGGCGCTGACGGAAATCCACAACGGGCGCGAAAAGATCATCACCATCGAAGACCCCGTCGAATACCAGCTGCCCGGCATTCTGCAGATACCAGTCAATGAAAAGAAGGGGCTGACGTTTGCCAAGGGCTTGCGCTCCATCCTGCGCCACGACCCCGACAAGATCATGGTGGGCGAGATCCGCGACCGCGAAACGGCGGAAATCGCCGTGCAGTCGGCCCTCACGGGCCATCTGGTGCTCACCACCGTGCATGCGAATAATGTCTTCGACGTGTTCGGCCGGTTTACCCACATGGGCATCGATCCGTATGCGTTCGTCTCGGCCCTGAACGGCATCTGGGCGCAACGGCTGATCCGCACCAACTGCCCCCATTGCGCCACCGACTACACGCCCGACGATGGTGAGCTGGCCAGCGTGGGCCTGGCGCGCGCCGACGTGGCGCAGTATCAATTCAAGCAGGGCAAGGGCTGCGGCGACTGCCGCGGCACGGGCTACAAGGGGCGCCGCTCGATCGCCGAGATTCTCGTGCTGACCGATGAAATCCGCGAACTGATCGTCGACAAGAAACCGATCCGGCAGATCAAGGCGGCCGCGTATGCGAACGGCACGCGCAGCCTGCGCCTGGCGGCGCTGGAGCTGGTCAAGCGGGGCGCCACCACCATCACGGAAATCAAGAGGGTCACCCTGCATGCGTAGAGGTTTTGGACAAGGTTTGCGCCTGGGCGTGGCGGCGGGCAAGGTGAGCCTGTGGCGCAGCAGCCGCTGGCGCGCCCCTGCATGGATATTGCTGGGTGAAGCCGCGTATGTGCCGGACGACACGCTGCATGGCGACTTTGCCGCCCTGGGCCAGGCGTTGGAACAGATTCTGCCAGCCAGCCAATACGCCGGCTGGCCCCTGTCCGTGGTGCTCGACGATGGATTGGCGCGCCTGTGGCAAGTGGACATGCCGCAAGGCGCCGCGCGCCTGGCCGATATCGAGGCTGCCGCCGCGCTGCGCTTTCAGTCGCTGTATGGCGATGCGCCCGGCCTGTGGCACAGCAGCAGCGCCTGGGATGCGCGCGCGCCGTTCTTTTGCGCCGTGCCCCGTGCGCTGCTGGCGCAGCTGACGCGCGTGGCCGACGCACGCAAGCTGGCCCTGATTTTTATCGCACCGCAATTCGCGCGCCACTGGAACCGCTGGCACGGCGCGTTGAAGCCAGGCGCCTGGTTTGGCCAGTTGCAGGAGAACGTCCTGACCCTGGGCGTGCGGCACGATGGCCGCCTGCGCGCCGTGCGCGCGCTGCCCGTGCCCCCGGACGCCGGCCATGCCTGGCTGGCGCAGACCTTGGCGCGCGAGGCGCTGCTGCAAGGCGTGCCCGCACCGGCGCTGCTGCAGCTGTGCGGCGCGCCGCCGCCCGCATGGCTGCCACAGACGAAAGAGTTCCACTGCCAGATTTTTTCCACGCCGGACGGCGACGGTAGCTTGTCGCCGGCCGCCCGGCTGGCCCGCAGCGGGGGCGTGGCATGACGCGCCTCGACATCGATTTCGCGCCGCCCAACTGGCGCCGCAGCCTGCACCGCGTGCCCGCGTGGGCGTGGTGCATCGGCGCCCTGGGTGCGGCGCTGATCGCCACGGCGGCGTACAGCGGCAGCGCCGCGCTGCAGCGGCAGCAGGCAAGCGAGGCACATTGGCGGCTGGCGCAGCAGCGCGTCATGGCCGCCACGCAGGGACCGGTGGCTGCACCGCAAACACCCATCGCGCCGGCGCAGGCGGCGGCCGTGAATGCGGCCATCCTGCAACTGAATCTGCCGTGGCGCGACGTGCAGGATGCGCTGGCCAGCGCCACGCCACCCGCCATCGCGCTGCTGGCTCTGGAACCGGATGCGCGCAAGCGCGTGCTGAAGATCACGGCCGAGACGACCAGTAGCGACGCCATGGTCGCGTATGTGGCGCAACTGAAGCAGCAGGAGCTGTTCGGCACCCGCGTGCAGCTGCTGCGCCATGAAATCAACGCGCTCGATCCGAACAAACCCTTGCGCTTCCAGCTTGAAGCGCGCTGGGGCACGCCATGATGGCCATCGACATCAATAGCGTGCGCCTGCGCGCGCAACTGCTGCTGCGCCGCCTGGGCGCGCCTGCCTGCCTGGCTTTGGCATTGCTAGCGCTGGGCACGGCAGCCTGGGCGTGGGCCTGGCAGCAGCGCGCGGTGGCGGCGCAGCTGGAAGCGCGGCCCTTGCCGCAGCCATCGTTGGCCGCAGTCATCGCGGCGCCGCCGGCGACATCCAGCGAGAACCTGGCGCGCTTTTATGCCGCCCTGGGGCAGCAGCGCCACGCGGAGCAGCAAGTCAAGCAGCTGTTCGACCTGGCCGCGAAAAACGGCTTGCTGCTGGCGCAGGGCGAATACAAGAGCGGCTACGACAAGGCCAGCAGGGTTGCCAGCTATCAGGTGACCTTGCCGCTGAAGGGCAGTTATGCGGCCGTGTGGCAGTTCGCGCTGCAAGCGCTGCGCGCCGTCCCCTTCGCCTCGCTCGACGAACTGAGTTTTCGCCGCGAGCAGATCGCCGATACGGAACTCGAAGCGCGCTTGCGCCTCACCTTTTATCTGACCGATACGCCTGGCGATGCGGGAGAGGCGCCATGACCCCGCGCCATTGGCTCATGCTGGCCGGCGTGCTGGGCGCGGGCGGCTTGCTGCTGTTCGGCGAGCGCCAGCCCGTGGCCGAGGTGGCCGAAGCGGTGGAGCGGGCCGTCGCGCCCGCGCGCCATGCGGCCGCCAAGCCGCCAGCCGCGCAGCCGGCCATCCTGGCCCTGCTGCCGCGCAGCGAAGTGGCGGGCGAGGATGGCGATACCTTTGCCGGCGCCGGCGCTGTCTTCCAGAGCCAGAACTGGAATCCGCCGCCGCCGAAAATGGTAGCCGTCGCGCCACCGCCGCCGCCACCGCCGATGGCGCCGCCGCTGCCCTTCGTCTACCTGGGCAAGGCGGCCGCCGATGGCGCCTGGGAAGTGTTTTTGTCGCGCGCCGACAAGACGTATATCGTGCGCGCCAATACCGTCATCGATGGCGCCTACAAGGTCGTGACGATTGCGCCGCCCGTCATGACGCTCACTTATCTGCCGTTGAACCAGGTTCAGCAGCTCAACATTGGAGTTTCCGAGTGATGTCTCGTTCCTTTTCATCGGCGCTGCTGCTCTTGCTGCTGTCCGGCTGCGCAGGGCAGCAAGCCTACCGCGACGGGCGCGAGCTGATTGCGCAAGATCAAATCCCGGCCGGCCTGCAAAAACTGCAGGAGGCGCTGCAGCAGGACCCCGGCAATGCGCAATACCGCAGCGCCTATCTGCAGGCGCGCGAACGGGCGACTGGCAGCCGCTTGCAGCAGGCCGAGCGCCAGGCGCAGGCGGGGCAGGGCGAGCTGGCGCGCGCCTCGTTCATGGGCGTGCTGGAAATCGATGCACAGAACGAACGGGCCAACAGCGGCTTGCGCGCGCTCGAGCGCGAGCAGCGCCAGGGCAAGCTGCAGGCCGAAGCGCAGAAAGATATCGAGGCCAAGCGCTACGACCCGGCGCGCCAGCGCCTGAACGCGATCCTGACCGAGCAGCCGAATCACGCCGGCGCGCGCGCGCTGCTGCGCGAGGTCGATGACAAAACGGCGCCGCCCGTCGTCGAATCGGGCCTGGCCAAATCGTACAAGCAGCCGATCACCATCGAGTTTCGCGAAGCGCCATTAAAACAGGTGTTCGAGCTGATCGCGCGCCGTTCCGGCCTCAATTTCGTCTTCGACAAGGACGTCAAGGCGGATGCGAAAACCTCGATCTTCCTGAAAAACAGCACGGTGGAATCGGCCGTCTACTTCCTGCTGGTGACGAACCAGCTGGAACAGCAGGTGATGGATGCAAACACGATCTTGATCTACCCGAACGTGGCGGCAAAATTGAAGGAGTACCAGGAAGTGCTGGTGAAAACCTTCTTCCTGGCGAATGCGGACGCCAAGCAGGTGGCCAACACCCTCAAGACCATCTTGAAGACGCGCGACGTGGTGGCCGATGAAAAACTCAACCTCGTCATCGTGCGCGACACGCCGGAGGCGATCCGCCTGGCCGAGCGCCTGATCGCGCTGCAGGACGTGCCGGAGGCCGAGGTCGTGCTGGAACTGGAAATCCTCGAAGTCAAGCGCAGCCGCCTGATGGAACTGGGCGTGGTCTGGCCATCGAGCCTGACCCTGACGCCGCTTTCCACCTCGGGCGGCGCGGGGCTGACCATCAGTGACCTGAATAGGCTGAACCAGCGCACCATCGGCGTGAGCGACCTGTCCGTGACGGCGAACGCCAAGAAGACGGACGGCGACGCGAACATCCTGGCCAATCCGCGCATCCGCGTGCGCAACCGGGAAAAGGCGAAGTTCGTCATCGGCGACAGGGTGCCCGTGGTGACCACCACCATTTCGCCCGGCACGGGCGGCTTCGCTTCCGAGTCCATCAGTTACCTGGACGTGGGCCTGACGGTGAATGCCGAGCCGACCATTTATTTGAACAATGAAGTGGGCATCCGCATCTCGCTCGAAGTGAGCAACCTGGGCGCGGCCACCACCACCCGCAGCGGCTCGACCCTGTACCAGATCGGCACGCGCCAGGCGTCGACCATGCTGCAACTGAAGGATGGCGAAAACCAGGTGCTGGCGGGCCTGATCAACAATGAAGAGCGCAGTTCGGGCAACAAGGTGCCTGGCCTGGGCGACATACCCGTGCTGGGGCGCCTGTTCGGCAGCAGCAAGGACGACAGCCAGAAGACGGAAATCGTGCTGTCGATCACGCCGCACCTCGTGCGCACGGTGCAGCGTCCGGAAGCGAAGGAATCGGAATTCTCGGCCGGCACGGAAGGCAGCTTCCGCCGCCGGCCCGACATGGCGGCCAAGGCGCCCACGCAGATGCCGGGCACGGTGATCGTGCGTTCCGGCCCGTCGGCCGTCGGCATGCAGCCGGCGCCGGCGCAGCCGCTGATGGTGCCCGGCCAGGTGCCATCGGCCTTGCCGCAGAGCGTTCCGGCGCCGGAAGTGGCGCCATCGCCCGAACCGGCCGCCTCGCCCTTGCCGATATCGTCGGGCCAACCCGTGCCGCTGCAGGCGGCGCCCTTGCCGCTGTCATCGAGCCAGCCGGTGCCGGTGGTGCCGCCGCCGCCCGTCAAATGAGACTGGCGCATGCGCAGGGTGGGCAGGGCGGCTTCACCCTGATCGAGCTGCTGGTGACCCTGGCCATCCTGGGCGTGCTGGCCACCCTGGTGATCCCCGTCACGCAGGTGACGGTGCAGCGGCGCCAGGAGCAGGAATTGCGGCGCGCGCTGCGCGAGATCCGCCAGGGGCTCGATGCCTATAAACGGGCCGGCGACGAGGGCCGTATCCTGCGCGCGCCAGACGCCAGCGGCTATCCGAAAAGCCTGGAACTGCTGGTCGAGGGCGTGCCTGACCAGCGCAACCCGAAGCGCAGCAAGCTGTTTTTCCTGCGCCGCGTGCCGCGCGACCCGTTCAACGCGGACGCTGGCCTGAGCGATGCGCAAACGTGGGGCAAGCGCAGCTACGCCAGCGAAGCGGCCGAACCACGCGAGGGCGACGATGTCTACGATGTGTATTGTACGTCCGGCAAGACGGGCTTGAACAACGTGCCTTACCGTCTATGGTGAACCATGGCTGCTGAAAATATCCCACACCGCAGGCGCGGCTTTACCCTGATCGAGTTGCTGGTGGTGCTCGGCATCGTGGCGCTGCTGCTGACCTTGGCCGTGCCCCGCTACTTTCCCAGCCTGGACAAGGCGAAGGAAACCGTGTTGGCGGACAACTTGCGCAACCTGCGCGCGACCATCGACCAGTTCCACGGTGATACGGGGCGCTATCCCGATACGCTGGAGCAGCTGGTGGAAAAGAAATATTTGCGGGCCATGCCCATCGATCCCATCACCGATAGCGACAGCAGCTGGCTCATCGTGCCGCCGCCCGACGACACGCCGGGCCAGGTGTATGACGTGAAAAGCGGCGCGCCCGGCAAGGACCGCAGCGGCACGCCGTTTGCCGACTGGTAGCGGCCATGCACCGTCCTGCGCGCCGCCAGCGTGGTTTTACCTACCTGGGCCTGATCATCCTGGTGGCTATCCTGGGCCTCGTGGGGGCGGCCGGACTGAAGATGGGTTCCTTGTTGCAGCGCCAGGCGACCGAGCAGGAGTTGCTCGACATCGGCGCGCAGTTTTCAGATGCCCTCTACAGCTATGCGGCCGCCACGCCGGCCGGCCAGCCGCAGCAGCCTCCGACCCTGGCGGCCTTGCTGCGCGACCCCCGCTTTCCGCAACTGCGCCGCCATTTGCGCAAGCTGTATGTGGACCCCATCACGGGACGCGCCGAGTGGGGCTTGCTGTACCAGCCCGGCAGCCAGGGCATCATCGGCGTACACAGCCTGTCGCAGGCGGCGCCATTAAAGGTTGGCAATTTCGACGCCCGGTTTGCGGGCTTCGAAGGCAGGGCGCATTTCTCGGAGTGGCACTTCATGGTCGATGCACGGCTGTCATCCGTGCCGCCTGCGGGACCGGCAACTGTTCCTGCGGGTGATGAGGCCGGCATCATGCCCGCCTTGCCGCCGCCACCGTTGTTTTCCCGCCCTGTTACTCCATCGCAAGAACAGGCGCCACCAGAGCCAGTTGAGCCGCCTGAACCGCAAAGTCCCGTTGAAAACCCTGCCGAATAGGCGTTTTCACCGTTAAACATGGGAAAAATTAGATGTATGCCCCGGTAACTATTTTTCCATAGAAATTCATAGATAGTGGCAAATAGTTCATTTCGAAAATAGTTATCCTAGATGAAACTTCGATAAAATATTTATAAGTAATTTGATGTGATTATGCTACCATCCTGTCTAGTACTTCCGGTACTAAAACTATTGGTGGCCTGCGCATTGCAGCCATAAATTACTTTTTAAGGGATAAACTATGAAATTGAAATTTATCGCTGCAGGCATTCTGGCAGCAGCATCGTTCAGCGCATCGGCAGCAACGTACGACCTGGGCATCCTGGACCCAACCGGTTCCGATACCCTGTCGGCCATTACCACCAAGTTTGCCGCTAACTCGGCAGTTGACGACTTCTGGACCTTCAAGCTGGTCACCCCATCGTCGACGTCGTTTGGCGCACTGCAAACGTTCTCCGTGGTTGAAGGCGCGATCAAGGATTTCTCGGCCACTTTGCTGGGTTACGGCAACCTGACCAACACCAGCGCCGCTGGTATCCAGAGCCTGAGCTGGGATGGCCAGCTGGCCGCCGGTTCGTACACGGTGCATGTGACGGGCCTGACGGGTCTGAAAAATGCCGCTTACCTGGGTTCCGTGTCGGCCCTGCCAGTACCAGAGCCAGAAACCTATGGCATGCTGCTGGGCGGCCTGGCACTGGTTGGCGCCGTGGCCCGCCGCCGCGCCAAGAAAGCTGCTTAAGCTTTCGCTGCAATGAAAAAAAACCCGCTTCGGCGGGTTTTTTTTCGTCTTTCGTCAGTATGGCGAGATGCCGCAACCACGTCCTGCGCAATCCGGACAAGCTGCGCAGGACTAGGCGCCAAGTCGAAGACAGTACGCTAGTACGGCGAGACGCCGGCAACAACGTCCTGCACAGCTTGTCACGCGTGGCGCTTGAAATCGCGGAAGCGGAAGCCAACCAGGAACAAAGTGGCAAAGTACGCCACGCCGCACACGGCCACCACCAGGGCCAGCGCGCCGGCCCGCAGCAGCGGATGGGCTTGCATGGCGATCCAGTCGATGCGCATGGCGCCAACATACGCGACGCCGCCCATCACGATGAGTGCAGGCAGCAGGCGCAGGAAAAACTTGGCCCAGCCCGGCTTCGGCTGGTAGATGCCGCGCTTGCGCAAGCCCCAGTACAGGAAACTGGCGTTCAGGCAGGCACCCAGGCCGATCGACAGGGCCAGGCCGGCCACGGCGATGTAGGGCACGAACAGCAGATTCATCAGTTGCGTGGCGATCAGCACGCCGATGGCGATTTTCACGGGCGTGCGGATGTCCTGGCGCGCATAGAAGGCGGGCGCCAGGGTTTTCACGAGGATGATGCCGATCAGGCCCAGGCTGTAGGCCACCAGCGGCTGCGTCGACATGGTCACGGATTCGGCCGTGAACTTGCCGTAGTGGAAGAGGGTGGCGATCAGCGGCGTGGCCAGGGTCGCCATGCCGACGGCGGCGGGCAGAGCCAGCAGGAAAGTCAGGCGCAAGCCCCAGTCCAGCAGGGCCGAGTATTCCGTCTTGTCGCCATCCACATTCGCCTTCGACAGGCTGGGCAGCAAGATGGTGCCCAGGGCCACGCCCAGCATGGCGGTGGGGAACTCCATCAGGCGGTCCGCATAGGATAGCCAGGAAATGCTGCCCTCGGCCAGGCGCGAGGCGATGCTCGTGTTGATCATCAGGCTGATCTGCGCTGCCGAGACGGCAAACACGGCTGGTCCCATCTTTTTCAGCACGCGGCGCACGCCGCCGTCGGACAGGCCGATGGCGGGGTTGATCGACAGGCGCGGCAGCATGCCGATCTTGATCAGCGCAGGGATCTGGATGGCCACCTGCAGCAGGCCGCCGGCGAACACGGCAATGGCCATGGCGTAGATCGGCTGCTCCAGATGGGGCGCGAGGAATAGCGAGGCGGCGATGAACGACAGGTTCAGCAGCACCGGCGTGAACGCGGGAATCTTGAATTCGCGCCAGGTATTCAGAATGCCGCCGGCCAGGGCCACGAAGGACATGCAAGTAATATAAGGGAACATCAAGCGCGTCATCCACACGGCCGCGTCAAAAGCGCCCGGGTCCTTGGACAGGCCGGTGGCGATGGCGTAGACGAACCACGGCGCGCCGACGATGCCGATGGCGGACACCAGCAGGGTGGCCCAGACGAGGGTGGTGGCCACATGGTCGGCCAATTGCTTGCTGGCTTCCTGGCCATGCTGGTTCTTGTATTCAGACAAGATCGGCACGAAGGCTTGCGAGAAGGCTCCCTCGGCAAACAGGCGGCGCAACAGGTTGGGGATGCGGAAGGCAACAATGAAGGCGTCCGTGTAGGCGCCGGCGCCAAAGGCGCGCGCGAACAGGCTTTCGCGCAATAATCCGGTTACACGGGACAGCATGGTCATGCTGGAAATGGCGGCGAGGGTTTTAAGCAAGTTCATGGGGCCAGATTATAGCCGGGCGCGGTACTGGCAAACGGTTAAAATATGGTAACAAGCGGGTAACAAGCGCCGCCGATTCGCCCTTGCCAGGCCCATTTTCAGGTGTTTTTACCGCGATACCCGGTTTTTTGATTTGCCCCCGCTTGAAAATATCGCTATAATCGAAGGCTGTACAGAATTCTGTTACGCAGACACTAATGTTTGACAGGCACTGGTTTGGCACACATGGTTCGGCAGACGCACAGAACGCACCGGTTGGCAAACACTAATGTTTGCAAACGCACTTTGACCCTGTTTTAGGAAATTCCATGGCAAATACCGCACAAGCGCGCAAACGCGCTCGTCAAGCAGTTAAGCAAAACGCACACAATTCGTCCCAACGTTCGACCTTGCGCACGGCTATCAAAGCTGCTCGCAAAGCGATCCAGGGCGGCGACAAGGCAGCTGCTGCTGCAATCTTCCAAGCATCCGTGTCGACCATCGACCGTATCGCTGACAAGAAGATCATCCACAAAAACAAGGCAGCTCGCCATAAGAGCCGTCTGGCAGCTGCTTTGAAAGCACTGTCCGCTTAATATTCGCCAACAGGCAAGCCACCATGGTGGCCTTGCCTGTGCCGGTACGCTGGCACTGGTTGAAAAGCAAAAACCCGCAGATTCATTCTGGCGGGTTTTTTCGCGTTTTTTCACCTTTTTTGCGGCCGCGCCCGCCAGCGGCAGACCGCGGCTGCGCCGGCCTAGCGTGCCGCCGGCAAGTTGCCGATGTTCATGCCCGGCTTGATGTTTCTTTGCTTGAACCAGCCCAGGTGCATTTCCAGCGCATAGCGCACGGGTACTGTCCTGGTCGAGCAATGGCTGTCGAGCGTGTGCGGCTGCATGTCTTCGATATTGACGATCTTGCCGCCGGCATCGATAAAGGCCACGGACAGGGGCAGCGGTGTGTTCTTCATCCACATGCATTGCGTCGATGGGTTGCCAAAGACGAACAGCATGCCCGCATTGGCCGGCATCTTTTCACGGTACATCAAACCCTGTTCGCGCTGCTCTTCCGTGGCGGCCACTTCCGCCTGGATCAAATGCATGCCAGCCGACAGTTGCAAGCTCTTTGTCTGCGCTTGAGCAATGCTGGCGCACGCCAGCAGGGCGATCGACAGGCTGAGACGGCGTAGGGAATTTTTCATGGGGCGGGACGGTGGCTGCGAAGCGGCGATTAAGCCATGCTGATGGCCGCCTGGTCAAGCGTGCTGCCTGGCCGCGCCGAAAGCGTGGGGTTACAGCAACATGCTGCCGTAACCCCGGGAACCGCGTTTATTTCACGGGCTTGCCTTCAGCGGCCGGCTGCTTGGTCTTGCGCGCCTGGGGAATCAGGCGCGGCGCATCCGTTGCCGCCGAGGCCTTGGTCGATGCACCTGAGCGGGCCGCATCCGTCGCGGCCGAAGCGTTGACGGTGGCCGATGCCGGCGGCACCGGCTTGGCGGCGTCGGTGGCGGCCGAGGCATGGCTGGCAGCCGATGCGGGCGGCGGCTTGACGGCATCGGTCGCGGCGGAAGCGTGCACCTGGGCGCCCGATTGCGCCATTGCGGCGCCGGCAAGCAGGGAGGCGGCCAGGGCCAGTATTACTTTTGTCATCATCTTTCCTTTTCGGTCATGTTGAGGTCAGATGATTTTAATGCATTATCTAAAAATAAATAGTGCTTATTGGCAAAATTCGGTACGGAAGGCGTTTTTTCTTGTCCGCTCACGTTTTCCCAATGTTCTCGGCCGGCACCTCGCACCATTCTCCGGGCAGCAAGGGATGGCTGGCCAGCGAGAATGGGCCGATGGCGCTGCGCACCAGGCGCAGGGTGGGCAGGCCGACGGCAGCCGTCATGCGCCGCACTTGCCGGTTTTTTCCTTCTTTCAAGGTGATTGCCAGCCATGAGGTCGGCTTGTCGGCGCGTGCGCGGATGGGCGGATTGCGCGGCCACAGCCAGTCCGGCTCGGCGATGCGCACGGCCTTGCATGGCTTGGTGATGAAGTCGCCCAGGTCCAGCGGCGCCTGCAGGCGCGCCAGGCTGGCCGCATCGGGCACGCCATCGACCTGCACCAGGTAGGTTTTCGCTTCCTTGCGGTCCGGGTGGCTGATTTCGTGCTGCAGGCGGCCGTCGTCCGTCAGCAGCAGCAAGCCTTCGCTGTCGGCGTCGAGCCGGCCGGCCGGGTAGATGCCGGGGATGGTCAGATGGTCGGCCAGGGTGGCGCGGCCATCCTGCGGCGAAAACTGGCACAGGACCTGGAATGGTTTATTGAAGAGGATGAGTGGCATGCTGGTAGAAGAATTGATGTAAGCGATGGTGGCTGCTGGTTGGCGCCGCAAAAGCGTGGCGCCCTGTAGGATACTGGTGCATAATATGGATGTTAGTCTTATGTCTTATAGAAGACATGGACGGTATGGCAATGAGATTCTTTGGCGCCGCAGATGGCCCGGGTGTTCTTTCCCTGCTAAAGTGCGTTGTTGCCGCCATGTTCGCACTTGTTTTTGTAAACTCTGCAACCGCAGAGCGCGTCGCCGGCCTGCGTTGCCCGCCAGCGGTGTGTCCCACTTCGGAGATCACGATGTATCAACATATCACTGTACCTGCTGACGGCCAAAAAATCACCGTCAACGCCGATTTTTCGCTGAATGTACCAGATAATCCCATCGTTCCCTTCATTGAAGGCGATGGCACGGGCATCGATATCAGCCCGGTCATGATCAGGGTGATCGATGCCGCCGTGGCCAAGGCCTATGACGGCGCGCGCAAGATCAGCTGGATGGAAATCTATGCGGGCGAAAAATCGACGAATGTGTACGGCCCCGACGTGTGGCTGCCGGAAGAAACCTTGCAAGTGCTGAAAGATTACGTGGTCTCCATCAAGGGCCCGCTGACCACGCCCGTCGGCGGCGGCATCCGCTCGCTGAACGTGGCCCTGCGCCAGCAGCTCGATCTGTACGTCTGCCTGCGCCCCGTGCGCTACTTCACGGGCGTGCCATCGCCCGTGAAAGAGCCGGAAAAGACGGACATGGTGATTTTCCGCGAAAACTCGGAAGATATCTACGCCGGCATCGAATACCAGCAAGGCTCCCCTGAGGCCAAGAAATTGATGGATTTCCTCGTCAATGAAATGGGCGTGACGAAAATCCGCTTCCCGGCCACGTCGGGCCTGGGCATCAAGCCCGTGTCCATCGAAGGCACGCAGCGCCTGGTGCGCAAGGCCATTCAGTATGCGATCGACAATGACAAGCCATCCGTGACGATTGTGCATAAAGGCAACATCATGAAGTACACGGAAGGCGGCTTCCGCGACTGGGCGTATGCGCTGGCGCAAAAGGAATTTGGCGCCGAGCTGATCGATGGCGGCCCATGGTGCAAGTTCAAGAATCCGAAGACGGGCCGCGACATCATCGTCAAGGACTCCATCGCTGACGCGTTCCTGCAACAGATCTTGCTGCGTCCGGCCGAATACAGCGTCATCGCCACTCTGAATTTGAACGGCGATTACATTTCCGACGCGCTGGCGGCGCAAGTGGGCGGCATCGGCATCGCGCCGGGCGCCAACCTGTCCGATTCCGTCGCCATGTTCGAAGCGACGCACGGCACGGCGCCCAAGTATGCGGGCAAGGATTACGTGAACCCCGGTTCGTTGATTTTGTCGGCGGAAATGATGCTGCGCCACATGGGCTGGCTGGAAGCGGCCGACCTGGTGATTTCTTCGATGCAAAAATCGATCGCCTCGAAACGCGTCACCTATGACTTTGCCCGCCTGATGGAAGGCGCCACGCAAGTGTCGTGCTCCGGCTTCGGCGAAGTGATGATCGAGCACATGTAACTGGAGGGGCAGGGTGCCGCGCACCCTGCGGACGAAAAAAAACCCCGTCAGGAGACGGGGTTTTTCACATCTGAGGGCCGGCGATGCTTAGGCTGCTTGGATGTTGGAAGCTTGCTTGCCTTTAGGGCCTTGCGTGACTTCGAATTGAACTTTTTGACCTTCTTTGAGGGTCTTGAAACCGTTCATGTTGATTGCGGAGAAATGAGCAAACAAATCTTCGCCGCCATCATCTGGAGTGATGAAGCCAAAACCTTTGGAATCATTGAACCACTTAACTGTACCTGTTGCCATAAAAAGAACTTTCAAAATTAAAACAAATCACACGAGCCATAAAAGCAAGAAGCTTCTTGCCCCCTCCTCGACGTCTCACTTCTTATCAAGCTGTACATTACTGCAACAGTCGATACAGCATTGTTGGCGGAATAAATAATGAAGTCAAGCGCTTTTCCATCGATATTGCCAAATTCTTCACGACAACCAAAAAAGCAACTCTTGATTTTGACGGCAAGGTCGCCATCTGCGCAGTATTAAGAAAACGCGTAAGATTGAAAACAATTGGAAAGGCGTAGATATTGCGCATGACAACCACTGTGAAAGCATTAGAATAAGCGTATGGCAACCAAGCACGACACAGAAACCCTGCTGGAGCGGCAAGTGCTGAAGCCGCCACCGCTCTACCAGGTAGCCTTGCTCAATGACGACTACACCCCGATGGAATTTGTGGTGGCCATCATTCAGGAGTATTTCAACAAGGACCGTGAAACGGCGACGCAAATCATGCTCAGTGTTCATCGCTACGGCAAAGGAGTGTGCGGCGTGTTCTCTAAAGATATAGCGTGTACCAAAGTGGAGTTCGTTTTAACGCATGCGCGCAAGGCGGGGCATCCCCTGCAGTGCGTGATGGAGGAAGTATGATTGCGCAGGAATTAGAAGTAAGTTTGCACATGGCGTTTGTCGAAGCTCGGCAGGCACGGCACGAATTCATCACGGTTGAGCATTTACTGCTGGCACTGCTGGACAATCCCTCCGCTGCCGAGGTGTTGCGTGCCTGCGCGGTCAATATAGAAGACCTGCGCAAGACCCTCACCAATTTCATCGGCGATAACACGCCGACCGTGCCTGGCACGGGCGAAGTCGACACCCAGCCGACGCTTGGTTTCCAGCGCGTGATCCAGCGCGCCATCATGCATGTCCAGTCCGCCTCGAATGGCAAGAAGGAAGTCACGGGCGCCAATGTGCTGGTGGCCATCTTCGGCGAAAAGGATTCGCATGCGGTCTACTACCTGCACCAGCAGGGCGTGACGCGCCTGGACGTGGTCAATTTCATCTCGCACGGCGTGCGCAAGGACCAGTCGACGGAAAGCGCGAAAGCCTCCGAAGGGGTGGAAGAAGCGCCCGTCGATGGCCAGCCGAAGGAAAGCCCGCTCGACCAGTTCACGCAAAACCTGAACAAGGCCGCTGCCGAAGGCAAGATCGACCCGCTGATCGGGCGCGAGGAAGAAGTCGACCGCGTGATCCAGATCCTGTGCCGCCGCCGCAAGAATAATCCGCTGCTGGTCGGCGAGGCGGGCGTGGGCAAGACGGCCATCGCCGAAGGCCTCGCTTACCGCATCACGCAAAGCGATGTGCCGGAAATCCTGCAGAATGCCGTCGTGTATTCGCTGGATATGGGCGCCTTGCTGGCCGGTACCAAATACCGCGGTGACTTCGAACAGCGCCTGAAAGCCGTGCTCAAGCAATTGAAGGACAATCCGAACGGCATCCTGTTCATCGACGAAATCCACACCATCATCGGTGCGGGCTCGGCGTCGGGCGGCACGCTGGACGCGTCCAACCTGCTGAAACCGGCACTGGCCAACGGTCAGTTGAAGTGCATCGGCGCGACCACGTACACGGAATTCCGCGGCGTGTTCGAGAAAGACCATGCGCTCTCCCGCCGTTTCCAGAAAGTGGATGTCAACGAGCCGACCGTCGAGCAAACCGTGCAGATCCTGCGCGGCTTGAAATCGCGCTTCGAAGAGCACCATGGCGTGAAATACTCGGCCTCGGCCCTGTCGACGGCGGCCGAACTGGCGGCGCGCTTCATCAACGACCGCCATCTGCCCGACAAGGCGATCGACGTCATCGATGAAGCGGGCGCGGCACAGCGCATCTTGCCGAAGTCGAAACAGAAGAAAACCATCGGCAAGGCCGAGATCGAGGACATCATCGCCAAGATCGCGCGCATTCCGCCGCAAACGGTCAACCAGGACGACCGCAGCAAGCTGCAGACGATCGACCGCGACTTGCGCAATGTCGTGTTCGGGCAAGATCCCGCCATCGATGCGCTGGCGTCGGCCATCAAGATGGCCCGTGCCGGCCTGGGCAAGACAGACAAGCCGATCGGTTCCTTCCTGTTCTCCGGTCCGACCGGCGTGGGCAAGACCGAGGTGGCGAAACAGCTGGCCTTCATCCTCGGTATCGAGCTGATCCGTTTCGACATGTCGGAATACATGGAACGCCACGCCGTCAGCCGTTTGATCGGCGCGCCACCGGGCTATGTTGGTTTCGACCAGGGCGGCTTGCTGACGGAAGCGATCACCAAGAAGCCGCATGCGGTCTTGCTGCTCGATGAAATTGAAAAAGCCCATCCGGACATTTTCAATATCCTGCTGCAAGTGATGGATCACGGCACCTTGACGGACAACAATGGCCGCAAAGCCGATTTCCGCAACGTGATCATCATCATGACGACGAATGCGGGCGCGGAAAGCTTGCAAAAGACGTCGATCGGCTTCACCAACTCGAAGCAGGCTGGCGACGAGATGGCCGACATCAAGCGCATGTTTACGCCGGAGTTCCGCAACCGTATCGACGCGACCATCAGCTTCCGCGCGCTGGACCAGGAAATCATCCTGCGCGTGGTCGACAAGTTCCTGATGCAGCTGGAAGAGCAGCTGCACGAGAAAAAGGTCGAAGCCGTGTTTACTGAGAAGCTGCGTGCCTTCCTCGGCAAGAAAGGTTTCGATCCGCTCATGGGCGCGCGTCCGATGGCGCGTTTGATCCAGGACATGATCCGCAAGGCCCTGGCCGACGAACTCTTGTTCGGCCGCCTGGTGACGGGTGGACGGGTCACCGTCGACCTCGACGACAAGGACCAGGTCTTGCTGGAATTCCCGGAACCGCCAGATGCGGCGCCGACGGCTGCGCCGGAAACGGTGGAAGTGGAATAAGCTTCCTGCTGTCAATAAAAACCCGCCCACGCAAGTGGCGCGGGTTTTTTTACGTTTTTGTGGGCAATAAAGAAGGTTTTAAGAAGGTTTTCTTTGGTCATAGTTATGCCAGAATTGCTGTCCGGTATCGACATGATGTCCATGCCACCTGACCGCTATCTGGATGCTCATATGAAAATTTCCCGCAATCTTAGCTTGCTCCTGTTGTCCGCCGGCCTGCTGGGCAACGCCACCGCTGCCTCTTCTCCCGCCAGCAGCTATTTCCGCTTTCCCGCCGTGCGCGGCGATACCGTGGTGTTTACCGCCGAAGGCGACTTGTGGAAAAGCAGCGTGCGCGGTGGCGCCGCGCAACGCCTGACCACGCATCCCGGCTATGAAACGAACGCGGCGATTTCGCACGATGGCCAATGGATTGCCTTTTCCGCCGCCTATGAAGGGGCGCAGGAAGCGTATGTGATGCCGCTGGCAGGCGGCTTGCCGCGGCGTATTTCGTATGACAACGGCGGCGTGCTGGTCCTGGGCTGGACGGCGCAGGGCGAGGTGCTGGTCAGCACGCAAAACACGGATGGTCCCGCTTCGCGCCGCATCGTCGCTGCCATCGACCCCGTGAAACAGACGCGCCGCGTGTTTCCCGTGGCCGATGCCAACGACGCCGTGCTTGACGATGCGGGCAAGACGCTGTTTTTCACGCGTTTCGGCCTGGCCATGACCAACGACAATGTGCGCAATTACCGGGGCGGCGCGCATGCCACCCTGTGGCGCTATGAGCTGGGCGGCGAGGGCGAGGCCGTGCGCATGCATGCGGAACCTGCCGTATTGGCTGGCAACAACAAGCGTCCCATGTGGTGGCAAGGCCGCGTCTACTATATTAGCGACGCGGGCGGCAGCGACAATCTCTGGAGCATGCTGCCGGACGGCTCCGATCGCCGCACATTGACGACGCACAAGCAATGGGACGTGCGTAATGCTTCCTTGGGCGATGGCAAGATTGTGTATCAATTGGGCGCGGACCTGCAGGTGCTGGACCTGGCGGCAGGGACGGACTCATCGCCATTGCCGATCAGCCTCGTATCCGACTTCGACCAGCAGCGCGCGCGCCAGATCCGTTCGCCGCTGGATACCTTGAGCAATGTGCAGCTGTCCGGCAAGGATGAGCGCATCATCCTGACGGCTCGCGGACGCGTCAGCATCGCCGGCACAGGCAGCATGCGCCGCGTCGATATCGCTATTCCCGAAGGGGCGCGGGCGCGCGACGCCGTCTTTTCCAGCGACGAAAAATCCGTCTTCGCCATCGTCGATACGAGCGGAGAGAATGAAATCTGGAAGTACGCCGCCGATGGCTCGGGCAAGGGCGAGCAGCTGACGACGCAGGGAGATAACCACCGCTGGAAGCTGTATCCGTCGCCGGACGGGCGCTGGCTGGCCCACACGGACAAGAAGGGCCGCTTCTGGCTGCTCGACCTGGCCACCAGGGGCAACCAGCTGATCGACGACGCGGGCAAGGCGGGCGTGGACAAGCACGACGAAGTGCAATGGTCGCCCGACAGCCGCAACCTGGCCATCGTGCGCGTGGCCAGCAATGAGCAACGCGAGCAGATCGGCCTGTACAACCTCGCGTCGAAACAGCTGCAGTTCGTCACCAGCGACCGCTATACGTCCGGTTCCCCCGTGTTTTCGCCCGACGGGCGATGGTTGTACTTCATGTCGGCGCGCAATTTCCAGCTGGCCAACGGCTCGCCGTGGGGCGACCGCAACATGGGCCCCGTATTCGACAAGCGCATCGGCGTGTATGCGCTGGCGCTGCAGCCGGGCAACCGTTTCCCGTTTCAGCCCGACGATGAACTGAGCCGCCCTGGCGTCAAGCCGGCCGAGACGGATGATGAAAAGGCGGCCGAACTGGCGGCGGAAAAGGCATTGGAAAAGGCCGGCGGCAAGGGGGCCGTGAAAAAGGCGCCGGCCGCCTTGCCGGCCATCGTCAGCCAGGGCCTGGCCGAGCGCCTGTATGAAGTGCCGCTGGCGGCGGGCAATTACAGCGCGCTGGCCGCCGATGACAAGCGCCTGTATTTCCTTGAACGGGACAGCGGCGAGAACAAGTCCAGCCTGAAGACTTTGGCGATTGGCAATACCGGTTCCAAGCCGGAACTGCTGGTGGCCAATGTGCGTGAATTCGACCTGGCGCAGGATAAAAAGCATTTGTACTACCGCACGGCGGCAGCTACGGGACCGGGCGAGATGCTGGTGATCGAGGCGGGCGCCAAGCTGCCGTCCGACCTGTCGAAAGCCAAGGTCAAGGTTGACGACTGGACGTTTGTGTCGAATCCGCGCCTGGAATGGAAGCAGATGTTCAACGATGCCTGGCGCTTGCACCGCGACTTCCTGTATGACGCGAAGATGCGCGGCGTGAACTGGAAGGCGGCGCGCGACAAATATGCGCCTCTGGTCGAGCGGGTCACGGACCGCGCCGAACTCAATGATTTACTCGGCATGATGGTGGCCGAAGTGGGCGCGCTGCATTCGCAGATCCGTCCCGGCGAATTGCGCCGCACGGAGCAGGAAGGCACGCCTGCGGGCCTGGGCGCCGTGCTGGCGCGGACAAACGACGGTTATCGGGTCGAGCATGTCTACCGCAGCGAAGCGGAATTGCCCTCGGCGCGCGCGCCGCTGTCGCGCCCCGACGTGGATGTGAAGGCGGGCGACGTGATCACGGCCGTCAACGGCAAGGACGTGCTGGCCGCGCGCGATATCAGCGACCTGCTGCTGAACCAGGCCGACAAGCAGGTCTTGTTGCAGGTCAAACGAGGGAATGGCAAGGGCGCGCCGCGCGCCGTCATCGTCACGCCCGTCAACATGGCGAAACAGACGGCGCTGCGCTATGGCGACTGGGAATTGAGCTGCGCCGAGCAGGTGGCGGCCGCTTCGCAGGGGCGCATCGGCTACCTGCACCTGCGCGCCATGGGCCCGAATGACATCGCCTCGTTCGCGCGCGATTTTTACGCCAACATCAACCGCGAAGGTTTGATCATCGACGTACGGCGCAATAACGGCGGCAATATCGACAGCTGGATCATTGAAAAACTGCTGCGCAAGGCCTGGGCCTACTGGGCGCCGCCGGGCGTGCAGCCATCGTCGAACATGCAGAACACCTTCCGCGGCCACCTGGTGGTGCTGGTCGATGAACTCACGTATTCCGATGGCGAGACCTTTGCCGCCGGCGTCAAGGCCCTGGGCCTGGCGCCGCTGGTGGGCAAGCGCACGGCCGGTGCCGGCGTCTGGCTCAGCGACAATACGCGTCTGGCGGATAACGGCATGGCGCGCGTGGCGGAAAACGGCCAGTTCGGCATCGATGGCCAGTGGCTGATCGAAGGCGTGGGCGTGGTGCCGGACGTGGAGGTGGAAAACCCGCCGCACGCCACCTTCAATGGCGCCGACCGCCAGCTGGAAGTGGCGCTCGACATGCTGGCGAAAAAGCTCAAGGAGCAGCCGCGCCCCGCATTCCAGGCGCAGCCGATCCCCGCACTGAAATAGCCCCGCTACAGGCCGCAGGCGGCCTTGAACTGTTGCGCGCGGCGGCGTGACACCTCGACCACGCTGCCGTCCAGCAGGTGCAGGTCGAGGCCATCGGCGGCGTTCGGTGACAGCTGCGCCACCTGCGCCAGGTTGACGATCTGGCGCCGGTTGGCGCGCAGGAACAGGGCGGGATCGAGTTTTTCTTCCAGCTGGTTCAGGGTGCGCAGCATCAGCGGACGCTGTTCGCCGAAATGCACGCGCGTGTAGTTGCCTTCCGATTCCAGCAGGCGGATATCGTCAAACGCCACAAACCAGCAGCGTTCCCCATCCTTGATGAAGACCTTGCGCGGCGCGGGCGGCGGCACGGCTTGCGCCCGCGCTCCGGCACGCGCCAGCGCCGTGGCCAGGCGCGCCGCCTGCACGGGTTTTTGCAGGTAGTCGAGGGCGCTGACCTCGAATGCCTGCAGCGCGTACTGGTCGAAGGCCGTGCAAAAGATGACGTCGGGCGCATCGTCCAGCGCGGCCAGCAGGTCGAAGCCGGAGCCGCCCGGCATCTGCACGTCGAGCAGCAGCAGGTCGGGGCGCAGCTTGCCGATCTGCGTGATGGCGTCGGCCGCGCTGGCCGCCTCGCCCACGATTTCCACGGCACCTTGCTGCACATGCGGCGCCAACAGGCGCCGCAGCTCGGCGCGCGCCAGGCGCTCGTCATCGATCAGCAGTATCTTGAGCGGCAGGCCGCTCATGCCAGTTCCGGCAAGTGGATGGTGGCGTGTACCCAGCCCGCCTGTTCGCACAGTTCCAGGCTGGCGCGCTCGCCGCAGGCCAGCTGCAGGCGCTGGCGCGCATTGCGCAGGCCGATGCCGGTGGAGCCGGACGCGCTGCGCAGCCTGCCCGTGTTGGCGACCTCGATCTGCAGCGTATCCATGCCAGCGCCGCGCCGCGCCGCGATGCGGATGTCGCCGCCATCGGCACTCGCTTCGACGCCATATTTGACGGCATTTTCCACCAGCGTTTGCAGGGCCATGGGCGGCACGCGCACGAGCTCCAGGCCTGGGGGGATGTCGAAGCTGACGCGCAGGCGTTCCTCGAAGCGACTCTGTTCGATGGCCAGGTAGGCGCGTACGGCCTCCAGTTCTGCCGCCAGCGGCACGGTGGCGTGCTGGCTGGACTGCAGCGCATGGCGCATCAGGTTGGCCAGCTGGTCGATCATGTGCGCGGCCGCTTCGCGGTCTTCGAAGATCAGCGCGCGCACGCTATTGAGACTGTTGAAGAAAAAATGCGGATTGACTTGCGCCTGCAGGGCACGCAACTGGGCATCCTTGGCCAGCACTTCCAGGCGCAGCGCCTCGGCCTCGAAACGGCTGGCGCGGCGCAGCGACAGCGCGGTGAAGTAGAACACCGTCCAGGTCAGGAATACCCCGAACCAGAACAGCAGCGCGCCGGGCAGCCAGGCGATGCCGCGGATGGTGTCCGGCGGATACATGACGTGGAAGGCGGCCGTCACGCTGGCCGTCTGGATGGCGGCCAGCACGATCAGCGACGGCACGATGCGCTGCCAGCGCAAGCCGTTCGCCGCCCAGCCGCGCCGGCGCAGGACGCCATGCCACAGGTGCGACAGCAGCAGCCCGCCCAGCGAGCCCCAGCTGGCAATCGTCACGACGATGCGCAGCTGCGTGGAGCCGCCATACACGCTGTTGAACAGGGTGAGCGCGCCCCAGCCGGCCAGCTGGAAGGTCCAGTACCAGTTGATCCTGGCCAGCAGCGGCGGCCGATGCAAGGGCGCGTTCATCGCCTAGTCCAGGAACTGTTCGATGCGCGCCTGCATCCAGTCCGGCTGGTCGTACATGATGAAGTGGCGCGCCGTGTCGGCCAGCGCGACTTTTACGCCGGGCAGCTGGGCATACTGCTGCTGGAAGGTCGCTTCGATGGCGCTGCGCGGCGCATAGTCCTTGTAGGCGATCCAGGTACCCAGCACCAGGGTTGGCGATTTTATTTTCGCCACGTCCTGGCGCAAGTCGCTGGCTACCAGGGTGCCCATGGACTTGATCACCGTCTCGCGGTCCGAGCGCTGGCCCCAGCCGATGATGCGCTCCACGTCGGCCGGCGCGCTGGCCATGCTGCTTACCGTGCGGCGCTGGCTGGCGGCGTAGGTGGCGCCATCCTGCGCGCGCATGGCCGATTGCATCTGCGCAGCCATGGCTTGCAGCTGCGGCGGCGTGATGGAGGGCAGCTGCGTCGCGCCCAGCGCCGGCAGCGAGTCGACGATCACCAGCTTGCCCGTTTGGTCAGGATGGTCGATGGCCATTTTCAACGCCAGGAAGCCGCCCAGGCTATGCCCGATGATGGCCGGCTGGCCCAGTTTTTGGGTGCCGATGTAGTCGGCCAGTTGTTGCTCGGCCTGCGCCAGCAGGTCGCCCTCGATGGGCGCCACGCCGGCAAAACCGGCCAGTGTCAGCACGTGGCATTGGCGTGCGGCTTGCGGGCCGCACAGGCGCGCCACCGTGCCTTGCCAGACTTCGCCGGAAGACGCCAGGCCGGGAATCAGGACCAGGGGACGGCCTTGTCCTGTGACCTCGACCTTGAATGCCGCGGGCGCGGCGGCCTGGCTGGCGCCCGCCAGCAGCGCCGTACTGAGCAAGATCAATGTTTGCAGTGTTCGTTTCATGGGGTACTCCTCCTTGACGACCATGCTAGCGGCGCAGGGGCGCGGCTGCCAGCGCTGCGGGATGAGCGGCGCCAGGGCGGGATGAGTGGTTCAGATCCACGCATCCTGATCCTGGCAGTGCTCCGGGAGGTAGGTCAGGTACTGCACCATGCGCGGCGCCGGGCCGCGGTTGGGCGTGGCGCAATGGGGCAGGGCCTGGTGCCAGATGATGAAATCGCCGGCCATGCCTTCGACGGGCACGGGCCGCAAGTCCTCGACGGCCCATTCGCGCGGCTGGCGGCCCGGCGGTACTTGCCGCAGCCAGCCGGCCATGTGGTGCTGGAAGCCGGGCACGCAGTGAAAGGCGCCGTGCTGCGCCGGACAGTCGCTCAGGTACAGCATGCCTTGCAGCTTGAAGGGAACCGGCTGTTGCAGGCTGACGTCCCAGTGCAGGGCGCTGCCAAGGAAACGGTGCTGCGGCGTTTCCGGCGGATTGAAGCTCACCTTGTCGATGCTGGCGTAGATGCCGGTGCCGGCGCCGATGCCGGTGTCATATAGCTGCTGACAGGCGTGGCGTATGTGCGCGCAGTGGCGGTTTTCCTCGAGGGCCGGATGGTCGGAAAACTGCAGCATCAGGCCCCGCTTGCCCGGGTGCGGCCGGTACCACGATGCCGCATCATCGGGGCTGGCGCCCAGGTATTCCCATATCGCCGTTTGTGCGGCGACGCACTGCGCGCGCGGCACGGCGCCGCGCAGCACCAGGTAGCCGTGCTCATCGAAATGGCGCAGTTCGGCGGCCGACAGCACGTCCTGATGCGCGCTGGCGGCGTGCGCCGGGCGGACGCGCGTGCGGCCGGCCAGCCACGCCTGGAAGGCTTCCAGCGTAGGGCGTTGCTGGAACAGGAACTGCATGGCGTCTTCCATGGAAATGCCGCGCGCATACAGCGCCTTGATGTCCCGGTGGTCGCGCGCCAGTCCCTGGCTGCCGGCCGCGCCGCCGTGTCCCGTGCAGCGTTGCCATAATTCGTGCAAGTGAGGCCAGTCGTCCATGGTGTCTTTTGTCTGGTTGAAGAAATCAGCTGGTGCGCAGGCGGCGCCACAGGGTGGTGCGGCTGATGCCGAGGTAGTGGGCGGCGGCGTCGCGGCGTCCGCCAAAGCGCGCCAGCACGGCGCTGGCGCTTTCGTCTTCCGGGCGCGGCGCGATGGCGCCGGCCGGCGCCGGCAGCGGCGCCGGCGTGCCGGCAGCATTGGCCAGTTCCGGCGCCACGCCCAGCACGAAGGCGGGCGTCAGCGCCTGCAGCGGCTCGGCGGCCAGGAACAGGGCCAGGCGCTCGGCCAGGTTGCGCAGTTCGCGCACGTTGCCGGGCCAGTCGTAGCGGCGCAGCAGCGGCGCGCAAGCCTGGATTTCCGCATGTAGGTTGGGGTGCGGACGGGCGCCCAGCGCGGCCAGCGCGTTTTTCAGCGACCACTCGGCCAGGCCGGGAATGTCGCTGGCGCGTTCGCGCAATGCGGGCAAATGCAGGCGCAGCACGGCCAGGCGGTAAAACAGGTCGGCGCGGAAGCGTCCTTCGCGGATGCGCTGTTCCAGGTCGCAATGCGTGGCGCTGATGATGCGTACATTGATGGCGATGGGCCGCGTGCCGCCCACGCGCACCACTTCGCGCTCTTCCAGCACGCGCAGCAATCGCGTTTGCAGGGCCAGCGGCATTTCGCCGATTTCGTCGAGGAACAGCGTGCCGTGGTTGGCCGCCTCGAACAGGCCCGCATGGCCGCCCCTGCGGGCGCCCGTGAAGGCCCCATCCTCGTGGCCGAACAGTTCCGATTCCAGCAGGGATTCGGCGATGGCGCCGCAGTTGATGGCGATGAAGGGGCGGTTCGCGCCCAGGCTGCGCGGGCTTTCGCGGTGGATCGCCTGCGCCACCAGTTCCTTGCCGCTGCCCGTTTCTCCCTGGATCAGCACCGTTGCCGGCGAGCGCGCATACAGCACCACCGACTGGCGCAGCGCTTCCATCGCTTCCGACTCGCCGCGCAGATCGTGCAGGCCGTGCCGCGCGCGCAGGGTGTCGGCCACTACCGTGCGGCGTCCCCGGTTCGATTCGATCTGGGTCAGGCGCGCCAGTTCCAGCGCATCGTCGAAGGCGCGCCGGATGGCCGTGGCCGAATACACGAAGACGGCGGCCAGTCCCGCCTCTTCGGCCAGGTCGGTGACGAGGCCCGCGCCGACGACGGCTTTGACCCCGGCCGCCTTCAGTTCATTGATCTGCGCGCGCGCGTCTTCCTCGGTGGCATAGGTGCGCTGAAAGATCTGGAAGCCGAAGGTGGCGGCAAATTCGGCCAGTTCCGGCATCGGGTCCTGGTAGGTGACGACGCCGATGTGCGGCGAGATGCGCCGCGCGCGCGCCAGCGCCTGCATCACGTCGTAGCCGCTGGCCTTGGCGATGATGACGGGTACCGACAGTCTGCCTTTCAGGTAGGCGCCGTTCGAACCGGCCGCGATGACGGCGTCGCAGCGCTCCGTGGCCATGCGTTCGCGGATGTGGCGCACGGCGTCGTCGAAGCCCAGGTTGATCGGTTCGATCGTCGCCAGGTCGTCGTATTCGAGCGTGATGTCGCGGAACAGGTCGAACAGGCGCGAGACGGAGACGGTCCAGATGACGGGTTTGTCGCGGTGGTCGAGCGGAGGTTGGGGAGGGCGGCGCATGCTTTATTCTAAACGATTTGTTTCATTTTTCAGCCATGCAACGGCGTTGCAACGGGCGTGTTGCAAGTGGTCTGTGGTGTTTCAGATATTGCCAATAAGGAATATGAAAAAACCCCGGGAAACTGGTTTATGATCTAGCAGCACCATGATGCTTGGAAGAATATTTGCCCAGGCGCATGTTTATCTTGTCCTTAACCATCCCATGGTGTCCATGAACCGCGTACCGACCAGTCCCGATTTCATCGCCGATGCCTTGCAACTGATCGCCTTGCCGGCCTGCGCCTGCGATGCCTGCGGCATGGTGGTGGCCGCGAATGGCGCCTTGCAGACCCTGCTGGGGCGGGATATGGCGGGTTGGCTGCTGGCCGACTGCTTTACGGACGCTTACCGCGCATCGAGCACCAGCATGCTGCGCGGCGCGCTTGGCGCGGCCGGGCGCGAGCGGCACTGGGACAGCAGCCTGGAAGGGGAGGCGGGCGCTATCGCCGTGCAGGTCTGGTCGCGGCCCCTGCTGGTGGACGATGGCCTGCCCGGTGCGACCCTCGTGTTTGCCGACATCAGCGTGCAGCAGCGCGACCAGCAAGCCTTGCGCAAGACCTTGCTCGAGCAGCAGGCGATCCTGGAAAGCGCGGCCGTCGGCATCGTCTTTTCCAAGGGCGGCTTCATCGAGGAGTGCAATATCCGCGCCGCCGAGATGCTCGGCTACGCGCGCCACCAGCTGACGGGCATGCCGGGCGCGGTGCTGTACCGCTCCGCCGAGCATTGCCGCGCCCTGGGGCTGGAAGCGGCGCCGCTGCTGTCGAAGGGCAAGCCGTACCGCACGGAACTGGAATTGCGGCGTCAGGATGGCACCCTGTTCTGGAGCCGCCTGCACGGGCGTGCCGTCGATCCCCTCAATACGCATGACGGCACGGTCTGGATCATCGAAGACATCAGCGACCACCGGCGCGATGAAGACCAGCTGCGGCGCGCCATGCTGGAAATGCAGGCGGTGATGGATAACGCGCCCCTGGCCATCGGTTTTCAGCGCGACAAGGGCGTGCTGCGCTACAACCGGCGCTTCGCCGAATGCTTCGGTTTTGACGGCGACAGCGGCGTGGGCCTGGCCGTCGCCGACCTGTATCCGTCGCGCGCGGCGTATGACAATGTCGTGCGCCAGGCCGCACCACTGCTGCGGCGCGGCTTGCCGTTCCAGGGCGAGATGGAGATGCGCCGCCGCGACGGCTCCACGTTCTGGGCCCTGGCGTATGGCTATGTGCTGAATCCCGAGAGCCAGTCCGACCGTGCGCTGCGCGACACGATCTGGCTGTTCGACGACCGCAGCGCGCAGAAGGCGGCCGAGGAGGCGACGCGCCAGCTGATGCTCGAGCAGCAGGCTATCCTCGACAATGCCTCCGTCGGCATCCTGTTTTCCCGTTCGCGCCTGATCCTTCGCTGCAATCCCCGTTTCGCCGAAATGTTCGGCTACGCGCAGGAGGAGATGACGGGCCTGCCCGCCGCCGAACTGTTTCCGTCGCCCGCCGCCTACGAGGAGTTTGGCGTACAGGCCACGCCGCTGCTGGGGCAGGGCTTGCCATACGAGCAGGATGAATCGCTGTTCCGCCGCCGCGACGGCAGCCTGTTCTGGTGCCGCATCCGCGCCAAGGCCGTCGACCAGACGCACAGCGAGCAGGGCGCCATCTGGATACTGGAAGACATCACGGCCAGCCGCCAGACGCAGATGGAAGTGGCGGCCATCATGACGAATGCCTCGGTGAGCATCCTGTATACCAAGAACCGCCTGATCACGCGCTATAACCTGGGCTTTGCCGCGATGTTCGGCTATAGCGGCGACGAGGCGCTGGGCTTGCCCGGGCGCGCGCTGTACGTGTCGCAGCAATCGTACGAGCTGCTGGGCGCGGCGGCCTTCCCCTTCCTGTCCGTGGCCAAGCCCTTCCAGACGGAAGTGGAAATGATGCGCCGCGACGGCAGCACCTTGTGGGCGCAGCTGATCGCCTATGTCGTCAATCCGGACGATCCCGCCGCCGGCACCATCTGGATCATCGAGGACCGCACGGAAGCCAAGCGCGCCGAAGAATCCCTGCGCAACGCGCTGCTGGAAAACCAGGCCATCCTGGACAGCGCCGTGCTGGGCATCTCGGTGATAGAGGGCGGCTACAATTTGCGTGCCAACAGCAAGATGGAAGAGTTGTTCGGCTATGGACCGGGTGAAATCAACGGCCTGTCGGTGCAGGCCCTGTATCCGGACATGGCCGCGTGGAAGGTGGCGCGCGGCGAGACGGCGCGCGACTTCGATGCGGGACGCGTGCACATGTCGGAATACCAGCTGGTGCGCAAGGATGGCAGCCGCTTCTGGGCGCGCCTGTCCGGCCGGCCGTTCGACCTGGCGCATGCGCATGGCCGTTCCGTGTGGCTGGTCGACGACGTGACGGCGCGCCGCGAGGCGGCCGAGGCGGTGCGCCGCGCGCGCGACGAGCTGGAATTGCGCGTGCAGGAACGCACGGCCGAACTGGCCGGCGCCAACCTGCTGTTACAGGGCGAGATCGTCGAGCGGCGCCAGGCCGAGGCGCGGGTGCACCACATGGCCTATCACGACAACCTGACAGGCTTGCCGAACCGCGCGTTGCTGTCGGACAGGCTGGAACGGGCCATGCTGGCCTCGCAGCGTTCCGGGCGCAAGCTGGCCGTGATGTTCATCGACCTGGACCGCTTCAAGACCATCAACGATTCGCTGGGCCACATGACGGGCGACCTGCTGCTCAAGGAAGTGGCCGCCCGGCTGTGCGGCGCCGTGCGCGCCAGCGACACGGTGGCGCGCCTGGGCGGCGACGAATTCGTCGTGCTGGTGCCGGGCATCCGCGGCAGCGACGAAGCGGCGCGCGTGGCCGAGAAGATCATCGAAGCGCTGACACCCGCCTTTCCGCTCGACGGCCATGTGCTGCACGTGACGCCGTCGATTGGCATCTGCCTGTATCCGGACGATGGCGGCGACGTCGACGCCCTGATGCGCCATGCGGATGCGGCCATGTACCACGCCAAGGGCAATGGCCGTAATAACTACCAGTTCTTCACGCAGACGATGAACCAGGCGGCGGCCTTGCACTTCGACCTGGAAAGCAGCTTGCGCACGGCGTTGGCGCTGCAGCAGTTCGAACTGTTTTACCAGCCCGTCATCGATATCGCCACGCGCCGGCTGCACGGCATGGAAGTGCTGCTGCGCTGGCGCCGCCCGGGCCACGGCCTGGTGCTGCCGGACCGCTTCATTCCCATCATGGAGGAAAACGGCCTGATCGTGCCGGTGGGCGAATGGGTGATGCGCCAGGCCTGCGAGCAAAGCATGGCCTGGCAGCGCCAGGGCTTGCAGCCCGTGCCCTTGGCGGTGAATCTGTCGCCGCGCCAGTTCATGCACAAGGGCCTGGTGGCGGCGATTGGCGCCGTGGTGCGGGAAACGGGCATCGACCCGGCGCTGCTGGAATTCGAGATCACCGAGACGGCGCTGATGCAGCACGGCGAGCATACGCTGGAGATTTTGCGCCAGATCAATGGCATGGGCTTGCGCCTGTCGATCGACGATTTCGGCACCGGCTATTCCAGCCTGGCCTACCTGAAGCGCTTCCCCGTGAAGAAGGTCAAGATCGATCGCGCCTTCATCAAGGATCTGGAGCACAGCGGGGAAGACCGCGCCATCGTGGCGGCCATCATCGCGCTGGCCGACAGCCTGCAATTGTCGGCCGTGGCCGAGGGCGTGGAGACGGAAGAGCAGTTCGCCCTGCTGCAGGCGAACGGCTGCCGCTATGCGCAGGGCTATCTGTTTTCCGCGCCAGTGCCTGCCGTGAACGCGCAGGCCTTGCTGGAGCGGATAGCCGTTAGCTAGTCAATCGTCGCCACGACTGGCGCATGGTCGGACGGCTGTTCCCACTTGCGCGGTACGCGGTCGATGACGCACGCCGTGCAGCGGGCGGCGAGGGCGGGCGAGAGCAGGATGTGGTCGATGCGCAGGCCCTTGTTCAGGCGGAAGCCCAGCTGGCGGTAATCCCACCAGCTGAACGATTTGTCCGCCTGCTCGAACAGGCGGAAGGCATCCGTCAGGCCGATGTCGAACAGGCGCTGCAGGGCGGCGCGTTCCTTGTCCGACACCAGTACCTGGCCTTCCCAGGCGACAGGGTCATGCACGTCGCGGTCGTCGGGCGCGATATTGTAGTCGCCGACGACGGCCAGTTGCGGGTGCTGCTGCGCTTCTTCGGCCAGCCAGTCGTGCAGGGCGGCCAGCCAGCCCAGCTTGTATTCATACTTGTCCGAGTCGACGCTCTGGCCGTTCGGCACGTAGGCGCAGACGACGCGCACGCCACCGATGGTGGCGGCCAGGATGCGCTGCTGCGCATCTTCATAGCGCGGGTTGTTCTTCACCACGTCGGTGATCGGCAGCTTCGACAGGATGGCCACGCCGTTATACGTTTTCTGGCCGCTGAAGACCACCTGGTAGCCGGCCGCCTCGATCTCGGCGACGGGGAACTTGTCGTCCGTCAGTTTGGTCTCTTGCAGGCAGAGTATGTCGACCGGGTTGTCTGTCAGCCACTGCAGCACTTGCGGCAGGCGCACTTTGAGCGAGTTGACGTTCCAGGTGGCGAGTTTCATGGGAAAAATCCTTGCTTGAATGGGTATCGATAGGCGCGAATCTTACCGCATGCGTGTCGATGACGTCTTGCGCCGCTTGCCGGGTAGGAGCTTTATTTGCTGGCAGGGAAAAAGAGTACAAATAAAGTATTTATACTTAACCAATCGTGGCGCATGAATATTATGTTTTTGTGTATCATTGATCAACCCCTATGTTTGATTTGGCATAAGTGGCTGGCGTGGCAGGATGCGTCTCGCTGATTAACGCGACAAAGGTGTAAAGTTTCTCGCTAAAACGCGATAAAAACTACTAAAATGGCACCGTGTAACAACTGTGTCACACAGCTTTGTTACGGCCAAGTTGGCAACCAGACAGGAAGCAGTTGTAATTAGTTGTAATTGCTATTCCGATTACATGACCACTGTGCCGGGGACGGAGTGTCAATTCCGTCCCTGGCGCCGCCAGACTTGTTATATAAATTGCAGTACTATATCTATGAGACTGTTTTGCGACATCAATAGATGGTACTATTTTGAAATGTTGCAGTTTTAATAGTGAGACTTGCGCGTAGCATTTGCAAAGGAAGAAAATGCGAACTGCATTTGAAGCGTGGGCGCAGCGTGACGGCCACATTGTGCGGCGAAGAGAAGACAAACCGGATGAGTACCTGATTTTCGAGACCCAGCGCCGCTGGGTTATCTGGCAGGCTGCTCTGACGCATGGCAAGACGGCTGCCAAGCCGCGCGTGAGCGCTGCCGAAAAGGCGGCGAAAGCCCAGCGCGCGCTGGAAATGTCTTCCGATGAAGCGACCGTGCGCAACAAGGTGCTCAATGAAGTGCTCGACGCCTTCAGCGGCGCCGATGGCGCGGCCGGCATGGAAGGCATACTGAAAGTGATCCAGGGCCTGAAGCAGAAGCAGAAGGCGCTGGCCGACGACAAGAGCGAAGATTCAACGGCTTGAGGGGACGGCGATGCGTTATCGGCACTACAAGGGCGGCATTTACGAACTGGTGTGCGAAGCCACGCTGGAAGCGGATCTGACGCCGATGATCGTCTATCGCGCCGCCGACGGTTCCATCTGGACCCGGCCGAAGGACGTGTTCTTTCAACTGATCGAAGTCGAAGGCGTCATGGTCCAGCGTTTCGCTCCCATCAACTGATGGCCGCCTGCGTGCGTGCCCGGGATACTCTTCATGCGTAAATTGCTGCCTGCCGCTCTGGTGCTGGGCTTTGCCTGCGCCGCGGCGCACGCCGAAACCATCGGTTCGGTCGACACGGTGTTCAAACTGATCGGCCCTGACCACAAGATCGTCGTCGAAGCGTATGACGACCCGCGCGTCGCCGGCGTCAGCTGTTATCTGTCGCGCGCCAAGACGGGCGGCATCAAGGGCGCCGTCGGCCTGGCCGAAGACAAGGCCGATGCGGCCGTGGCGTGCCGCCAGGTGGGGCCGCTGCAATTCAAGGGCAAGCTGCCACGCCAGGAAGAAGTGTTTACCGAGCGAGCCTCGATCTTCTTCAAGCATGTGCGCGTCGTGCGCATGGTCGACAGCAAGCGCAATGCGCTGGTCTACCTCGTGTATTCCGACCGCCTGATCGACGGCAGTCCGAAAAACAGCGTCACCGCCGTCGCCGTGCCCGGCGACCAGCCGATTCCCGTCCGTTAAGCGAGCTTCCCATGCGCGTGCCATCGTCTGCCGCCCTTGCCGCCAGGACGCTGCTGCTGTTTGGCCTGGGCGGCTGCGCCACCCTGACTGGCAACACCGAACAGATGGTGCTGGTGCAAACCATCCAGGACAACCGCGAACTGACGGGCGCCGGCTGCATCCTCAGCAACGACGTGGGCAAGTGGTTCGTCACCACGCCAGGGCGCATCACCATCCGCAAGAGCCAGGAACCGTTGAAGGTCGACTGCCGCAAGCACGGTTCGCCCGCCATCGCGACGGACGACCACATCGACCCCAAGCTCAATGGCAGCGTCTGGGGCAATGTCATCCTGACCCTGGGTGTCGGCTATTTCGTCGACCGCAACACGGGCGCCGGCTTTGACTACCCATCCATTTTGACCATCGTCATGCAGGACCCCGCGCGCCTGGCGCCGCCGCCCGCGCCCGTCGCCGCGAAGCCGCAGCCGGCCGCCGTGCCGGAAACGGTGGTGCAGCCGAAGGTGGCGCCGTCGCCCTTGCCCAATCCCGTCGTCTACTGATTCAAATACACATAAAAAAGCCGCCAGGGTCAGTGACCGTGGCGGCTGCTTCGCGACGCCGATAGCGCAGGGCGCGCTACCGGCAGGCGTCAACTTACACGCGGTTGATCAGGAACGTGGTGAGCAAAGGCACCGGACGGCCGGTCGCGCCTTTTGCGCCGCCCGATTTCCATGCCGTGCCGGCGATGTCCAGATGTGCCCAGGTGTACTTCTTGGTGAAGTTTTCCAGGAAGGCCGCTGCCGTCACCGAACCGCCGCCTGGCGTGCCGATGTTGGCCAGGTCGGCGAAGTTCGACTTCAGCTGCTCGTTGTACGCCTCTTCGATCGGCATGCGCCATGCCGTGTCGCTCGACTGTTTGCCCGCTGCCAGCAATTCATTGGCCAGCTGGTCATGCGCCGCATCGCTGCGCGTAAACAGGCCGCTGTTGTGGTGGCCCAGGGCCACGACGCAAGCGCCCGTCAGGGTGGCGATATCGACCACGGCTGCCGGCTTGAAGCGTTCGGCGTAGGTCAGCGCGTCGCACAGCACCAGACGGCCTTCGGCGTCCGTGTTCAGCACTTCGATGGTCAGGCCGTTCATGGAAGTGACGATGTCGCCCGGCTTGGTGGCACGGCCCGACGGCATGTTTTCGCACGCGGCGATGATGCCGATGACGTTCAGCTTCAGGTTCATTTCGCCGATGGCGCGGAAGGTGCCCAGGACGGAGGCGGCGCCGCACATGTCGTACTTCATTTCATCCATGCCAGGACCGGCCTTGATCGAAATGCCGCCCGTGTCGAAGGTGATACCCTTGCCGACCAGGACGACTGGCGCATCCTTGGCCTTGCCGCCCATGTGTTTCAGGACGATGAACTTCGGCGGCTGCTCGCTGCCGTTGGTGACGGACAGGAAGCTGCCCATTTTCAGCGCTTCGAGCTGTTTGCGGTCCAGCACTTCGACTTCGAACTTGTAATCCTTGGCCAGCTGCTTGGCCGTGTTGGCCAGGTAGGTCGGATTGGCGATGTTTGCCGGCAGGTCGCCCAGGTTGCGCGTCAGGTCGGAACCGTTGGCGATGGCGATGGCTTGCGCCAGCGCGCCGCGCGTGGCGGCCGTTGCAGGAGCAGCCAGGACGATCTTGCGCACGCCTGCTGGCGCCGGATCTTTTTTGCTTTTTTGCGAGTCGCAGCGGTATTGGCTGTCATGTGCGGCTTGCACCACGCAACGGATTGCCCAATTTACGTCGCGCTCTTTCACTTCAGCCAGCGGTAATGCGATAATGGCGTCCGCAGCGCCCAGCGAGCCGAAGGCCTTCAGTGCGGCTTGTACGCCGGTCGTGAAGCTTTTTTCGCTGACAGTGTCATCGCTGCCCATGCCTACCAGCAGAACACGTTCGGCGGCGACGCCATCGACTGCGCGCAGCAGCAAGGTGCTGCCAGGCTTGCCGCTGATGTCGCCGGACTTCAGCGCAGCCGAAATTGCACCCTTGCTGTCCAGCGATTTTGCCGCTGGCGACAGTTTTTTGTTTTCGAATACCGCAACCGCGATGCATCCGCTTTTGGCCGTGCCGAGGGTGCTCTTGGTATCGAATGCTTTTATGCTAAAGTCCATTTGGTTCTCCGTTTTCATTTACTAGTAACGTGTTACTCAACTAACCGATCCGAATTATAAACTCCGAATGATCTTTCAACGCGCCCTTCGACGTGAATTGGCTAGTGCCGCCGGGGCCACCTTCACAGTTTTGTTCAGCATCCTGCTCACCTGGATGCTGATCGGTATTCTCGGCAAGGCGGCGGGCGGCAAGATTGCGTCGTCCGACGTCATGTCGCTGATGGTCTTTTCCGCCCTGATGCAGCTGCCCACCATCATCATCCTCACCGGATTCATTTCGGTGCTGATGGTCGTCACCCGCAGCTACAAGGAGTCGGAGATGGTGGTGTGGTTCGCCTCCGGCCTGAGCCTGTCGCGCTGGATCTGGCCGGTGCTCAGCTTCGGCCTGCCGCTGGTGCTGGCCACCGGCATCCTGAGCCTGTACGCCACGCCGTGGGCGCAAAAGAAAAGCGATGAATATGTGGCGCGCTTTGAAAAGCGCGAAGACCTGCAGAAAGTCACGCCGGGCCAGTTCCGCGAATCGGCCGGCAGCAACCGCATCTTCTTCGTCGAGGGCGTCAGCGGCGAGAAGACGGTGGTGCAAAACGTCTTCGTCAATACCGTCGATGAAAAAGGCAGCGCCGTCGTCGTCGTCGCCAAGGAAGGCGTGATCAATACCGACGCCAAGGGTGAACGCTTCCTGGTGCTCAAGAGCGGCCGCCGCTACCAGGGCGTGCCGACGCAGGCGGACTTCCAGACCATGGAGTTCGAACAGTACATCATGCGCATCGAGAGCAAGCAGCAGGAACTGGGCGCGGAACTGGGCGTGCGCGCCATGAGCACCATGGCGCTCATCGCCGATCCGAATCCGTATACCATGGCCGAATTGCTGTGGCGGGTCAGCGCGCCACTGATCGGCCTGATGCTGATCCTGCTGGCCATTCCGCTGGGCTTTGTCAATCCGCGTGCCGGCAGTTCGACCAACCTGATCATCGCCCTGCTGATTTTCTTTACGTACAGCAACCTGATCAAGGTCATCGAAGCGAGCGTGAAGCAGGGCCGCCTGACCTTTGGCCTGGCCTGGTGGCCGCTGCACCTGCTGGCGGCGCTGGCCGTGGTGGCGCTGTTTGCGTGGCGCCTGAATGTGAACCACCGCTATCATCCGCTGGTCCTGCTGGCGGCTTTCAAGCGCGCGCGCCGCGCCGGCAATACAAGTAAAGCGGCATCGAAATGAAGATTTTACAGCGCTATTTTGCGGTCTCGATATTCCAGGCGGTGCTGTTCGTGCTGCTGGCCTTCCTGGCACTGCAAGCCTTCATCGACCTGACGGGCGAGCTGCCCAAGGTGGGCCGCAACGGCTACACCATCCAGTATGCCTTCCTGTACGTGCTGGTGCTGGTGCCGGGGCACGTGTACGAGGTGATGCCGATCGCGGCGCTGATCGGCACGATCTACACGATGGCGCAGTTTGCCGCCAGTTCCGAATTTACCATCATGCGCGCATCGAGCATGTCGACGGCGATGGCGGCCGGTTTCCTGTTCCGCATCGGTATCGTCTTCGTCGTCATCACCTTCATCTTCGGCGAGTTGATCACGCCGCGCACGGAACCGCTGGCCGAACGCCTCAAGCTGACCTCGCGCGGCGCGGCCGTGTCCAGCGAGTTTCGCTCGGGCCTGTGGACCAAGGACATGGTCAAGAGCGATGGCCTGACGGGCACCGTCACCGGTTCGCGCTTTTTCAATGTCGGCGAAGCGCGTCCGGACGGCCAGCTGAAAAACGTCAAGCTGTATGAATTCGACACCGATATGCGTTTGCGCACCCTGACCGTGGCCAAGGGCGCGACGTATCGGGGCAATAATATCTGGCGCCTGACCGATGTGACGGAAACCTCGTTCTCGAACAGCGCGGCCACGTCGCCCGGCTTCGAGCCGAAGCTGTCGAACTATTATGGACAGGAAACGAGCCTGGTGCATACGGTGCAAAGCGCCAGCAAGGACATGACGTCGGAAGTGACGCCGAAGATCCTGACGGTGTCGGCTTCCGATCCCGAGCGCATGTCGGCCAGCGAACTGGCCGTGTACACGCGCCACCTGGCCGAGAACAAGCAGGAAACCGAGCGTTTCCGCATTGCCTTCTGGAAAAAGCTGATCGATCCGCTGGCCATTTTCGTGTTGATGGCGCTGGCGCTGCCGTTCGCCTACATGCATACGCGCAGCGGCGGCATCAGCCTGAAGATTTTCATCGGCATCATGATCGGCGTGAGCTTCATGCTGGTCAACACCCTGTTCTCGCATCTGGGGCTGCTCAGCACCTGGCCGGCCTTCCTGACGGCGGTGGCGCCGAGCGCGCTGTATCTGCTGCTGGCGCTGGGCGCCCTGTGGTGGGTGGAGCGGCACTGATGGAGACGAACGCGGAACAGGCGCTGATCCTGTTTGCCCATGGCGCGCGCGCCGCATCGTGGGCCGCGCCCTTCGAGCGCCTGCGCGACCTGACCCAGGCGCGCATGCCCGGCACCGGCGTGCACCTGGCTTTCCTTGAACTGATGACGCCACGCCTGCCCGAGCTGGTGCAAAGCCTGCTGGCCAAGCTGCCGGCCGGCGCCATTCTGGACGTCACCGTGGTGCCCGTGTTCCTGGGGCAGGGCGGGCATGTGCTGCGCGACTTGCCGCTATTGCTGGAAGAATTGCGCCAGCGGCATCCGGCACTGCGCCTGAAGGTGGTCGAGGCGGTCGGCGAGAACGCCAGCGTGCTCGCCGCCATCGCCGATTACTGCGTGGCGGCGCCAGGCTCCAGCACTCTCCCTTGAGCGGCATCGACATCGTCTACCTGTGGGTCGACGGCACCGATCCCGCTTGGCGCGCGCGCTGGCAGCACGCGTATGCCGCCTGGGCGCGGGCGCATCCCGGCCAGCTGGCCCTGCACGGCAACGTGGCGGGGCGCTACCGCGACAACGGCGAGCTGCGCTACAACCTGCGCGCGCTCGAGCGCTTCTTCCCCGGCCACGGCCATATCTACCTGCTGACGGACCGGCAAGTGCCGGAGTGGCTGCGCGCCTCACCGCGCCTGACGGTGATCGACCATGCGAGCCTGATGCCCGCTGCCGCCTTGCCCGTGTTCGACTCCGGCCATATCGAATCGTATCTGCACCATATTCCGGGCCTGTCCGAGCGCTTCCTGTATCTGAACGACGACGTATTTTTTGGCGCGCCGTTCGAGCCCGCATTCTGGTTTGGGGAGGAAGGGGACGGGCGTTTGAGTGTTTTCACGGAGAGTGCGCTGCACGAAGACATGCAGGGCTTGCGCGCCGACGTGGCGGCGCCTGTCAATTGCGCCACCTTGTCGCGGCAATGGCTGTCGGCGCAGTATGCAGCTTACCAGCATGAACCGCGCCTGTATGCGCACGCGCCGCGGCCCATGCTGAAAAGCGCGCTGCATGCACTGGAAGGGCTGGCGCCGGCCATGTTTGCCGGCGTGCGCGCGACGGTGTTTCGCTCGTGGCAGGTGCCGGCGTTGCTGCCCGACCTGGTGCCGCGCTGGATGGTGCATCAGGGGATTGCGCGGTCGCGCATGCTTGACCCGCTGCATATCGCCAGCGGCGATGTGGCGGCGCCGCAGCAGCTTGAAGAGCTGGCGGCGCGTTTTGGCAGCTTGCCGTTTTTCTGTATCAACGATACCTGCGACGAGGCCGAGGATGACGACCCGCGCCTGCTGCGCGTGGCCGCGACCTTGCAGCGGCTGCTGCCGCTGCCATCTTCATTTGAAGGCGGTTAAGCCGATTTCTTCTTTGGCGCCAGGCTGATGCGGGCGGCGGCCGAACTGTCGGACAGCGAAGCGAGGAACAGCAGCAGATAGGCGCCCAGTTCGAAGACTTCCTCGCCCAGCAGCGCGTAGGCGTCCGGCATGCCATGGAAGACCTTCTTGTCGAAGGGCCAGCCGGCGACCATCAGCAAGCCGCCGATGGCCGTCAGGATGGTGATGCGCATGCTGAAAATCAGGCCGGCATGGGCAAACACCTTGCCGGCGCGCGGCGCGAAAAAGATCAGGATGCGTATCAGGATCAGCAATTCCAGCACGCGCAGGGCTTTTTCCAGCTGGGCCCAGACGGGCGCCGTGCCGAACTGGTCGATATCGAGTTCGCGCAGCAGGAAGCCGAACAGCAGGGCACACAAGCCTGCATGCATGAGAAAGCGCAGCGACTGGCGGTCAGTCTCTTGCCAGGCGCGCACGCCGTGCACGGTGCAAGCCAGGGCCAGGAACAGCGCTTGCAGCCATTCCAGCAAATGGTTTTCGTCGTCGATATTCGGGAACACCGTCCACAGGGCGATGGAGGCGAGCATGCTTAACAGCACAGCGCTGGCGACGCCGACATTGCTGCGGCTGAGCGAAGTCAGGGCTTCGCGCATGGAGGTGAAATTCATGTGTGGTCGTAAGGCTAAAGTTGCGCGGCGCGGTATTGCAGCCTGCGGGCGCAGCTTTTTTCGGGGAGGTTGCCAGTGGTTCCGTCAGCCGGGAGACCGCATGGCAAGCGCTATGGCGGGGCGAAGCGTGAATTTATTGCTATCACACAACAACTTCTCGAGAAAAGATGCGTCCGCATCGTATCATGTTTCCTCTGAAGACGTCGATTACTGACTTTAAAGTCGGTAAAATACGGTGTGTTTATTCAAGCATGGCGGGCCAGCATGGCGGCGGCTTCTTCGGTGCTCTGGTGCGCGCGCGCGGCCATGGCGTCGCCCAGCATCACCAGCACGGGGCCGTGGGTATCGCCCAGGCCATGCGCCAGGGCGCTCAGCGGAAGGCGCACGATGCGCTGGTCCGGGCGGCTGCAGTTTTCAATCACCACCACCGGGGTGTCGGCACGGCGGCCCTGCGCCAGCAGGCGCTGTGCCGTGGCGATGGCTTCACGGCCGCCCATGTATTGCACCAGGGTGTCGCAGTCGGGAATGCGCGTCTGGTCCGGTTCGCCCGGCGCCGTGCTGGACGTGAAAAAGGCCACGCTGCGCGACACGCCCCGCTTGGTCAGCGGCTGCTGTGTGGCGGCCGCTGCCGCCAGTGCCGTGGTAATGCCGGGCACCACTTCCACCGCGATGCCCGCCTCTTCCAGCGCGCGCAATTCCTCGTCGGCGCGCCCGAACAGCATGGGGTCGCCCCCTTTCAGGCGCACGACGACGGCGTGCTTGCGCGCATGGTCGACCAGTTGCTTGTTGATGAAGGCCTGTGCCGTCGACAACTGGCCGCAGCGCTTGCCTACGAGGATTTTCTTCGCCTGCGGGCACAGCTCCAGCATCTCCTCGGTGACCAGCGCGTCGTGCAGCACGACGTCCGCTTGCGCCAGCAGGCGCGCGCCGCGCAAGGTCATCAGGTCTTGCGCGCCGGGGCCGGCGCCGACCAGGTAGACCTTGCCGGGGAGAGATGGGGAGCTGTTCATGTGGCTGCCTTTCCTGGACGCTGTGGAGTTAGAGTCGAACCATGCCGGCCGCGACCGTCTGGTGGGTGACTTCATCGATCAGGATGAAGGCACCGGTGGCGCGGATATCGGCATACGCGTCGGCCGCCAGCGCCTGTTGCACATTCAGGCTGATGCGGGCGATATCGTTGAGCTTCAAGCTTTCGGCCGGATGGCGCTGCTGCGTATTGATGTCGAGGATCGATTCGATCGCCGTCACCTTGGCTGCCGTCTGCTTTGTGCCGTGCTTGATCCAGTACTTGCGGCGCAGATCCAGCGCGTCTTCCGACAGCCAGCACACGTCGGCCACCACCTGTTTCAGCAGGGTGGCAGGACGCTCGCTGCTTGCCAGCAAGTCGCCGCGCGAGATATCGAGGTATTCATTGAGCAGCAGGGTCACGGACTGGCCTACCACGGCCGTTGGCAGCGAACCGTCCAGGGTGACGATATCCTTGACGGTTGCCGTCTGGCCCGATGGCTGCACCACCAGGGTGTCGCCGATGCTGACCTTGCCCGCTTCGATGCGGCCCATGTAGCCGCGGAAGTCGTTCGCTTCGTGGCCATTGTGGCGCGCCACCAGCTGCACCGGGAAGCGGAATGGCGTGTCGTGCGATTCATCGTAGACGGACAGCGATTCGAGCAGCTCGATCAGGGTCGGGCCCGTGTACCAGCCCAGCTTGTCGCCACGTTCGACGACGTTGTCGCCAGTGAGTGCCGACAGGGGAATCGGCGTGATGTCCTTCAAACCCAGCGACTGGGCAAATTCGCGGTAGGCGGCCACGATGCGCTTGTACACCGTTTCATCGTAGTCGACGAGGTCCATCTTGTTGACGGCCACGACCACGTGCTCGATCTGCAGCAAGTGCGCGATGGTCGAATGACGCTTGGTCTGGATCAACAATTCCACGCTGCCATCGTCGCCCAGTTTTACCTTCGACACGTCGATCAGGATGATGACGGCATCGGCGGTGGAAGCGCCCGTGACCATGTTGCGCGTGTATTGTTCGTGGCCCGGGGTGTCGGCGATGATGAATTTGCGTTTCGGCGTAGCAAAGTAACGGTAGGCCACGTCGATGGTGATGCCTTGCTCGCGTTCCGCTTCCAGGCCGTCCGTCAGCAGGGACAGGTCGACCGTGTCGCCCACCGTGCGCTTGTGCTTGGAGCGCGACATGGCGTCGAGCTGGTCGGCGAAGATGCCCTTGCTGTCGAACAGCAAACGGCCGATCAGGGTGCTCTTGCCGTCATCGACGGAACCGGCCGTGATGAAGCGCAACATGCCGCGCTCCAGGCTGTCGGTGAGGTTGGTGTTCTGGATTGCTGCGTTCATTAGAAATACCCTGCTTTCTTGCGTTTTTCCATCGAGGCTTCGGAAGTCTGGTCATCCATGCGGGTGGCCCCCCGTTCCGTGATTTGCGTGATTGCCGTTTCGGCGATGATGGCGTCGACCGTCGCCGCATCGGAGGAGACAGGGCAGGTGCACGAGATATCGCCCACCGTGCGGAAGCGCACGACTTGCGTTTCCACCGTTTCGCCTTCGCGTGGCGGCGTCAGATCCGTCAGCGGCACCAGTAAGCCGTTGCGCGGGATCACCTGGCGTTCGTGCGCGAAGTAGATCGGCGGCAGTTCCAGTTGCTCGCGGGCGATGTATTGCCACACGTCCAGCTCCGTCCAGTTCGAGATGGGAAACACGCGCATGTTTTCACCGGGATGCACGCGGGTGTTATACAGGTCCCACAGTTCCGGACGCTGGGCTTTCGGGTCCCAGGCGCCGAATTCGTCGCGGAACGAGAAGATGCGTTCCTTGGCGCGGGCCTTTTCTTCATCGCGGCGGGCGCCGCCGATGCAGGCGTCAAAGCCGTGTTCGGCAATGGTTTCCAGCAAGGTCACGGCTTGCGCCGCATTGCGCGAATCCGTGGCCGGGTTGCGCAGACGCACGGTGCCGCGCTTGATCGAGTCTTCCACGGAGCCGACGATCAGGCGTTCGCCCAGTTCCGCCACCTTTTTATCACGGAAAGTAATGACTTCCGGGAAGTTGTGGCCCGTGTCGATATGCACGAGGGGAAATGGGAACTTGCCCGGGCGGAAGGCTTTTTCAGCCAAACGCAAGAGGACGACGGAATCCTTGCCACCGGAAAACAGCAGCGCAGGACTGGCCGATTCGGCCGCCACTTCACGCATGATGTGGATGGCTTCCGATTCAAGGCTGTCGAGGTGACGCTGGTTCAAAATATTGCTCATATGGGTGCTTTCTTATTCTGCTGAGTCTGTTGTGTCTGTTCAGGCTGCCACGGATTTGATGCGTATCAATTTGCCATCCACCATGTGCAGGCCGCATTCCTTGGAGTCCGGGTTTTCCCACCACCAGCGTCCGGCGCGCACATCTTCGCCCGGCTGGACGGCCCGCGTACAGGGTTCGCAGCCGATCGACGGGTAGCCCTGGTCGTGCAGCGCGTTGTAGGGCACGTCATTGGCGCGGATGTATGCCCACACGTCTTCTTCCGACCAGTCGGCCAGCGGATTGAATTTCGTCATCGCGTGCGCCGCGTCGTCTTCCTGCACGTGCAATTCGGCGCGCGTGGTGGACTGCGCACGGCGTTGTCCCGTCACCCAGGCCTTGTTTCCGGCCAGCGCGCGCCCCAGCGGTTCGACCTTGCGGATGCGGCAGCATTCGCGGCGCATCTCGACGCTGTTATAAAAGGCGTTCAGGCCGTTCTGTTCCACGTAGGCAGCCACCGCTTCCGGCTGCGGGCGGTACAAGGTGATGTCGTGGTCGTAACGGGTCTTGACCTTGTCGAGCACGGCCAGGGTTTCCTGGTGCAGCCGGCCCGTTTCCAGGGAAAAGATGCCGATGGGCAGCTTCGCCTTGAGAATCATGTCGGTCAGCACCATGTCTTCGGCTGCCAGGCTGGACGCGAACACGGCCGGCGAAAAATCCGCGGCGATGCGTGTCAGCGTTTGCTCGGTGGCGTCAATCAAAGAAGTCAAATTGCTCATGATGGGCCCTCAGATGCCGGCCGCGTTGTCGAGGTCAGGATTCTGGCCTTCGCGCTGGTGGCGGCGGAACAGCGGTGATTTTTGATCCCACGAGGCCTGGTAGGTTTCCGAAAAGACCGACAAACCTTTCAGGGCGTCGTGGATGCTGCGGTCGGGCCGGGTGGCATAAGCGTCAAAGCCTACCCTGTGCATGGAAAACAGCTGATCGCGCAGCACGTCGCCGATGGCGCGCAACTCACCCTGGAAACCCAGACGGGCGCGCAGGTTGAAGGCGATCGAATAGCCGCGGCCATCCGTGAATTTCGGGAAGTCCACGCCGATCACGGGCAGTTGCGCCACGTCGGCCGCCAGTTCTTCCGGGCGCTCGTCGCTGGCCAGCCATACGCCGATATCGGGCAGGCGGGCGGCCAGGGTCTCGCGCTGGGCTTGCCATACGAGCAGGGGCACGATGACCTTGCCTGCAGGCACGACGACCGTTTCCGGCGTGTCGTTTTCATCGAGGCGCAGCAAGCCCCAGGTATTTGGCACCACGGCGGCGTTCTTGATGATTTCTTCGCGTACCTCAAACATATTCGTCCTCTCCCACCAGGTTGCCGACCGTGATCGGCGTTGCATATACGTGTTCCTTGAACGGCGCCACGCCCAGGCGCTGGGCCGTATCGACGAAGCGCTCGCCTTCGTGTCGGTCGCGCACATAGACGTGCAGCAGGCGGCCGATGACTTCAGGCATCTGCAGGGAAGAGAACGATGGTCCGATGATCTTGCCGATGGCCGCGTTGTTGCCCTGCGCGCCGCCAATCGACACTTGATACCATTCGCTGCCATCCTTGTCGACGCCGAGGATGCCGATGCTGCCCACGTGATGATGGCCGCAGGCATTGATGCAGCCGGAAATATTCAGTTCGATCTCGCCGATGTCGTGCTGGAAGTCGATGCTGTCGAAGCGTTCGGCAATGGCGGCCGCGATCGGCAGCGACTTGGCGTTGGCCAGCGAGCAGAAGTCGCCGCCGGGGCAGCAGATCATGTCCGTCAGCAAGCCGATGTTCGGCGTGGCCAAGCCATGCGCCTTGGCTTCCTGCCACAGTTTGAACAGTTTCGACTGCTCCACGTCGGCCAGCACCAGGTTTTGCTCGTGGGTCACGCGCAGTTCGCCAAAGCTGTAGCGGTCGGCCAGATCCGCCACGAAGTCGATCTGCTCGGCCGTCGCATCGCCTGGCGGCACCCCCGTTTTCTTCAGCGACAGTACCACGGCCACGTAGCCGAGACGCTGGTGCGGCTTGACGTTGCGCGCCAGCCAGTTCACATACGCCTTGTTGTCCGCGTGCTCCGCCTTGTAGTCGAGTTCCGGCAGGGCAAGGTAGGCGGGTGGATTGAAGAAGTCCGCCACGCGCTGCATTTCCTCGGCCGTCAAGGTTTCCGGACCATCTTTCAAGTCGACCCACTCTGCTTCCACCTGGCGCGTGAATTCTTCCACGCCGATGGCTTTCAACAGGATCTTGATGCGCGCCTTGTATTTGTTGTCGCGGCGGCCGTGCAGGTTGTACACGCGCATGATGGCCTGGATATACGTCAGCAAGTGCTGCCACGGCAAGAATTCGCGCACGACGCTGCCCAGGATCGGCGTGCGGCCCATGCCGCCGCCGGCCATCACCTTGAAGCCCACTTCGCCAGCTTCGTTGCGCACGGCCGTCAAGCCGATATCGTGCACGGCGATGGCGGCACGGTCTTCTTCGGCGCCATTGATGGCGACCTTGAATTTACGCGGCAGGGCGATGAACTCGGGGTGGAAGGTACTCCATTGGCGCAACACTTCCGCGTACGGGCGCGGATCGATGATTTCATCGGCGGCGACGCCGGCGAACGGGTCCGATGTTGTATTACGGATACAGTTGCCGGAAGTCTGGATCGCGTGCATTTCCACCGATGCCAGGTCCGTCAGGATATCGGGGGTTTGCTCCAGCTCGATCCAGTTGAACTGGATATTCTGGCGCGTCGTGAAGTGGCCATAGCCGCGGTCATACTTGCGCGCGATGTGCGCGAACATGCGCATCTGCTTCGACGACAGCAAGCCGTACGGCACGGCGATGCGCAGCATGTAGGCGTGGCGTTGCATGTACAGGCCGTTTTGCAGGCGGAGCGGAATGAACTCCTCTTCCGTCAGCTCATTGGCGATACGGCGCGCAACCTGGTCTCGGTACTGGGCGATGCGTTCTTTGATGATGAGGTGGTCGTACTGATCGTAGTGGTACATATCAATTCCTAAAAAAGCCGGGGTGCTGGAAGATTGCCTGGGATTATGTTCTTGATACTGCTCTTGTCACTTGTTCGGTAATTAATAGATTAGCTTCACTGCCACGCCGGTCAAGGTCATCGCCAGCAGCACTCGTAAAAACTTTTCCGGCACGGAGCGGGCGACCCAGGAACCGAGCGTGATGCCGGGCAGGGAGCCGACCAGCAAGGAGGCCAGCAATTCCCAGTGGATGGAGCCGAGCCACCAGTGGCCCAGGGCGGCGATGGCCGTCAGGGGCACGGCGTAGGCGATATCGGTGCCCGCCACTTCGGCTGAGCTCATGCGTGGATACAGCATCACCAGCAGGGTCGCGCCGATGGCGCCGGCGCCGATCGACGACACCGTGACCAGCACGCCCAGCACGGCGCCGGAAATAATGGTCGCAGCGGCAAGCTTGTTACCTTGCAATTGTTTCTCGGGGTGTGCATTGATCCAGGCCAGCATGCGGCCCTTGAAAATCAGCGCCACGACGGTCAGCAGCACGGAGCCGGCGATCGAGTAACGGATGATCTGGCCGATTTCCGGCGACAGGGTGCCGAACGATTTCAGCGCCAGGGTCGCGATGACGGCGGCGGGCAGGGCGCCGATGCACAGGCGCTTGACGATATCCCAGCGGATGGTGCCGCGCAGGCGGTGCGTCAGGGTGCCGGCGCTCTTGGTGATCGAGGCGAACGCCAGGTCGGTGCCCACCGCCACGGAAGGCGGCACGCCAAACAGCAAGGTTAACAGCGGCGTCATCAGCGAACCGCCGCCCACGCCGGTCATTCCTACGAGTAATCCTACGGCAAATCCTGAGACTATATAAGACAAAGTCATGCTTGCACCCCCAAAGTACCCGCAATAGTAATAAACTTAGTGTTTATTCCAAACTACTAAGTACGCATTTGCTTATATGCGATATGCGTATATGCATGAACGTAAAATCATGGGTGGGGCGGAAACTCGGCAAATCACGGCAATCTAGGGCAAACCAGCAATGAATCTCCATCAATTGCGCTTCGTGCGCGAAGCGGTCCGGCAGAATTACAACCTGACGGACGCCGCCAAGGCCTTGTTTACGTCGCAACCGGGCGTATCGAAAGCCATCATCGAGCTGGAGGAAGAGCTGGGCGTGGATATTTTTACGCGCCACGGCAAGCGCATCCGCGGCTTGACGGAGCCGGGCCGCCTGGTGCTGGAGTCCGTCGAGCTGATCATGCAGGAAATCGACAGCATGAAGCGCATCGGCAAGGAATTCGCGGCGCAGGACAGCGGCAGCTTTACCATTGCCACCACGCATACGCAGGCGCGCTACACCTTGCCGAAGGTGGTGCAAGCCTTCATGTTGAAGTTTCCGAAGGTAAGATTGTCTTTGCTGCAAGGTAACCCGCGTCAGATCGCCGAAATGGTGCAGCGCGACCAGGCCGACCTGGCCATCGCCACGGAATCGATCGCCGCTATCGATGGCTTGATCACCTTGCCCTGCTATCAGTGGGAGCACGTGGTGGTGGTGCCGGTCGACCATCCGCTGCTCAAATCGAAGTCCGTGACCCTGGAAGAAATCGCCGCCTTCCCCCTGATTACCTATGACAGCGCGTTTGCCGGACGCAACAAGATCGACCACGCTTTCGTGCTGCGCGGCCTGAAGCCTGACATCTTGCTCGAAGCCATCGATGCGGACGTGATCAAGACTTATGTCGAGTTGGGCATGGGGATTGGTATCATAGCGGGTATGGCCTTCGATGCCGAGCGCGACAAAGGCTTGCGCGCCATCCCTGTCGGCCACCTGTTCGGCATGAATGTGTCGCGCGTGGCTGTCAAGCAAGGCGCGTATTTGCGCAGCTATATTTATACCTTTATCGAGTTGCTGACGCCGACCCTGAACCGCAAGCTCATCGAGCAAGCGATGAGCGGTGATAAAGAGCACTACGAACTATAACAATGCATGAAGTCGGCCGGGCGAGGTGCCTGGCCAAGATTATTTAAGAAGAGAAGAAATAATGATTACCGATCAGCTTGCCAAATATTACGCCACCATCGCGCAGCAGTACGAGCGCGTCTATGACAAGCCCGAACGCCAGGAAGACCTGGAAGTGTTGCGCGACAAGGTCGCCGACGTGCTGGAAGGCCACACCGTGCTGGAACTGGCTTGCGGTACCGGCTATTGGACGGAGGTGGTCGCCGAGTCGGCCGAGTCCGTCCTGGCCACCGATATCAACGATGAAATGCTGGCGCTGGCCCAGGCGCGCGGTTTGCCCGACAACGTCACCTTCGCCAAGCTCGATGCGTTCAACTTGCCGGACGACTTGCTGGGCAAGTTCACGGCCGTGTTTGCCGGTTTCTGGTGGTCGCACGTCAAGCGTGAAGACCAGGACAAATACCTGAAGCAATTGCGCAGCAAGCTGGGCAAGGACATCCTGCTGGTACTGATCGACAATTCCTATGTCGATGGCAGCAGCACCGTTATCGCGCGCACCGACCTGGAAGGCAATACCCACCAGTTCCGCACGACGGATGGGGGCGAGCGCTATGAAGTGCTGAAGAATTTCCCGTCGGATAGCCACCTGCGCAAGAAGTTTGCCCATTCGGCCCGCGAAATCCGCATGAAGCGCCTGGAATACTACTGGCTGCTGAGCTGCCGCCTGAAGTAAGGCCGGACTGCCGCCACAAGCCGCCCTCGGGCGGTTTTTTTTCGCCTGTTGTTTTTATCTGACAAGACATTGTGCCAAAAAACAACATCTTGTCGATGTCATATTGTTGAAGTATTTGGTGGGCATGATTCGGTTCAGCAGCTAAGCAGCAACATTCTTGTCCAACCTAATGTAGAGAATCTCAAGTGAAAAAAATTACTCTGGCAGCATTGATCATCGGCACCTTCGCAGCAGCTACGGCACAAGCACAATCGAACGTCACCGTGTACGGCCTGGTTGACCTCGGTATTGCCAAGACCACTGGCCAGCCGACGGTACAACGCGAAAACAATGCGTCGCGCCTCGGTTTCAAGGGTACGGAAGATCTGGGTGGCGGTCTGTCCGCAATTTTCAACCTGGAAAGTGAATTCCTGGCCGATACCGGCGCGCAAAAAGGCGTGTTGTTCGACCGTCAAGCTTACGTGGGCTTGAAAGGCGCGTTTGGTACCGCCATCCTGGGCCGCACCAAGAACCTGGTCGATGGCACCATCGCCCGCGTCGATCCATTCAACACCTACGGCGTGGTCGGCAAGAACAATGAAACCCTGCTGCGTTCGGGCGTCGGCACATCGCGCGTCAACAACGCCGTGACCTACAACAGCCCAAGCTTTGAAGGTTTCGTGGGCAGCCTGCAATACGTGCTGAGCGAAGTCAACAGCGCTGACGCAGGCGTGATCGGCCTGGCAACCTACGACAATGGCCCGATCAGCTTGCACGCCGGCTACGAAAAAGCCGTGCAAGCAACGGCAACGGCCGCCAAGCCTGACCTGTGGTCCATCGGTGGCGGCTATAAATTCGGCCCAGCCAAGATCACGGCCGCCTACTCGAAAGGCGACACCAAAGTTGCCACGACCGGCGAATTCAAGTCCTACCTGATCGGCCTGAACTACACGGTTGGCGGCGGCGATGCCAAAGTGTCGTACGGCAAGCAAGAGCAAAGCAACAACAAGTTCAAGGATCAGGACACCATCAAGGAATTCGGCGTCGGCTACGACTACCACCTGTCGAAGCGCACCGACGTGTACGCTTACGCTGGCCGTGAGCGCGTCAAATCGCTGACTTCGTACCAGATCGGCCTGGCACACAAATTCTAAGCATCGTTCGATGTGAGGAAGTGAAAGGCGCCTGCGGGCGCCTTTTTTATTGCATCGCCGCTGCTGCTGCCGCCTCCGCATGCATGGGCAGCGAGATGTCGATGCGCGTGCCGCCCAATTCGCTATCGGCGCCGATATGGATGCTGCCGTTCAAGCCCCACACCCGTTCGCGCATGCCCAGCAAGCCCAGGGCCGTGGCTTTTTCCAGGTCGTGTTCGGCAATGCCGCGGCCATCATCCTGGATGGTGATGGCCAGCGAGGAGTCGATGCGGTGCAGAGCGATGGTGATATGGCTGGCCTCGGCATGGCGCGCGATATTTGTCAGCGCTTCCTGCACGATGCGATAGATGGCCGTGCTGCGCGCATCGTCGAGCACGAGGTCGGCTTCGTCGGCCAGCAAGTCGAAATGGATGGCGCGGCGCAGCAGGAAGTCGTGCCGCAGTTTTTGTAGCGCAAAATATAAGCCCCCTTCATCGAGCGCGCGCGGACGCAGGTTGCTGGCGATGCGCCGCAGCGAGGTGATGGCCGTCACCAGCAAGCCGTCCATGCTGTGCAGCAGTGCTTGCAAGGATGCGGTGGTATCCGTGTGCTGGCGCACCAGGGTCAGGTCGACGCGCAAGGTGGCCAGCAGCTGCCCCAGGTCATCATGCAGTTCGCGTGCGATATGCTTGCGCTCCTCTTCGCGGATGGATTGCAGCGCGCTCGACAATTCGCGCAGTTGCGAAAAGGAGCGGGCCAGCTGTTCATGCATTTGCTGGCGCGCACTGATATCGCGCACGATGATGGTAAACACGCTATGGCCGTCTTCCTGCATGGCCGAGAGCGAACCTTCGAGGGGAAACATGGCGCCATCGCTGCGCCGGCCTGTCAAGGTGTAATCGGTGGCACGCCGGCCCGTCAGGCGCAGCTCCTGGCTGATGTCGCCAAACGGCGGATCGCCATCGTGCTTGCCCAGGCCGTCAAGGGTACGCAAGTCGCGCAGGATGTAGTGGCCCAGGCGCATGCCGCGCATGCCGTCCGGTGTGTCATCGAACAACCTGGCTGCCGCCGCGTTCGCATGCAGGATGATTTGCCCGCTGTCGATACTGATGATGGCGTCGCTGGCGCTATCGATGATGGCCTGGCCACGCGCCTGCCGTTGCCGGAGGGCTTTCAGGGGAGGAAACAAGCACAGCAAAAGCGCTGCCGCCATGCCCAGCGGCAGGATGCGCAGCAGTGTGGAACTGCCTCGGTCAGGCATGGGGTTCTCCTTGCGAACGTGAACGAAGGCAAGACAGGAATGGCAGACAGGACTTTAGCCTATGCCTGTTGGCACGGCGCGGCTTGATGTGGCGCAGGACGGGGAAAGAAGGGAGTGATGCGCCGCGCCGGCCTGGGCCGGGCGGCGGCGAGAGACTTACATTTGCTTGAACAGGTGCAGGAAGCTGCGGCTCACTTCGAGCTTGTCGGACTTGCCTTTGATGAGCACCAGGTGGCGGCCGCGGATGTCGCGCGTCACGCCTTCGATGGCATTCACATTGACCAGTGTGGCGCGGTGGATTTGCCAGAACAGCGAAGGATCGAGCTCTTCGGCCAGGTCGCGCACGGGCTTGCGGATCAGCGCCTCATACTTGGCTGTCTGCACGCAGGTGTATTTCTCGTCAGAACGGAAGAACAGAATCTCTTCCACGGGGATCATGCGCAAGTCCTGGCCGATGCTGGCCTGTATCCATTGCAGATACGTGGGCTTGGCCGTGATTTTTTCCGCCAGTTGCGACAGCATGGCCGTGACGCTGCTGTTGACGTCCAGGGCCGGCTTGTTCAAATGGGTTTTCAGGCGCTCCACCGTGACCAGCAAGCGCTCATGCTCGGGCGGCTTGAGCACGTAGTCGACGGCGCCCCGCTCGAAGGCTTCGACGGCGTGGGTATCATAGGCCGTGACGAAGACGATATGCGTCTTGCCGCCAATCACTTGCGCTGCTTCCATGCCTGTCTTGCCCGGCATGCGGATATCGAGGAAAGCAAAGTCCGGCTTGAGTTGCTCCACCAGTTCGATCGCTTCGTCGCCATTCTTGGCTTCGCCGATGATTTCCAGTTCAGGCCAGGCTTGGCCCAGGCGCAGGCGCAGCTGGTCGCGCATCAGTCTTTCGTCGTCGGCAATAATAGCGGTAGGCATAGGTCTCAAGTGTGAACGGGCGAAGATTGATTATTCAATGATTTAGCGTTTTTATCAACTACTCTGTCTTATTTGGACAATTGATATGGCACTTCGATCACGGCGCATACGCCGGACGGTTGATTTGGCGTAATGGTCAGGCTGCCCTGGTCGCCATGCAGCAGCTTCAGGCGCTCGCGGATGGTGGGCAAACCGAGTCCCGTGCCATCGCTGGGTACTACGCCAAAGCCGAGGCCGTCATCGGTCACCGTGACGCGCAGCTTGCTGTGCGCCACTTCGGCCACGATGCGCAGGGTGCCGCCTTCCGGTTTGACTTCCAGGCCGTGTTTGATGGCATTCTCTACCATCGATTGCAGCATCATGGGCGGGAAGGCGGCGCTGCGCAGGCCGTCGGGAATCTGGAAATCGACGGTTAGGCGTTCTTCCATGCGCATTTTCAGCAGGTTCAAGTACGCTTGCACCATATCCGCTTCACGGCCCAGGTTGGTAATCAGGGCGTTGTCGCGCATTTGCGGCAGCACGGCGCGCAGATACTGGATCAGGCTGCGCTGCATCTTGGCCGCGCGCGGCGGATCGACCTGGATCAGGTGTTCGACGGAGGCCAGTGTGTTGAACAGGAAATGCGGCTCGACTTGCGCCTGCATCATCTGCATCTTCGCTTCGCTGAGCTGGCGCTGCATGGATTCGCGCTCGGCTGCTTCGTTTGCCGTGACAGTTTCCGCTTCCGCACGTTTCTTGCCGCCAACCAGGGCTTTCATGGCAAACAGGGCCAATACCAGCAAGGACACAAAGCTCTTGAACCAGGTCGATGCCTGCTGGTGATAGCGCGACACTTTTTGTTCTGCCGCATCATCGACCGCTTCTTCAATAGCATTCGACAACTCTTCGCCGATTTGCGGCGGCAATTCAATATGGACTTCTTCGCCCGAGGCATTCGTCGTTACTGGATAGCTGGGTTTGGCAGGGGCCGCCGGTGGTTCAGGCGGTTCGGGCGGCACGGCACCGGTTTGTGCGTCTGCCTCGGCCGCATCGGCTGGATCGGCCGAGCTGCTACGGCGGTTCTTGCTGTTGCGGGGATTGAAGTGAATGCCCGTATCGTCGATCAGGATATTGGTTTCACCCGAGCCCTTGCTGCTGCGTTTATGCGACTTGATGACCACTTCTTCGTCCGGGCTGGACGAGAACAGCTCATCTTGCAAAATGGAGCCGGCGATCAGTGCCAGTGCAGCGAACAGGAAGAATTTCCACCAGGACAGTTGGGTAACCCAGGTCGTCGTCGCGTCGAATGCCCGTTGCAACCAAGCGAGGATGGTTTTCAACAATTGGGGCAGGCTGGAAATCGGAAGCATGAGGGCACTTTCAAGTACAAGAGTTAATCGACGCAGCGGGCAAGTTTAACCCCTTGTTGAGTAGCGTCAGAGTCTGATGTTGCCACTGTGCCTAAAGACCACGAACTACGCCAGCCGATTGCGACAGGCTGCACAAAAAGGCGCTTGAAGTGAAGACTATGCTTGCTGGGCGGTGAGGGTGGAAAAATAGCGCTTGCGGGGTGCGCAGGGCAGGGCTATAATTCGCCCCCTCGCTGAACGACGCATGCAAATGCAGCGTAAAGTGAGAAAAAAGAAGGAGTTGACGGACGTAGCAAAATGCTTCATACTCTTCCTTCTTCGCAGCTGACAAACACAACGCTTTGTCGATAGCGCGAAAGCAGTAACCGAATACAGTTCTTTAACAATTAACAGTCGATAAGTGTGGGCATTTGATGTAAGTGCAGCGTCAATCTTCGGATTGGCGTCTAACTTAAAATATCAAATGTTCACAAGAAATAATGAAATAGGCGCTACGAAAGTAGTGGCCTGTCAGTTTTTTGAGTGAGCGACCCATCAGCAATGATGGTGCCTGTAAAAGGGCAAAGTAACAGAGATTAAACTGAAGAGTTTGATCCTGGCTCAGATTGAACGCTGGCGGCATGCCTTACACATGCAAGTCGAACGGCAGCACGGAGCTTGCTCTGGTGGCGAGTGGCGAACGGGTG